>NZ_CAJHBC010000009.1:0-119329 GCF_904846535.1 Psychrobacter muriicola 2pS
AGTCAACTTTATTTTTTAGCATTCTGAATCAGCAAAAATCCACACAAGTTGTTCTTTAGTTATGCTTTTAAATAGTGCTCAATCACTGTCGTCCAGTAACTGATATATAGGGTATTGCTTTCACTGTTTGTCTTAAACCGTTGCCAGTTAAGCCATCTAGCGAGCCGACTATCTTATCATAATGATTTGAATTGTCAAGCTTTTTTATAATTTGTTTCTTCAAGTTAACTGCGTTATTTATGTGTAATCTACACACCAATCACTGCCAGCTCGTCTTGTGTGGGCGTATTATAGACGCTTTAAATCTTGAGTCAACCGCTTTTTAAAAGGTTTTTTGATTTATTTTAGTGCGCATAAAAAACTGTATTTTTTTCAATGGGTTAGGTTTCTGTTGCTTTAGCAGGTCTAGAGAGGGAATAGAAGTATGCTCTTCATTATATTTTATCCTAGCAAAAATATTTAGTTCCAGTAGGTATGTGTTCTTTACTATCTTTTAGCTTTATTCCTTATTACTACAGTCCCCTCTATACTTGTACTTTATAACTTACCCATTTTTTCAAAGAACGCTTTATACGCAGCGACTTTTTTATCTAAGGCTAAAGGATAAGCACGTGAGGTCGAAGGCAACCTATATAAAGTGAGATTATTCACATCTGCATTTTGATTATTATCATTTTGCCATTGGTAGGGATAATCCATACTTTGATTGGTTTTAGGGTATTTTGACTTAGCTGGTGGCTTAGCTAGTAAGTTGAGTAATACCTCAGTTGCCTTACCGCCCGTGGTAAATAAGGTTTGAACTTTGGGTACTTGTGACAAGATATTATCTAGATCAACTGGTGTGACGACTGTTAAGTTTTTATCTGAGGCATTACCGGTTTCACGAATCGCTTGTTTTACTGTCGGACAAGAAGCTATACCACGCTCAAACATAAAGGTGCGAATATGCTCAGGATCAAAGCGCTTTTCTTCCCCTACCCGAAAGTAATTTACATCGTCAAAAAATACACTGCCATAAATACGCCACATATCATTATAAAAATTTGGGTAGTGAAATGGCATTGCCCATTTATCAGCGGTCGGTGGAAAAGTGCCCATCATCATTACCGTAGCATTAGGCGGTAAAACTGGGGCAAACGGATGAGTTTCTACTGCTTGGACTTCGGATAATACTAAGCTGTTATCCGTTTTATGAGTATTATTATGGGTGTAAGATGGTTGTGTAGTCATAAGATTCTTCATCAGAAAAGCGGTTTTTTTGCTATCATAGCAAGCCTAAACACGACTTCATTTATTAGAACGCTATTATAGTCAAACATAGTCGGCTTAAATAAAACTAACCCTGTTATAAATATATTTGGCTTACTTTATTATCAAAGCATTAAGCTTACTATTTGTGAGATAGATATAGGGTTGAAGTGCAGTAAGTGTTTGTAACTTTTATACTAATGGCAACCGCAGTAACTGCGCAAGCATCAGACAAAAAACCAAGAGAATATTTATGAGCGACTTAAAAATTACCGTCATCGACCACCCGTTAGTCCGTCATAAACTCAGCCTCATGCGCGAAAAAGACTGTAGCACTTATAAGTTTCGCACCTTGACCAAAGAGCTTGCACGCTTGATGGCATATGAAGCAAGTCGCGATTTCGAAATCGAAACCTTCCCAATGCAAGGCTGGTGTGGTGAAATCACTGGTGAGCAAATCATCGGTAAGACCGCAACGATTGTACCTATTTTACGGGCAGGTATTGGCATGTTAGACGGGGTACTCGATTTGATTCCTACAGCAAAAATCTCTGTCGTGGGTTTGCAACGTGATGAAGAAACCTTACAACCTGTGCCGTTCTTTGAAAAGTTTGTTAGCCACATGGACAAACGCCCAGCCCTTATCATTGACCCAATGTTAGCCACTGGCGGTTCTATGGTTGCGACCATCGAGATGCTAAAGAAAAATGGCTGTACCAATATTAAAGCATTGGTATTGGTTGCCGCACCTGAAGGCGTCCGTGTCGTTAATGAAGCACATCCTGATGTGACTATCTATACTGCCGCACTAGACAGCCATTTGGATGAGCACGGCTATATCATCCCAGGTCTTGGCGATGCGGGCGATAAAATCTTTGGTAAGCAATTATTAAACAAGTAAGAAAAAGCAGATAAATCAAGACAAGCCTTCGTCGTCGTAAAACCCATGACACATGTACAAAACATCAATGATAAGGATATAAGATGAACGTATTGATTACAGGAGCAAGCGCTGGTTTCGGTAAAGCGCTAGCCGAGCGTTTGGTTGCCAACGGTCATCAAGTGATTGGTTGTGCCAGACGCCTCGATAAGCTCAATGCTTTGGCAGAAACTTTGGGCGAGGCATTTTTGCCCGTGGTTATGGATGTGAGTGACACGGCGGCGATCCCGCAAATCATTGCGGACTTGCCTGACAACTTTAAGCAAATCGATGTCTTGGTAAATAATGCTGGATTGGCACTCGGTACAGAACCTGCGCACAAGGCCAATCTTGATGACTGGATGCGTATGACTGATACCAATGTGAAAGGGCTGATGGCGCTAACCCATGCGGTCTTGCCAGCGATGGTGGCGCGCGATAGCGGTTATGTCATCAACGTTGGTTCGATTGCTGGCAGTTGGCCTTACTACGGTGGTAACGTTTACGGTGCGACCAAGGCCTTTGTAAAACAATTTAGCTTAAATCTACGCGCGGATCTCATCGGTACGCAAGTGCGCGTGACTAATTTAGAACCGGGTAATGTCGCGGGTACTGAGTTTTCAAACGTGCGTTATCATGGCGATGACGATAAAGCCGCCAAAGTTTACGACGGCTTTAAAACCATGACCGGCGATGATATTGGCGATATTTTATTATGGCTGATTGAGTCGCCTGCTCATATTAACGTCAATCGTTTGGAGGTTATGCCGGTTGCGCAAACTTATAACGGGTTGACGATTGCTAAGCAAGATTCGTAGATGTTTATTAGCTTATTAACGTAACTCATAAAACCGAAGCAATATAGTCTCATCTATATTGCTTCTTTTTTTGCTTTTAACATGCATCTCATTGACCAAGCGCAAATCCTGAAAGTCCAAAATCAATACTTCATTACGCAAACGCTCGCTGGTACGTTTATTGTGACGTATCGGAAATCCTAAAACTTGCTTACCCCTAATCACTATCTGATTAATAATCATAGTCGGATTATTAGTGGTAGATTTTACACTTAATTTTTGAGCATTAATGATTACGGTTGCAGGATTAATAGTTGTGCTTAAAACCTTTGTTTGACGCACGCTTTTTAGTAAATCGCCTGCAAAAAACAATACTTGCTCTAGCGGTAAATACTGGGCATGACGCATTAACTCCTGACGAAATAATGCTGGCATATCACTATTAAAACTGTCTTCTGTTTGCTGAGAGAACGCCGTAAAGTTACGATGTAAGTAACGTCCAAACACGCTGCTATTAATCCATTCTTGATAAATATCATTAGCTAGTAACTGCCTAGTGAAAGCATCGGCATCTGGCGTAATATCTGCTATCAGCATTGCCATCAATAGCGCCTGCGGATTGGTAAATGTTTGCTGCTGCCAAAGTTGTGGATATAGGCTGCTATCAAGCAGTGGTAACGTCAGCTTGCCCATAGACTGATATCCTTATATTTTATCTACTTGCCAGTAAATCTAATGGTTACAGCGCATCATAGTAGATAGTCTTACTGCTACGCTACTTTCACCGCTAAGCAAATTCTATGCTATGTTCAATTACCTACTTTAATATAGTAGGCTTTTATTATTGAAATATAAACTTTTGCTACGATGCGTTTTGGCTAAATCGACTTTATAAAACCGCTTGATAAAAACAAGGGACATCACTTCATGCAGTCAAACTTACTTGCTTTGCTTGCTAACTACCAGTTGAAAACGATTGATATTGCTTTAACTGACGGTACGCTGCTACCAGTGTCAGTCATAGGCAGCGGCAAGCCTGTAATATTACTGCATGCTTATGGCATGGATGCGCGTGAGTTTTTGCCATTTATTTTACCCTTGGTTGGCAAATATGCATTTTACCTGCCGCACTTACGAGGATTTGGCGCCGCAAAAGATATCGACCTCACCCAGTTTGATTTTGTGCGCCAGTATGCCGATGATATCAGCGTCGTTATTGAGCAAATTTGCTTGGCGCGTAATATATCATCGTTGCCAGTTGCTGCTATTTCGATGGGGGCGCAAGTGATGTGGGCGTATTTTGAGCGTTATGGCTGCACGAAAGTCAGCCGTTATTTGAATATTGACCAAAGTCCTGCTATCCATAATCAGGCTAATTGGCAAGGTGGATTGTTTGGTGCGCGGCAGCAAGAAGTATTCGATATCTTTCACGACGTAATTAATAGGACTTTGCCTTACGCTGAAACAAAAAGCTTTGCCCACCTGCCCTTTTATCTTAAACGTCATGCAACGGATGTTGAACGACTGTTTTCTCTCTTATCCGTCAATCGCACGCGCTCGAAAGCGTTTATACAAGTGATGACTTATAAAAATGACCCCAAACTTGCGCTTTATAAACACAGTATTTGGCATCATAAAATGCGCTGCTTACAAGCCTATTTGACATTACCCTATGACTTTCGCGGCGCGATAGAGCATGTCACTATTCCAGTGGTCAATCTGATTGGCGGGCGCTCCAAACTCTACGATGCTAAGTGGCAGCAACAAGTCACCCAAATACTACCCAATGCTCGCGAAGTTGTGTTGCCGCGTTCAGGTCATGCGGTACCAATGGATGAGCCAATTGGGTTTTATAAAGTATTAAAAGGGTTTTTGCAGAGTTAGTTGTTCATTTATATAAAAAAAGCGACCCGTTGAGGTCGCTTTTTATTTGAGCAAAAAATTTTAAGCATTTTAAGCATTTTAAGCATTAATCAGCTAATGCTTTGGTCAGCTCAAATCGTGGCACTTGCTTACCCTCAACTTCAACCGTTTCAGAAAACATAGATAACGGTCGTACCCATACGCCATACTCACCGTATAGACAACGGTAAACGACTAGCATTTCTTCCGTTTCGGAGTGCTGCGCGGTATGCAAAACTTGGTATAGGTTGCCTTTATAATGGCGGTAAATACCTTGAGGGATGTTTTTTTCTGTCATGATTCACTCCTAATTTATACCTTAAGTACATAAGCTAAATGCTGTCTTGCTGTATTCAAATAACAGAAATAAATAAGGTCGACCATCAATGTCGACCCTATTTTTATTCTCGATAGCTTATCCCAATAACCTATTAAGCTATCGTCACTTTTGCATAAGCCTTCTTACCTGCTTGGATAACGACAGTCTGACCAGAACTTAAGCTAAAGCCCGCATCGACTACTTCTCCATCTACTTTGACCGCGCCACGCTTGATCATATCTTTAGCAGATGAGCTGTTTTTGGCAAGCTCTGCTTGGTTTAAGATTTGGGTGATAAATAACGCATCAGCGCCTTCTAAATCTAGCGTCACTTCTGGTAAATCGACTGGTAATTCGCCATCGGCTAATACGTTGCCTGCTGATTTGTGCGCATTGGCGGCAGCATCAGCATCGTGAAAACGCTCAATTAATTCTTCAGCAAGGATACGTTTGATTTCTTGTGGATTGCGACCGTTTTCCATCTCGGCCATTAACGCTTCGACTTCTTCCATCGGCTTAAAGCTTAGAAACTCAAAGTAGCGACGGATTAAGGTATCAGGCATCGACAATAATTTTTGGTACATAGTGCCCGGTGCATCATAAATACCAACATAGTTATTCAGCGATTTAGACATTTTATTAACGCCATCTAAACCTTCCAAAATCGGCACAGTGATACAAACTTGTGGCTCTTGACCGTAGCGACCTTGTAGGGTGCGACCCATCAATAAGTTAAAAGTTTGATCCGTACCGCCAAGCTCGACGTCAGCTTTTAGCGCGATAGAGTCATAGCCTTGCACCAATGGGTAGAGAAACTCATGGATAGCAATTGGCGTTTGCGCCGCGTAGCGTTTAGAGAAATCATCGCGCTCAAGCATACGTGAGACAGTCAATTGGCTAGAAAGCTGAATCATATCGCCCGCTGACATATCTTTAAACCATTCAGAGTTAAAGACGATGCGGGTTTTTTCTTTATCCAAAATTTTAAATACTTGCTCAGCATACGTTTGAGCGTTGACTTTGATTTGCTCATCGGTCAATGGCGGACGCGTGCTATTTTTGCCAGAAGGATCACCAATCTTGGCAGTATAGTCGCCGATTAGAAAATAAATCTCATGACCCAAATCTTGAAAATGCTTCAGCTTATTAATCAGCACAGTATGACCCAAATGCAAGTCAGGCGCAGTGGGATCAAAGCCTGCCTTGATACGTAGCGGGCGATTCAGTTTTAACTTCTTAACCAAATCTTCTTCAGATAGGATTTCTTGCGTACCGCGTTGGATCAGAGCAAGCTGTTCTTCTAGGGTGTAGGTTTGCGTGGTCATGATGATCTCTTTATTGTCTTTATTAAAAGGGTAATACGTTTGGACTATTTATCCCAAGCCCCAAAATACAATTAGCGGCGTCAAACTCGTTTAGTCTACTAGATGTAATACTTGCTCTATCTAGTACTTGCACTCGTTTTCCTTGCTACTCTGATTTTTGGGAACGGGATTAAAGTTTCGTAGCCAGTAAAAGATGTTAGAATTTGAGAGATATACTAGCGTTTTTTAAGGTAAATTGCCATGACCAAGCCCGTATCGATTGACGATATTCAGAATAATCCTGACTCAGATTTAAGTTTAGATATGAGCTTAGATAGCCGTCTAGATAATATTGACGATTTAAACTATGCCACCTTGACCGATGCGCTGGAGCAAACCGTGTTTGAAAACTTCGATGATGGTTTATATATCGGCATGATGTCTGGCACCAGCTTAGACGGGATGGATGCGGTTCTTTGTCAATTCGCTGGTGAAGAAGATAACCAACAACCGATGCGACTGTTAGCGACTCATAGCCAAGAGTTCCCGCCACGACTACGTAAAGTGTTATTAGCCTTATGTCAGCCTAATGGTGTTCAAGAATTAGTACCCGAAGAGGGTGAACCAAATAGTGAGCTAGACTGGTTCGGTTGGGCAAGTAAAGAGTATGCTGAATTTGCCAGCGACGTGGTCAATAATTTATTACAGCAATCACATACTGATGTAGAATCGGTGTTGGCGATTGGCTGTCACGGTCAAACGGTACGCCATCGTCCGCAAATGGGTTTTAGCTTGCAATTAGTCGATGCCAATATCATTGCTGAACGTACTGGCATTAGCGTCGTCAGCGATTTTCGCCGCCGCGATATGGCCGTTGGTGGTCAAGGAGCGCCTTTGGTTCCTGCTTTTCATCAAGCATTATTTGCCACCCCTGATAGCACACGCATATTATTAAACTTGGGCGGTATTGCCAATATCACTGTCTTGCCAGCCAATGATAGTCCTGTGATTGGTTATGATACCGGTCCTGCCAATTTATTGTTAGATGCGTGGACGGCATTACATACTGATAAAGATTATGACGCTGGTGGCACTTGGGCGCAGTCTGGACAAGTGGTTGAGCCGCTATTGAATCAGCTGATAGAACATCCGTTTTTTGCGCGAACGTATCCAAAAAGCACAGGGCGTGAAGATTTTAATTTAGCATGGCTACAGGATGAGCTGCAAAAGTTCGATCAGGCATCTGCCCATATCCGCTATTCGTCAGCGGGTGTGCAGGCAACGCTCACTGAACTGACAGCGATGAGTGCAAGTATGCAAATTAATATGTTTATTAATCCTCATGAAAATAGCTCGGTTTACGTCTGCGGTGGCGGTGCATTAAACGATTATTTAATGACACGCTTGCAAGCCCATCTGCCCCATTGCACGGTAGAAACCACCGCCAGTTTAGGACTGAATCCAGCGTGGGTCGAAGCCGTCGCCTTTGCATGGTTAGCAAGACAAACATTAATAGGTAAAACGGGTAATTTGCCAGCTGTAACTGGCGCTAATAAAGGCGTAGTCTTGGGTCAGGTTTGTTTTGCCTGACTGGTCAAATTTTAGTTTACACACGTGCACTTATGTGTTTTATAATGAATTCTGAAATACCCTCCTCTTAGGACTCGTAAGTATAGGATCTATCGCATGAGCCAACACAGCAGTTCACTTACTGATCAAGCTACCAATGATGCTAGCGCAATACCAAAGCATCAACCGCGTCAGAAACCACCGCACTATGAGCGTACTGATGATATGCGCGTCGTAGTTACAGGTATGGGTGCTATTACACCACTTGGTTTAGACGTTGATAGCTCATGGACAAGCCTACTTAATGGTGAGAGCGGTATCGCAACTATCAATCATTTTGATGCTTCGGACTATCGTGCTCAAATTGCAGGCGTTGTCAAAAATTTCGATGCCAAACAATACATGAGTGCCAAAGACGCACGCCGCTATGATGAATTCATTCATTATGGTATTGCTGCCTCTGCCATGGCATTAAAGGACGCCGGCTTTATCGATGAGGTAAATGCTGCTGACGCGCCTGTGCAAGGTGTCGACCAAGAGCGCTTTGGTATTATTTTGGGTTCAGGTATTGGCGGTATTCAGACCATTGAAAACAGCCGCGATATGCTGCGTGAAAAAGGCGCTACAAAAGTTTCTCCTTTTATTATCCCAGGTTCTATTGTAAATATGGCGGCAGGACTGGTGGCGATTAAACATACCTTAAAAGGTCCAAACCTCGCGACATCGACTGCCTGTACCACTTCTACACATGCTATGGGTCTAGCCGCACGTTTGATTGCTTATGGTGACGCCGATGTCATGCTGGCTGGGGGTAGTGAAAAAGGTTCAAGCCCACTTGGCATGTCAGGTTTCGGTGCCATGCACGCACTCTCAACTCGTAATGACGAGCCAACCAAAGCCTCGCGTCCATTTGACAAAGACCGTGATGGTTTTGTACTCGGTGATGGCGCTGGGATGGTGGTACTAGAAAGCCTCGCTCATGCCAAAGCACGCGGTGCAACCATACTCGCTGAACTGGTTGGCTTTGGCATGAGTGATGATGCCAGCCACATCACGGCACCGCCTGAAGATGGCAGCGGGGCGGCACGAGCGATGCGTAATGCACTAAATGATGCAGGCATTGAGCCATCGAGTGTTGGTTATGTCAATGCTCATGGCACCAGCACCCCTGCGGGTGATGTCGCTGAATCGATTGCTATTGAGACCGTTTTTGCGCCAGTCAAAGACCGCATTTTGGTCAGCTCAACCAAATCCATGACTGGCCATTTGCTTGGTGCCGCGGGTGGTGTTGAAGCCATATTCACCGTCCTTGCCCTACAGCATCAGCATGTGCCACCCACCATTAACTTAGATAATGTGGAAGACAACTGTAACCTAGACTATGTCGCCAACCAATCGCGCAAAGTTGAGAATCTACAGTATGCGGCATCCAATAGCTTTGGCTTTGGTGGTACTAATGGCTCGTTAATATTCGCGCGGTGGCCAGTGAATCGTTAAGGGCCACAACTCAGCACATCGGTCGTTGTAACCTTGGTGTCAGATTTGCTACGTTTGTCCACTTGCAGCCCCTTATCGTATTTGCGTATGATAAGGGGTAATTTTTGGAACATTTATGGACGATACCATGTCAAGCTACTCATTTTCTCATCAGTTTTATCAGCGCTGGACGTGTGCGCCTGAACCTATTCGCGCAGCAATTACCCAAGAGCTAAAAGACATCACCACCTTACTGCAAAACGATACACCGTTTGAAAGCTTTGTGTTTAATACTCATGACTTGGATGCCCATATCGATGAGCTCTATGAAAACCATGAAGCGGAGCAAGCCATCGCTAAAGCCATTACTGACAAAAAAGCCGAAGAGCAAGCAACTGCCGAAAAACAGCATCGAGAAGAACAGCAAAGAGTAAAAGCGGCAGAGGATGCCAGATTAAAAGAAGAAGCCAAACTTCGTGAAGCATCAGATACCGCGCAAAAAGAACAACAGAAAAATGAGCAAATAGCCACTGAGAAGAATAATCTTGCCGATAAAGTGACCGCTATGAATGCCAATGATGCGAACGATTCAGCATCACTAGGTATTGATAACAGTGTTGAAAAAAATCAAAGCGTTGAAAAATCAGCTGCTACACAACCTAATGCTGATAACAACTTTGTCACCAGCTCTGAGAACAAAACCATCAGTGAGCATGCTCATGTCGCTAATGACAAAAATAGCAATGATGAGCACAGCGTAAAAGCAGTCAACGACAAAGCCAGCGCCGCCATCAAACTGGCCCTGAAAGACGCAAAACTGAGTACCACGCATCAAGAGCTGATCCGTGAGCTGGAAATGCAAATTGATGATTATCTCAGTGAGCAAATGATGCTGATGTCTGAGAATTTAAAATCTTGGTTACGTGCTGAAGTGACCCAGAATCTAAGCGAAGATAAAGCAGGAACTAACAAAGAGTCGCAAAAAAGCTAAACGCTGCTTCCTTAGGAATAAGTTCTTAGTAATAAAAAATCCCCGTAAAGTTTACGGGGATTTTTTATTTTAGATTCGCAGATATAAGCATTTACTTTAGATAGCCTTAGTACGCTCAGTCAACCAGTCAAGTGCCGCGCCTTCAACACGGTCTTTTAGCTCCGCATAGACTTGGCTATGATAATCATTAAGCCAATCAATCTCGACTTGAGTTAATAATGCAGGCTCAATTAAACGGGTATCAATTGGGCAATAAGTGATGGTTTCAAAGTTTAAGAATTGACCGAATTCCGTCTCAGTAGGATTGGCAACTGGTGTGTTAACCACCAAATTCTCGATACGAATACCCCATTTGCCTTCGCGGTATAAACCTGGCTCATTACTGGATATCATACCTACTTTCATCGCGCGCTCTTTCGGCGTGCTGGCACTATAAGCAATCACTTGTGGACCTTCATGGACGTTCAAGAAATAACCAACGCCATGACCTGTACCATGACCATAATCCATCTGAGCTTGCCACAATGGCGCACGGCATATCGCATCGATTAACGGTGAGGCGATACCATCAGGGAAATGCGCTTTGGCCAACGCAATATGGGCTTTTAGCACGGTGGTGAAGTCACGCTTGTGCTCGCTGCTTACGTGTCCAATACCGACCACGCGCGTGATGTCGGTCGTACCGTTTTGGTACTGAGCGCCTGAGTCAATGAGTAGTAAACCACCTTCACCTTCGTTGACATCTAAGTAGCTAAACTTCTCTGGCGTTGCGCGGTAATGCGGTAATGCACCATTTTCATTAAAGCCTGCAATCGTTGGAAAACTTGGTGAGACATAATGCGGCTGCTGACTGCGCACGTCGATGAGCATACTATCGACGTCCAGCTCACTTAAGCGTTCACCGTCTGCTAAGCGCTGCTCAAATGCGGCAAAAAACTCACTTAATGCAGCACCATCTTGACGCATGGCTTCACGTACATGATCAATATCAGCATCAGATTTAACCGATTTTAACAAAGTGCTTGGCGCCATTTGCTCAATAAAACCTATTCCGTCTGCCATTTTAGATAGCGTACCCACTGCAACTTTACTAGGATCTAATAGCAATAAGTCATCAGCAGTCAATGTCCCCAATGCATCTTGCACAGCGTCATAATCAGCAAGGGTGATACCGCTGTCTTTCAAGCTTTGTACAATATCTGCGCTAACCTTATTATTATCGACAAACAAAGTCGCTATTTCAGCATCAATCAGCATATGTGCCAAAAATACAGGATTATAGTCAACATCAGCGCCGCGTAAATTGGTCAGCCAAGCAATATCGTCTAAGCTTGAAAGCAAGTGATGGGTTGCGCCTGCCTCAACCATACCTGCGCGTACAGCGGCAAGTTTTGAAGTAGCAGATTGCGCGACAAACTGCGCATCGTGTTGATATAAACTGGCAGTTGGTAGCGCTGGACGATCGCTCCATATTTCTGTCAATACGTCACGCTCAGTGATTAACGTAATGTCATTGGCATCAAAGGCATTTAACAATCTATCTTGTTCAGAGATAGACAATACATTGCCATCGACTGCCACGCTATCGCCCTCCGCCAAATGCTCGGCGAGCCAATCAATATGATTCGGCTGACCCGGTGCAAGCTTCTCTAAGCTAATACCTGTACCTTCTAATTGGTCAGCGGCGTGTACCCAATAGCGGCTGTCCGTCCATAACCCAGCAAAATCAGCGGTAACAACGAGCGTACCGACTGAGCCTGTGAATCCTGATAACCATAAACGCGCTTGCCAATATTCTGGCAGATACTCAGATAGATGAGGATCAGCAGACGGTACGATAATCGCGGTCAGGTCTTGTGCTACTAATGCCTGACGTAAACTGTCGATACGATCGTGGATGCTTTGTTTATTCATAAAAAGTGTCCTTATTGATTTTAAAAAAATGAGATTTGAAAAAATCATATTGTGAGGCGACTATGGATAGTCGTCTTATTTGAGCAAGTAAAACTGTTTTAAGCGTTTGTTATTTACCATTCATTGAATGCTCAGTATCTAAACCTAAGTAAGCGGTTCAATGTCTTAAAAACTAAAATGTTGTCAATGAGCAGATAAATGAGGCTAGCTATTTTTAATAGCCTTATAGGATTACAGCAGAGCATCATTAGATGTTTGGGCGGAAAGCGGACTTTCAATAGCGTGGGGGCAATAACTTACTAAGTACAACCATCAACGTGCCACCGATGAGGGTAACACGTCTCGCCATCTAACATTTTTGCTGGTATTAGTGTTGATACCAAATCATTTTAACCCTGTGTTTCAATTAGCTCAGCGTATCTGCATGCTCGCTTTTTTGTAGCATATTATTGATCGGTTTGGCTAATGCCAATAAGATAACGGCTGTGACCACCAAAAAGGTTGTCATCATCGTAAATAAGCCCGGTAACCCTTCGATTTTATCAGCAGAGACATGACCACCAAAGAAAGCCGCGACCAAGTTACCCATGGCGATAGAGGCAAAGAAAAGCCCCATCATCTGACCTTGCATGCCTTTTGGCGCAAGCTTAGTCATTGCAGAAAGACCAACAGGACTGAGCGCTAACTCACCAAGCGTCAGCAATAATAAACTACCGACTAACCATAAAGGTGAAGCCAAACCGCCATCGCTAGTCAAAATACTTTTTGAGGCAAAAATCATCAATGCAAAGCCTGCGGCAGCGAGCAACATACCAAGCGCAAACTTTACCATACTATTCGGCTCAAGGCCTCGATTTGCAAGCTTGACCCATACAATGCTGATGATCGGCGCTAATATGAGAATAAACAAAGGATTGAGCGACTGAAACCAAATACTAGGCACTTCAAAGCCTAAAACGTTAAGATCTGTATAGCGATCGGCGAATAAGTTAAACGACGTTGGCTGCTGCTCAAAACTCGACCAAAATAGCGTCGAGCCAATGATTAAGATAAAACAAATCAACAAACGCAGCTTATCGGTTTTGTCCAATCGCGGTGAAATAAACATGACAGCAAAGTACAGTATCACTACTGCTGCAATGATGTACGTCATATATTGGGCAACCATCTCAGGGTTAAATGGCATAATACCAGTCGCCACCAACAAAGTAATGACGACAAGTAACGCCAGAAACCCTGCCACCCAGCGACCTACATTTTTGAAAAGCCCAGTCGTTTGCTCCCATTCAGGAGTGATGTTTTTGGCACGAGCATAGCGATTTAACGTTTTTTTAGCTGAAAAACGATAAATCAATAATGAAGCCAGCATGCCTAGACCACCGACACCAAAGCCTACATGCCACATACCTTTTTCTTTAAATACGCCAACGATAAGGGCGGCCAATAGCGCACCGATATTGATACCCATATAGAATAAAGTAAAGCCGCTATCACGGCGTGCATCACCTTTGGGATACAAAGCTCCGACCATTACTGAAATACAAGTTTTAAATAAGCCTGAACCGAGAACGATACACATCAGGCCAACAAAAAATAGCGTCATACCAAACATAGCGGATAGCGCGATACACAAGTGACCTAGGGCGATAATAATACTGCCCCACCACAGTGCTCGCTCTTGTCCCAGCCAATTATCTGCCAGCCAACCACCCGGTACGGCCGCTAAATACAATGAGCCTGCAAAAATACCATAGATAGCAGAAGCTGTGACCTCATCGAAGCCAAAACCGCCACTACTGACCGTCGCTACCATAAATAATACTAATAGCGGACGAATACTATAATAAGAAAACCGTTCCCACATTTCTGTAAAAAACAACGGACGTAACGGTTTAGGATGCCCCATAAAACCATTATCTAGCGCTTCTAATTCAGCAGCACTAGCCTGCGATTGTGTTTCTGTGCCCATAACTTTATTCCTTTAAAGATCATATTTGTCATGACCAAAGCCCTGATAATTCAGACGAACGGTCATATAGGCGGAACATTGTTTCACTTGGTTATAATCAAGTAAAGAAAAAGTTGGCTAAAAATTACACAAATACCCACAAAAAAGCCCACTCTCATGGGCTGAAAGCGGGCTTTTCTTTTTAGCATTAATGTCAGTGATGACAATGCTATCGTACTTATCACATGACAATAATAGTGCCGTCCTACTTGAGATTTAAGCGAAACAGGTTTATCGAACCACGCTTGAAAAGCTAAGCATCTACCGGCTTATATTACTGTGCTGCTACCGCTTCATCAGTTGCATCAACCGCTTGTAGATCACCGTCTGCTTGCTCCGCAGTTAAATCAGCATCTGCAACCGCAGTTTGACTGACTGTGCCAGAAGCAGTTGCAGTACCAGATTCTGCGGTAACCACAGCGCTATCGGTCGCTGGCGTGACGCTTGCATCTGCAGCAGTATCAGTCGCTGTAGTATCCACCTCTACAGGTGCGGCATCTGTTTCAGCTGGCGCAGCATCTTCAGTAGCAATCGCTTCTGCTTCATCAGCCGCCGCTGACGCTTCGGTCGTCTCAGCAGTAATGTGCTCGCCTGCTGGACGCAAAAACGCAGAAACACCAATAAGTAAGACGATACCTAAAAATAAGGCAACACCGCCTAAAGCAAATAACAGCTCTTTCTTAGGGTTGTTTTCGACAATATGTTCTGACATACCTTATCCACCTTGCACAAAATATTTAAAATATTGACCTATTATATCGCAATTCGTACCGATTTGTTAAAACCCTTAAGTATTTAAAGGATTTATTATCGACAAACTTTGCCATTCTCTTTGACGCTCAATGAGCATTACTCATTCGAGCTATTTCTGATTGCTTCTAAGCACATACAATGGCTTTAGCTGCTTATTTTAGCGACTTGCCCAAACGCGGTTGTGGCATCCCACGCTTGCCAAAGTAGCTCAATACGAGTAACAGCGTCATGATAAATAGAATAGGATAATGACCAAAACTCATAAATGGGGTGTTGCCGACCCGCGCCTGAATATCACCACGCAATACCGTGCGCTCAAACTGCGGCGCACGCTCGACGATACGACCTTTATGATCGATAATAGCCGTGACACCCGTATTGGTCGCACGCATAAACCAGCGACCATTTTCTAGCGCGCGCATCTGTACCATTTGCAGATGTTGCAATGGGCCTGCCGACGTACCAAACCAAGCATCGTTTGAGATGGTTAATAAGAAATCCGTGCCAATCGCGTTTTTACGAGTGGTATCAGGATAAGCAACTTCATAACATACTGCTGAACCCAAATTATGACCACGTACACGCAGCGGTGACTGGTTGTCACTACCACGACTATAGCTCATGATTTCTTGGCTACCAGCAAGGTTTGGCAAGATATCTAACATGCCTTCGAAGGGAATATATTCACCAAATGGTACCAGACGCTGCTTTTTATACATCCCCTCAGCATCACTACCTAGCGCAACCACGCTATTATAAAATGGCGGATATTTATCCGTTTCTGGATCAAAGTTTTCTAAATCTCTATAAGGAATACCTGTTACCCATGTGGTATCGGTTTCTTTGGCCATTTTAACCATTTCATTGATAAAGCCAATCGCCTCATCTTGGAACATAGGAATCGAGGATTCAGGCCACACAACGATATCACGTCCCCATTCGGTACGTGTTAGCGTGGCATAAATTTTCAACGTTTCTATTTGATACTCAGTGAGCCATTTTAAATCTTGTGGAATATTACCTTGGATTAGAGACACGGACAAATCAGGCGTGCCTTTTGGTTTCGTCCATTGCGGATTAATCAACCATAATGCGCTGCTAATCACTAATAACGCTATCGAAGGAATCATATAACCACCGCGGCGGCGCAAAAGCTCCACCACACTGGCTGCCAATAATACAGCAACGAAGGAGACGGCAAAGACACCAGCGACTGGCGCTAATGACGATAACCAATACTGCTCCGTAAACGCATAACCGACGAATAACCACGGAAATCCAGTGAATAGCCACGTTTTCATCCACTCTTGGAGTATCCACAGAGCAGCAAAAGACAACGGCTGACGGCCGACCATGCGATTGAAAACCAAGGCTAAAAAGCCATGGAATAACCCCATACCTAGCCCCATCAAGGCAATCATAATCAGCGCAAGCCATGCTGGTGTATCGCCATAAACATGAATAGAGGTGTACAACCAAAATGCGCCAACACACCAAAGTCCCGTACCATAAGCCTGACCGATAAGAAAAGCTCGCTTGCCACTCATATCAGGCATCAGTAAGGCATATAAAATAGCCGGCGACACCAGAGCAAGCGGCCAAATGCCATAAGGCGCGAGTGCAAATATAAACACCGCCCCTGCCAGCAAAGCAATCAATACCGTCAGCGCTATAGGCAAACCCTTGGGCTTATCAGGGTTCAGGCGTTTTTGTAAATCAACAGTAGACAGGCGCATAGCAGTTATCCAAAACCATATTTTTCAAAATTTTAAGCGTCAATATTCAGATGTAAACCAAGCTGAAGCTGACTGTATTGTGTTTTGTACAATATCTAGAATTTAAACCCGCCCATGATAACAGTCTCAACCCATTAATAGGTAACATTGCGTAGCAAACATCTTATCGCAAACATAAAAAAACACGACCGCAATCGTGTTTTTTTTGAGTGTATCAAACAATTTTCAGGTCACTATCGACCCATCAATGACTGCCTATCAATATTTTCTGATCAGGATTGATTTTGGTGAGCTCAAGATTTTGAATAAAACGCCCTTCAACATCAGTGATAGTAATTCGCCAATCATCGATCACCACGCTTTCACCTTCCAAATCACCCACATGACCAAGCGCCTGCATGACAAGACCACCCATGGTGTCGACATCCGTATCATCAAAATGACTGCCAAGCTCATCATTACAGTCTTCAATCACGGTAGACGCTTGCACGCGCCACGTATTTGGTTTTTCAGGGTCAGCAACAATATTGTTGATATCACTGTCTTCATCGAAGTCATCATGCTCATCGACGATATCGCCGACAATCTCTTCAAGCAAGTCTTCCATAGTAACGACACCACCAAAGTTTCCAAATTCATCGACGACAATCGCCATATGTACTTGGGTACGCTGCAATGAGCGTAGCAAGGTATCAGAACGTGCCGTCTCACTGATATATAGAGGCTGACGTACCAGATCTCTTAAACGTTTACTGTCGATTTTATCTTCTTGATCGCGCACCATATGCACAAGAATAGGAATCAAATCTTTGGCCAACAAAATACCAATTACGGCATCATCATCTTGACTGTCAAAGACAGGATAGCGCGAGTGGGTGGTCTCAAGGATGATATCCATCACCTCAGCAAGGCTGGTGCTTTCGTGCAGACCAATCACTTGCGGACGCGGGGTCATGATTTCGCGCACTTGTGTCGCAGGCAGATCCAGCACGCCTTCTAACATATCGACGGTATCAGGCTCTAAGAACTGGCGCGAGTCTTGTACCAGACGAATCAATTCGTCACGGGTTTCGGGGGCGGTCGATAGCCAGCGTTTTAAGCCGCGCATCGACCAACTACTCGGGCTTGGAGCATCTTCAGACATGATGGTGTGAGTTAACCTCTTTAGTTAATAACAATTAAAATAACACGTAAGAACAAACGTAGATGGGGATGAAAACAGCAAATAAAACAGATCTTTGATCATTAACTAATAAATAGACCAAATCAAATTAGCTTCACTTTAGCGCAAGGCTCACCGACATTCAACGACAAATTCACGCAAATTGTATTGTCACTACGTTATAAACTTTGCTATGGTCAAAGCCTTTATTCACCAAAACACATCCTATGTCGCTACGTTCTCTCTTATCTCGCCTGCTCACGCCGCGCTCACATAGCCATCGCTCAGGTAACGGCTTGGACAGGCTTGAGCTAAATAATCATGGTTCAGATAGGCATGGCTTAAAAAAGAGCGCTACGAATGATCGCCAACCAACACCTACATGGCGATATTATCTTGTACAGTTTTTAATAATTACGACATTACTGCTGTCAGCCGTTTGGTTATTGATGGCGATTTGGTATCAATTTGGGGCAAGCTCAGCCATCACTTGGTTAACGGCTATTCTCATTGTTGGCGTACTGACAGCCTTACTGAGTATTCACTATTGGCCAAAAATGGCTAAGCGCTTTGACAATAAACAATGCAGCAACAAACAATGGGGCAACAAAACAACCATAAGCAGCAAGTCAGCAAATAAATGGCTAACCACTTTATATTGCGCTATTTGGTTGGTGGGCGTTGGCTGGTTCTTCTCTATCGAACCCCAGCAAGAGCGCGACTGGATGCCCGAGGTAAGTGAAAGGGTCACTTACGAGCGTGACGAAACCAATCCTGATTTGGTGACTCTAACCAATGTACGCAACTTTGATTGGCATACCGACACGGAGGCGACCGAACGCTGGGACACACGTACCATTGATATGTCCAAACTCTCTGGCGTCGATGTCACCAACTCTTACTGGATGGGGCCACTGATTGCTCATACTTTGGTCAGCTTTCGTTTTGAAGATGATAGACCGCTTGCTTTCTCGTTTGAGATTCGTAAAGAAGAAGGCGAATCATTTTCGGCATTGGCAGGGTTCTTTAGACGGTATGAGCTGAGCCTGATTGCCGCAGAAGAGCGCGATATTATCTATACACGGACGAATGCGCGCGGCGAGCAAGTTTATCTATTTCCCGTTAGTAACTTGCAGCAGCACGAGGTCAAATCATTATTTGAGTCTTACTTAACCGCTGCCGATGAATTGAATGCCAAGCCCGCTTGGTACAACACGTTACTCAGTAATTGCACCAATATCATTTTTTATATGGCGCGTATCGTCAGTGGCGATCGCCTGCCGTGGGATTATCGGATTTGGGTCTCTGGCTGGCTGCCAAATTATCTATATGATGTCGGCATGTTGGATGCTAATCCTAAAAAATACGGCAACCCGTGGTCAATGGATGAGTGGTATGAGCGCACGCATATCAACCCAAAGGTGCGCGGATTTGACAATCAAACCTCAGATCTGACCAATAATGCACGCAACTTTTCAATGCAGATTCGCCAAGGCATTCCCATACCGCCACTTGCAGACTCTCAAGCCACTGCTGAATCAAAAGCGCAATCAGCAGCATTGGTATCGCATCCTTAGCATCTGTTTACACCTGCACCCAATTCACCACGCGCGTTTCCATCTCTTCATCAGACATACCAGTCTCAGAAACACAACGTCCTGCTACCCCAACATTGGCAGCGCGCATTTGCTGCTGCGTTACGACTGCATCTTGGGTCAATAACAAATGCCAACTTGGCAAATTCTGTCCTTTATACAAACGCTTATAGGCACAGTGCGAAGGCAACCACATCATATTTGGTAGATTGTCCATGGTCAGCTGAATACAATCTGGCACATGCTCTTGGCGCGTGGCGTAATGCTGACAATAACCCGTCGCACAGTCCATTAGCTGGCAAGTCACATCGGTATACTCGACCAACTCTTCATCCACATCGCCATTCTCATCTTCGTCAATGTACTTAATCAAGCAGCAGCTACCACAGCCATCACACAACGCTTCCCATTCACTATGATTTAATTCTGATAGTGCAAAGCGTGACCAAAAATTCGGACGCAGTGTTTCATTAAGCTTACTGTCATTAGCGCTATTACTGCTGCTTTCATTGCCACTGTCAGGAAATAAGCTCGCAGCTGATTTTGCCGTGACTTTCACCTGCGAGGTTGCGTCAGAGTCTAGATGGGCTGCACAGTTGTTTAACAAGTTTAGTGTCATAAAGGTGCCGTAGCATTTTGATAAAGAGCGTTACAGTATTATAGCTGTTTTTGCCTAGGTTGAGCGTTAAGGTAGTAAAAGTAAGGAAAACGATATCGCAAAAACACAGACAACTAACTTCTATAACGTAAAACTCATCACATAAAAAAGGATAATAATATGTCAATTAAGACTTTTGAATTAATCAGTACGACCGAAGACGGTGTCCAGCTTATCAGCTATGTGGCACTGCCAGAAAATGCATCTGACGACCATCCTGTTGCGGGGATCTTAGTAGCACCAGAATGGTGGGGTATCGTTGATCATCCAAAATCAGTGGTGGAGCGCTTGGCAGAAGCAGGTTATGCTGCCGTCGCAATGGACGTTTATGGTGAAGGCAAACTGACCACCGATGCCGCACAAGCGAACATGTGGATGGAGCAAGTATTAGAAGATCAAGATATGCTGATGGCGCGCTGCCGTTTGATTCTCAATGACTTTAGCGATCAATTGGCCGTCGATGGTAATAATTTAGGTGCCATCGGTTACTGCTTCGGCGGTAAGGTCGTCCTTGATATGGCTCGCGAAGGTATGCCACTAAAAGCGGTCGCCACCTTCCATGGCAACCCATCAGCGAAACAACCAGCAGACAAAAACTTCACTGCAAAAGTATTAGTCGCTCATGGCCGCGATGACTCAATGGTATCAATGGATGCCATCGAAGGTCTAAAATCAGAGCTAGATGCAGCTGATGTTGACTACACTATCGATGTCTATGACAACGCTAAGCATGGCTTTACCAATCCACATGCCGATGAGCGCGCTGCTACAAACGATGTGGATCTTGGCTACAACGAAGCCGCTGCTAAGCAAAGCTGGGAAAATATGCTTGAGTTTATGAAAGCCAATTTGGCATAAAAAACGATTTGGTATAAAAATCTTCAGAAGAGCATTTTAAAACTCTCTGTGTAAGATGGGTTTATACAACAAGTAAAAAAACAGTCATTAATAACATTCATTAATAAAAGGAGCCGCTTAAATATTAAGCGGCCCCTTTTATTTTGAGTATCATTTTATCAACTGCCTCTTAGATGAGTTATCAGAGCAGTCTTGTACTTCTTACCAAATCACGTCATTATCACTTTATTATCAGCTGGATTGAGCGACGAAGATGTTATATCTATTGGTGACCCAGTTGGGTTGGCTGGCCTTTACAATTTTATTGATCGTGGTAGTCGCGTTATACACCAAGATAAAGCGGCAAATTGCGTATGTGCGCCGCGATGTGATAAAACTACAAGCTGAGCTTGAACAGCAAAAAGATCGCAGTATTAACTCTTCATCCGCTTATATAGCGGATGAAAGAGTTTATTTGCACAAGACTTCTAGTGAAGACAGCACTGATAAGGATACAATTTTTGACTCACAAACTCTGTCCATAGATGGCCTTTCAGCACTATCAACATCGTCAGCTGCCTCGTCGCCTCCACCACTTCCAACTGCTGCAAACTCGACCTCAAATGTAGCACCAACCGTCTTTGATAATAAATCCGTAGACAATTCCGCCTCAACAACTGTAAAAGATAAAATTACAACTGCACCGATTGAGCCGGATGAACGCTCATTGCCTATCGTCACTTCATTAATTCACTCCATCAAAAGCTGGTTTGTCGGTGGTAATCTCGTCGTGCGGGTCGGCGTATTGGTGCTGCTGGTAGGTGTGGTACTCCTGCTGCGTTTGCTTAGTGAATATATCGAGATTTCGATTGCTGCAAAGCTCATGGCAATTGGCATCGCAGGATTGGCGCTGGCAGCACTCGGGTTAAAGCTAACGGCAAAACGCTTCTCTTATGGGATTACCTTACAAGGCGCAGGCTTAGCGATTGCGTATTTGAGCACCTTTTTTGCTTATAGCGTCTATCAAATCATTCCGAGTATACCGAGCTTTATCGGGCTTGGGTTATTATCTGCGATTACTATTGCGCTCGCCGTACGTCAAAACGCCTTTCCTCTGGCTTTATTAGCGTTATCTGGTGGTTTTTTTGCGCCTATTTTGACCAGTGAAGACACTGGCAGTTTGGTAGTATTGTTTAGTTACTATTTACTATTGAACGTGACGATTGCGATTATCGCGCATTACCGCCCGTGGAAAATACTAAACCTATTCGGTGTCACCGTGACTTTTGGGTTGGCTTACTACTGGGGCATCAGCGAGAATTTGAGCGCGGTCATTGAGGCACAGCGCTGGTCTTTAGTCTTACTAGTCACCTTACACTTACTGCTATATCTGTTTGTCGTCATTCGCTACGCCCAACAAATTATCGCCTACAATACCCTCAATGAAAAAGACGTCATCCAGACAGGTAGCGCAGATAACGTAAAGCATTTAGATAACATTCATGCAGGAAATAATAGCTATGTATTTCCTATTGATACTGGCTTACTGTTTTCAGTGCCGATATTGGCCTTTGGCTTATTTGCGGCATTATTAGATAACATTCCTAACGCCTTAACCATCGCTAGTGCTATTTTAGCCACCGTTTATTTAGGACTCGGCTGGTTGTTTGTGCAGCGTAGTCAGCGTTATGCCTTAATCACCGAAGGCATGCTGGCTTTAGGGTTTGGCTTTTTGGCGCTAGTAATCCCGCTGGCATTAGATGCTGAATGGATTGCTTTTGGCTGGTCAGTACAAGGACTGGCGTTGGTCTGGTTTGGACGGCGTTCATTGCGAGCCTGGTCAGTACTATTCGGTCTTTTATTACAACTGCTTAGCATCGCCATGCTGATGTTAAAAGTGGTCTTCGCCATTCAAGATTACCCGACATTGGCATTAACCATTTCAGCTATCAGCTATCTAGCAACGATGTTTATCTTACGCGCCAGCAACTCGCCAACTATATTGAACGACAGCTTGGGTAGCAATTTAAATAGTAACTTAAATAGCAACTTAGCATTCTCTCAAGAGCAAAACGCCACGCCAGATTCAATAGCAACCTACGCCAACGCATTAGGTATTAGCACTCATGCCGCCGAGCAATGGCTAACCTCAATCAACAGCAAAAGCACCGTGTTTAATCTTGTTTGGCGCAGTCCTGTACTCATAAGGTTTTTGACCTTTACGGCTATAGCGTGGCTACTGCAAGTGCTGCTGCTTGATTTTAACCAGTGGTTTGCCAGTTGGACACTGGCAACGACGACCATGACTGCGCTCGCGGCACTGATCAGCCTTACCATTTATTGGACAATCAATCGTTATCGCTCGTGGATAGAAATCAGACAGCTTAGCCACGGCTTATCGATCGTCTTTTATCTTATGCTCGTCCTACAGTTACCGCAAAAATTCGAGTTTCATTTAGCATGGCAGACAGCAGATTGGCTACTATTGACTGGTCTAATGATTGGTTGGTTGGTTATTGGACAGTTATGGCTCAGGACATGGTACGACCATGCAGAGTTGTCACGCTACGATGGCGCAAGCTGGCTAGGAGCTAGTATTTTAATCATTGCTGCCGCAGCCCATTATGGACTCGCAGATTCCGCTGGCGTGATGGCTGTCTTGATTCCAGCCATTTTAATACTGGCTGGGTTATGCTGCTGTTATCGTTATGCTCGCGATCCTAAGCAAAATACGCGCACAAACAAAGCATTAAAACAAAGTCCACTGCACTGGTTTGATTGGCAACAAGCGCTATTAAGCTGCACGGCTATCTTTACCCCTATCGCCTTATTTTGGGTCGTCATTACCAACTGGTCTTATGATGGTGTGATTTGGGGGTTGTCTTATTTTCCGCTATTGAATTTATACGACATCACCTCATGGCTGACGTTACTGGTTGGTTTTAATCTGTACTACATAAGCAAACGCCGCCGCGATGAGAGTCTTATCGAATCGAGTGCAGCTGCCAAATCTAAGCGCATATTCACTACTGATAATTTACTGATTATGTTAGGGCTTATCAGCTTTTGGCTGATTTCCAGTATGTTGGTTAGAACGCTACACGCCTTTATCGGCACACCGCTTTGGGACAGTGCTCAGGTCGGCGCATGGAATAGTGAGCAAGTGCAGACAGGATTGACCATTTTATGGACACTCTTAGCATTAATCGCTACCATCATTGCTAGCCGTTACTGGCAAAGAGCACTTTGGTTTATGGGAATTGGGCTGTTAGGTATTGTCGTATTGAAACTGGTCTTAGTCGATTTGTCACAGACTGAAGCAATTTGGCGGGTTATTTCCTTCCTTGGCGCGGGTAGCTTAATACTATTGATTGGCTATCTCGCACCGTTACCTCCAGCCCGCGAAGAAATAGAAACTCAGGCTCAAGAGTAGCCGCACATCTGGTTGGGCGAAATTATGGCGTGAGCACTGTGGTTCTGTAGTAAACTGGACACCATGAAAAGTAAATGACGATCGTCTTACTTTGAGCATTTTTTATAAAAGGTTATGAAAGCAGATGGATAAGAGAGCAAGTATTCAGTGGTTCCCTGGGCACATGAACAAAGCCCGTAACGAAATCAAAGAAATCATGCCGCAGATGGATTTGGTCATCGAGGTGATCGATGCGCGTATCCCATATAGTAGTGAAAACCCAATGGTCGCGGCATTGCGCGGTGAAAAACCCGTCATCAAAATCCTTAACAAAGCCGATCTTGCCGATCCAGAACTAACCCAAGTATGGATGGACTACCTCGAACAACAAGATGGTGTGAAAGCCATTGCTTGCGATACTGATAAAGCCAATGATGTAAAACGTATCATCGCGATTTGTAAACAACTTGTGCCTAATAAAGTGGGTACGGGTCGCCAAATCAAAGCCATGATTATGGGAATTCCAAACGTTGGTAAATCAACATTGATTAACACTTTAGCAGGGCGCGCTGTCGCTAGAACTGGCGATGAGCCAGCGGTCACTAAGTCGCAGCAATTGATTAAACTTGACGATGACATCATGCTCTATGACACACCCGGTATGCTATGGCCAAAAGTCGAAAACGAAAACTCTGGCTATCGTCTGGCAGCAACGGGCGGTATTCGTGATACGGCTTTTGACTTCGCCGATGTTGCCAGCTATACCGCTGAATACTTGATGCAAGCCTATCCTGATCTGCTAAAAACCCGCTATAAAATTGAAGCGCTACCAAAGACTGATTGGGAGTTTTTTGAAGTCGCTGGACGCAATCGCGGCTGTGTACGTTCGGGCAATCAAGTCGATACGTACCGCATGTCTGAGATTCTAATTAACGAATTACGTAGTGCTAAGCTTGGGCGTATTACGCTTGAGACGCCAGCCATGTCTCAAGCTGAAGAACTCGTCGTCGCCGAGCAACGCTTAGCAGCAGAAGAAAAAAGAATCGCCAAAGAAGAAGAGAAGCGCTTACGTCGTTTGAAAACGCGGAAGAATCGAAAGTAATAAATCGACAGTCATTTTTGCTAATCATGTTAGCTGCATAAAATCATTCTAGCGCTCATGCAAAAAAAGCCCATAAGGGCTTTTTTTTATATCTATTGCTAGCGAGATCTAAGCCATTCACTATTTTTGTTTTGGCATGACTTTTTCGATAGCCTTTAACGCACAGCTTTCGTCTTGTACTGCACCGCCTGCGCCGCCCGCTGCAATAGCACCGATCACATCATTACCAAATTTTAACGGTACACCACCGCCGATCAACAGTAAATCATTTACCGTATTCAAGTTATTTGAGTCTGGGTTAGCGCGAGCATTATTCGCCAAAGTGCGTGAAGGCGTTTTGGTAGATAATGCCGTAAATGCCTTACGAACAGCAGCATCAGTATTATGTGGGCCAACGTTATCATCGCGCTGTAGTGCAATAAGATTACCACCACGATCAACAACTGCGACAACGGCAGATTTGCCCTCTGCGTGACAGGCTGCCATGGTGGCATCGATTAATTCATTGGCCAACTCTAAAGAAACATTGGGCTGCTGTAGTACTAGGTTTGGTTTAGCGGCCAAAACGTTGGCTGAACAGCCGACGACTGCTAGCGCCAATAATGCTTTAGATAAGTAGTTCGAAATTAACTTCATAAAGAGTCCTAAATATTACTCATACATGTGAGCGTTTGTTTGAAATGATGCTTAGTAAGCTTTAATAAACTTAGTTGATGAAACCAGACAATGAGTTATCGTTAACTCAAAAATGCTCTTGCGACCCTAGCGAGAATGAGAATCATAATCTTGCAAAAAGCACAACAATAATAAGTTAATTTTTCTACAAAATTCACTGAATTTTGTAAGATTTACTTTATAAATTTGCAACTCTAAATTAAGGTTTCTGTTACATACTCTGTTTTTAGCACTTATAATTAAAAGACGCTTACGTCATGGTGATCTCAAGCAGCGCACAACAGCAATATCGACTCACCTCTCTCAAAAATCGGTTATAATTCATGCACTAATAAGCCAAAAATTGATGCTATGACTCAGCTTACCCCCACTGCAAACCTTACAACGATAGAAAATGATTTTACTCAACTCGGTACTTCTCTCGATTCATTCGCCCCGCGCCTACTCAATTGGTTCAGTGAGAATGGTCGCCACGATTTACCATGGCAACAACACCAAACTGACGCGCCCAATCCTTATATCGTTTGGCTATCCGAAGTCATGCTACAGCAGACCCAAGTAACGACAGTGCTGCCCTACTTTGCCCGTTTTATGGCATCGTTTCCGACGGTACAAAATTTAGCGGCCGCAGAATGGGATAGCGTAGCGGAGCATTGGGCGGGGCTTGGTTATTACGCGCGCGCACGTAATTTGCATAAAGGCGCAAAGCAACTGGTCGAAGTCATTGATGAGACTGGCAGTTTTCCGCAGACCTTAGCTGGTTGGGAAGCCATATCTGGCGTGGGGCCATCGACCGCTGGCGCAATTATGGCGATGGGCTTACATCGTTATGGCGTCATCTGCGATGGTAACGTTAAACGGTTACTGACACGCTGGGCAGCAGTTGATGGCGATATCACTAAGTCTGCCACCACCAAAGAACTATGGGCATTGGCAGAGCGTTTGACCCCAATAGAGAATTCAGGGTTATTCGCGCAAGCGATGATGGATATGGGCGCGACGTTATGCACGCGTAGCAAACCTGCCTGCCTACTATGTCCACTTCAAGATGACTGTCTAGCACATGCTGAGGGGCGCGAAACGGATTACCCAGTCAAAGCAAAAAAGCAGCCCAAACCCAGCAAGTTTAGCAATGCGTTATTGATTGAAGATATTGATGGCAAAATACTGTGGCTACAACGCCCTGACAATGGCATTTGGGGCGGACTGTGGAGTTTGCCTTTACAGTTTGTTGAAAAAATTGCAGGCAAAGTTATTAAGAAGACGACTGCTAAAAAACCAGACGCTAGCGATGATAGACTATTAGAAGTTGCTAGTAATGAAAAAGTCTATGAGGCAGAATTTACCACTGCCGAACAAATTATCAACGAGTGGTTAGATAAGCATAAATTGGCAGCAAAAGCAGCCAGTAACACTTTATTAGACGATGCCCCTATTAAGCATTCACTGACCCATTTTCATTGGTATTTGACTCCGCAATCGCTGACTTTAACGGCTAAACAAACGGCTGAAATAACTGAAGCCTTACAGGCAGCACAAATTAATATTAATTGGCTAAATGCTATTGACGCTCAGGCAATGCTTGGATTGCCACGCGCGATGGTAAAGATTTTAGAATAGTATATTAACCTACTTGCCTAAACCAACTGCTTAGAAAAGCGATTTATATGATATAAAAAAGCGACTCACTATTGATAGTGAATCGCTTTTTTATGGTGATGGTAAATATGTAGAAAACTAAGACTTCGGCACTCGCAAACGCATCAGACCTTCTTGCTGTACCGTAGCAACCAGCTTACCATCTTGCCAAAACTGTCCATGGTTCAAGCCTTTAGCATTAGACGTGGTATCACTCCACATGTCGTATAGCATCCAACCGTTTAAATCAAAATTACGATGAAAATGCATCGAGTGGTCGATACTAGCCGCTTGCAAGCCGCTGGTCATAAAGCTAACACCATGTGACATCAGCCCTGTACCAACCAGATAAAAATCGGACGAAAATGCCAATAGCGCTTGTTGAATCGCAACAGGTTGATTACCCAATTCGCGGATACGCAACCAGTTCGCCTGCTTAGGTTTCATTGGCTCCGGATGAATCGGATCACGCGGTTTAACCGGTTTAATTTCGACATGGCGACGGCGCATAAAGCGGGCTTTGAGCGCGTCTGGAACTTTTCCGACATACTCTTCTTTTAAATCTTGCTCAGCCAGTAAATCCTCCGGTGGCGGATAGACAGGCATGTCTTCTTGATACTCTAAACCCTCTTCCATCGGCGAAAACGAGGCTATCATTGAAAATATTACTTGCTCAATAGGTGCTTTACCGCGCACCTCTTTATACTGAATCGCCGTCACTTCACGCGCAGACAGACTACGACCATCACGCAAGCGGCGTACCTGATAAATCACTGGCTGCGTGATATCACCACCGCGTAAAAAATACCCGTGCAATGAATGACAGGGTTTGTCTTTATCCAGCGTATGCGCCGCCGCCATGATGGCTTGGGCGAGCACTTGTCCACCAAAAATACGACTGCCAACATAGTCATGGCTCTTACCCTCAAAGACATCGGGGGTCACTTCAATAAGTGCTACAGTAGCTAGCAGCTCATCAATCAGTTGCGAATAATCGGACATGACGATATGTTTCCTTATTTTTATTAAAAACGCTAAGCATCTGAAAATACGCACCTAACGATATCAATATGATATAGCGAAAGACAAAAGACACTTTGCATTTGAATGTAAAATAATATGAAATCACTTGCTGAAAATGCACAAGAGAGATTTAACACGAAAATTTTAGAACAAAAAATACAGTCATAGCAGCGCTATCACCAGCATTTATTATATAGTTGTTCCAGCTTAAAAGAAGTACAAAGCAATCGAGTGCAAATGTATATGTGATACTTCACACGAGACGCGGTCACCCTTTTATAGCGAATGGGCTATAAATAGAAAAGATAAACATCTTACCCAATATCGATGGCTTTGACTAGAGAGCGACGCTCACTTGGCGATATCATGTTGATAATTTTGCTTAACACACCTTAGGACACGCCCTAATATAAACGATATTAGTCATAAAAAAACGAGATGTTTGATAGCATCTCGTTCTTTTAATCATTTACATTTATGGCTTCACTGCCACTAACACACGAATAGAGTCTGGGACTAAGGATAGACTACCTAGCGCTTGCTCACCTTGGGCTTTTAGCTGCTCCAAGCGCTCAATCTCAGCAGGACGTACGTTAGGATTAATCGTTTGTAGATGCTTTAGACGTTTGATTTCACGTGACCACTGCTGGCTAAAACGGGCACTGGCTTGTTCGCCAATCTCCGCTAACTGCTGACGGGCAATCTCTTCCGCTTCATAATAACGCTGCTCAATCACATCACCGCGTACTTTAATGACTTGGCGAGCACGGTTTTTATCCAGACGCTCAATATGCGGCATAATCATCTCAGCACTGATACGTGAGGATAAATCACTGCCTTGCTCACTGATAAACACGCGGATATTTTGCGTGGTCAGCGTCGCTGGTAAATTCAACAATCTTGGCGCAATGGCTTCAACGCGGAAATTCACTTCGAGCAGCACCATACCTTGTGGTACAGCAGAACTTTTTAGCATCGCCACCGTGGTATTACCAAAGGTGCTGGTACTCGCCAACTCATAAATCGCGCGCATCAATGGATGTTCGTGAGTGATAAATTCGATATCTTCACGCTGCAGTGCTTGCTCACGCTCGAATGTCAACGTCATACCGTCTTCGTCACCGAGTGGCAGACCATCGATATAATCACTAATTTCAGTACTATCAATCGGAGCGATTACCCACGAACCATCACGCTGGATATTGTGATCGATATTGGCTGAGGCAAAAAAGCGCTCAATAAACTGCGGCAATAGATTATGACCATCAAAATCGCGCATGGCGTCAGCGATACGTTTAGCAACACGTGGGCGGCATGAGTTGTATTCTAATAGGCGATCACGACCCGCTTGCAGCTGTGCTTCTAGCCCCAAGCGCGTCTGTTTCGCTTCTTCGATAATATCTTGTAGTATCGCACGGTTCTCGTCAGTATCCGCACCCTCAAGCATGGGTTTTAGCTCTTGGATATACTGCTCTTGCACGCTCTGCGCCGTCGGTGAAATTTGATTAAACATATTCAGCGCATCGTGATACCAATGATACAGTCGCTCTTGTGCGGTGCCCTGTACATAAGGTACATGGAGCATAATTTGCTGCGTTTGTCCGATACGATCTAGGCGACCGATTCGCTGCTCTAAGGTATCAGGATTGGCTGGCAAATCCCACAATATCAGCTGGCTTGCAAACTGGAAGTTACGACCTTCTGAGCCAATCTCCGAGCACAACAATATCTGTGCGCCTTCGCTATCGGCAAAGAACGCCGCGGCTTGGTCACGCTCAAGTAAAGTCATTTGCTCGGTAAAGATAGCGGTTTTGATACCAGCATGTAAGCGTAATACCGCCTCCAAGCTCTCAACCGTCGCGCCACTACGGGCAATCAACAGCACTTTTTTATGCTTAAGCTCGCCGCGCAAAATATCAATCAACCAAGGCACACGTGGGTCATCTTCTAGCCAGCCACCATCAGGTTGGTTTTCTTCGCCCCATAGCTGCTCACGTAATTTACCATTGGTTTGGTAGCTGTCTTTCCATGCTGCAGGCAATGCCAGTGGATACGGCTGGCTGCTACGGCCATAAAACCCTTTAACGCTCTCACGGGTATTACGGAATAGAATACGACCTGTACCATGACGGTCAAGTAACTCATTAAGCGCATAGGTGCGCAATTTTTCGTCATCATTAATCGTTGCCAATTCATCAAGACTGATGTCTAACAAGCTGCTTAAAGCAGCAATTTGACTGTCGCTTAATGGCTTATCTTCGATCAATACACCAGCAACGGCAGCCGTTTCAGCAAAGGCTTCTTGACCATCAATAAACTCATCCAAATCATCAAAACGATCTGGATCGAGCAAACGCAAACGAGCAAAGTGACTTTGTGCCCCAAGCTGTTCAGGCGTTGCTGTCAATAGCATGACCCCTGGCGTTTCTTCGGCAAAGTCAGCAATCAAGTCATACTTATCATTGCCGCCTTGCGCCTCATCCCAATGCAGATGATGCGCCTCATCGACCACCAATAAATCAAACCCTGCATCCATCGCTTGGTCGTACAAATCAGGGTGATCGAGTAATAAATCCATACCCGCAATAATACATTGCTCAGTGGCAAAGACATTTTGCTCAGGATCGTGTTCTTTAATGGCTGCTGCACGTACCAAATCAAATAAGGCAAAATTTAGATTAAAACGACGACGCAGCTCAATCATCCACTGATATTGTAGACTGTCTGGTACAAGAATGAGCACACGCTCAGCTTTGCCCGTTAGCAGCTGTTGATGGATAATCAAACCTGCTTCGATGGTTTTACCCAAACCAACTTCGTCAGCGAGCAACACACGCGGTGCGATACGTTTGCCAACTTCATGAGCGATATAGAGCTGATGCTCAATGATATCGACACGCGCACCCATCAAACCTTTAAGCGGATGACCAGCCAGCGCCGACTGCATACGCAAGATATCTTGACGCAGCTCATACCAATCACCGCGCTCAATCCGACCAGCCAGCAGACGCTCGAGCGGCTTAGCCAAGGTGATATTGGCAGCCAAACGGGTTTCCATAATGCCGCGTTCATGCTCATCGACACTGTATTTGAGTACACCCATCACTTCTTCGACCGCGGTTACTGTGTAGCTCTTACCCGCTTGATCAGAAATACTATCGCCAACTTTGAACACCACGCGTGATAATGGCGCAGAGTTTTTGGCGTAGACGCGAGTCTCTTCACTTTGTGGAAATAGAATGTGCACACATCGGTCGTCTACATCGATGACTACACCCAAGCCCAGCTCGGACTCCGTATCAGATAAATAACGTTGACCAACGGCAAATTCAGTATTGTGCAATGAAGCGATAGAGGTAGTCATAGGGCGATGTCTTTTGTACTCAGATAATAGGAAAAAAATAGATAGCTCATAATGAGGTTTGCTAGCGTGAATCACTAGCGCGATGTCATTACTTAACAGTCTGAGAGGTCACCGGCCATACCGGCAGCGTCAGCTCATTAGCTAGGTCGCAAGATAAAGCCGACCATTATATAACGTTAGCAGCTAGATGAGTGCGCTAAGTTGACTTTTCAAGAGCAGATTCTTGCAAGATTATGTCAACGCCAAGCATAAGTTGGTCATATAAAACAATAAGATAACGACTCGCAAGTACAGAAAAAATATTGTCATTATAAAATTGCTTCTGTATTGTTAATAAATGCAATATAACGTTTCTTTTTTCTTACCGGAATTATTCAAACCCACGTCTACCCATACCCTTTTGCCGCCTAGTATTCATGCTTAATTATCTTTCAGGATTTATGGGCACAGTATGGCCTTTTATAGTCCTTTAAGTTATAAAAACACAGATAATAAAGTCGGTTAAGTTATAAGAGTAAAGTTAATACTTTTAATTTTTTGCCATTATGTACAGATCATTTCAACTAAAATTACGCATTACCACCTGCTTGATTGCCACCCATATATAGCATTGGCACTCTTCTTCGTGGTCACTATTACCCAAGGAATATCAACATCATGAGTGCCTCCAACAAAGTTGGCTTTTTTAATCAAGTCAGTACCCAAGTAACCACCATTCTATTTATTGCTTTTGCGGTCGTACTGGCCGTCGTCGTTTATGTTGTTGATAAAGAGGGCTATGAGAAAATCCGCCTTGAATCTGCAAAACTGGTGGCTGAACGTGGTAATACGGCAGTCAATAGTATCTCTGCTGATATCAATCGGGTGATGCGTAGTGCCTTGCTACTACAGCAAAGCGCGCAAACCTTGCCCACGGAAGAAGCAATTTTACAAACCAGTACTGCCAATGCCTTTGATAAGCGTGATTATAATCTTTTGGGTAGTGGCGGCATTTGGCCTGCAAAAGGCGCACTTGGGGCAAATACCGCGACCCATCCATTTTTGATGGTTCGTCAAAACGGCGACTATCAAGCGCTGTTGAGCGATCCAAATCCTAGCAACCCTTATTATCAAGAAGATTGGTTTAGCGTCTTAAAACTGCTCAAACCTGACAGCTGTATTTGGAACCATGTCCGCGCCAGCCAAACCAAAGGCGAGCTTGCGATGAGCTGTGGCGTGGCAATCGAGCGTGACAATCAGTTCTGGGGTGCCAGTACAGTTAACTTTACGCTGAACCAGCTACAAGAGAACATCGTCAAGTTAAGCGAAAGTTCAGGCTCAGGTTACATTCTATTGCTGGATAATAGTGACAAGGTGATCGCCTCTTCTAACCCTGAACGCTTAAGCTATATTGATGAGAAAACCGGTACGCCGCTTGATATCAAACAAGTCATCAACTCAGACCCTGCTTGGCAACCTGTGCTTGATTTCTTAGATGTCCAACGTAATGAGATTATCGAACAAGTCGCTGCTAACGTCTCACCTCAAATCCAGCAGGTACTGACCACGCTTGATAAAGCCGAAACTGGTACGGCAAAAGGCTATTATTTGGTTAACTACGCCGCTTACTTGAATAACGATGAAAACAAGCAAAATGCCATGGACAGCCGCTTATTACAGAGCTTTGAGTTGGCAAAAGATAGCTACTATAACGGCAGTCAAGCCTATGTCTTTGAGATTCCTGAGACTTATTGGAAGCTGATCGTTGTCCAGCCTGATGCTGAAATTAATGCCATTGCAGATAATCTCAGCGAAAACTTGATTAACTGGATTGCATTGGCGCTATTGATTACCGCTGGCGTCATTTACTTCATGCTGACTTTCTTAGCATTCAAACCCTTGAAAGAAACTACTGATAAAATCTCTGAAGCGGAAAACTTAATTAATAATAAGCAATACAATAAGCTGAGCGAGGTTAAATTCGCAGAAGGTCGCAACGAAATTGGACTGGTCAACGGCTCTATTAATGACCTACTAGACCGAATCCAATCCAACGAAGGTAAGCTTGCTAATATCAATCAGCAGCTAGAGATTAAAGTCGAAGAACGTACCGCTGAGCTGCAAGAGACGCTAAAAGAGCTGAAAAACTCTCAGCTACAATTGATTCGTTCAGAAAAAATGGCAACGTTAGGACAAATGGTGGCAGGCGTTGCTCACGAAGTAAATACACCCTTGTCTTATGTGCAAAATAACCTAGAGATTATCGGTCAGTTGACGGAGCAATACGAAGAGCTGATTGAATTGGTACAAGGGTTAAAAAGCGTTAAAACTGATGCGGCGACTGATGGCAAAATTGACAAGCTATTGTCAGATATTATCCATGCTTCTGATGAAATCCAAGAAGACGACCTGTCAGCTGAATTAAAGGAGCTGATTAAAGATTCGTTATTTGGCGTCGAGCAAATCACTGAGATGGTGTTAAACCTACGCAATTTTGCTCGTCTTGATGAGTCAAAAGTAAAAACTATCGATGTGCGCGAATGTATCGAAGCCTCACTTAAAATCGCTGGTAACTCTATCAGACATCAAGAGATTGTGACTGACTTTGCGCCCACGCCTGAAGTGAAATGCTCGCCGTCGCAAATCAACCAAGTCTTGGTCAACCTATTGAATAACGCCTCACAAGCCATGGGAGAAAAACAGGATGGCAAAATCGAAGTGCGGACGCGTGCCGATGATCACAATGTTTATATTGATGTCATCGACAACGGCAAAGGCATGAATTCAGAAGTGCTCAATCAAATCTTTGAGCCGTTCTTTACTACTAAAGGCGCAGGCGAAGGCACAGGACTGGGGATGGCAATCAGTCAGCAAATTATGGAGCAACATAATGGCGATATCAAAGTCGTATCGACCGAAGGCGTTGGTACCACATTCACCTTAATGCTACCGATTAATAATGACTTAACAGAACAAAACCTAGCCGCGTAAGCACTGGGTCAGCTGCCCTGTTACGTAGAACATATTCAGACATCTAACAATTATTATTATGCATTATAAGGATATCACTATGCATGAATTTGAAAATGACTTAACCACAGTTGAAACCAGCGCTGAGTCAAAGCCGAAGTTGGCATTTATCGACGATGAACAACGTATTTTACGGTCTATGAAACTGCTGTTTCGTAAGACCCATGACGTTTTTATCACCACTGACCCGACTGAGTATATTGACTATATCAAGCACAACCATGTACACGTAGCGGTCAGTGACCAACGTATGCCTGAGCGAGTCGGTGTGGATATCTTACGCGAAGTAAAAGACATTTCACCGTCCACTATGCGTATTTTATTGACGGGCTATGCCGATTTAAACGCCATTATTGGCTCTATTAACGATGGTGAGATTTATCGTTATTTGACCAAACCTTGTAAATCTGAAGAGCTGATCACCGTCGTCGGACGCGCTACCGAAATCGCCCTAACCTATAATCCAGACGAAGATGCCGACCAATTCGACAGTTCAGGTAATAAGCAAACGCTGCTAGTAATCGATGAAACCAATGAGTTGATTGAGCAAATACGTAAGCAATTTTCTCACAGTTATAAAGTACTGCACGCTGAGAGCTTAGAAGAAGCATACGATTATTTGGCAAACGAAGATATCGGTGTATGTATCACCGACATCAATGTCAGCGGCGAGAATATCGCGCCGATTATCTTTACCTTAAAGCAAGATGCGCCGCATTTGGTGGTTTTGGTACAGACTGAATTTCAAGACGCTGGCTTGCTGATTGACTTGATTAATAAAGGTCAAGTCTATCGCTGCTTACCGAAACCAATGCGCGCCAGCCTGCTTGAGATTAGTGTCAACCGTGCATTTCAGCACCACTCGAAACTCAAAGCCAGCCCTGACTTGGTGAAACGTTATGAAGTCGAGCATGACCCTGAAAACGACGTTCGTATTGATTTAAGCAGTCGCGTACGTAGCCTTATTGATAAATTGCGTAAGCGTTTCTCTTTATAATAAGTGGTTGTATAGCGCCTAATTTTTAAGCGTATCAATACCAAAAATTATCTTTACATAAAATAAAACCTCTATTTCAACATTGAAGTAGAGGTTTTTTACTTTGTGCTTTTTGACTAAAATCACCAACGTGCTACATTAAGTCGATAATTATTAAAATCATTTTAAAATAACTATTTAATAAGGAATAGCCATGCGCGCAGTTTTTTTAGATAAAGGCACTTTTTCTGATGGCATCGACTTACCAGCTCCAAACGGCATCAGTGACTACCTCACTTATGATGATACCCCAAAAGATGCTGCTGTTATTTTAGAGCGCTGCAAAGACGCCGATATTATTATCACCAATAAAGTGCAGATCAGCGCTGAAGTGATAAGCAAATTGCCCAAGCTCAAGCTGATACAATTGACCGCCACTGGTATGAATAACGTCGATCAAGACGCTTGTGTTGAGCACCATGTTGCGCTTTATAATGTCGCAGGTTACGCTGTCAAAAGTGTGCCCGAACATACCTTTATGCTCATGCTCAATGCCATGCGTGCGGGTGTTTATTATCATCAAAAAGCCGCTGATGGCACATGGCAGGCAAATGGTAATTTTTGCCTACTTGATGTTCCCTTGATAGACTTGGAAGATAAAACTTTAGGTATTATTGGGGTCGGCACTATCGGCAAACGCGTGACCGACATTGCTCGCGCTTTTGGTATGACGGTACTATGGGCCGAGCAGCAAGGACGCACACCACGCAATGACGACTACACAGCGTTTGACGACGTACTGGCACAATCTGATGTGCTGAGCTTGCATTGCCCGTTAAACGAGAAAACTCAGCACCTGATTAATGCAGAAACCTTGGCCAAAATGACTAAAAAACCTCTACTTGTCAACGTCGCTCGTGGCGGTATTGTTGATAGCCAAGCACTGACTGATGCCATTAATAATGAGCAAATCATCGGCTATGCTAGCGATGTGTTTGAGCAAGAACCCATCACCGCTGACGATCCTTTATTGACCATTGCCAAGCATCCGCGCGTTATATTTAGCCCGCACAATGCGTGGGGCAGTAAAAGTGCGCAAGAAACCTTGTGGCATATCTTAAGTAAACAAGTCGCTGACTTTATTGATAGTAGCGAAAATACTAACGGCTAAAGCGTAACCAATCGTCTTTTATTTTACGGTGTTTGAGCATGATGCGGTCGCTTAGATAGTTGTTTGTGACCCGCCAAGGATAGACATCTCCTTGTTTCGGTAGCTCGTGCTGAGCGCGCTTGACATAACCCGATGATAGCGCGCCCATCACCGTATCTGTCTGCATCAGAGCTTTGGCATCTTTAGTCTGTGCTTGTGGCAATACCACTTGATAGCGATGCTGATGCATATAGCCCAGCAGCCGCATCACATACTGACACGCCAAATCAATTTTTAGCGTCCACGATGCATTGGTATAACCAAAAAGTGCCACCATATTTGGTATATCTTCAATCATAACAGCTTTGTAAGTCATGCGTTTTCCGACATCTATCGCCTGCCCATCGATATATACTTTGGCGCCGCCGAGCATTTGTATTTTGAGCCCAGTCGCGGTGACAATGATATCAGCATCGAGAGGTTTACCCGATTCGAGCATGATGCCCGTCTTGGTAAAATGGCTGATTTGATCGGTCACTACTGCAGCGCGCTTGCCACGCAACGCTTTGAACAAATCACCGTCTGGCACCGCACATATCCGTTGATCCCAAGGATTATAGTCCGGTACGAAATGCGCCACATCGACACCGCTACCTTTCAGCTCTTTTTTGACGCCGCGTTTTAATAACGCTTTCATAAGCTTGGGTGCCAATATAGCCGCTCGGTAAGTACCTTGTTGAATCAATACATTGCGGGTACGCAGCAGCGTATAAGCCTGCTCTTTAGACAACGGTGAAAATTTGCCTGCTAGCCAATCAAGTGCATAATCATCGCCCGGTACACTTGCCACATACGTGGGAGAGCGCTGTAGCATAGTGACGTGCCGCGCGCATTGCTCACCCTTTTCATCCACCAAAGCTGGCAGCAACGTCATCGCTGTGGCACCGCTACCGATAATGACCATTCTTTTATCGTTATAATCAACATTCTGCCAATGCTGCGGATGAATGATCTCACCTTGAAAATCTGCTTGTTTATCAAAATGAGGTCGATAGCCTTGCTCATAATCGTAGTAGCCAGTGGCACCAACGACGAATTTTGCCGTTACCGTAAACACTTCACCGCTAGCATTATTTTTTACCATCGCCGTCCATTGTTGATTACTACTTGACCACGATAGCTGCTTTACCTCGTGTTGATAGCGAATATGTTCGCTGATGCCAAACTCAAGTGCTGTATCAGCGATGTAGCTTTTAATATCCCTGCCTTTTGCCAAAATCCTGTGGTTCAGCCATGGCTTGAAGCTATAGCCAAACGTCAAGGCATCAGAGTCAGAGCGGATGCCAGGATAGGTAAATAAATCCCATGTACCACCCAAATCTGCTCGTTTTTCTATTAGCAAAAATCGCTGTGCACTTTTCTGCTGTTGTTTTGCTGATTTGCGTTTTTGCTTACTTGGATTTTTATAACCAAACAGTCCTTTGTATTTTTGCTGCTGCAATTGGCACGCCATGCCGATACCGGCAATTCCTGCGCCGATAATCAGTACCTCATAATCCACTGGTGTGTCTGATCGTGCTGCCTTAGGTTTGAAGCATTTCTTAACCGCTTGTTTGGCCGCCGTCATATCAAGCATAATACGTTCCTTGTTTTTGCATGATGGGTTTTACAAGATTTTTTGACATAAATCCAATTAAAAAGGGCTTGGGCTTTCCCAATCCATCCAAGCACCAAGCGTAGGATGTTTGAGGCGCAATTGCTGGGCATGCAGATTAAGCCTTGGGGCAATCGTTAAGGCCGCGCCTTCTGCATAAATAGGATCGCCAATCATCACATGACCAACATGCACCATATGGACGCGCAGCTGATGACTACGGCCAGTGACAGGCTTGAGCATTACGCGCGTGACTGTCTGACCGTTGCATTGTTCATGGCTGATGACTTCATATAAAGTTAAGGCATGCTTTGACCAGTTAGGGTCGACGATATGGCGCGGTTTCGTCTCCGGTTCGTAGCGTACTGGTACTGATATCTCACCCGTTGCGCCGACACGCTCCCATTCTCCAAAGACGCGTGCCTGATATTTTTTTTGTGGCAAACGTTCAATGAATTGCTTACTAATATGGGTTTGTGCTTCGGCATTCTTGGCAAAAATAAGCAGTCCTGAGGTATCCATATCCAGACGATGTATCAGCTTGACCGCTGGATTGGCACGCTCAAGTCTTGCCAGCAAACTGACCTTGAGCGTTTTGCCATCGACACTCAACAGACCTACAGGCTTATCAACCACCCAAATATCATCGTCTTCATAGACGGTAATCTTTTGCGCAAATGCTTGGAAAAACTCAAGCGGATAGGCGTTTTCTTGAGCATTTAGGGCGTTGACTTCTTCAGCAGTAAAAGGCATAAAAATGGGCACTTATATGAATGGGCTTGAATGGTTAATGAGCTTTTATATGAAAGCTCTATTAAGCTGTAGATATTAGATTGTAGATATTGTGTTATAGATCGCTTAATTTTGGGTAAAAACTCACCATGCATTATGAATCAACAGTTCAGAACATCTGCTATCTTGAGCAAAAAATACAGACAGTAGTATCAAGTGACGGATAAAACCATGCCTGTGTCGTTATGTGTCGATTTATTGTGCTAATCGTAATTGTTAAACAATTTAACCAGCCTGCATCTGTTAACCCTGAGCAAACATGTTAATATAATGGCACATTTTAACCACTTCTAAACGCTTCTTTGGTCACTCATCATTCTATTATGCAACAAATATATAAGTTGATGGATGGCGATAGAAACAATAAAACAAGAGAGATAAAATTATGTCAGACCTTATTGTTAATACTACCGATGCAAACTTTGACCAAGATGTATTGCAATCAGATGTGCCAGTATTGGTAGATTTCTGGGCAACGTGGTGTGGTCCTTGTAAAGCAATCGCCCCTATTTTAGAAGATCTAGCCACTGAGTACCAAGGCAAAGTGAAAATTGTTAAAGTTGATGTGGATAACAACCCACAAGCAGCAAGCCGTTTTGGTATCCGTAACATCCCAACGCTATTTGTATTCAAAGGTGGTGAAAAAGTTGACTCAGTAATGGGTCTACAGCCAAAAGCTGAATTGGCAAAAGTGCTAGATAAGCATCTATAAGTTCTGACTTGCTCGCTTTACATGAGCATTATAAAAAGACGGTAACACTGTCGAAGAAGCCATTATCTCACGTAGATAATGGCTTTTTTGCTTGTTTTTTATGCAAAAAACTCAATTAGACAACTTTTTTGGCAAAATTTATTGACAATACTATTATGAAAACCGTATAGTCTGCTGACAACAGAAAACTAACGGTTTTCTTAAGTGTCTTATCGCTATTCTCCTCGTGTTTATCAACAAAAACACAATCGTCGTTATAAACACCATTGCTGAACGAAATGACTGAACACAATTACTGATATTGAGTTTTTGACGCAGACTCTTATGTAGCCTTCTTTATCCTTATTTCTTATTACCTTGCATAAACGAATGCAATTCGTATATAAGCTGACACGTAACATCCAAACTACATAAATCCAGCTCTGTGCACGCACCCTCTATCGCCACACTATCGTTGTTTTAATCACTGTCGTGACTTGTGCTGCTAATGGCATCTCTCATCTGATCAATTGCTAATGACCTATCTATGAATCTTACTGAATTAAAGAAAAAATCAATCGCTGAGCTATTGGCCATCGCCAAAGAAATGGGTCTTGATAATATGGCACGTAGCCGTAAACAAGACATCATCTTTGCCATCCTAAAAACCCATGCGCGTAACGGTGAAGCCATTTATGGTGACGGCGTACTTGAGGTTCTTCCGGATGGTTTTGGCTTTTTGCGCTCATCAGAAGGCTCATATTTAGCCGGTCCTGATGACATTTATGTCAGCCCTAGCCAAATTCGCCGCTTTAGCCTCAAGACGGGTGACAGTATCGCTGGTACGATTCGCCCACCAAAAGATTCTGAGCGTTATTTTGCGTTATTAAAAGTTGGTGAAATCAACTTTGACACCCCAGATCGTTCACGTCATAAGCTTATCTTTGAGAACCTGACACCCCTATTTCCAACTGAGCATTTAAAACTTGAGCTTGGTAATGGAACTACTGAGGATCTGACTGGTCGTATCATCGACCTAATCGCTCCGATTGGTAAAGGTCAGCGTTCTATCATCGTCGCACCGCCAAAAGCCGGTAAAACGATGCTGCTACAAACCATCGCACAATCGATTACCCGTAATAATCCTGAGTGCTATCTGATCGTATTACTGATTGACGAGCGTCCAGAAGAAGTCACCGAGATGGTACGTACGGTACGCGGTGAAGTGGTTGCATCAACCTTTGATGAGCCGCCACAGCGTCATGTACAAGTCGCTGAAATGGTCATCGAAAAAGCCAAACGTTTGGTCGAGCATAAGCAAGACGTGGTAATTTTACTGGATTCGATTACTCGTTTAGCACGTGCTTATAACACGGTTATTCCATCGTCGGGTAAAGTGTTGACCGGTGGTTTGGATGCCAATGCCCTTGAGCGTCCGAAGCGTTTCTTCGGTGCGGCACGTAATGTCGAAGAAGGCGGTAGTTTGACCATTATCGCCAGTGCTCTTATCGATACGGGTAGTAAAATGGACAGCGTTATCTTTGAAGAGTTCAAAGGTACGGGTAACCAAGAAATTACGCTTGAACGCGACTTGGCCGAAAAACGTGTCTTCCCTGCGATCAATATCAAAAAATCTGGTACACGCCGTGAAGAGCGTTTATTGGACGAAGATAAGCTGCGTAAAGTCTGGATTTTGCGTAAGCTACTACAGCCGATGGATGGCGTACAAGCCACTGAATTCTTACTGGATCGCTTAAAAGAAGCGAAAACCAATGATGAATTCTTTGAGCAAATGAAACGTAAATCACAGAACTAGTTCTAATTCCGTGCCGCTTTAACATGCTCAATAGCTATTCGACCTAAATAGAAAATACCGCACTCGTGCGGTATTTTTGTATTCGTTTTTGTATATGCTCAGGCATGTCCTCAATTTAAAAATGCTCATAAAAATGAGGATAAGCACTAAGCACTAAGCACTAAGCACTAAGCACTAAGCACTAAGCACTAAGCACTAAGCACTAAGCACTAAGCACTAAGCACTAACTATTAAACACCAAAAGTACGTTTATTAAAAACAGTTAGCCTACTATCAATATAAATACAATAACCCTAAGCAAAACCCCTACCAACGATACAGTAGAGAAACATCCTTTACAGGCTATTTGCAAAGCTTAGCGCTTTTACTACGCCTAGCAATGTTAGATAGGTTAGTATAGGAGCCAGTATAGATATACTCTGCTATCACGTATTGATAGTAGTCGGAGTTTTGAGATATTTAACCTACTTAATGTAATCCTTACTAATGCAGACCTTAATATGTCTTGCGGTAGCACAATAGATTATTCTAAGATAATTGCCCAAATGCTTTGATACCATTTATTTATTGTTATTAATATGAGCGGCAATAAAAATATCGTATTTTTATTTTGATAAACTAACTTGATAACCTAACAGGTGATACTATGAAATTTGCTAAAACTATCGCAATGACTGCCCTTACTAGCTCTGCCCTTATCATGGGTGGCTGTGCAACTAACGGATACAATAGTGGTCTAAGTAACACTGCTAAAGGTGCTGCTGCTGGCGCTGCTGCTGGTGCCCTTATTAGAAGTGGCGGCGATAGCAAAGACATCGCTCGTGGCGCACTTGGTGGTGCTGCAGTGGGCGGCGCTGGTGCTTATATCCTTAACAACAGCAGATAGTCATTAAACGATTATTTGTTGCTGATTAGAGCCTGTTTAAGCATTTCAAATGTGGGTATTTTAAACCCATTGGATTTGTTTAAAACGCCCTAAAATATAAAAAGCCTGCAATCGATATTGCAGGCTTTTTGTTGGATTGCATTTTTAGACGATATTTACAGCACTAAAATTATTATAGCGATATTGACTATAGTGCCCCACTAAAAGTATCACAAGACTGTACATTGCCACTTTCCAAACCGCGAGTGAACCACTGAACACGCTGCTGACTGGTGCCGTGAGTGAAATTATCCGGTACGACTGCCCCACCGCTAGCTCGCGCTAAACGATCATCACCGATTTGACCAGCGGCATTGATGGCTTCGTCGATATCTCCTGGTTCCAAAAACTGTACACGCTCTTGGTTGCGCTGTGCCCAAACTCCAGCAAAACAATCTGCCTGTAGCTCTTGCAGTACAGACAGTTTATTGGCTTCTGCGCGGGTGACTTGACGGCTGGCTTCATTAACTTGCTGACTGATGCCTAACAAAGTCTGCACGTGGTGCCCTACTTCGTGCGCGATAACATAAGCTTGCGCAAAATCACCCGCTTTACCTTGATTATCTTGGTCACCAGAGCCTTGCTTATCACCAGTTATACCAAGATTTTGGCGCATTTCTACAAAGAAAGATTTGTCTAGATAAACTGTCTGATCGCCCGGGCAATAAAACGGACCCGTTGCGGAGCTAGCACTGCCGCATGCTGAGGTAACTTGTCCATTAAAAAGAATTAATGATGGCTCCTGATAAGTACTGCCTGCTTCTTTAAATATCTGATGCCAAACTTCTTCAGTATCAGCCAATACTACTTTTACAAACTGCGTATCCCGATCATTACTTGTCGCAGGTTCGGTAGAGGCACTGCTATTGCCACCGCCTGCTACTACTTGACCAGTCTGTAAAGCCGTCATTGGGTTTACCCCAAATACCAGCCATAAAATACCAGCAATAATAATACCACCGATACCACCGCCTATCATTTTACCGCCACCACTGCTAGTGCGTACATTGGAACTGCCGCGTCTACCTTGCCATTTCATAGTGTCATTCCTCAAACATACGATATATACTGCCATTCGTATTGATGATTATTTATATAGTGTAATTTTTATCTTCATTCTTTATTTCTGGGACCAAATCTGATTGCTAACAAGTAAGTAATCCCAAAGTATTTTTGACAACCCACTACTTTACTAGACGCTTAATATCGCGCTAATGAATCCCTTTAATCACGATTAAACCCCTAAATAGTTACAATAGATCCTTAAAAAGCATAGTAGAAATCAAGACATCGAAAAACCACTAAAATAGGTTGATGTCATTGATTATACGTCTATTAATTTGGCTCGTTGTATTAAAAATTATAATAAATAAGCGATGTAAAACACTATTTACAATTTTATTGTTACTTAATTGTACAGCCTATTTCTATTTACATAGAAAACCTATAGAATGCGTGAAAGCTGAGTAGCTGTAACTAAGACTAGTTGAATTCTGAGAAATCTCAGCTTTCAACCTTTTTTGCTGCTGCTGATCATTTCATTTTCCCGGAGAAAACCATATGAAACTTAAATTACTTGCTCTAGCTGGTATCATGACTGCAACTATGGGCCTAACTGCCTGTGACAGCAACAAAGAAAACGCTGCTGAAGATTTATCTGACGCGCAAGAAGAAGTGCAAGACGCTTCACAAGAGCTAGATCAAGCTGCTGCTGAAGGCGAAGTAACTGCTGATGCTGACGCTGCTGTTGCTGAAGCTGAAGCTGACATCGCTGATGCTCAAGTTGCTACTGCTACTGACGAAATCGACGCTGAAGTTCCTGTAGACGGTACTACTACTAGCGTAGACGTAGCTAGCGAAACTCCTGCTGTTGATGCAGCTGACGAAGTTGTAGTTGTTGAAGAACCAGCTCAGTAATTTTATCGTTTATATGATGAAAGTACTGTAGTAAAAAAAAGAGAGCCTAAGCTCTCTTTTTTTGTGCGTGTCATTTATCATCGTTCATGGTCATTTATGATATTTAATACTTCTTGTCAAACATAGACAACCAATCCTAGATTGACAACAAATAGAAAACTTAAAAAACCATCATGAAGTCATGAAACCTTTATATGGTCAGTCTTGTACGGTCAATAATTAATACTACTCGTCAAATAAACGCTCATCAACTTGTTGACGGAATTTTTGCCCTGTTTTGAAGGTCACCACACGGCGTGCAGATACCGCAACAGGCTCTCCCGTCTTAGGGTTACGGCCTGGACGGCTATTTTTGTCTTTAAGCTCGAAGTTGCCAAAGCCTGAAAGCTTGACCTCTTTGCCATCAATCAAACTCTCTGACAACTCATCGAAGAAATTCTCTACCAAACAGCGGCCTTCTTGACGTGTTAGGTCAAGATGATTCATCAAATGCTCAATCATGTCAGATTTGGTTAAGGTGCTCACAGTACGACTCCTATGCTATGTCGTGATGTCGAATATCATGGTTTAGCGGTATGAGAGTTAATGTCAGTTATTATAAAGGTTTTCTGGCCACTTTTTAACAAAGACTGCTTTAAAATCCTTTATTAATAACCACTTAACTATTTTTATGGAAAAAACTTTTATAAAATCATAATTCTTACAAATAGCAATGCCCCATAGTCTCTTTAAGAGTGAGGCTACAGAGCATGGTCTATGATAAAAGCTATATGTTAGCTGTCACGCAACTTTGCAGCATGCTGCTCCGTTAACGCTTGTACCACTTTGTCAGTCGCGGTTTTAATCGCTTCATCAGATAGCGTTTGTGCATTATCTTGCCATATCAGAGCAAAAGCTAAAGAACGCTGGCCAGCTGGTACGTTGTCGCCTTGATACACATCAAACAGCCAGAGATCAGCCAATAGCTCACCAGCTGCCGCGCGTATCGTCGACTCTAATGTCTGTAAGCTGATCTCACTGTCTACTAAAATGGCAATATCACGGCGTACTTGCGGGAATTTGCTTGGCGTAGTGATAGCATGCTGCTCACGAGCAAGTGTCAATAGCGGCGCAAGTGATAATTGAGCAACCCACGTAGCTGGCAAATCTAACTGCTTAGCCGTGTTAGGATGCAATTGACCCAACCAACCGACATACTCATCATCAATATAGAGCTTGGCACTTTGACCCGGATGCAAGAAGGCAAGGCCACTACGCTCATAGCGAATACGAGCGCTATCCACTTGCGCAGGTAATAACTGCTCAATATCATGCTTAAGATCATAAAAGTCTAACGCACGATTTTGATACGCTTGCTCGTCCCAAACATCACCGACTGCTACCAACGCAATACTAGGCGTTTGTACTAAGTCACTAATACTCTGACCAACAAAGCTTAGACCAGTCTCAAAGAAACGTACGCGTGGCTGCTGTCGATTGAGGTTGTATTGTACGCAAGGCAATAAGCTTGATAGCAAAGTACGACGCATCACGGCTAAGTCGCTAGAGATAGGATTGGCCAATGCCAACACTTCTCCTAAGGCTTTATCATCAAGCAAGGCTTCTATTTTTGCATCACTAAAGCTAAAGCTAATCGCTTCCATATAGCCATTATCGACCAGCGCCAGCTTCATCTCATGCGTCAAGTCCGCCGTATCGTCATAATCCATGCTGACTTGCAAATGCGGCAATACGCTTGGGATATTGTCATAGCCATAGATACGCGCAATTTCTTCAATCAAATCTTCTTTGATACTCATGTCAAAGCGATAAGATGGCGGCGTGCAAATCAGGCTATCCGCTTGTTGCTCTACCTCAAAGCCCAATTGGGTTAAGATACGCACCATCTCTGACGGATCAATCTCAATACCGATGACATCACGAACTTTAGTGATTGGCAAGGTGATCGGTGCACGGGCTGGTAAATACTCACTGCTTTCCGCTTTCACTATTTGTCCGGCTTGCCCACCAGTAACACTGGTAATCAAATCAACAGCACGTGCCAGTGCCAGCTCTGGTAGCTCAAAGTCTACCCCACGCTCAAAGCGTTGTGAGGCATCGGTATGCAAACCAAAACGGCGTGCGCGAGCGGCAATAGCAAGCTGGCTAAAGAAAGCACTCTCTACAATAATATTGGTCGTGCTATCAGTGACACTACTACGCTGACCACCCATGATTCCGGCAAGTGCAAGTGCGCCTTTATCATCAGCAATGACCAATTCATCACCAGTTAAAGTAATGGTTTGCTCATTCAATAAAGTAATCGTTTCTTCAGGCTGTGCCAAACGCACAACGATATCGCCAACAATGGTATCGGCATCAAAAGCATGTAGCGGTTGACCCAATTCCATCAATACATAGTTGGTTACATCAACCAAAAAGTTATGCGAGCGTAGTCCTGATTGAACTAGCGCATCTTGCATCCACTTTGGGGTGTCGACACTACGATCAATGTTACTGATTGATTGTAGTAAATAACGTGGACACGCTTCAACTGCACTGACTGTTACAGCTGGCGTAGGAGTATCAGCACCTGCTACATTGGCAGGAATCTCAGGTGGCTGCATTGGTAAATCATTAATCACTGATATCTCGCGGGCAATACCACGCACACTAAAGCAATCACCGCGGTTTGGCGTGATAGAAATATCCAATATCTGGTTGTCTAAGCCTAAATATTCACGGATATCCATGCCGATTGGCGCATCAGCTGGCAGCTCAAGCAGACCATCAATGCTGTCAGTTAAATCAATTTCTGACGCACCGCAAAGCATGCCATTAGAAGCGACACCACGTAGGTTGCCATTTTTAATTTTAAAGCCTTTTGAGTCATCGCTGGGCAAAACGGCACCAACGGTGGCAACAGGTGCTTTCATACCAACAGTCACATTGGGTGCACCGCAAACGATTTGTAACGGCTCAGCTCCACCGATATTTACCTGTGTGACGCGTAGCTTATCAGCATCTGGATGTTGCTCGACGCTGATGACTTCACCGACGACCACACCGCTAAAGGCACGGGCGACCGCAAAGCGATCGTCAATCTCTAGCCCAGCCATGGTCAGCTGTTCGGCCAATTGCTCACTGGTATTGTTGGGATTTACCCATTGACGTAGCCACTGTTCGCTAATTTTCATAAATATCTCGGATCAGAATTTTATAATAAAGATTTTAGTATAAAGGGTGACGTATTAACCTGTCATATTAACAAAGGAAACGCTAGCCAAACTGTTTTAAGAAGCGTACGTCGTTTTGGAAAAATAGGCGCAAATCATCAATACCGTAATACAGCATCGCAAAGCGCTCAATACCCATACCAAAAGCAAAGCCAGTATATTTTTCTGCATCAATACCGCAGTTGGTTAGCACTTGTGGATGCACCATACCGCAGCCCATGACTTCAAGCCATTTGCCATTATCATCAAGGATATCGACTTCAGCAGAAGGCTCGGTAAACGGGAAAAATGACGGGCGGAAACGCACGGTTAATTCTTTGGCGAAAAACGCTTCTAAGAACTCACTAATCAAGCCTTTTAGCTCTGCAAAAGTGCTCGACTCTGTGACCATAAGCCCTTCTAGCTGATGAAACATCGGCGAATGCGTTTGATCCGAGTCATTGCGATAGACACGGCCTGGGCAAATAATACGAATCGGCGGCTCATTCTTTTCCATGGTGCGAATTTGCACTGGGCTGGTATGTGTACGCAGTAAATAATGCGCATCAAAATAGAATGTATCATGCATCGCACGTGCTGGATGATGCGACGGAATATTGAGCGCTTCAAAGTTATAGTAATCGCTCTCAACTTCAGGACCAGTAGCAACGTTGAAACCAGCTTGTATAAAATACTGCTGCATACGCTGGGTAATCATCGTCACGGGATGTAAGTGACCTTTTTGACCACCGCGAGCAGGCAAAGTGATATCAATGCTCTCACTTGCAAGCTTGGCATTTAACTCGGCGACTTCTAGCTGCTGCTGCTGCGCCGTCAATGCCTCTTGAATACGGCTACGGACTTGATGTAACCAGCCGCCGTAGGTTTTTTTATCGTCGCTACTGAGTTTACCCATCTGCTTTGACCAGCCAGTTAATGGGCTCTTTTTACCGGTCAATTGCACACGCAAATCTTGCAACGCACGCAAATCGGTTACTTGTAAAATCAAGGCTTCAGCGGCACTGGCCAACTCATTTAGCTGAGCTTCACTAAGCTCGCTTAGCTCTGTGGACAAGGTCGGTAGCGCCGACAAATCGGTGGTAGCAGCAGGGGTAGTCATAAGATGCATTCTTCCTGATTTAAACGGACTATTAATAATAGTGATTGGTAATTGTAGGGGTTTGTCCAAATATTGCAAACCATTTACCCAATCATTTTCAAATACAGGCTAGTGATATGAATGGCTTGAATATTTAGACGATGATAAAAGCTATCACAACAAAGTATATTTAGCTCTGGTGCTAAAAAAATGCTGTAACATTAGGTATTAAGATAATGTGATATAAAAAAAGCCACCGACCAGCGGTAGCTTTTATTAATATCGTACTATTAATCAATATTATTCCTATCCATGTAGATAACTACTTATCAATAACGACTTAAAAAGCAGCGTACCTAATTAGGAAGGTTAATATTTATGCTAGTTCCGCTTTAGCTTTTTCGACCAACGCTGTGAAAGTCGCTGCATCATGCATAGCGATGTCAGCAAGTACGCGACGATCGATTGCAATGTTAGCTTTTTTCATGCCATTGATAAAGCGGCTATAGCTTAAGCCGTTTAAGCGTGCACCAGCATTGATACGTGCAATCCAAAGACGACGGAAAGTACGTTTTTTGTTGCGACGGTCACGATAAGCATATTGACCAGCTTTGGTCACTGCCTGTACCGCTACGCGGTAAACACGTGAACGGGCACCGTAGTAGCCTTTTGCGCGTTTTAGGATTTTTTTGTGACGACGATTCGCCTGTACACCACGTTTTACACGGGCCATAAATTACTCCAAGATATTTTTAATCATTATTAAACGAATCACGATGTCATCGGATAATAGACATCGTTATCAAATTGCAAAGTCATATATTTTTAATTCAATAGCTATTAATTAAACAGCGCTTAATTAAAGATAAATGACGATAGCCTACTAGATGTATGGGCACATGCGACGAACTGCTGCTTCGTCAGACTTGTGCACCAACTTAAGACCACGCAACTGGCGAATACGCTTAGGTGATTTCTTGGTCAAAATATGGCTTTTGAATGCTTGCTTACGCTTAAAGCCGTTCGCTGTTTTTTTGAAGCGTTTAGCTGCACCGCTTCTGGTTTTCATCTTATTTTTCATGATGATTTGCCTCTTTTTCTGTTTTAGAACCTGGTCGTCAAATAGTCAATAATGATTAGTGGCTGTAAAAACAGGCACCAAACCTCTATTTGCCTCGAGGTGGGAGGCGGTATTTTAGCAGATACTGCGCTGTTTTGCCAAGGAAACTTTTACTCCTAACCTGGTAGGCATGACAGTGGATAACGAGTATGAGCCGATTTATAAATATTTTAGTCAAAACACTCATAAAACTACGGATTTACCACCAAATAGATTGAATGTCAGCTTAAGCTGTGCTTAAGTAGAGACTGAACCTTAGTATAAGCTTCGTGCTCATAAGACAAGGCTATTGATCACACTTATCGAGCGTATATCATACGGTTACAACGATTATGACGCTACCAACCTACACCATGATTAGCAGAACTCATAGACTGCAATCAATCTAGGAGATAACGTGTCAAAAAAAGAATTAGACCTTGATAACAACATATTTGTCTTTGAAACAGTGATGCGCGTGCGTCATATTGAGCTTGATATGGCTCAATACCTGACACTCGAATCATTGACGGCATTGTTATGTGAGGCGCGACAGAGATTTTTTTACTCTAAAGGCATTAAAGAGATCGATGCAGATTATCACGGTTTAATTATCGATGAGTTACAGCTGATTATTGTCAGTCGCATACGGGCGCGCGAAGAGCTATTATTTGAAGTAGGCGTTGAGCCAATATATGATAATGGCGGCAATATAGTGATAAAAGTTACACGGATGTATACTGGTGAAACCGTAGCCAAAGCGCGGCAGCATTTTGTCAACTATGACTTTCGCCTCAATAAGTCGATTGCACTTGATAAAACGATGAAAGAAGCTCTATACCCACATCTATACAGGATTTAATATTGATGATTAGGGCGGGTCTTCATTTTAAAAATGGTGATAAAAATGAGATAAATTGCCGTCAAACAAGGAAAGTAGCGCAAATAATATCGAGATATTGATAAGCTATTTGAGGATGTTTGGCAAAATTTAGCCATTTTTAGCCCATTTAGAGGATAATCGATTGAATGGAGGACAAGCCCTAACGCCAATCGCTTTTTTACTCAGACCATAGATAGAATCAGTTACGATTCCTTTATTACCCTTTGATTTCTATATAAATAAGAAGACAGATATATTATGACGTTACCTGCTTGGCTGGCTGCCATAAAATTTAATGATGATGGTTTGATTCCTGCAATTGCTCAAGATCATAAGTCTGGGCGTATCTTGATGATGGCTTGGATGAACGCCGAAGCACTACAATTGACCGCGCAAACGCAGACAGCGGTTTATTTTTCGCGCTCACGTGCTAAATTATGGCATAAAGGCGAGTCGTCAGGTCATACTCAGACCGTACATGATATTCGCTTGGACTGCGATGCAGACGTGATTGTCCTTAGTGTCACTCAGGCTGGCGGTATCGCCTGCCATACTGGTCGCGAGTCTTGCTTTTATCAGCGTTTAGATTTATCTGGTCAAACGCCTGAATGGCAAACCGTCGATAAGGTATTAAAAGATCCTGCTGATATTTATCATTCAAGCGATGCAGAAAAAGCCACTCCTAAAACTAATGAGACGCAGGCTCACGATGTAATCCCTTCAGATGCCAATACCAATGACACTACTAATCGCTCTATTTTGCAACAGCTTGACGGTGTATTGGCAGAACGTAAACTCGCTGATGCCGACAGCTCTTATGTAGCCAGCTTATACGCAAAGGGTTTGAATAAAATCTTAGAGAAAGTGGGCGAAGAAAGTACTGAAAGCATCATCGCCGCCAAAGATTTTGCCAATTGCGACGAAAATAAAAACAAAGCCCAATACGATGATGCTCGTCATGAGCTCATCTATGAGGTGGCCGATGTCTGGTTTCATACATTGGTTGGACTGGCGTGGTTCGATATAGAGTCGGATGCGGTGTTAAATGAGCTAGGAAGACGTTTTGGGTTATCAGGTATCGATGAAAAAGCTGCTAGATAGTTTTTATAAGCCTACCAATTGCCCTGTTTGATTATTGTTGCTTTCACCTTTTTGTCACAAGTGCAGGTTATAATATAGCTCTGTTTCACTTCGCATTGTATGTCGAGGCTTTTTATTGGGTATAACGATATTCGATAAACCCAAAGTAGGCGTACAAAGACTGAAAACCAAGACACAAGGATACCTCTATGGGTAGTTTTTCTATTACACATTGGCTGATACTATTGGTCGTTGTCGTTGTCGTGTTTGGCACTTCAAAACTCAGAAATGCTGGCAAAGATTTGGGCGGTGCAGTCAAAGGCTTCAAAGAAGCGGTCAAAGACGAAAATACTGAGCATGCTAAAAAGCAGGTGGTGCTCGATCATGATGGCAACGCACACACTGAAGAGCGCCCAACAACCACTAAGGTTGATGACAAGCATAATGTATAGCATCTAGACAGTGACATCGGAACATTATGTTTGATATCGGATTTTCTGAACTACTCCTCTTTGGCGTTATTGCCCTAATCGTCTTGGGCCCAGAAAAACTGCCACAGGCAGCGCGTACAGCTGGGCAATGGTATGCCAAAATTCGCCGCACGGTATCCACCCTGCAATCTGAAATCGAAGCTGAGCTTGATTTGGCAGAGACCCGCCAGCTTATGCAAAAAGAGCTTGCCAAAATTCGCCAGACTGAAGCAGATATGAGGCGCGAGATGGCGGAGATGCGCGGCAGTATGCAAGAGTTTGAATCCTCGCAAAACCAGCATCTAAAATCATCACGTGCCCCAATCGATGACAATAAGCCTAGACAAAGTAGCCAAGGCAGTAGTGAGAATGATGATAATCGACCAGTGAGGCCAAAAGCCTTTGACTACGCCTACGATAGTAATAGGCAGGATGAAAAATCAGAAAGCTCTGAGCAGTCACCGGCACAAGGTGATAACGACAGTCTAAAAACTGACTTTAGTGATAACGCCAATCAAGTGATTCAAACCATCACAACTAGACCGTGGGAAAATATGTGGTTTCGTCTTGGTGCTTATGATAAAGCGCGTCGTTTGCCGCAACCGCCCTACTTACCAAATTATAAAGCCGATATCTTACTAAACAGCCATCTAGACAGTCCTTTACCTAAACAGGCTTCTGTTAATAAGCAGGAGAGTAATTAGTGGGCTTATTTAAACGTAAAAAAAGCCGTCAAGAAAAAGTCGCGGATTCAGATATCGATACCTCAACAGCTACCATTGATGGTAATGTCGACAGCAATACTGACGACTCTGGTGATATCCTAAGCTCACTGGGCGATATGCCGATTACCGAGCATTTGATTGAGCTACGTCGTCATCTGATTAAGATATGCGTTGCCGTACTGGTCATATTCTTAGCATTGGTCGGATTTTCACGCGAGCTCTATGACTTTTTATCCGACCCATTGGTTGCCCAGTTGCCTGCCAACTCAACGATGATCGCGACGGATATCACCTCCAACTTTATGGCACCGATACGCCTGACTGTTTTTGTCGCAGCATTCTTTGCAATGCCCTATATTCTTTATCAAATCTGGTCGTTTGTCGCACCCGGTTTATATAAAAAAGAGAAAAAAATCGCGATTCCCGTTTTGATGTCTTCTATATTTCTATTTTATGCGGGTGTGGCTTTCTCTTATTTTATTGTCCTTAAAGGGGTTCTAAAATTCTTTATTATGTTCGCGCCGCAGAACGTCTTGCCGATGACTGACATCGACAGTTATTTAAGTTTTGCACTCAAACTCTTTATGGTCTTTGGTTTAACTTTTGAGATTCCAGTCGTCACCTTGCTATTGATATTGACTGGTGTCGTCTCCATTCAGAGCTTAGAAGATAAACGCCGTTATATTATCGTCGGCTGTTTTGCCGTTGCTGCGGTCGTTACACCCCCTGATGGGGTATCGATGTTGATGCTCGCCGTTCCGATGTGGTTGTTGTTTGAGCTAGGATTATTTTTAGCAAAAATTTTAATTAAAGAAGAGCGCAATCCTACCTTAGCAAGCGATATAGGGTTAAATAAAGAATAGCATCACTTGTCAGACACTTATTCCAAAAACAGCCAACGCGCTAATCTGTTAATATAACCTGCTTATTTCCATCTTTATTTTCTATCAGTTTTTTTATTATTGTCATGTGTGCTTGCAAGTATTTTGCAATTTCATATGACGAGTCAGCCATTGTCTATGCAGTGGCTTTTTTTACCTCCGTCATTTTTGACCCGTCTTACTCTTTTAGGTAATTTTTTATGTCCGCATCTATGCCAGCTTATATGAGCGATCCCACTGATGAGCAGCTGAGCGCGCTCAACATGGCGATGGATCACAAGTCATTTAAAGTGGTGGCTTATGCGGGTGCTGGTAAGACGACGACCTTAAAACTGATTGGTGAGCGTTTGCGTGGACGCGGCTTATATTTAGCCTTTAACAAAGCGATTGCCAATGATGCACGCTCAAAATTTCCACCGCATGTAGAGTGTCGTACTTTTCACTCACTTGCTTATCGGCATGTCGCCCGTGATATCACTGCTAAGCTGTCGTTGCCGCGTTTTTCACCCAAACGTCTGGGTGATGATTTGGGTTTGCAGCCCGTCCAAGTACGTCGGCAAATGGATGGTATAAACAAATATATTACCCTTACGCCAGCACGATTATCGCGTTTTGTCAGTGATGCCGTCAGCAATTTTTGTAGTACGCATGCCAGTTATCCTGCACCCAGACATATATTGTTTCCCAGCTGGCTCGATGAGTCAGATGCTGAGCAATTGCGTGAAATGCTCTACCCTGCCGTTGAGCAGCGCTGGCTACAGTCGATCGATGCGCGTCATCCTGCGGGTATTGGGCATGATATTTACCTCAAACTGTGGGCATTGTCTAAACCCAGTATTCCCGCGGACTTTATCTTATTTGATGAAGCCCAAGATGCCGATCCTTTAATGATGGGGATTTTGACCCAGCAGCCACGGCAGGTCATCTATGTGGGCGATGCGCATCAGCAGATTTATGAATGGCGCGGCGCGGTCAATGCAATGAAAAAATTGCCATTGCCACAAACCTTATTGACCCAGTCGTTTCGTTTTGGCGAACCGATTGCTGAAATTGCCAATACCTTACTCAAAGCATTGCAAGAAGATGTCCCGTTAAAAGGCAATCCGAATAAGCAATCTTCTACCGATAAAGGCATGGTACATAGTAAAAAAGATGCCATCCTTTGTCGCACCAATGCGGCAGCAATGTCGCAATTGCTAACAGGTTTGAAGCTCGGTCACCGTGTGGCACTACAAGCGGATACCGATCGTATGCTTAAATTCTGTCAGGCAGCCGAAAATTTAAAAAACGGTAAGTCGGCGTACGGCGTACCCGAACTGGCGTATTTTTATAATTGGGGTGATGTGCAAGAGTATTCTGAAACCAATGAAGGCAGTGATCTAAAAACACTGGTCAAGTTGGTCGATGATCATGGCACCAATGTCCTGAGCCAAGCGGTCAATAGTCTCACCAGTATCGAAAATGCTGACTATGTTATCTCTACTGCCCATAAGGCGAAAGGGCTTGAATGGGGAAAGGTACAGCTCGATGATGATTTCTATTATGATGTGACGACCAATGCGGTCAAGATAAGCCCTGAAGAGTTGCGCTTGCTCTACGTCGCTTGCACACGTGCCCAGAGCAATTTGGACATCCATAATATTAAAGACTTGATATCAGGCTTGCAGACGGGCAAAAAAGTGATTTTTGGTAATACATAATTTTCTTCAGTTAATCACTCTTTGTATTTGCCACTCTAAACCTCTAACCTACCTTTCTTTATGGCAACCTTTAATAGCACCCTTTTAGCAGTGAACAATAAGCATGAATACTAATCAGCAACTTCAAATACGTCAAAATACCATCCGTCAGTTATTCGCCAATCCCGTCCGCCTCCTTGCACCAATGGAAGGTTTGACCGATCCCTTAATGCGGCAAATCCTCACGCAAATTGCATCAGACTTGGGTCGCCCTTATGATTGGTCGGTTAGCGAATTTATCCGTGTGACCCAGCATGTCTTGCCTGCGCATGTATTTTATAAATACGTTCCAGAATTGCATCATGATGCTAAGACTGCCTGTGGCACGCCTATTCATGTCCAGTTGCTCGGTAGTGAAGCGCAACTCATGGCAGAAAATGCCGCATACGCCTGTGAGCTTGGTGCGCCGGCGATTGACATCAACTTTGGTTGTCCTGCCAAGACGGTCAATAGCCACCGTGGTGGCTCAGTATTATTGGATGAACCCGAAACCATGTATCAAATTATCAACGCGGTGCGGCAAGCTGTTCCCGCTCATATTCCAGTCTCAGCCAAAATTCGTTTAGGTTACACCGATACCAGTCGTATGGATGATATTCGTGGCGCGATTGACGACAGTGGTGCTGATTGGCTGACTATTCATGCACGGACAAAGACCCAAGGCTATAAGCCGCCAGCCTATTGGGACAAAATCCAACGTTTTAATGCGCTCGATATTCCAGTCATTGCCAATGGCGAAATATGGAACGTAGAGCACGCGCAAAATTGTATGGTACAAGCAGGTACAGAACATTTGATGTTAGGTCGCGGCGCGGTTACGCGTCCCGATTTGATTGCTCGTGTGGATTGCGGTTCAGATGATGCCATGCTAAGTGCGGCAACGTTGTCGTGGAAAGCGATGGTCACGCATCAAATTAAATTTTTGGAAGGTCAGGCTAAAACTGAAGTTATATTGGTTGGTCGTTACAAGCAGTGGTTAGCGATGCTCACCAAAGGCTATGGCGAAGCGAAAGTATTATGGGATGGCATGAAACGAGAAAAAAATAAAGCAGCTATCATTAGTGCACTGCAAGCCAGTGTGCGCTAATAATAGCTGCTTTTATCTTAAAGCCAATCTGTCTAACGAATAATATTAAATACTCACTCTAATCGCTAAATAGAATAACATCAAACAACAAGCAATCGATAACACCCAAAGTATGGAGCGAAACGTCGCCAAATTAGTAATATAAGCCACGCAAAAACCGATACGAATCAGCACGTACAACCAAGCCAGTATATTAATAATCGATTGTGGTACGAAGAACAGCATTGCCGTCAGTACTGCTGCCAAAAATATTGGCAACGTCTCATAGCTGTTTTGCTGGGCAGCGTTAGCACGTGCGGCCGCGCCCGTCGTACCTTGTAAAAAATCACGTGGATGGGCATTGTCAGCCAAATTAAAGCCGCCAATAGCTTTCGCTGTCAATGCCATGGCAAGCGGTAGTAAACTTGCTGCGACCATCGCCCAAATTGCGGACGCTGCGGTATCAGAGACTAATTCCAGAAGTGCATTCATTAGTATACTTGCCCCTACCCTGCAATCACTTCGAAATCATGGGTGACTTTCACCCCACCTTGTACCAACATTCTACTGGCCGAGCAGTATTTTTCTGCGGACAGCTTTATTGCCTTCTCTACTTGGCTTTCTTTGACATCTTGACCTGTCACCACAAAATGCATATGTATATCAGTATAGACAGCTGGTACAGTTTCAGCACGCTGAGCGGTCAACTCGCAACGCACGTCTGTCACCTCTTGGCGCGATTTTTGTAAAATCGCTACCACATCGTAGCTAGCACAACCACCAAGCCCCAATAGAATCAGCTCCATCGGACTTGCGCCTTTTTCTTTATCGGCATCGATCTGTACATTATGCCCTGATGGTGACACGCCCATAAATGCTTTGTTTTCTTGCCACGTTACACTTGCTTTTGACTCTGACATCTTGACCATTCCTTATTTTAATTAGCTCGTTGCCCAATTTTTATTTTCTGACAATATGTTTTACTTGGCTAGTGTAGCATAAGCCAATGGCACATTTTATCGAGCCCTTGTCATCCAAAATCATTATTATTATGAATAGCTCATGTATTTGTCTTTTGCAGCCTTATTTCTAATTAGACCTTTTTACTAAAATTTTCTTAGAAGTGAATTAACATTCATACGTCCGCCTACTTTTTATTATTCCTACCTATCCTCTTATTATTAAAACCTATCTTTGTAATAAAGCCCCCAAAAATCTTACAAAAGTTTAATTATAACTGGTTGATTTTAAACAGTTAAGCTCGTGAAACATTTTATAGCAAAATACTGTTACACATTTTGCTTGTTTCTTGGTTTAATAACGGTAATGAATCTTATTTTAACCTGATATCGACAACAATCACCCTATAATAATTATGATTATTGACATGGTTTTAGGTTGAAATAAGCTATTTTAAATAAATTAAAAAGGTTTAATCATGATAGATGCAGACGGCTTTCGCGCCAATGTCGGCATCATCTTGGCAAATACACAAGGGCAGGTTCTGTGGGCAAAACGTATTGGTCACAACGCTTGGCAGTTCCCACAAGGCGGTATCGACCGTGGGGAGACGCCGATGGATGCGATGTATCGCGAGCTCTGGGAAGAGGTCGGCCTGCATCCGCGTCATGTAGACTTATTGGCAGTGACGCAAGATTGGTTGCGTTATCGTCTGCCAAAACGCTATGTGCGACATGGACAGCACCCTTTGTGTATCGGACAAAAACAGAAATGGTTTTTGCTACGCTTAGATGAGACGAACACTCAACATATCCGCTTTGATGAGGGCAAACCAGAATTTGATCATTGGCAATGGGTCAGTTACTGGTATCCACTCGGACAAGTGATTCACTTTAAACGTGGGGTATACCGCCGTGCCTTGCAAGAGCTGGTGCGTGAATTGCCACTAAAGCAAGAGCTTATTCTTCCTGAACAAGACAATCATTTAATCCAGTCCTAACCTCTACATCCGACTTATGATTTTGTCTTCTCACATAATATACAAAAAAGCCTGTATCAAATGATACAGGCTTTTTTGTATTAACAATGAGCAAAACTAGGGTTTAATGGCAATTTTTAGGACACCATCACGTTGATGCATAAATAAGTCATAGGCGTCTACGATGTCGTCTAGCGCGTAAGTATGCGTGACCATGTCTGATAGATCGACACGACCTGACTCAACCACATTCAATAGACGACGCATACGCTCTTTACCACCTGGGCACAAGGCGGTGCGGATCGTGTGATCACCAAGACCAGCCGCAAAGTGTGCCATCGGTATTTTTAAATCTTCAGAATATACGCCAAGGCTTGAGAGTGTACCGCCTGGTTTTAATACTTTGAGACATTGCTCAAACGTAGATTGTAGACCCAGCGCCTCAATACTACTATCAACACCGCGGCCACCAGTGATTTTCATAATCTCGTCAATGACATCCACTTCGTTAAAGTTGAGGGTAATATCTGCCCCCAGTTTTTTAGCCATGGCTAAGCGTTCATTATTACCATCGATAGCGATAATCGTTGATGCGCCTCTGAGTTTTGCGCCAGCGGTCGCACACAAGCCAATTGGTCCTTGCGCAAATATCGCAACGATATCACCGATCTTAATATTGGCATTTTCAGCACCTTTAAAGCCTGTTGACATAATGTCTGGGCACATCAGCACTTGCTCATCGCTCAAGCCATCGGGTACAGGTGCTAGGTTGGCCTGAGCATCGGGTACCAACACGTATTCGGCTTGTGTGCCATCAATGATGTTTCCAAAGCGCCAACCGCCAGTCGCCTTATAGCCATGACAAGCACAGGTGCCATCTGGCCCAATGTATCCTCCGTCTTGGGAAGGGAAACCATCTTGGCTGGCGTAAGAGGTAAAACTTGGGCAAATCGCGCCAGCAATGACTCGCTGACCTTCTTCATAACCCATCACTGCACTACCGAGCTTTTCAATAGTGCCCACTGGCTCATGACCAATAGTCAGTCCTTTAGCAACAGGATACTCACCTTTAAAGATATGGATATCGGTACCGCAAATGGTCGTTGTCGTGATTTTTATTAAAGCATCATTGGGCCCAACATCGGGTATTTTCTTCTCAGTAATTTCAATCTTACCTGGCTCAACAAATATCAGTGATTTCATCATGCTCATTTCACACTCCTTGTTTTAACCCTTATTGGACACAATAGGGTTTGATACCCTACTCAATGAGTGTAAGCCATAAATGTGACACTTTAAAGCAAAAACCACAGCTACTTTATGGTTTTAAAACTTACTTGTAGGTTCGCCTGAAATTAAGAGCAAATATGACTGAATATAAGCAGTAATTTTTACTTACTAGGTACTGAATGTAGAGATTCTCGGCTTATAATTTGAGCAATAAGTTCTAAAGGCTGACTCTCATTTTTGCGTAAGGTTAAGATACTTTGAGTGCGTGTCCCATAAGTGGGAGCACTGTTGTCGCTATGACCAAAAGCGACAGGCTCGATATAAATAGAAGACAATGTTTGCTCAATCTCAGTGGACATGCCAGTATCTGGCAGTTTGTCTACCGGTGCTTGCATGTTGTCTGATAGCACAGCAAAAGCAGCATGTTGCCAGTATTCAAAAGAGCTGTTTTCTGCAATCAATGGCAGCACTTCTTGGCGTAGTCTACCCCGTAGCTTGTCAGTTTTAAACCAACTGTCCTCAGGTTGTCCATTGGAGATGACATGTAAACCTGCATATAGTGGCATGGGAGCATGACCGCGATTATTGACGATAACGGCTTGGGTCGCATCACCAACGATAAGGTTGAAACCTGCATAGGATTGCAAATCAATCTGCCGTGCAAATGCCATCGGACTCAGCTCACTGGTCAAAAAATGCGTTACCAGCTCACCGCGCGAACGTTCGTCAGAACCTGCCTGCACACCATCGCGAAAATTCAATACCGCAGCCCAACGTCCGTTTTGCTCATCAATATTCAAACGCTGCTCTTGGTGAATACCAAGCCACGTACCACCACTTTGCCTATCACGTCCCGCATAGATCGGTTGATCAGTCCACTGTTGCAATGGCTCTGTCGGACGTTGTAAAAACTCATCACGATTGGACAATAATACCAATGGCAGCTCGTCAAATAATTGCCAAGCAATGGCGACGATACACATAGCATTCCTTTTATAATCGTTTGTTGGGCGCGAGATTTTTGGTAAAAATAAAAATCATCACTTAAAACTGATTTTCTGAGCAAGTATCATTTATCGATCACCACTCAATACTTTATTGGCAGGGTAACTGATTTGAGACGTTGAGCGTATCACCTGTGACTGTTTACTTGGTAAATCAAACTCCCACGCGACCATGCCTTGATTGTCATTCCAGTTACGCTCAGTCACTGGCGGTGTATGCGTTATGGTCACTTTAAGACTATCGTCGCGGCTAATCGGCTCACTGCCTAATACTTGTAAACGCATAGATCGGTTGTGCTGATTGGTAAATTGATAAGCTTGTGTTTTAGTCAAGGTTTGCGTGCGATTAAACGCGCCTTTATCACCCTGCTTATCTTCATCCGCTATCTGCTTTACGATGGTATTAGAATCAATACCAAAGCCGATACCTTGCTCTTTGAGCGCTTGGTAACTATAACGTGCTTGCCCGACATAATTATCATCACGGTATAACTGTAGCGAACCATCTACCCAAGCTGGTGTCAAGAATGGTGCGGATGCATACCAATAGCCAGCTGTCTCCACACTCGGTGTACTACGAATCCATAGCTTGCTGCTGCCCGACTGCTCATCAATGACCGTCCTTACACGCCTGCCATCGCTTGGAATACTAATACGCTGCGGCAAGCGGTATTCAGTAATACCGTTTTTATTCTGACTGCTCACGGTAAAGCTTGGCAACGGTGCCATGTTGGGTGTCGATGCATCGCCATAGCTGTCCCTTGCCGAAACAATAACCACTGGAGCCGCTTCCATCATAGGCGGCGCATAACGGCTTAACTTAGCTTGTTCTTCTTCATATAATGACAAACGCTCTACATGGGGTAATTGGCTGGTGGTGGTTTGATTGGGATTGACAGAGCTTAGCATCAAAGGAACATTGAGCCAGTTTTCTCCTGTCTGCTGGGCAATAACTGCAGAGGCAATTATATTCAATTGCTTGGTTTCAGTACTCAGCCTTGCTTGATACGTCGGCTCCCAGCCCGCGCCGCGTACTTGATAGTGCAGTTTCACACTACTTGGGACTCGACTGGCAGTGCGTACACTCACTTGAGTCACACCATTTTGAGTGGAAGTCGCACTGCCCACCATTAGCTGGTTGAGCGCATCTTGCGCACGGGCTTGGCGCTGCTGAATTTCTAGTATCCGCTTATTGATACTGACCGCTTGCGTTTCCAAATCTCGTGCATTATTGGCAAGCGTGCCATCTGTACTGATTTGCGTAACCTTGGTTAGATTTTGCAAGTAAGCTTTTGCTAAGCGTGCCGCTTCTAACTCAGCATTAATGACCGCTAAACTTTCCTGCTGTGTCTGCACTCTGTCCTCACCTTGATACTGACATTGCGCTGCTTGCTCATCGCTTAAAGTCTCGATACTGACTTCACCAACATTGACGCCATTTGCTGCTTGTACGCTCACACTGTCTTTATCGATATAAGGGGACAGACAAGAAAAAATCAGCGTCTGCTCACCGCTACCATTGATTGGTAACGCACGAGTTACGCTTGCTAAGCCCTGATAAACGGTCACTTGCTCAATATTACTGTTCGCTGCCTGAGCAGGTGTCAAACCTAAAGCCACGAAGCTAAATAAACTCAGCGGCGTCAACTCTTTTTTAGAGGATAAAAACTTAGGTAATATTGCCACTTTTGATAACTTAGCTTGCATAATCATTCCTTAAAAATACGGTTAATCCATTAATACAGTGCATTAGCGCAAGCCCACATTATCTAACGCTTCATAAAATAAAACGACGCAATATTTCTTGTGATACTTATCTTCAGAAATTTTTTTATATCTTAGCGGTTTTCTGGCTTTCTTTCTAGATGTTACCCGTAGCAGATAAGTTGTTACCGTGAGATTAGCCTCACCGTAATTTGGTATGCCTAACTGGCTATTTTTGCTATTATGAGCGACATCTTATTACCAATATTATGACACCCTTATGATGATTCATCCTCAGTACGATCCTGTCGCCTTGGCACTTGGGCCTGTCGAAGTCCATTGGTATGGCCTGATGTATCTGCTGGCATTTGCCGCAGCTTACGGTTTGGCTTGGTATCGCAGCACCAAGCGTGAGGGCTGGACGACAGATATGGTCTCGGACTTAGTATTCTTTGGAGCACTTGGCGTTATTTTAGGCGGCCGTGTCGGCTATGTGTTGTTCTATCAATTTAGCGAGCTGCTACAAAACCCTACCTACCTGTTCAAAGTCTGGGAAGGCGGTATGTCATTCCATGGCGGCTTGATTGGTGTCATGCTGGGGATGCTGTATTTTGCTCGCAAATATAAAAAGACACCGTTTCAAGTGCTTGATTTTATCGTCCCTTGTGTACCAACGGGTTTGCTGTTTGGTCGTATCGGTAATTACATCAATGGTGAGTTATGGGGCCGTGTTTCTGACGGCGGCTATAACTGGCTCACATATTTCCCTCAGGCAGCTAGCTTTGATATGCAGCAACTACAAACCAACCCTGCGCTGCAAGATGTTATGACTGAGGTCAATGGTCAGTACTTATTGCCCCGTCACCCGTCACAACTGTACGAAGCCTTTGCTGAAGGTTTGCTATTGTTTTTATTCCTTTGGTGGTACTCATCAAAACCCCGTCCACGTATGGCAGTGACTGGTGTCTTTATGTTGGGTTATGGCTTTAGCCGCTTTATCATTGAGTTCTTCCGTCAGCCAGACGTTGACCAAGGATTCATATTGTTAGGTTGGATGACCAAAGGACAGATGTTAAGTGCGCCAATGATTATTATTGGCCTGTTCTTGATTGGTTACGCTTACAAGCGCGGCATCTACGATTGGGGTAAGCAGTCGGCTTATTAAGCACTAATTCACATCAAGTAGCCTGTTAAAAAACAATATAACTATGCGTTTTAATAGCGTAGAAGAGCAATTTTATGACCATGAGCAACTCCATTATTAGTAACAACAAGCAGAGTAAAAACGAGCAAGCCTATCTAGATTTGCTGCGTCTTGTCCTCACTGAAGGCACTGAAAAAGGCGATCGTACTGGCACTGGTACGCTGAGCCACTTTGGCGCGCAGCTACGTTTTAATTTAGCTGATGGTTTTCCCTTATTAACCACCAAAAAAGTCCACTTTAAATCTATCATTTATGAGCTATTTTGGTTTTTAAGTGGCAGTACACATGTTGATTATCTGCAAGCCAATGGCGTACGCATTTGGAATGAGTGGTCAACGGCTGAACAGACAGCGCGCTTTAATCGCCCTGCTGGTGATTTAGGGCCTGTCTATGGTCATCAATGGCGCAATTATGGCGCAAGCCAGCGTGAAGATGGAAGCTACAATAATGATGGTGTCGATCAAATCACCCAAGTCATTGAGCAAATAAAGACCAATCCTAATTCAAGACGTTTGATTGTATCTGGCTGGAATCCCGGTGAAGCAGATCAAGTTGCGCTGCCGCCTTGCCATACTCTATTTCAGTTCTTTGTGGCAGACAATAAACTGTCGTGCCAGCTCTATCAGCGTTCAGCAGATTTATTTTTAGGTGTGCCATTTAACATTGCCAGTTATGCTTTGCTTACCCATATGGTCGCTCAAGTATGCGGATTAGAAGTGGGCGAATTTATCTGGACGGGTGGTGATTGTCATATCTATCAAAACCACCGCGAGCAAGTTGAATTACAGTTGACGCGGTCGCTATATACGCTGCCAACGCTGACGCTCAACCCTGATGTGAATGATATTTTTGCTTTCAAATACGAAGACATTAGCGTTGATGGTTACGAGTCGCATCCTGCGATTAAGGCAAAGGTTGCGGTCTAGCGTTTGTCTGATTGAGAGTTTTAAATAAATGCAGCAAATGCAAGTAGCATGTTAAAGACAATAAAAAGGATACGTTATGAGTTATGCCCACACCGAAGTTGCCCAAATCGCAGCTATCAGTAGCAACCGCTGTATCGGCAAAGATAATGAGCTGCCGTGGCATATCTCAGCAGATTTGCAGCATTTTAAAAGCATGACAACCAAACAAAATGATGGTGCGATTCAAGGTATCGTCATTATGGGTCGTAAGACCTTTGAATCCATGGGCAGCAAGCCTTTGCCAAAACGTGTGAGCTTCATCATCAGCAGCCAGCTAGATTATGCCGAACAAAAAGGTTTGGTCGGCAAAAGCAATGCTCATGTGGTGCATAATTTAGATGATGCATTAACGCAAGCAGCAAGTCTGGCACATGGTGCGCATCTTGATACGATTTGGGTGATTGGTGGCGAGCGCGTCTTTAGCGACGCCTTGATGTATACCGACCGTATTGAGCTGACTCACGTCGATACTGAAATCACTGATGGTGATGCGTTTTATCCTGAATTGCCAAATGAGTTTGCAATCGCAGAAGAATCTGAGCAAATGCACGATGAAAAAAGCGCGCTAGATTTTAAATTTGTGACTTATAGAAGAAAAACTGATGAACAGTAGTGCAGTTTCAAACAGAACCTAAAAAGAGGCTGTCCTAGATAACTCTAAGACAGCCTCTTTTTATTTTCAAACGTTATTATCAGAAACCTAAATTTGGCGAACATTGCCTAAATTATTCATGCAATACTTTATAAACTGTTTTTGCGAGTACTGGTCCAATCCCCTGCACGCCTGCCAATTCCTGCTGCGATGCGCCAAGCAATTGCTGCATGCCGCCAAAATGATTGAGTAAATCACGGCGGCGCTTTTCACCCAATCCAGGGATAACCTCTAACACTGATGAAGAACGACGCTTGTCACGCTTTTTACGGTGGGCAGTGATGGCAAAACGATGTGCCTCATCGCGAATATGCATCAGTAAATGCAGCGCCTTGCTATCCATCGGTAAATCTAACGGCTCATGATCGATAAAGTGCAACACTTCAAGCCCAGCCTTACGCCCCTCGCCTTTTGCCACGCTAATCAGCAAGGTATCACCAAGAATACCTAGCTCGGTCAATACTTCTTTGGCAATACCAAGCTGCCCTTTACCGCCATCAATCAGCAACAAATCAGGCAACGGCTGCTTCTTATAACGGCGTGTCAGTACTTGTTTCATTGCGGCATAATCATCACCACCGACAATGTCATGAATGGCATACTGACGATAATCACGCCGACGCGAGCCACCTTGGTCAAATACCACACAACTCCCAATAGTCGCCTCACCCATCGTATGAGATATATCAAAACACTCAATCCGATCAATGGTGCGCTCAGTAACATCTGCCAACACATCCTTCAAGGCACCAAAACGCGCGTGCAACTCTAAATAATCACCCAGCTTGGTTTTTAATGCATTATTGGTATTGAGTTTGGCTAAATCTAGCCACTCTGCACGATGTTCACGTACATTGGTTTTGATGACGACCTTACTACCGAAATGGGTCGCCAACGCCTCACTCACTGCCACCTGATCAGGTAGCTCATGACTTAAGATAATTTCTGCGGGTAAATCATCAGTTACCTGAAAATAAAAAGAAGTAATAAAGGCAGATAAATTATCAGCGAGTGGTTCACTGCTATCAACATCAGGGAAGTAGTTTTTACCACCCAATACACGACCACCACGTACGGTCAGGACGTTTACACAGGTCATGCCTGCCTGACTAGCAATAGCAATCACATCCGCCTCACCTTGTACGGTATAAACAGCTTGCTTGGCTTGTACTTCACGTAGCATAGACAACTGATCACGATAAAATACCGCTTTTTCAAAGTCTAATTCTTCAGCAGAAGCTTCCATCTTTTCAATCAAAGCGCTGTGAATGTCGCTAGAGTCACCTTTTAGGAAACGAATGGTATTGTTGACGTCTTCTGCATATTCTTCTGGCGATACCAAGCCCACGCAAGGCGCACGGCAGCGCTTAATCTGATACTCAAGACAAGGACGCTTACGTTGCTTAAAAAAGGTATTGGTACATTGGCGCATTTGAAACATTTTTTGCATCAAAACTAATGTCTCTTTAGCCGCATGAGCGGAAGGAAAAGGCCCAAAGAACCGACCTTTTTGGTGATTGCCTTTACCACGCCCATAAGCCAATCTTGGATAAGGTTTGTCCGCTGAAATAAACACATAAAGGTAAGATTTGTCATCACGCAATAGCACGTTATAAGGCGGGCGGTACTCTTTAATCAGATTTTGCTCGAGCAATAATGCTTCGGTCTCACTACGGGTAATAATGGTTTCAATATTATGAATCCGCGCGACCAATGCTCGTGTCTTTGGATGGTCAATGGTTTTAGCAAAGTAGCTGTTCACACGGCTTTTAAGTGATTTAGCCTTACCGACATATAAGATATCACCATTTTTACCCAGCATTTTATATACCCCAGGCAAATTTGGCAGGCGCTGAATTAAATGCTTAAGACGGGCTTTCTTGTCATCGATAGGAGTCGCTTCTGAGACATTGACCATAGAATTTATTGCTCTCAAGATACTGATATACAGCTATTTATGGGGCGATATTGGGCATTTTGCAAGCATATTATAGGTTTAACGATAGCTACTTAATAACAACTATTTAATAGCATACAAAAAAGCCAGCACCGAGGCTGACTTTTTAGAGATGCACAGCGTACTATTAATGACGGAAGTTTGCCATCAATGCTGGAATACCTGGCAACATACCAACAATAGCCATCACGCCAGTCAGTACCACAAACATAATACCAGGTATGATCCAGCGGCTCATTTTAGTCAAATTAGCACTGCGCTCTTTTGAGCCAATTAGACCCAAATTATCAAGCAATAGCGTGAGTGACCAACCAAAGGCTGGGTTCACCAACGCAGATGCAAACACCACAATAGCAGCAGACTGCGTGGTTTTACCTTCGCGCGTCATCTCCATGCCAGCCTCTAATAGTGGTATAAACACCCCAACGATCAATGCCACGCACATTACTGGTTGCCAGATAGCCAAATCCATTGGATAGCCCCAAACACCTGCGATAATACAAAATAAGGCCGTCAATAAAGCACCAGCAGGAATCGGACGTTTAGCAATCGCCGCAGGAACAATATAAGTACCCCAAGATGACGCAAAATTGGCACCGCCCAATACGGAGCCAACTACCTGACGAAATGAAGCGCTAGTCATCGTATCATCGATGTCCATGAGCACTTTTTCAGTACGCTTGGGATAGCTGATTTTTTGGAATACCTGATGACCTAAGAAATCTGGTGACCACATTGCCACGGCCAAAATAGCAAACGGCAATACCACAATGAAGCTTTCAATCGTCGGTAGCCCTAACATCCAACCTGTGTTCTCACCCCACCAATACATTGGATTCATATGCGGTAGACCTGGTGCCGTTTTGAACGCAAAAGGTGCGCCCAATGCAAAGGCGAGACCACCGCCTAACACGCAGCTGAGCGGAACCGCAAGCCAGCGTTTCTGCCAATGCTCAAGCAATGCATATAGCAGAATGGTTGCCAAAATAATAAAAAAGGCAATGTGCGACATGCCAATTCCTTCTGCCCAAGCAAAGAGGTTTTTGACCTGTGAAGTGGTACCGATAAACCCTAAGTAAATCAAGAGGCCACCGCACACGCCTTTACTGGTTAAATTGGCCAGTAAACTGCCCCCTTTACTAATTGCCAATAATAATCCAAAGGCACCGATGAGCAGACCAAAGGCCATCGGGTGACCACCAGCAGCAACAACGATAGGAATGAGCGGGATTAGTGGGCCATGAGTACCCGCAAGGTTGGCGGTCGGTAGCAAAAAGCCTGAGAATAAAATGACAAAAAACGAAACAATCAATAACTCATAACGGACGTTTTCTAAAATAAACGCATCACCCAAACCGAGTGGCCCTGCAAAGGTCGCCGCAATAGCACCCACCATAACGACTTTACCGATGGTCGCGGCCATCGCTGGAATAGTATCTTCGTACTCAAAACGGTAATCACGAAATGGTAGGTTAGGACGCCAGCGTTTTGGCTGCATGATTTGTAATTCATGATTTAGATAAGCGTCACGACTGTCAAAGCTTGCGCTTGGTTTGTGCAAATCAAGGTAGCTACCTGATGGTTCGCTGTCGTAATTGGATGGATTTGATGACTGCTGATTAGACCCTGAAGAAGGGATCTGAGTGTTACTCATCACATTTCCTTATGTCGACTGAGGCGTTGGTTGACTGACAATATATTGGTTAGACCCTATGTAAAACAAAGCGGTCATTAAAAATTGCAAGCCATTGTATGACATGAGAACTCGAAATGCGAACTTAGAATCACTCAAAAAGTCCATACACTATTATAATATATAAATTAAAGTTTCCATTTAATGCAAAATTGAACTTAATAGAAAACCATGAGGAAAAAACACACTTAATATAAACTTTAAATTAGAATAAATGACCTTTTTCTTAATAATTATCTGTATCTAGATATTTGTTATCACATAACTAAATATCAAAGATAGTTATAATAAATAGTTTATTATAACTTTTAAGTAACTATAGAAAATCCATGTCAGTTACGCTTTAAGCCTAGCGGTTTTGATATTTTTTACTTATGATAAATGCCCTTTAATGACTGCTCTTTGATAGAAGTACACTAAAAAATTTAACTCAAACGGTATCACTAAAAAAATCTAGAAGAAGCAACAGGACGAATTTATGAGCTTACTACCCACCAATTTTGAGACGCTAAAACGCAGAGCCAAGCAAAGCATCATGCCATTATTGACACCGCACCTACTTAAGCTGCGTATCAACACTTATGCACCGTATGTGGGTGCTGGTATCAAAATCGATCATCTCAATCTCGATCAAGGTTTGTGCGTGGTAAGTATGGGGCTAAATACGCTGAACAAAAATATCGTGGGTACTCAATTTGGTGGCAGCTTGTACTCGATGGTGGACCCATTTTATATGATAATGCTAATGCATCAATTGGGTAGCAGTTACGTGGTCTGGGACAAAAGCTCGCATATTGAATTTGTTGCACCTGGTCATAGTAAAGTCACTGCGCGCCTAAAAATTCCTAGCAATGAAATCACCACGATTCAGGAGTTAGCGAAAGAAGGTAAGCCAGTATTTCGAGAATACCAAGCAGATATCGTTGATGATCAACAAAAAGTTATCGCCACTGTCACTAAGACGCTCTATATCCGCTTGCGCAAACACAGTAAATCAAAAAATCAGAGCAATCGTATGGATACGCCCGATGCTTAGTTACCAGTTAAGTGACTGAGTATAATTTTTATAAATCCTACATACAAAAACCCCAATCTAGCATTCGCATAGATTGGGGTTCTGTCTTTTTTGGTATGGCCCGCTTATTTATATGATAAACCTATGAATAAGGGCTTGTATCTACTTTTGCTTGACTACCAAACCACTTAACAAGTGACGTGGCAAGTTTAAGCATATGCTTAAACTTATGCTTTAGCGACAGTTTTCTTTGGAGCAGCTGCACGCGGAGCAAGCTTTTCGCGGATACGTGCTGATTTACCAGAGCGCTCACGTAAGTAGTATAGTTTCGCACGGCGAACAGCACCACGACGTTTCACTTCAATGCTATCGATAATTGGTGAATGCAATTGGAATGCACGCTCAACGCCAACACCGCTTGAGATTTTACGTACGGTAAACGCTGAGTTTAGACCGCGGTTACGCTTAGCAATTACAACGCCTTCAAAAGCCTGTAAACGCTCACGCTCACCTTCACGTACTTTTACTTGAACCACAACGGTATCGCCGGGTGCAAAGCTTGGGCGCTCAAGCAATTGAGCGTTTTCGATGACCTGAACCAATGGATGCTTGTTGCTCATGAGAGTTATCTCCTCACATTAGATAATAGAGGCTTAACGCATATCACCTGTTTGTAATAATTAATCGTATCTCTTTATAGTGAGACACAACGTAAATGGGTTATAACCAACGGCCACTATGCGATGACTCGTTTTATTATTGCTCAAAATTCTGTTGCTTAACTGTTTACCTTTTTAATCGCTATCAAGGTTATTTCTTATCGGCTTTTGCCAGTGCCTTTAGCCACTTTGCCTGCTCTATCGTTGGCGTGAACGCTTGCCATAAGTCTGGACGACGCGTTTGCGTACGACTGACTTGCTGACTAAAGCGCCACTTGGCGATATTGGCATGGTGACCTGATAATAACACCTCAGGAACTGCCATACCCGCAAACTCATGCGGCTTGGTATAGTGTGGACAATCAAGCAAGCCATCGACGAACGAGTCTTGCTCAGCTGACTTGTCATCACCCATAATATCAGGCAAACGACGTATCACACTATCCATCAGCACCATTGCTGGTAGCTCACCACCGGTAAGTACGTAATCACCAAGCGATATTTCCATGTCGACATATTGCGACAGTAAGCGCTCATCAATGCCTTCGTAACGACCACATAATATAATCATGCCGTCATACTCAGTCATATCGACCACACTACTTTCACTCAGCGTCTGTCCTTGTGGCGACATATAAATCACCGGACAGTGCGCTTTGTCGACACGGCAGCCGTGCTGACTCGCTCGCAGGCGCGCATCCTCAATCGCTTGGGATAATGGCTCAGCCATCATCACCATGCCAGGACCGCCACCATACGGACGTTCATCAATACGGCGATAATTATCACTGGTAAAATCACGCGGATTAATGCATTCAATCGTCACTTGTTTCTGAGTGACTGCTCGACCCGTGATTCCAAACTCACGAATCGTGGCAAACATCTCAGGAAAAATACTAATAACGGCAAAATACATCTGATGTCTACTTGCACAATGGCTAATAATGGTTAAATAAATCGGTATGACTATCAACGACACTTAACAATGAAGCCAGGCCTTATATCAATAATCACTCGGCCATGCCACAAGCACTGTTTTTTCAGTCATCTTGACCTGAACTACAGTTTGCTTATGCCATGGAATCAGACGCTCTTCTTTATCTAAGCTGTCTGAGGTTGCCTTAACCCGCATGATAGCGTGGGCACCGGTCTCAAACATCTCAATAATGTCGCCTAGATACTCATCCTGCTCATTAATAACGCGCAGACTGACCAAATCCGACCAATAATATTCGTCTTCAGCTGTTTCAGGCAAAACGTTTTGTTCGACCCAAACGGTAACCCCGTTCATGGTCTCAGCAACATTACGATCAGGAACTTGCTCAAATTGAGCCACAATTCCTGTTCCTTGCTCACGCCAAGCTTTCACAGTCAAAGGTTTCATGCCAGTGGCAGTTTTCATCCACCATGGCTGCATGTCGAATATCGCCGTACGATCATCTGTGTCACTAAATACCCAAAGCCAACCTTTAATACCATAAGGCTTTTTAAGCTGACCAATTTTCATAAGGGCACTAGCGTTTGGAACAGATGACATAACGGCTAACCTAACAATGATTAAAACAGCGATTGTAAATATATTTCAATCAAAAGCGATGAACGCAATCAAAAGCTATAAACAGTTAATGGCGTACCTAGTTAGACCAGTTACGCTATGTTTTTTACTAAAGTCTATTGAGACTGCCTATAGACGAGCTATCAGCGTCTCAGTGACCACAAAACTTAAGCAGTTGCTTCAGTTTGCGCGATAGACTTGTTAAAAGCTTTTGCCAATGAAGCAACGCGATCTGAAGGTTGTGCACCTTTTGCGATCCACGCATTGTACGCTTCCATATTTAGGCGTACTGCTTCTTCAGACTCTTTAGCGAGTGGGTTAAAAAAGCCGATGTTTTCAATATAGCGACCGTCACGCGCGCGGCGTTGATCAGCAACAACTACTTGATAAAATGGGCGTTTCTTGGCACCGCCCCGTGCTAAACGAATAACAACCATGTGAATTCTCTCTTTCGCAGGTATACCAAAAAGGGCATAATTATATCACAGTCTTGATTTATTGAAAACATAAACTGTGCTTATTTAATTATTTATTAACAATAGCTTAAATGCCCGTCGATGTAAAATAAAATTGATCATAGCCACTGGTTTTTAACTGAGGATACCGACTCTACATCATGTTCAAATTGCTCAGTGCTATATTACTCAGTACTATATTGGTGCAAATTTGAGTATTCAATTGTTGCCTACTGTTTTAAAGCCATCCGTGTCATTCATTGATTATGCTACTCTATAAGATGATCAGCGAGTGAATGACGCCATTGCCTACCCAATCGCTAAAGAATAATGAACCTCATGCTGCTCATAAATATGACACGTTATTTTTGAACGAAATTTAAAGGCACTACCTTTATACTAAATTTAATAAAACATCTTTCAATATGTTGGATTCATATGACCCCACCAAAATCGCAACCTCGTCGCAAAGGGCGGTTCACTCGCTCTTACTCCAACACTTGGCTGACAACCTTGATGGTCTCTTTCATTGTTCTTATCAGTGTTAGCTTGTCGATCCTGTTTTTTTGGCGCAGTCTTTATTTACCCGAGCTTAAAAACCATGCGCGTTACTTGACGAGCGAGCTACAGTTGATGAATAGTGTGAACAAAGACTGGAAAAATCGCCCTGAAGTACGCCAATGGATTTATCAACACTCGCATGTCGTGGTAGTGAATAACCCTAATGACTTTCCAGAAGTGTCTGACAAGGCCTTTGTCGGTGTCTTCACCGATGTATTACAACGCGAAATCGGTGCGCAATTGGGTCGACCTGTCGAGGTGTATTTTAAATTTAAACCGACACCGCAGCTTTGGGTGCAAGACAGCCGTGATGACAGTTTTTGGATTCGTGAACCGGTGGTTTATTATTCACAATATAGTCCAGGGTTGTTGGTGCTGTTCCTCATTGGATTGCCTATTTTATCGCTGCTGACCATTATTTTATTAGCGCGGCAATTAAATCGTCCGCTACGATATTTACAGCGTGCCGCAACCAATTATATTCGCTTGGGTCATGCCACCACGTTGCCAACACAAAAAGGACCTACGGAGATACGTCAGGTCAACATGGCATTCAACCGTTTATTCACGACGTTAAATCAAGCACAAAAAGAGCGTACGATTATGCTCGCTGGTATCTCGCATGATCTGCGAACGCCTTTGACTCGTATGCGTTTGACTGCTGAAATGCTACCTGACGATTTTTTCCGAGAAGGATTAATTTACGATATTGAAGACATGGATGCCATTCTAGAGCAGTTTATCTCGTTCATGAAAGATGGCTCCGATGAGCCAGTCAGCCTGACCAATTTGGATACCATCTTTAATGAGATCATGGTGCAATTTGCGCCAATGGAGTTCATCTACCAATCGGAGTGTCACAAAGTGGTCCCTGTGCGCCCCATGTCTATCAAACGCCTTGTTATCAATTTGGTCAATAATGCCAAGCGGTATGGCAAACCGCCCATTTACCTGTCAGCGACTGTTGTGCCAACCTTTATGGAAACTGTTGAGGATGAAGATAGCGATGTCGTCAGTGAAAATGTCGTTAATAGAGAAGCACAAGAACAATTGCTAATATGTGTACGTGACTGTGGTGATGGGGTTGCAGAAGATCAGTTAGAACGTATTATGCAGCCTTTTGAACGTGGAGAAACAGCGCGTACCACCCAAGGCAGTGGTTTAGGTCTAGCGATTGTAGACCGTATCGCCAGATTGCATCATGGTACGGTCGAAGCCATTAACCATCCCGACGGTGGTCTACAAGTATGCGTGCGTATTCCTCTAATTTCCAAGGTTGCTGGAGATACGACTGTCGCGGCCGATACAGAAAAAATGCCTGTCTCTGATAATATGACATGGCGTAAAGAAGATTGATAGCGGCTGAATGGTCCACCACTAAAGCCAACAAATGGTCAAAACAATTCGCTGCGACCATTTGGGTTTATAACACCTAGTCTCTCGTTCCAATGATGGGTGGAATATGTTTGGCACTATTCGTAAACGCTAATGGCTGAGTAATATTTTCTTGCGCTGCTATTAGCGTTTGTGTCGTCGATGGCTGCTGCAAGAATAAATAATAACCCAACGTTATTGCATTTAACACCACCAAGCCACCAAATAAATATGGCATCCCTTGCCCTCCTTTACCTTTAGGTTACTTTTAAAAAACCACTTCAAACCATTACCAATAATAAATTAGTCGATGATTCTACCTAGGGTGTATCCTCATTTTAAAAATGAGCAAATTTATCTGTCACACACTGCTTAATTTATACGGCTGTTTTTATATTAAAAAATAACGGCAATCTTGTGCAGGGGCATCAGTTACCGTCAAAATCACGCTCGCCTTTTTCTTGAGTCAGTTCATCAGCAGCCAAAATTTGTGTCAGTGGTTTGATAGGCCACGTCATGACGAATCGTGCCCCACCAAGCTCTCGGCTCTCATCTACTTTCATACTACCATTAAACCAAAAGGCAATGCGCGATACAATAGACAAGCCTAAACCATAGCCACCTGAGGCTCGCGTGCGACTGTCATCTAAGCGTGAAAATGGAATAAATACTTTTTCGCGATCTGCTTCTGGAATACCATGACCATCATCCTCAACACTAACAAAAGCATTGCCTTTTTTGACGCCAGCACTAATAATGATTGTGGTCTCTGCATAACGCAAGGCGTTGCCCGCAAGGTTCTGAATCACACGGTGTAAATAACGTCTATCTGCGACAGCGGTTACTTTAGCATTCGGGAGCTTTGTCACTATTTTGATAGGCTTACCTAGGGCATTGGTTTCACGCTCAATCTGCTCCAGTAACTCTCTAAGATTGACTGGTTCTAAATCCAGCTTTGGTGAACCCTCTTCTAGTTTAGCATAAGTCAAAATCTCATCAATCAAACCATTAAGCGCCTCGATATCTTCATCAATAAAATCACGCTGCATAAAACGCGAGTCTTCGTCATCCGTATCCGCCAGCATATCAACCGCAAAACGAATGCGAGCCACCGGTGTGCGAAGCTCATGTGACACCGCTCGCGTTAATTCTCGCTGAGACTCAATGAGGCGTTTGATATGAGCAGTCATGGCATTAAAAGTCGCGGCTAAGCGGGCAATTTCATCCTGCCCAATTACTTGAACTTGACTTTCAAGATTGCCTTTACTCACTTCATTGACACCGACCTGAATCAACTGCAGCTTACGCTCAAGTGGGAAAATCAGTGCATACACGCCTAAGCTGATTAAAAACATACTGATAAGAATCATACTAATAATCAGATTAAGCGGAAACCAATTGAATAATGGCACAGGACCAATCAATATCGCCATGTCATTGATTTCAGAAGGCACTATCACCCTAATGGCCGAATTACTTTTGCTGCTATTCGTATCTTGTAAGGAAATAACCACTTCATCACGGCGTAATCGTGCAAGCTGATCGCTATCCAAATTCAGCGTATTAACAGCTTTAAACTCTAACGGAAAGGAAAACTCTTTTTCCAGTTCAGCCAAACGAGCACGCTTGTCAGATAACGTCATATAGTAAGACAAATCGTCCAATAAAAACACAGCGATTGCCCGTACTTGCTGTTCGGTCACTTCCGATATTCTGGCAGTCAAAACGCTTTGATTGTCCGGTAGACGATAATAAACATCGGCATAGACAGGTTGTTCGACATAACGAACGACCGTATTGCCATTTTCAAAACGTCGCAGTTCACTGGCATTAAAGTCCACTTCATCAATAGGTAAAACTCTGAATTCTGAGCCAAATAAACTACTGGCATCAGACAACCAATATTCACGCTGCTCTTCACTTTCCTGATGAGCAATGCCTTCACTCACCAGATGAAAAGCCCCCGTTGCCATGTTTTCACGGTAGGATTGGACGCGCTCTTTATTGATGGTCTCCATCAACAGTTGAGCAAACAATGCCACACACAAACAGACTATGAGTAGCCCAGCATAAATACGAACAAAGATACTGTGTTTTAAAGAAGAGACTAATGACATACGTGCCGTAACCAACTTAATGAATAAAAACTGCTGATATCATTCAGCAGACAAGCGCTGCGTGATAAATGATATCAAACACTGTTGAATAAAAAGCCATTCTGGCTGCTGTATTTTGACTTATGACTGACCATCACCTACAAATCCATTTACCTCATGTGTATTTGGTCAGCACCCGAAATAATTGCTTAATTAAACCACATAACGCTGTATTTAAGTTCAAAAATTAAAATTTAGCCACAAAAAAACCAGCATCGTTGCTGGTTTCTTTGGTCACGCTGATGAGCAATAAGCCGTTGCCGGAGCAGAATTGACTTAGTTGCCTTCTTTTACGAATAAATACCCTTTACTACGAACGGTTTTGATACGTTTTGGATTTTCTGGGTCATCACCGATTTTTGGACGAATGCGTGAGATACGAACGTCAATTGAACGATCCTGACCGTCATATTCGATACCACGTAGACGCTCAAAGATATCTTCACGCGATAAGATACGACCAGCATTAGAAGCAAGCAACCATAATAAGTCATATTCAGCACTGGTGAAATCAACCAATTCATCACCTAAATTCACTGAACGACCACCGTTATCAATGACCAGTTCACCAAATTCTAGGCGCTGTGGCACATCTTCTGATGGTGCATTTTCTGAGCGACGTAATAACGCACGAATACGCGCTAACAAGACACGTGGCTGAGCAGGTTTAGCGACATAATCATCAGCACCCATCTCAAGACCTAGTACCTGATCCATATCTTCAGTACGCGCAGTCAGCATCAAAATAGGATTCTGATAGTGCGGGCGTACTTCACGACATACCGTCAGTCCGTCGCTACCAGGAAGCATGACATCAAGTACGACCAAATCTGGTTGTTCACTGACGATGCGGCGTATAGCGCGATTGCCATCGGTTTCGATAGCGACTTCTAAACCGTTTTTGACCAAGTAATCTTGAGTCAACATGGCCAGACGCTCATCATCCTCAACAATCAAAATTCGGGGGGTGTTGTCTTCTTCATTCGTTGTCATTGTTATATCCTCTAATACATCTCATTTAAAAGCAGTAAAAGTAAGAGCGGTAAATTAATAGCACCATTAAGTGGCACAATTGATGTTCGTATAGCTGTTACAAACTTGGTAGCACAGTATACTATTAAACAGTCAGCTTCCTATACTATAGCTTATAGTCGTTAACAAAACCTATAAACTACACCCATTAAAACTTTAGTTTGCGTCCAAAAATTATGAGCTTTATACGAATAATAGCAAGTGAAATGTTTTTTACGAACCTTTCCTCACCTAAATATCTACGATTAGATAATCTTAATGCAGCAAACAACGGTAGGATACTTGATTTACTACTCAATACTATCATTCCTATTACGTCTAATATAGCGACATATCATCCATTCCTATTACGTCTAATATAGCGACATATCATCTTTATCGCTAGTGACTTTTTGATTATTACCCTAATATTGTTTACTATTATTGAATGTATAGTTAGTGGATTTATAGATAATCAATGTTCATATTAAAAAAACTATTTATCGAGATTAAAATTATATTATCGATCACGTATTTAACTCTTGTTGAAAAGCATATGAGGTTAAATAATAGACATAAAAAAACAGCCCATCATGGACTGTTTTTTTATGTCTGTGGAAAGAGTCAAAGAGACACCCTAACCTTTTCCACAAAAAATTAAGCGCGGTTTTTGTACTTACGGATAGTCTGTAGCTGTGCCACAGACTCTGCTAATGATGCTAAAGCTGCATTAGTCTGTACAGTATCCGATTGATTGACAAGCATCTGCTCAGCTTTTTTACGTGCTTCGACAATTTTGCTTTCATCAAGGTTATGTGCACGCATAGCTGTATCAGCCAATACGGTAACCATCTTCGGCTGTACTTCTAAGACACCGCCTGATACATAAATCACTTCTTCTTCACCGTTTGGTGTTTGCACTCGCATCGCACCCGGTTTTAACAAAGTAATAAGCGGTGTGTGACCTGGCAATACACCAATCTCGCCTTCGGTACCAGTAGCTATTAACATGCTAATTTCGCCTGAATACAACTCTTCACGAGCACTTACGACGCGACATTGTAACGTTGCCATACTTAACTCCTTACGATCAAAACACAATCAAAACTGCGAGGCGTTACTAACTGGCAAATAGACTCATTATGATCTATCTGCCCTTTAGCAAATGCTAACACAACTTACGCTGCAGTAGATTTCATTTTTTCTGCTTTAGCAACAACTTCATCGATGCCACCAGCCATATAGAACGCTTGCTCTGGTAGGTCATCGTATTCACCAGCGATGATTGCTTTGAAGCTAGCAATGGTATCGCGTAGTGGTACATATTTACCAGGTGCGCCAGTAAAGACTTCAGCAACGTGGAATGGCTGTGACAAGAAGCGCTGAATCTTACGCGAACGATAAACGACTAGTTTATCTTCTTCTGATAATTCATCCATACCCAAGATAGCGATGATGTCTTTTAACTCTCGATAGCGCTGCAAAATTTCTTGCACGCCACGAGCAACGTTATAATGTTCTTCACCAATTACTAATGGATCAAGCTGACGTGACGTTGAATCTAGTGGATCAACCGCAGGATAGATACCTTGTGAGGCGATATCACGGCTCAGTACAACGGTTGCATCCAAGTGAGCAAACGTCGTTGCTGGTGATGGATCCGTCAAATCATCCGCAGGGACATATACTGCTTGCACAGAAGTAATAGAACCTGACTGAGTTGAGGTAATACGCTCTTGTAGCATACCCATCTCTTCAGCAAGTGTTGGCTGATAACCAACCGCTGATGGCATACGACCAAGTAGTGCTGATACTTCCGTACCGGCTAGTGTATAACGATAGATGTTATCAACAAACAGCAATACGTCACGACCTTTGCCAGTAGCAGGATCTTTCGTATCACGGAAGTACTCAGCCATGGTCAAACCAGACAACGCAACACGCAAGCGGTTACCCGGTGGCTCATTCATCTGACCGTATACCATCGCAACTTTAGATTTGCTAAAGTCTTCAGTGTTTACAACGCCCGCTTCTTGCATTTCGTGATAGAAATCGTTACCTTCACGCGTACGCTCACCAACGCCAGCAAATACTGACAAACCTTCATGTTTTAGAGCGATGTTATTGATCAGCTCCATCATGTTAACGGTTTTACCAACACCAGCACCACCAAATAGACCAACTTTACCACCCTTAGCAAACGGGCAAAGTAGATCAATAACTTTAATACCAGTTTCTAACAGCTCAGTGCTGTTTGACTGATCTGCGTAGCTTGGCGCTTCACGGTGGATAGACCACTTTTCGTCAGCAACAACAGGACCTTCTTCATCGATAGGACGACCAAGAACATCCATAATGCGACCAAGCGTACCGATACCAACAGGTACAGCAATAGGCGCACCGGTGTTAGTCACTGTTAAGTTACGCTTTAGGCCTTCAGTTGAACCCATTGCGATAGTACGGACGATGCCATCACCCAGTTGTTGCTGTACTTCTAGGGTGGTTTCGGTACCGTCTACTTGCAAGGCATCATAAATCTGAGGAACTTCACTACGGTTGAACTCAACGTCAAGAACCGCGCCAATAATCTGTACAATACGACCGCTACTCATTGCGTTCTCCTTGAACTTCTATATATAGGTGTAGTCAATTATGAAACAGCAGCAGCACCGCCAACGATTTCCGAGATTTCTCGGGTAATCGCCGCTTGACGCAGCTTGTTATAAACCAACTGTAAATCGTTAATTAGGTCACCAGCATTATCTGTCGCCGCTTTCATTGCAACCATACGTGAGGACTGCTCAGAGGCAATGTTTTCCATTACCGCTTGATAGACAATCGACTCAATATAACGGCCAAGCAACTCATCAATCAATGTTTTGATATCAGGCTCGTAGATATAATCCCAGCTAAGCTCTGTTTGAATGCCGCTCTCTTCTTCACCAAACGCACTGTCTGGTAAAGGCACCAACTGATTGACAGTTGGCTTTTGGGTCATAGCATTCACAAACTTATTATAAACCACGTAGATGCGGTCTATTTTACCGTTAGTATAATCATCAAGCATCGCTTGAACCGGTGCGTTTATCTGCTCAAACGTCGGCTTATCACCATAGTCAGTTACTGCAGACGTTACGTTACCACCAAAGTTTTTAAAGAAGCTAACGCCTTTGGCGCCGATAACGGCAAATTCAGCTTGTACAGATTGATCTTGATATTGCTGGATACTCTTAGATAAAGCTTTGAATAAGTTAATATTCAAACCACCCGCCAGACCGCGATCAGAGGTAATGACAATATAGCCAACCTTATTGACTGGACGCGAGACCATATACGGATGTTTATAGTCTGATGAGGCATGCACCAAATGTGAAATAACCCGGCGCATACTATCAGCATACGGGCGACCCACTTCCATGCGCTCTTGGGCACGGCGCATTTTACTTGCCGCAACCATTTGCATAGCACGAGTAATTTTTTGGGTGCTTTTAATACTGGTGACTTTGGCACGTATCTCTTTTAAGCTTGCCATAATGATTCCAATATAAGAGGGTTAAAAAGCATTGGCGCATGCGACAATTATTTAATATATAGCATCAATCTAACAGATTAATGTTTTATATTTTGTGCATGACGCGATCTAATACCGTCAATGGTTAGAACAGTGGCGCAAGTATCTAATTAGACAACGCGCCACTTTATTAGCTATCAAAGACAGCCATAACCAATTCGGCTTAACCCGTTAAATTAATAACTGTGATTTTGTTTAAAGGTCTCTAAAGATGACTTTAAACGACCTGCGATATCATCATTGTAATTCGCAGTATCATCAATCTCACGCATCAATTCACTTTGCTCATCATGCATATAGCGTAAGTAAGCTTCTTCAAAAGAACCGATTTTTTCAACAGGAACGTCCGCTAAAAAGCCTTCATTCGATGCATAGATAACTGCGGCTTGCTCAGAGATAGACATCGGCTGATACTGCTTCTGCTTCATCAATTCAGTCACACGCTCACCATGATCAAGCTGTTCGCGCGTTGCGTCATCAAGGTCTGATGCAAACTGAGCAAAGGCGGCCAATTCACGATACTGAGCTAGTGCAGTACGGATACCACCGGATAGCTTTTTAATGATCTTAGTCTGAGCCGCACCACCAACACGAGATACCGAGATACCAGCGTTAACTGCTGGACGGATACCTGAGTTAAATAGGCTTGATTCTAAGAAGATCTGACCATCAGTGATTGAAATCACGTTAGTCGGTACGAATGCAGATACGTCACCAGCTTGGGTTTCAATAATAGGTAAGGCGGTCAATGAACCAGTTTTACCAACTACTTCACCATTGGTGAATTTTTCTACGTACGCCGCGTTTACGCGTGATGCACGCTCAAGTAAACGTGAGTGTAAATAGAATACATCACCAGGATAAGCTTCACGACCTGGCGGACGACGTAGCAATAGTGAAATTTGACGATAAGCAACGGCTTGTTTTGATAAGTCATCAAATACGATCAATGCATCTTCGCCGCGGTCACGGAAGTATTCACCCATCGTACAACCTGAGTACGGTGCGATGTACTGTAGTGCTGCTGGCTCTGAGGCTGAAGCAACCACAACCGTAGTATATTCTAGGGCACCAGTTTGCTCAAGTTTGCGTACGACGTTTGCAATGGTAGAGCGTTTCTGACCGATTGCGACGTATACACACTTGATACCAGATGATTTCTGCGCGATAATCGCATCGATCGCCATGGCGGTTTTACCCGTCTGACGGTCACCAATGATAAGCTCACGTTGACCACGACCGATTGGAATCATGGTATCAACGGCTTTATAGCCTGTCATTACTGGCTGATCTACTGACTGACGATCAATAACACCTGGGGCGATTTTTTCGACTTTGTCAGTCATTTTGGCATCGATAGGACCTTTGCCATCAATAGGATTTCCCAAGGCGTCAACAACACGGCCTAGCAGCTCAGGACCTACTGGTACTTCAAGAATACGACCAGTACAATAGGCTTTTTGACCTTCTTGCAGCTTTAGGTAATCACCAAGTACTACCGCGCCGACAGAATCACGCTCTAAGTTAAGCGCCATTCCATAGATTTCGCCTTCAAACTCAATCATTTCGCCGTACATGGCATCTTCAAGACCATGAATCTGCACGATACCGTCAGATACTTTGACAATCGTGCCTTCATTCTTTGCAGTTGCACCCGCATCAAGGTCTTGAATACGCTGCTTAATCAGGTTACTGATTTCCGCTGGATTCAATTGTTGCATTGCCTTGTTTCCTTTAATTTATGATAACCCGCCCACTGACTTAAATGCTCTTACTATCACACAGTTCATATATGACTGCGCCGGTAAATGGCATTAGGCAGTTAGCTGTGTTTTTAACTGTTGTAACTTGCCGCGCATCGAATCATCAATGATTTTGTCACCGACTTTGATGGTAGCGCCTGCCAATAGACTTGGATCGACCGATTCATGAATCACCACACTAGCATTTAGCGATTCGGCAAGACGCGTTTGAAGCATTTCACGCTGGGCGTCGGTCAATGGATAGGCAGAGGTCACGTAAGCGTCAAGCTGCTTTAAGCTTATTGCCTTGTGGCGGCGATAATGCTCATAAACTTCAGGAAGCAGCGCTAGACGCTCTTGCTGCGCCAACTGCTTAATAAAATTATTGAGCGCTGGTGACACTTTAGGATAGCTAATACTATTACCATAACGAGAGCCTTTGCTCTCGCCTAGTAGCTGTTTAAAAGCAGAGTCGCTATCACCAGCCACTTGTGAGTCATAAAGATCAACCAAAGCAGCTGACTTATGCTCAGCCGTTACGGCTGGATTTTCTAGCCATGTACGGAACGCTTTGTCATTGACAATTGCACTGGCGACAAACAAGAAATTTTCCCATTCGTTTACGGCCCCGTTTTCGTTGGCATAGTCAAACGCGGCTCTAGCGTAGGGTCGTGCTAAGGTTGATAAGTCAGCCATTATATCCTCACAGTTACAGCTTTGCCGCCAGTTGGTCTAACATACTGGCATGTTTTTGCACATCGACTTTGTCTTGCAAAATCTTTTCTGCACCAAGTACAGCCAGTTCAGCAACTTGGGCACGTAATGATTCACGCGCTTGATTGATTTCTTGGTCTATAGACGCTTGCGCTTGTTGACGAATGCGCTCGCCTTCCACTTGGGCCTGCAATTTTGCATCTTCGACAAGCTGGTTGGCACTCTTGTTCGCTTGCTCGATTAGAGCAGCAGCTTTGGTCTTTGCAAGATCAAGCTCCTGCTGCACATCTTGCTCCGCGGTCGCCAAATCTGCTTTTGCTTTCTCTGCGGCATTCAGGCCTTCAGCAATTTTACGCTGACGCTCATTGATGGCACCAATAAGTGGTGGCCACACGAATTTCATGCAAAAAACCACAAATATTGCAAAAGCAATGGCTTGACCGACGAGGGTAAAATTGATATTCACGTGATCACCTCTTTGTTAATGAAAAATCAGTTTCATTGATCATGTTTGGCAGTCAAATCTTGACTATATTTGATAGAGAATCCTTGAGTACCAAACATTTACAACTGAGCTTTCGGATTAACCTGCTAGAGGGTTAGCGAATAACAATAGCATAGCAATACCAACACCGATCATCGGAATAGCATCAAGAAGACCTGCTACGATGAACATACGAGTTTGCAATTGTGAGCCAAGTTCTGGCTGACGCGCAACGCCTTCTAAGAACTTGCCACCTAGAATAGCAAAACCAATACCTGTGCCAAGTGCGCCAAGACCGATAAGTATTGCTACTGCGATAACTGTGTAACCACCTAATACTGGATCCATTGATGTATCCTCATTTACCTATTGAATGTCTAATTAATGTTCAGTTGATGATGCAAGCGACATGTAAACTATCGTCAGCATCATAAATACGAACGCTTGAAGTGTAATAATTAAGATGTGGAAGATAGCCCACGGTACCGATAACGCCCATTGAATCCAAAACGGCATTAGAGCAATCAGTATGAAAATCAATTCCCCAGCATACATGTTACCGAATAGACGCAAACCAAGTGATACAGGCTTAGCAATCAAAGTAACGGCTTCTAAAATGAAGTTAATGGGAATTAAAATAGCTTGCATGATTGGGTTTTTGGCACTAAATGGATGCAGTGTTAGCTCACCAATAAAGCCACCTAAACCTTTTTCTTTAATACTATAAAAGATAATCAGCGCAAAGACAGAGAACGACATGCCAAGCGTGATATTAGGATCGGTCGTTGGAACAATCTTGAAGAACACATGATGTGGATCATGACCCATCATAGCGCCAACTTGCCCTGCAAGACTTGGAATAAAGTCAATAGGCAACAGATCCATCAAGTTCATCAAGAAGATCCACACAAAAATAGTCAACGCCAGCGGCGCAATCAGTTTTGAGGTACCACTGTAAGAATCACGAACGTTGTTATCAACAAACTCAACGATCAACTCAACCGCTGCCTGAGTTTTGCCTGGCACGCCTGAAGTGACTTTTTTGGCAACCATCCAAAAGATGGTACAAAACAGGATACCCAGACCAACTGACCATAGCATAGAGTCAAGATGGATAGCTTTAAAGCCCATTAACCCTGCTTCTTCAGCAGTATAGGCAACTTTCCAGCCTTCACCCGGCAAATAGCCGTACGTCCAATTCGTTAAGTGGTGAGAGATATATTCTGATGATGTTTGCTCGGATGCCATAATGTAAGCTTCTTATTAATCAACGATTTAATCAACTACCAAAAATATGGTTGTCATCTGATGGGATTTAGCGTTTCTATTTGTCTTGCAGTTAAGCAAATAAATAAACCATACTAAAACACCCATGTAACCAACAACATCCAACCCATAGTTCTATTACTAATGCGCGATTTGATAGTGAAAGATAAATTTTAGCTATCAAAAAAGGGCTTATGATGAATCAGTAATAGCCCTTGCATATGTACGCAAAATTATTATATCTGTGTTTACTTACTGCCGCGTCTCCGCGATCGACGCTTAATACAGCGTGCGTAAGCAAAATATTTAGCTGCCTATCTTAATGCAGCGTTGTATTCGTGTAAAGTCAATTATGACTTTTTTATCCGCGGTATGAATAAGTTAGCGACTATTAACGTTTACTAACATAGCTTTGCGTAATTAATTAAATTGTAAGAATTTAATTAGAGACGATACTAAAAGCTGACTTACATCAACTTTATCATCACGCGCTATGCATATCTTAAACGCTCATATCACAGTCTTTATGATCATTGGCGCTGTCTTTAGACAGTTTTGTATGTTTTGACTTTATCATGAAACCAGTCATAGAGAAGCTGGACGGCAGGGTGACTTGCCTCGCGCTATCAATCATCTAACTATTGATATAGTTATCATCTATTAACGCTAGCGTATGTGCCACAACATCCAACTGTGACTAATTTGCATTACCATAAAACCGATAAACAGCGCAGGCGCAGATAGGGGTTGTACGGTAATAAAAATTAGTGCGAAACCAAACACAGTCAATAGCCATTTGGCCATTTGACCTCGATACAGCTGGCTAACAATATGTTGGCGCGCGCGATATCCAGTGTGCCAAAAGATAAAAAAAGCAAATACGGCCTGCGTAGCAAAACTGAGTAGCGCACCAATAGCGGCGCTTTTTGCGACAGTAAGCTCACTATGTAGCCAGCCAGCATCTAAAACCCAAGCAATAACGGTAAGGATAAATAATATCCACGCTTGACGTTTGATGTATATGCCAATTTTATCTTTTTGTGTGCGTTTGGCAGGCTTGGTCATCGGTAATGTCATCCTATAGCCTTACAGCATTGGGATAAGGTAGCATACTTGCGCCACTTTTATCCGTGAACGGCTCACTCTATAGGTGTTACCTTTTAACCAAAATAAAACGCAATTCATTATAAGGAGCATACGACCGTTAAGCAAGTAAAATATACCTTTTATCAGTAACCTAGCTGAATCACTCATAGATCCCATATTTACTGGTCAATTGATAGCCGTTAAAACACGAATACATAATAGCTTCTCAAGCGTTGCAAGCCATTATAGTTAATCGATTATCCTAATAACTAATCAGTTATCCTACGATATACATTGATAGATTTGCTGTGCCATCGTCTGCCAGCCACTCACAAAGTCTTTGCTATTGCTCATATCTTCAGGTTGTACGGTGGTTTTGACAGGCTGTAACTTAGCGAGTAGACCTTTAGCTGGTTGGCTTGGGCTAACCAAACACATTTGCTTGGCTGGACGCTGCTCATTAAGCCAGCGTATTTGGCTTGCTTTTGGGGCTAGATGATGGTCTGTGCTAAGGCTACCGATAAGTTTTAAATTCAAGCTATCTTCAATATACTGATAGGCATCATGATATGCCCAGTAAGGACGTGTTTTATTATTTTGGACAGATTTTTGCTTAAACGCCGCCACATTTTTATCTAATTGCTGTGCAAAATTTTTCGCATTAGTTTGATAGAGAGCTTTGTATTGTGGATTGGCATGACTATGAATCACAGCGAGCGCACGAGTAATGGCTTTGGCATTTTCAGGATCTAGCCATATATGTGGATCTAAGGTACCAGCGATCGGCTTGCCTTTGACATCACGTAGCGGATGGCGATTAAAAGCATCAAATTCAAATAAGGCAATCGCATTGGGTGCGGTATTAAGGCTTGCCGCCAAGTTATTTTCTAGTGGCTCACCAAACCACACGACAAACTTACTGTCCTGAATGGCTTTAATATCGCCCGGGCTAATACTGCCATGATGACCAACCTCTCCTGCCTGCAATAGTTGCTTGGCGGGCGGTGCACCTTCAGTCACTGCCTGACTCAATAAAAACAGTGGATAGTTACTCACGCTGACTGTTGCCGCTTGTACACTGACAGTAGAGACGCCTAACGCAACTATGCCCGTAATAAGCCATCGCTGTAGTATAATGCTTGAGCATAAAAAATATTTGAAAACTGAGTTCATAATAGATTCTTTAATGTATGAATAATAAAAATATAAGTGAAAACATTTCAACGTTATCGCCGTTGTATCTGAGTGATCACCAAGGTATCAATAAATAAACCAAGATCACTTATCTGCTTTAATTTTTAGTATGTTATACTATAACAATATAAAATACTATAATAACAGTACCATTTTTTTGTAGGAGCTTGCACCATGTCCACCAGTTTATCAGTCTGCGATCATTTACATGATGTGCAGGACTTTACGCCGCATGACGTGACCGAGCGCCTAATAGCAGCAAAAGAACAATGTCGCCTGAACGGTGCACGCTTTACCCCATTGCGCCAGCAAATATATCAATTGGTATTGGCAGCCAATAAACCTATCGGTGCATATGATTTGATCACGCAATTGCAACAAATGCGCTTATCAGAGCCTAATAATAATGATGACAACATCGAAGCACTTAGCTCGCAACAGCCTCCGACGAAAGCGCCATCTAAAGCGCTCACTTCAAAAAAACAAGCGCCAAAAAATGTCGCGCCACCCACTGTCTATCGTAGTCTTGAGTTTTTATTGAGTGAAGGCTTGATACATCAATTGACCTCTATCAATGCTTATGTGCCCTGCTGTCACCCACGCGCCCAGCATACCGCAGCATTTTTAATCTGTAGTCAATGTCAGCGTGTACAAGAATGTAGCAGTGTGCCCGTACAGGAGATGATGAGTTTTGCTGAGCAAGACGTTGGATTTATCGTGGAACGCAGTGTGATTGAGCTAAGTGGTCGTTGCCAAGCGTGCCAGTAACACGCCCTAACCACTGAAGCGTAAGTCTTTATCATCCGTTTTTTATTTGTATTACCCATTCACTTATTGGTTGTCATACTATGAGCCTGTCTACCTCACCGTCTAATCAACCGAACTTTTCCGCTGTTGATGGCAATACCATTAATAATGCGAGTAAACTGCTGAGCCTAAGCAATATCAGCTACGATATTGGGCATCAACGCTTACTCTCACATATTGATATCGACATTGCGGTTAATGAAACAGTCAGTCTTATTGGACCAAATGGCGCTGGTAAGTCAACGTTGGTTAAACTTATTTTAGGGTTGATTGAGCCAACTAAAGGGCACATTACCTCTCATCAAAAGTTACAGCTTGGCTATGTGCCGCAGCGCTTTGCTGTACCGCCGATATTGCCATTGCGAGTCTGCGATTTATTGGCACAAGCAGATAAAAGGCGCTTAACGTCTGAGCAGCGTCACTTTATCTTTGATAATTTGTCATTGACACACTTACTATCGCGACAAATGCTGCACCTGTCAGGTGGTGAGACACAAAGGGTCTTGCTCGCGCGAGCATTGTTAGACAAACCTAACTTATTAATTTTAGATGAGCCGATGCAAGGACTGGACCCTGATACTGAGGTTTGGCTCTATCAGTTTATTGATGAGCTGCCGGAGTTTTTGCGTTGTGCCATGCTGGTGGTATCGCATGATTTGCACTGGGTAATGAAAGGCAGTCGACGCGTGATTTGTCTTAATAAGCATATTTGCTGTGAGGGACAACCAAGCGAGCTTGCCATTAGTAGTGAGTTTCAAAAGCTATTTGGACATCATTATGAGCAGCCTTATGTGCATCAACCGCATGCCTGTGAGCATCACGCCCCAAGCGAACTATAATTATTAGGGCGCGTTGAACATTCACAAATATAAAATATATTGAAGCTTGATGCATAAAATACACATCAAGCGTTGAGCTTTATAAAAACTTTTACGGATATTTATTATGACTGCTTGGTTAGCCATCATTGCCCCCGCTTGGATCGCTGGCAGTATTTTAGCGCTACTATCAGCGCCTTTAGGTTGCTTAGTCTTGTGGCGACGCATGGCCTTTTTTGCTGATGCTTTAGCACATGGTACCTTGCTTGGTGTGGCATTAGCAGTATGGTGGCAATTACCCATGGGCATTGGCATTGCACTGGTCAGCGTCATGGTGGTGCTAGGGCTAGTATTGATTGACGATGAGCGCTTGCCTGCCGATGCGGTTTTGGCCGTCGTGGCGGTGTCATTGTTATGCTTAGGTTTATTGGCTTTGACCCAGTTAACTGACCAACAAGCAAACGTGCTGGGGTTTTTATTTGGTAATTTGCTGGAGCTGGATTGGGCCGACTTACCCTTACTTGCTGGTAGCGTGCTGGTAGGACTCGGTCTACTCATATATATATGGCCTGCACAAATAAAGCTTGCCACTCATGAAGCACTGGCGCGCATTCAGGGTATTAATCCAACACGCCAGCGGCTGTTCTTTATGGGCGTATTGGCGGGATTTTGTGCAATTGCCCTGCAAGCAGTTGGTAGTTTACTAATCAGCGGTTTATTGGTATTACCAGCACTAACGGCACGTTTATGGTCATCATCGCCAAAACAAATGGTCATTATATCGCTACTGATCGCTCAGCTTGGCGTGACTTTAGGCGTTTGGGGAAGCATTTGGCTAGATATTCAGACAGGACTTTCTATTGTATTGATATTAGCCATTTTATTTTTTATCGCGCTGATTTTTTCAAAGCTCAGCACTGCAAAAATTTGGTCAGCGCGTCGCTAGACACATTATGGTACACATAAAGCCACTGGTTTTTTATCCTCTTATCCAACTTTATTTCATCAATATGATAGAGCTTTCATTTACTTTATGTTATAAACTTGCCCCAATACCATCGACATGCTAATGGCGTCAAGCCAAAAAACATATTGGTCAGACCAAAATCAATTAGTCTACTCGATGCAGGGCATACTTTTATCTATCATTCGTTTTAACAGCATCAATTGTTTCGATTCGATGAGGGACTGACCCAATGCTAAGCTATCCTGTTAATAAAATTAGCACACCAGATGAACAGTTAACCATACTACAAATCACAGATTTGCATTTATCAACGCCCGTCTCCTCTAGTGCTGATGGCGATACTAACAATAGCGAAGCCACTGTGTGTCAGCAATGCTTTGAAACAGTACTACAGCAAGCATTGAGTAGCGACATTCGCTGCGATTTGATTATCGTGACTGGCGACTTAGTTAATGAGGTGAAACCCGCTATTTACGATCATATTTTTGAGGTATTGCAAGCGACCAATATTCCTTTTGCTTGTATCGCGGGCAATCATGATGTGACGGATGAGATAGGTAGTGACTTGCCATTCTTTGAGCGCGAACTGATTGCTCAATCTACCGACCCGCGCTTGCTAAGCAGGCATGTCATTGAAACTGATCGTTGGCAGCTACTGCTATTAGATTCATCCATCACGGGCAAAGTCGCCGGCGAAATAACGCCTACCGATATTGACTGGTTATGCGAAAGACTCGGTGACTGTGATAAGCCTGCGCTGATCGCCCTACACCATCATGTCATTCCCGTAGACTCTGACTGGATTGACACGCATATGGCAGAGAATAGTGAGGCCTTTTGGCAATATATGTTAGGGTTTGACCATCTCAAGGTCATTATCAGTGGTCATACGCACCAAGAGCAAGTCCGCTATCGTCAAGGAGTCACAGTCTATAGCACGCCATCTACTTGTTACCAGTTCAAACCTTATGAAAATGACTTTTCCTATGATAAAAGCGCCCTGCCCGGTTACCGTTGGTTGCAATTAGCCAACAATGGAAAGGTTGCAAGCTGGGTAGAAAGACTGGATACTTGACGCCCAGATTTATTGGTACCAATAAGGATGTTAGCCCTTATATCTCAAGCTATTGACTGATATTTCTTGGTTCAGAATATAATGACTGGCACGGTAAAAACGACATCATTATGAAAAATCACTTCATTATTATTAGAAACAATGATACAACTTATAAAATAAAACGAGGACTACCTAATATCTGATATTAGGCAGAATTATAATAGCTAGGATGGCTAAATTGACCACAAGCTAAGTGTTCACAGTCAGTAATTTGTCGCATTATTAAGACAACGCTATTTAAATAAAAATATGCATAACCATATACCTGACCATTAATAGTTTGCTGTAAGCATATTAAGATAACTGTACTATTAGATCCGCTGTGTTACTTGTGTTACCAAGTGGTAAAACGTTTTATAAAGGGACAAATTATAGCGTTTATGACATTGATAGCGTCTTGTCTTTTGATACGTCGTTTTATTGAATTAATTTGAAAAAAGTAGGATACCCATATGAGCACCCTGACCACGAATCCAAGTGAAGCTAAGTTTACTCCTTATGTGCCTGCCAAAGACGAAGAGTACATGTCTGATGCGCAGTTAGAACACTTTAAGGCTATTTTATTGGATTGGAAAAGCCAACTGATTGGCGAAGCGGATCGCACCAAGACTTATATTCAAGATGAGTCCAGTGCTATGCCAGATATCAATGATCGCGCCACCCAAGAAGAAGAGTTTGCCCTCGCATTGCGTACGCGTGACCGCGAACGTAAACTCATTCGCAAAATCGATAAGTCTATGGCAGAAATCGAAAACGATGATTATGGATTTTGTGAGACTTGCGGGGTAGAGATTGGTCTGCGTCGTCTCGAAGCACGCCCAACGGCCACCCAGTGTATCGACTGTAAAACACTGTCTGAGATTAAAGAGCGTCAAAATCAAGGCGCTTAAATGAGATACGACTCATCTCAATATTAGAATATAAGCACAAGCGATCATATTATGGTCGCTTGCTGCGTTTTAAATGGCTGCTTTTTAGTCAATGAATCATGTCTGATGCAGATCTTTAAGCTTGCTCACATTGATTTGACTAACAAAACAGACTCATTTCACAAATATCTTTTTACGAATATATTTATTATTCTATCTTCTACCTTTTCTACTGACAATTTCCTACCTTGAAAACTAATCCTATTCCTATTCCTATGCCCACTCCAATCATACCAGCACAGCCGATTGGTCGTTTTGCTCCCTCACCGACTGGTGAACTGCATCTTGGCTCATTGACGACTGCGCTTGCCAGCTTTTGCCATATAAAATCCATTGGTGGCAAATGGCTTCTCCGGATTGAAGACACTGATACCGAACGCTGTGATCAGCAATTTACTGAGCAAATTTTGATTGATTTGGAAGCGCTTGGATTGTACTGGGACGGTGATATCATTTATCAATCTGAGCGTATTGATATTTATAATGATTATCTACATTCAGCCCTGCATCCACTCACTTATGGTTGTCAGTGCTCGCGTAAAGATTTGGAGCAATACTGGGCACAAGAAGAGCTGAGCCCATCTTATGACAATGCCAACTCATTACAGCCTAACAGGAAGCGCTATCCACGCTGCTGTATCAGCGCTGACCTTGATAGAGTGCAACATAAGCTACGCATACAGCTACCAAACTATAAGATTGGCTTTAACGACGGTATTCAAGGATTGCAGTGGGACAATCCTCAGCAGACATTGGGTGATATGGTGGTGCGTCGCCAAGATGGTATGATCAATTATATTTTGGCTGCCAGCCTTGATGATGGACTGCAACAGGTGACACATATTATGCGCGGTCTAGACATCCTACCCATGACCACAGCGCAAATCAGCATCATGCAGGCCGCACGCTTACCCGCTATCGATCATTGGTATCACTTGCCACTGATATGTCATGCTGATGGACAAAAACTTTCCAAGCAGAATCTGGCACAACCCATTGATACGCGAGACCCAAGTAGGCTAATCGCCGAGGCTTTACAGCTATTACAGCAACCAGCCGTCGATAGAGACACGCCTACTCGTATGCTAAAGCAAGCCATTGCTCAATGGGATAATACGCCGCTACAAGGCAAGCAACAATTAAATATGCTTAATGGATAAAAACTAGAGTGCAAAAAGCGCCACTATTTAGCGACGCTTTTTTAACTAATGCCTGTCATGATGCATCGAGCCTATAAATGATGCTCAACCTATCAATAATAACGGCACTGGCTTTTTTCGATTTCAGGGCTTTCTTTATAGATTTTTAGCAATAAAGCGACCATTACTAAGCTGATCAGCATGGAAGAGCCGCCATAACTAAAGAATGGCATGGTCAACCCTTTGGTTGGAATCGCGCCCATATTCATCGCCGCATTAATAATCGTCTGTGCAATAAACACCACACCGATACCAAAGGCGGTATAACTCATGCGCATCTGCCGACGTTTGAGCGCATTATAACTGATACGCATCGCGCTACCGATAATCAGCGCTTCGAGTACCAATACCATGGTAACCCCAACAAAGCCTAACTCTTCACCTGTAATGGCCAATAAAAAGTCAGTATGCGCTTCAGGCAAATGCGACAGTTTTTGTACACTCTCGCCATAGCCAACGCCCGTAAACTGTCCACGACCAAAGGCAATCAAACTGCGTGCCAGCTGATAATCCGTATCTTGCACATCATCAAATGGATCCATAAATGACATTACACGTACCAATCGGTACTGCGCTGTCGTCACCATCAAGACCGCTCCACCGATTGCAGCCGCGCCCAGTGCTAAAAAGTGCTTGTAAGGCGCACCAGCGATATAAAAAATCGCAAAGATAGTACCTAAAATAACGACAAAAGAACCAAAGTCTGGCTGTGACAATAGCAGCATAGTGATGAGTGCCACCACCAACATAATCCGCAAAAATCCATCTAAGCCGTTACGAACCTCAAAAGAGCGCCGCACCACAAAATCAGAGACAAAGACAATCATCACCAACTTGGCCAACTCTGCTACCTGAAAATTAAACACCCCTAGGTTTAGCCAACGCTTGGAGCCGTTAATCGGCGTACTAAACAAGGTTGCCACTAGTAGCATGCCAGTAATACCCAATAAGATAAACTGGGTTTCAGTCTTATATAGTGTTCGCAAAGAGACGCTGTAATAAGAGACTGTGGCGACAGTCAAACCGATTATCATATACAGTAGTTGGTTTTTGAAAAAGTGCAGCTCTGTCATGCCGCGACTGAGCGCAAAAGGAATAGAAGCGGAAGCCACCATCAATAAACTGAGCACCAACATACAGCCAACACTCGATATGAGAATAGCACGTGCTGACGGCATAGAAAGAATGCCATCTGAGCCAGATACTTGCTTCGGTTGGGACGAGGAACGAAAAAGAGAAGAGAGCGCCATAATTTTATATACACTAACGAACGAAAAAACACGGCGTCTATTAAACGCCACCGTTTAAAAATAGAAAACAGACAATACCAGACAGATTACTAAGCAAATAAACTGACCTATTACCTTGCTGGCTTATTATGATTGACAGTAGCAGCAATCTATAAGCAAAACAATCATTTATACAGAAAATGCGCGCGCGTCATAAAAGTCAATTAAGGGCAATCCTATTACATTGCCCTTATTCTTTATTAAATACTGAGTTCTTTATTAAATGCTGAGATTACCCAAGCACTTGTCATGCAAATGCTTAAATCATCAAAGCTTTTATTCCGCAGTCATCATACCTGATGACTCACTTACTAACTGACCAACCAACTGACTGAAATGCTCACCACGAGCCGCGTAGCCACTATATTGATCAAAGCTGGCACAAGCAGGTGACAATAGCACCGCTTGTACTTGTGATAAACTGCTTGTCGTCACTTGTTGAATGGTTGTAAAAGCGTTTTCTAAAGTTTGGCACTGATGTAGCGTCACATCGGCGCTTATCTTAGCTGCTCGCAGATGCTGTTCAATCAGCGGCGCATCTTCACCAATAAACAGTACTTGGCTAACATATTGATTGATAAACGGCGTCAATTCACCAAACTGTTGACCCTTGCCTTGTCCACCCAAAATCAATAGTAATTTACCGTCCTTTGGTGCATAGACTGCGCCCAGCCCTTCGATAGCTGCCATCGTTGAGCCGATATTGGTGCCTTTTGAATCATTAAAATAATCAATGTCTGCAGCATTTGCCACATACTGGCAACGATGCTCAAGTCCAGTAAACTGCTGTAAGGTATTCAACATACTACCTCGTGGCAAGCCAGCAAATTCGCCTAACGCTAAGGCTGCCTGTGCATTGAGCAGATTATGACGACCTTTAATCAACAGTTTATCTGCCGACAGTAGTTTTTCTGTACCGTAAGCAAGATAAATCTGGCCTTCGGGATCAGTAATAAGACCGTATTGACCTTTATCGGGGGCATGTATACCGGTACTCACTCTTGGCAAATTATCAGCCACCAGCGGACGCGTCAATGCGTCTTCGCGATTGATAACCACGGACTTAGCACCTTGAAAGATACGATGTTTGGCTTGATGATAGCCCAGCATATCACCGTGGCGATCTAAATGGTCAGGCGACATATTCAGAACTGTCGCCACTTGCGCACCCAAATTGGTCACCGTTTCTAACTGAAAGCTCGACAGCTCAAGCACTGCCAGCTCCATATCAGGATTATCAAGCAAGGTCAGCGCTGGCACACCAATATTACCGCCGACACCAACATTGACACCAGCATCCGCTGCCATTTGCCCCACTAAGGTGGTCACGGTGCTCTTAGCATTAGAGCCAGTAATTGCCACTATCGGTACTGTACAAGCCTCACAAAATAGCTGAATGTCACTAACCACTGGAATATTCGCTTGGCGGGCAGCGGCGACGGCTTCGGTGGCAAGAGAGATACCGGGGCTTATAATAATACGCGCCGCTTGCTGCAATAGCTCTGCGTCAATCGCACCAAATTGACGTATGCTAATCTCAGCTGGCAGTTGACCGGCTAAGCTAGGTGTCGCCTGAGCATCAGTGACGGCAACCTGATAGCCTTGATTGGCCAAATAGTGCGCAACTGACAACCCAGATTGTCCCAAACCGACCACGACTTGTAGACCACTGCCTTTATGAAGTAAGGCATCTGTTGCAATGTTGGTGGTCATATCTATTCCTTCTGTTGGACGAGCAAAATGGCATCAAACAAACCTAGTATATAAATAAGCAAAATGATGCCGTCAAGATGAGAAGCATCATAACGGTATCGTTCAGATTTCGGTACTGGTTTTTTATGACTGTGTGCTATTATGCGCCTGTTTTTATATTAAGTGGCTAATGCTATAATAGTTGCCCTAATCTGTAAGTGACTGGGTATTTACTCAAGGATTTTAGTTTAGCATGTTGTCACAGTTAGCACGCTATTGTCACTTCTGTTTGGCAAAGTTAATATCATAGACTGGCCATGTCGAGCGGCTATTTTTATTTGATAGATTATTTATTACCCTCTACCGCAGCATATCATTGCTGACTCTATTCGTTATTGTAGGTGCTCTTATAAATGGCCTGCTTTAAGCACCTTGTTTTAACTATTTTTTTAAGTAATCTCACTGAATTTATCATCGTATCAATTATTGGTGAGCGTATTAGTGATACCAGTCAGTAAATCAGTAGACCTAATTATTACTGACCTTTAATAATTCAATACCGCAACATGACCCAGTGCATGTTGTCGTAAAAGAAAGATGAATAGCTATTTTTATAGCGACGCGATCATTTTATGAATGAGTAATGATTACTTTTTTTGCCTCTAACCCTATGCAGTTTACTTATGACATCTTTTATTGATAACTTACGTGACGAGTGGTTTTCCAATGTGCGCGGCGACGTTTTATCTGGTTTGGTCGTGGCCTTAGCTCTGATTCCTGAAGCCATTGCCTTTTCTATTATCGCAGGTGTTGACCCAAAAGTCGGCTTGTACGCCTCATTTTGTATCGCGGTTGTGATCAGTTTCGTCGGTGGTCGTCCAGGCATGATTTCGGCAGCAACTGGAGCGATGGCACTGGTGATGGTCGACTTAGTCGCCGAGCATGGTTTGCAGTATTTGTTGGCGGCCACCTTGTTGTGCGGCGGGATTCAGGTTGTGATGGGTATCTTAAAGCTCGGCAATTTGATGCGCTTTGTGTCGCGCTCCGTGGTCATTGGCTTCGTCAATGCGCTCGCGATATTGATCTTTGCCGCCCAGCTGCCTGAGCTTAACCCGATGACAGAGCGCGTCGGCATGACTGTTTATATCATGACGGCGGCGGGCTTAGCAATTATCTACTTGTTTCCGCTGATTCCTAAAATCGGTCGCGTGATTCCGTCACCGCTAATTTGTATCGTTGGTTTGACCGCTGTCGCCATGTATATGAATCTCGATATTCGTAATGTTGGTAGCATGGGCGATTTGCCTGATTCATTACCGATGTTCTTATTACCTGACATTCCATTGAACCTAAATACTTTATTGATCATCGCGCCTTATTCTATCGCGCTTGCCATCGTTGGTTTATTAGAGTCGATGATGACGGCCACTATCGTTGATGAATTAACCGATACGCCAAGCGATAAAAACCGCGAATGTCGTGGTCAAGGGATTGCCAACGTCGTATCAGGTTTCTTTGGTGGCATGGCAGGCTGTGCCATGATTGGTCAGTCTATGATCAACGTCAAATCTGGCGGACGTACGCGGCTGTCTACTTTGATGGCAGGTGTGGTACTGCTCATTATGGTGGTTTTCTTGAGTGAATGGGTGAGCCAAATTCCAATGGCAGCACTGGTTGCTGTGATGATTATGGTCTCCATTGGTACTTTTAACTGGCAGTCTATTCGCGAATTTAAAACGCATCCGATGTCATTTAACATTGTCATGCTAGCGACTGTTTTGACCACAGTATTTACGCACAACCTAGCTTATGGTGTAGGCGTGGGCGTGCTGCTATCGGCGCTGGCATTTGCCAATAAAATTGGTCAATTCTTAACGGTATTTAGTGAATATGATGAGAGTACTAATAGCCGTTATTATTATGTGCAAGGACAAGTATTCTTTGCTTCTACGACCCAGTTCTTAAATAGCTTCGATACCAAAGAAGCTTTGGACAGTATTCAAATTGATGTCAGCCAAGCGCATTTTTGGGATGTTAGTGCCGTAGACACCTTGGACAAGCTGGTCATGCGCTTGCAACGTGAAGGCATTGATGTCAAAGTGGTGGGACTCAATAATGCGAGCCGAACCCTGATTGATCGCTTCTCTGTCCACGATCGCCGAGATATTGGCTTATTGGATTAAACAAAGCCACGTCTATTTATCGAGCTGATATTGATTAACCGCTCATAAATAGACAGTTGAATAAACAGCTGCATTGGTATAAAGGATTGGGTGCGAGCATTGTCGTCCCATCCTTGAGCCAAGCAGCTGTCTTTTTATTCTGTCTTTTTAATATTGGAATAATGTGGTGGTCTTATGAGTAATTTAAAACCAGATAGTGTGATTGCGTGCTTGGACTGCCCAGACCACGTGCAAGCAGTCTTAGAAGCCAGCATGTGGGCAGCGACTCGTCTACAAGCACCTATCGGATTGTTACATTCTGTACCGAGCTTGCAGCAAAAAGCGGCGGTGAACTATTCAGGCTGTCTCAATATCGATGATGAAAATATGCTGCTTGAGCAATTCACCACCAAGGAGCACTTGAGTAATTGTGAGCTAAAAGCCCAAGGCAAACTTTTGCTCCATCAAGCCACCACCTACTGCGAACAGCAGCGACAAAAGCTAAAAACCTATACTCTACATCGCCATGAAAACCTTAATGAAAGTATCGATTACGTCGATGACAAAGCACAATTGATCGTTATCGGTCACAATGTCACCTGCAAATCGACATTGAGCCAATTGATTAGAGTCAGTCACTGCCCCATTTTGGTGACTCATGCACCATTTTTGCCCCCTACGACCGCGTTATTTGCTTTTGACAACAGTTCAACGTCTCATAAATTGCTCAATTGGCTCTGCAAAACCTCATTGGTGCGCGCATTAACCGTTCATATCGTTATGGTCGGTAAAGAAAACTCTGAAAACTGCGATGCGCTACGTGAGGCTTATGCGCGGCTTAAACAAGCAGGCATCAAGTCTAAAAAAGCGTTGTTGGACTGTCGCGATGTCTCTGCGGCTTTGAACTATTATCAAAATGAAAATGATATCGGTATGCTGATGACTGGTGCCTTTGGCCAATCTCGTCTGCGTGAACTTCTAAAAGGTAGCGACACGAAAAAGCTGCTCGGTAGCACCAAAACCCCCTACCTACTCTTCCCAAAGGTATAGGTCTTAGACGGTCTACACGGTCACCCTTCTCTCTTTGAGCGCAGAGCATATAAATCAATATTAAGCTCTGCCGCTTACCGTATCACACGGTATTCCATACTTTCTCATCAAATGATTCATTTAATATCCCAAACTAGGTTAGCAAATCATCACAGGAAATAGTTGGATGGTCTCCCCAAGCACCTAAAAAGTTGGTTATAATAAAGTTTTCGTCAGTTCAACGCTAAAGGTTAATTCGCATTCTCTATGCTCATAACGATGGTTTGTACCATTGCAGCATAGCCAGTATTTTTGCCATTACTAGAGCTGTTTTTGAGCAAATAAATCCAATCTTACCTATCCCCCTTGAGTAAATTGGCACAGTTCTTGAATGACTAATAGTAAGCATGGCAGCGATACAATGCACCACAATGCTTCTATCAACCTGCGGCATCACACAAATAAGGAATATTTTATGAAGCTAATCACTGCGATCTTAAAACCGTTTAAGCTCGATGATGTACGTGAAGCGCTTTCTGACATCGGTGTTAAAGGTGTCACTGTTACTGAAGTCAAAGGTTTCGGTCGCCAAAAAGGTCACACAGAACTCTATCGCGGCGCAGAATACGTGGTGGACTTCTTACCTAAAGTAAAAGTCGAAGTGGCTGTTATTGATGAGATGGTCGAACCTGCTATCGAAGCCATCACTCGCATCGCTAGCACGGGCAAGATTGGTGATGGAAAAATCTTCGTCACTGCACTCGAGCAAGTCATTCGTATTCGTACGGGCGAGACAGGCCCTGACGCTATCTAACGCGCAAGGCCAACCTATAGACACAGATTTATAGATCATACCGATAGCTGTATTGCATCAATTCAAGGGGGAATTAACATGCAAAATCAAATCTTCGAGCTCCAGTATGCACTTGATACGTTTTACTTTTTAATGTGCGGGGCGCTCGTCATGTGGATGGCAGCAGGCTTCACTATGTTAGAAGCTGGGCTCGTCCGCTCAAAAAACACCGTTGAGATTTTAACCAAAAATATCGCGCTTTTTGCCACAGCTTGTACCATGTACATGATATGCGGCTATGCCATTATGTATGGTGGCAACCTATTCTTGAGCGGTATTGCGGGTAATGAAACGCTGGTAGCAGATGCCCTAGCAGCCTCGGCTGAAAACGGCTTTGACGGCGACTCTGTTTACTCCGCTGCCTCTGATTTTTTCTTCCAAGTAGTGTTTGTTGCAACCTGTATGTCGATCGTTTCAGGTGCGGTGGCTGAGCGCATGAAACTGTGGTCGTTCTTATTATTTGCTGTGGTGATGACAGGTGTCATTTATCCATTAGAAGGTAGCTGGACGTGGGGTGGCAATGATGTATTTGGTATGTTCAATTTAGGCGACATGGGTTTTTCTGATTTTGCAGGTTCTGGTATCGTCCATATGGCGGGTGCTGCAGCGGCCTTGGCAGGGGTATTACTATTAGGAGCACGTAGAGGCAAGTATGGCCCTAATGGTGAAATACGCGCCATTCCAGGTGCTAACTTACCACTGGCAGCGCTTGGAACACTTATTCTCTGGATGGGCTGGTTCGGTTTTAATGGCGGTTCGGTGCTGAAACTTGGTGATATCGCCAGTGCCAACTCGGTTGCTATGGTGTTTTTGAATACCAATGCAGCAGCGGCAGGCGGTGCAATTGGTGCTTTAATAATAGCACGCATAATCTTTGGCAAAGCTGACTTAACCATGCTCTTAAATGGTGCACTCGCAGGGCTAGTCGCCATCACGGCAGAACCATCTACTCCATCAGCATTACAAGCAACACTGTTTGGTTTAGTCGCTGGCGTTATCGTTGTACTATCTATCTTAGCATTGGATAAAATAAAAATAGATGATCCAGTGGGTGCTATCTCAGTTCATGGTGTGGTTGGTCTGTTCGGTCTACTTATCGTACCAATTACCAATCCAGCAGCATCGTTCGTAGGCCAGATTGCTGGTGCAGCCACTATTTTCACTTGGGTATTCATCGCCAGCTTAATCACTTGGGCAATTATCAAGTTCGTGATGGGTCTGCGCATCTCTGAAGAAGATGAGTATGAAGGTGCAGATATAGCAGAGTGCGGCATGGAAGCATATCCAGAGTTTGTGAGATAAGTTCTTCAGCCAGTATTGAAATATGTGTACTAAAAATCCCGCAACACCTTTCGGTAATGCGGGATTTTTATTGATAAATATGCGATGTAATACTAAAAATAAACGATGGGCTTATTTCTTTTTCCATGTTTGACTGCGTGAGAATGGACCGATATAACCTTTTATATTTAAGGTGTTGCCATTCAAGTTTGCTGTCATACGATAGTCTTTACCTTTTGCTGGATCAGTAATCGTACCACCACTATATTTACCGTTGCCATCAGATTTCAAACCCTTGATGACCGTCGTACCAACGTACTGTTTGCCTTTCGCAGTATTAGCCGCAACAAGTGTACCTGTTAGCACCCCGTTTGACTCAGTAATCTTTACGGTACCTTTTGGCTTACCTTCATCAAATGTCTGCCACGTTGTATTGGCCAAAGGATCAGCGGCGAATGCCATACTTGCTAAACTGATACCTGCAACAGCTAAAGTGGTTTTTGTAAATAATTTCATAGACTGACTCCCTTCATACAATGATTACTCGAAACGTTATGTTTCTGATCCCCTAGGCTTATCCTTCGCTAAAATTTTTATTAACAGCTATACCGTTTTCTACCCGTTGGTAGTGGTTGGCATAAGTAAAAACAAGCTGCTCATCAAAATTTTATGCGACATAAGCGATGTCTTGACTCATTATAAGCAATTTTAAGCTTTTGCCTAGTAATTTTTTATAGTTTATTATTTCTATAAAAGTTTAACTTTATCAAACAGTTACAAGAAAGGATTATCAATATTTTTATCCAGCTGGTCATCTTTTTCTTTTGACTTATGCTGATTATTATATTCACCATTATTTTCGAATGCCTGAATAATCTTGCTGGTTAGTTCATGTAATTGTTGTGCTTGCTCATATCCAGTGGCATCCAGAGTCAAATCAATATCGCCATATATAATAATTTTATCTGTTTGGTTTTCGATGACCAGTTCACCAATTTGCATGCTTTGGTGGTCATTGGCAAATGGGTCAATCATTTGATTCTCCTTTCTATTAAGAATATCTTACGTGATTTTGAGATGTTTTGCGCCTTCTCTCACATATAGACTCGTGTCACAGAAGCATCATGCTTGCAATTGGGCAATTAACCACTCAAGAATCGCCCAAACAAACAGCATCCAAGTCGGCTCTTCTGTTGGCTCATCGGGCAATTCGGAGCTGTCACCTGCCTTTAATGGCAGATCAAATGCCTGTGTTTTGATTTTGGCATCCAATATGGGCAGCACATCGATACCAATTTTGGTCGAGAGCTCATCAACACTAATAACCTCTATACGTTCCGATTCATCATTTGGTGCGTAATAGACCCCTGCTTGATTAATCGCTGGGATGTAAACGGCTTTAAAGAAATGACTGGGAACTAACACACGATTCGCCAGTTGCTTGGTTTTTTTGCCAGTGAATGCTACTCCTGTAATGCTATAAACTTCTCCATATTGCTGGGTTAAATAACGAGTGGCTGATTCAATATTTCGCCAGATATAGCGATTATTACGCGGTGACTGCGGGGCGATATTGGCGAGACTAAAGCTATCATATTGTTGACTGCGATTCGCCATATTGGCATTGGGCGCTAAATGCCCGCGATCATAGCCAGAACCTGAATAATCAGACAATGAGGCGCGTACGGATTTTGGTAGCCTACTTTCTTCATGAAAGCTGTCTTCACGATCGATTTCTTTGGCTTGTTGTAAACGCTTGCGATTCAAATATTCTGCCGACCAAAGCGGTGTACGCGACACGCCAGAATACATAACGGCAAACCCATCCATGCATAGTGCTTGGGTTTTGTTGCTTAACTTGGTATTGATAAACTCAGGATAGACACCGCCATAAAAAGACTCACTACACTGGGCAAAGTCATCAGCATGCGCTGAAGTTATGCTTACTACCGCTATCACGGTTATTATAATACTATTTTTAAAACTGGCTTTTAGGCTACCGAAACTTATCATTCAACTTTCAACCATCTATGCTTGTTATTACGTATACGCTATCGTAGCAGGCGTTTGTAAATAAAGAAAGATAAGGTGCAAGTCGTGACATTCTAGACAGTATCCGCTATACTAAGCCGTCTAAAAACGGTGAAGTGGGTGAGTGGCTGAAACCGCACGCCTGGAAAGTGTGTATACGTTAATCGCGTATCGAGGGTTCGAATCCCTCCTTCACCGCCAATCTTATCATTTTTAATATCCCCCTAGTTTTCCTATCTTGTCCCACCCTATCCCAAACACCCTTTAAGCCCTTTATAAATAACGCGTCTAGCGTTTTTTTTATGTCTACTGTTTTCCCAAGCTATCCTAACATAACCCACCTATCCCGTGACTTGTGTTGGTCTATTCGTTGGTCTATTATTTATATACACCTAAATTAGACCAACATTCTATCTAGAATTATATGCCTTAGACCAACATAATCGTCTTAACGCTTTAAACATATAGCTCGTAGGTATAGGGAATAGACCAACATGTTAAGTGATAGTAAGATTCGTAAGCTCAAACCCACTGATAAATGCACCCCTGCTCGTCCAGACAAATATAGCGACCAACAAGGTTTACAATTACTGGTGCGTAGCTCAGGCACGCGAACGTGGGTAAGTGCTTATCGCTTCGATGGTAAGCAGCAGAAAACTACTTTAGGTACATACCCACAGATGGGTTTAGCAGAAGCGAGAGTAGCTAACTCTGATATCAAGGCTTTGGTAGCCAATGGCATCAATCCAAAAAATAAAAAGCGTCAAGACAGGCTTGTGAACGAGCAAGCTAAGATGTTCAATGATTATGCGCTTGAATGGCTAGAGGAGCGTGAGCGCAACGTGAAACCTCGCACCTATCAGCAAGACTATAATCGCATGCACAAAGACGTGCTACCAAGCTTTAAAGACATAGCCTTGAAAGATATGACATTTGAAGATTGTAAATCGATGGCAGATAACATTGAAAGTAGGGCTAAAAAAGGAACACCGCCACGAGAAGTCACCAGACGTACTATTGATCTCGTTGGCAATATTCTTAGAAGAGCTAAGAGAGAACGCCTCATTAAGGTAAATCATACAGAAGGGTTAAAAGAGCTATATCCGAAAGCGAAGACCAAGCACATGAAACACGTTGAGCTTAGTGAGCTACCTAAACTATTACAAGATATTGAAAGCTATCATGGTCATGACCAAACTCGATTAGGCATGAAATTTTTAGCTTACTCATTCTGTCGTACTATCGAGCTACGTATGATGAAGTGGGAGCATATCGACTTCCCTAACCGTCTATGGCGTGTCGATATTGATAACCTTAAGATTGCACGTAAGCATGTTGTTCCTTTGTCAGACCAAATGCTAGCAGTGTTAGAAGAGATGAGACCCATCACAGGTCAATACGAATACGTTTTCTATCACACTGGTATGCACCAGCCTTATAGTGAAGAATTCATTAATAATGCGTTAGACATCCTTGGCTACGCTGGCAAGCAAACTGGGCACGGATTCCGTCACATCGCATCCACTAACTTAAACGAGCTTGGCTATATGGGCGACGCCATCGAAAAGCAAATGGCACATGATAAAAAAAGCAGCATTCGCGCAGTTTATAACCACGCGCAACACTTAGAGGAGCGGCGCAAAATCATGCAAGTATGGGCTGACTTTTTAGACCTGCTTAGAGAGAAAGGTGAAGTGGTAGACTTTCAGGCCGCTCGTCAGGAGATTGAGCAGTCAAGAGAGCAAGTCGCCAATGCAGTACTAGTAAATAATACTGACAATAACATGCAAGAACTCATTGATATGATATTGCATAAAAATATTCCATTAGACAAACTAAAAAATTATTTAAATAATAATTAGTACTTATCATTGCCATTGTAATCTAAGCATTTACTCTTATAAGAGTTGTTTATGAGAGTCTCAAGTACTTCTGCTTGTTTTATATCTTGAGCTTTTGCCAACTCGTCAAGTCTCCGTTTAGTCTCTTTGGTAAGTGGTACATGATACTTCTTTCTTTCTCGACCAGAATTACGATACACTTTTTGATTCCAAGACCTATTCATGCGATCTATAAAATCAGCCTTCTCTCTCGATTTACTATAATCGTGAGAGCTTTTAACTATTGATTTAAATTCCATTAAATCTAGTGAAGCTAAACATAGGGCTTTGCGCTGCTCGAGCGTGCTAGTAGCTTTGATAGTATCAATATAATATCCTTTGCGTTTTAAGTATCTTTCTAACCAACTAACCTTATCCTCATAAGATTCATTTACCCATTCTGTATAATCACAATCTTGATTTATTACTGACCATAAAGCCCTAACTCCTTCCATCAACTCCTCTTTATTAGATTTTGTTATGGGACTTTCTGTTATGTAATTTTTGTCAAGGACTTCATAAACTTCATCGATGATTTCGCCATTGCAATCGACATTAGCATGATTAAACTGGATTGGGAACAAATAACCCCGCCCTTCATTTTCATAACTTTTGTTTACTAATTTTAATTTAAAGCTATGATAATTTCTTATATAAATCAAGGTGAATATTTGGGCTCTTAAATTCTTATGCAGCCAATGAAAATGATTCTCATTAACCATATATTTATTAAGTGTGTAATCTAGCAGATTAGTAGCTTGCTCAATATCGTTATTATTAGTTATTTTTTTAATAAACGTAGGCTTGTCAGTCTTGTGTATATCTAATTTATAGTCACTCTCTTCTGTATAGACTCTCATGAAATTGAGTAATTCTCTATCACTCAAATTCTCTACTTTTTGGATAAAACCTTGATTATCATTGTCCTTTAAATCTTTCATAACATACTCCGTTTTCAATTATTTCAATATCACGCGTGATATTACTGTAGGAATACTGAGTAAGATATATAATTTTTTTATAAAAGGCAATGTTTTCCTCGCAAAGTCCTGTAAGACTTAATTAATGACAGTTAACTCCATCCACAAAAATCCTGCTGATAATCCTAATAAATTACGCTAATACTAGTATATTTTTTTAAGCATCTACGCAAAAATGATTGATGCTCTTAATAGGTTATTTATATTATTATCAATTATTGTTACCTATAGCAGCGTCATTACGTTATTCATAATCTAATCAAATCACCATCTCAAAAAATAAAAAAACATGTCAGGGCTCTACTATGTGTAAGACAAACCACATAGGAGTAACACCATGATATCTGCCAACTATAGCCAGACAGAAGTAACAACCAAAGTTCATCTATTAGTACTCAATATTATCTATTCTGATTTGGGTTTGGACTCGATAATGGATGAGTTGAACGACTTGTACGCAGCGTCTATGTATCACTATGAGGCTAGCGATGAGCTTGTCTATTCAAAGCCAGTCGTTATTTTCTTACGTAGTACACAGCTTATTGTTGGTGACCAATATCCTGACGAAGTCATTTGGAATCATGACAGCGTCAATCGACTGTCCGAGATATTAAAATACTATGAAGGTGAAATTGACCATGAGAGGCATGCTTGGATTTATCAAGAAAGACAAAATGAAATAGCTCTGAGTAAGTACATCACTGACTTAACTTGCCACTACGCGCGGCTACTATTTATTCGTGTGGATTTGAAATATGCTCAAGCCCACTCTCATCTAATAACCGTTGGCGACTTTAATGAACACATAAACAAGCTATGTCAGCTGCTAGCGAATAAAAAGACTTGCTTTAAGCATCTACAAGGCTATGCATGGGCACTGGAACAAGGTGAGGTAAACGGTGGTCTGCATTGTCATTTATTGCTGATATACGACGGGGCTAAAAGACAAAACGATTGGCATATCGCTAAGGAAGTTGGTAAGAAATGGGTTCAAATCACTCAGGGATATGGCGCTTACTACAACTACCATGAATCTGAGAATAAGCGACGCTATGAGCAATATGACAGACTAGGCATCGGTATGATTCATCGTGATAATAATCTCGAAATAGCAAACGCACGCCGTACCGCGCTGTATTTAGTCAAGCCTAATAAAGCCGATCAACACTTGAAAGCTTGGTTACCAGAGATGCGTACCTTTGGTAAAGGTCAATACCGCACCTCAAAGCGTCGCGGACTACGACCAAGAACAAAATAATCTCAGATATATACTATTTTAATGAGATAGCGCATTAGTAGTTAGTAAAGTGCCTAATCCAATTAACATTTAATCAATAAAGGTCTGCCTCGTGCAGGTCTTTTTTATGCCCAAAATAAAAGGAGTGCTTATGAAAACCATCTGTCCATGTTGTCAGTCAACTGCGGTCTATGAGATGACTGATGGCACCAGTATCAACTTAATCGACCAACTGTTATCCCCTGCTGTTCTCGTCAGCCTTGGCGTTAGTCTGTGCAAGACACTTAAGGTTCATCCTGCTATAGGCGTGGTTGCAGGTACAACAGTCGCAGCGCTTATAGAGATGACTCAGTCTCATCAGGCGCTACCGATGCTAGTCAATCAGCAATATCGCTGTGATGACTGCACACATGTCTTCACCACCTTTGATTAATCCAGTTAACCCACTTCACTTACTTCATTTAATTATCAATAAAAAGGAATATTATCATGGCACATTTAATCGAAAGTATGGCGTACGTAGGCGAAACCCCTTGGCATGGTCTTGGCAATGAGCTATCACCTAAGCAGCCGTTAGAGGTTTGGGCACGCGAGGCAGGTCTTGATTGGCGTATTGAGTCATCGGATGTCAGTTACATGTCAAGCAATGACAAAGGTCATAACCTCATCATGCCCTTTGCTGAGAACAAGGTGCTCTATCGCAGTGACAACCTAGAGCCGTTATCAGTGGTGAGTCAACGCTATCAAGAAGTACAACCGCATGAGATTCTAGAGTTCTACCGCGATCTCACTGAACAGTCTGACTTTGAGCTAGAGACTGCTGGTGTACTAAAGGGCGGTAGAAAGTTATGGGCATTGGCTCGTACAGGACAGTCAGCAACGCTTAAGGGTAAAGATGTTAGTAATGGCTATCTGTTACTGGCAACGGCTTGTGATGGGACGCTTGCGACTACAGCACAGTTCACTAATATTCGTGTGGTCTGTAATAACACGCTTGCTGTTAGCTTAGCCAACGGAAGTGGTGGTGTAGTCAAAGTTCCGCATAGTACCTCCTTTGATGCTGATAGCGTCAAGCAGCAATTAGGCGTATCGGTGAAGCAGTGGGAGGAGCACGTTTATGAGATGAAGCAGTTATCGGAGCGCCGTGTCACTCAAGCGGATGCGGCTAATTATCTCAGCCGTGTGTTCAATGACCAAGACAATAACCTTATCTTGTTTAATAGCGCTAAAAAGCAAAAGGATGCTGTTCCTAATGCCAAAGCGATGAATAAGGTGATGCAGATGTTTAATGGTCAAGGGCGCGGTGCTGATTTAGATGCCGCCCGTGACACGGCTTATGGACTGCTATGTAGTATCACAGAATACGTTGACCATGAACGTCGAGCGATGAGTACCGATAATCGTCTTAACTCAGCATGGTTTGGTGCTGGAGCTAAGCTTAAGCAAAAGGGCTTAGAGGAATCGCTACTGATGCTTGCTTAATCAGGGATGTTGAACGTCTGACAACACAATCAACCACGCCTTAGCGCGTGGTTTTTTTATGTCCATTATTTAACCAGTCACATTAATTCATGAAGCCATTTATAAGGAATGTACTATGGAAACCATCGCATTAAACACAACCACTCAGCCAAAACGCGAAAAGCGTTCAACTGTCAAAGCTAAAACAACGCGCCTACCTTCAAGAACGAAAGCCAACATTGGGCACTCAACGCCTTTGGTGCCATCGACTCAATCAACCACCGCTAAGCGCCTTGTCAGTACCAAAGACTTGAGCCGTGAGGACTGGTTAGCCATTCGCAAGCAAGGCATTGGTAGCTCTGATGCAGCCGCTGCCTGCGGTATCCACCCGTACTTGTCTATGCTTGAGCTATGGATGATTAAGACGGGACGCATGACCTCAAACATTGATGAGAGTATTGAGGGTTACTCACCACTGTATTGGGGTAATACGCTTGAACCAATGGTCGCTAAATACTATCAAGAGCATACAGGCAATAAAGTACGCCGTGTGAATGCCGTCTTGCAACATGCTGCCCCTGACAATCACTTTATGCTAGCGAATCTAGACTATGCCATTACAGGTAATGATGAGGTACAGATTTTAGAATGTAAAACCGCTGGTGAACATGGCGCGAAGCTGTGGAAGCATGGTGTGCCTTTGTATGTGACGTGCCAAGTACAGCATCAACTGGCAGTGACTGGTAAACAAGCTGCACATATCTGCGTGCTGCTTTGCGGACACGAAGCCAAGATATACAAGGTTGAGCGCGATGAGCACTTGATTGAATCCATTACCCGTCATGAGCGTTTATTCTGGCACTACGTAGAGACGGACACACCGCCACCCCCTGACCATAGCGAGTCAGCAGCCCGTGCATTAAAGCTGCTTTACCCAAAGCCCAAACCCTCAAGCAAAATTGATTTGCGAGAAGATGACCGCGCTAATAGCTTGTTCGCTAAGCTGCTTAATCATCGCACGTCTATTGAAGCGCTAGAGCAACGTCATGACCAGATTAAGCATCAGCTACAAACATTGATAGCTGATAACGAAGTAGCTGTGTTCGATAAAGGTGCTATCTCATGGAAACGGTCTAAAGACAGTATTGGTTTAGACAGTAAAGCCATTATCAAAGCGCATCCTGAGCTATTAGCCAAATTCAGTAAAACAAAGCAAGGCAGTCGTCGCTTCGTTGTACTTAGTGACTAAGCTAAATATCACTCAATCATCAACACAATAAACAACCAGTCAAAGCTAATTAATCAAAGCAAGCACATAACCGCCCACCTATCACAGGTGGGCTTTTTTATGGCTAAACACATCTTATTAAACACACAAGGAATATAACCATGATTAAAGGTCTCACGATAACCCCGCCAGTACTCGGTCGCATTAGCATCGGTAAAGTCGTTCACAAAGACGGTAAGCGTCTACCGGCTAAAGATGACCAATTCACTATCACTAGCCAAGTTCAAAACAAGGATGGCTGGATTAATCATCCACTTGATGAAAAGTTGCGTAAGAATAATGACGGTAAGCTTAGAAAAATACCAGTGCGCATGCTGTTCAACGACCCTGAACTGAATTTGCGAGCTGAATACACGCTATTTGATAGGCAGACTGGACGCCCACTTTGCGTAGGTGATGGTGAACATTGCCAACGTCGAACGAGCAACGGTGTTGAGCAGCTGCCATGCCCATCACCTGATCGCTGCCCACTAGCGCAAGGCGGTGCTTGTAAGCCATATGGCAGGCTTTACGTTAATCTGAGTGAAGACGATGAGCTTGGCACGTTTATCTTTCGTACCACGGGTTTCAATAGCATTCGCACACTGGCAGCACGCCTGAGCTACTTCGCAGCGGTATCAGGCAATAAGCTGTCCTGTCTACCACTCCAATTAACGCTACGTGGCAAAAGCACCACGCAAAGCTATCGCACACCGATTTACTTTGTGGATTTGACGCTAAGTGATGATGTGACGCTTAAACAGGCGGTACAAGATGCTGGGGCCATTGATGCAGAGTTAAGTGAACACGGTTTTGACCAAGCAGCGCTAGAGATAGCTGCTAAACAAGGCTACGTCAACTCTTGCTTTGAGGTCGATATCGATGAGATGACTGAGGGAGCTGAAGAATTTTATCCAGTAGAGACGGATGAGGCTAATAGTCATCATCAAGGAGGGTCTCAAAATGGTATTGCTCCCTACAATGTCGGTAATATTGAAAGAAGTCTAAGGGAGAGTGTGACAGCTATAAGTTAAAGCAGTGGTAAGGATATACGGCATAAAAAAGGAGCTGATTATTCAGCTCCTTTTTTATGTGATTGATAAGGAGTGCGCGCGGCCTGTATAGGACGCCGTAAAAAAATATGGGACTCCGTAACTGTATGAGAGGAAATGCTCTCATTCACTCATAAGGAGCTAGTCATGGAAAATTTGAATACAAGTACTCAGAACAACACTTCAATACCAAGCATGCCACAAATACCTCGCATGCTACCACTAAAGCAAGTCGTACATTATACAGGGCTTAGCAGTACAACTATTTACGATATGCTAGACAAAAAATCAAACCGCTATGATTCTACCTTTCCTATACAGGTCAAGCTATCAAAAGGTCGTGTAGCATGGGTAGAGAGTGAGATTGCAGAATGGTTAGAGTGCAGGATGGCAGCTAGGATTCACTAGATAAGGATATGAGAAAGGCGAATCATTTAGAGTGATTCGCCTTTCTCATATCTAAAAGTCGAGGCGACCGTAGATGTCGCTTAAATTTTATCTAGCCTAGTAATCAAGCGCATACTCAGTATAATACTCTGAATAGATACTATCTTTTCAAACCTCTAGCTCCTCTACTCAACCCTGCTTATATAGATGTACATTATGAATAGTAAAAAATATATGATTGACCTGTTTTCTGGTTGTGGTGGCCTATCTCATGGATTCGAACAAGCCGGATTCGAGTGCATACTAGGTATTGATTACGATCAACCTGCTTTAGATACATTTGCACATAATCATCCTCATGCACAAGCGATAAAACTAGATTTATCATCTGAAGAAAGCATTCAACGTATTGTTAAAGAAGTTGGCAAAAAAAATATTGACTTAATTGTTGCCGGACCACCGTGTCAAGGATTTTCGCTAACAGGTACTAGAAACGAAAATGATAAAAGGAACACGCTGTTCTATTCTGTTTTCAAGCTTGCAGCAATCGTTAAACCTAAATACATTATTATCGAAAATGTACCTGGCATAGCTACCCTATATCAAGGTAAAGCTAGAAAAGCGATCTTAGAAGAATTTGATAAGTTAGGCTATACGTGTTCTGAAAAACTGCTCTATGCACCTGACTATGGTATCCCTCAAATAAGGAAGAGAATGTTCTTTGTAGGAGTACTAGGAGAAGATGTATTTGAGTTCCCGTCAGCAACACATGATAAAAGTAACTATGTGACTTGTGAGCAGGCTATATCAGACTTACCAAGTCTTAAAGATGACCTAGGTAGAGAGATAACAGATTATTCTTGTGAACCTTCAAGTGAATACCAAAAAATAATGCGTGATGGCGCTGACCGGCTATATAACCATGTAGGTACAAGCCACACAGATTTGGTAGTGTCTGTTATTAAGCAAGTTCCCGAAGGTGGTAATCATAAAGACTTACCTGAAGGTGTAGGAACTTCTAGAAAATTCAATGAAGCCTGGACTAGGTACCATAGTCAAAAGCCCTCTAAAACAATAGATACTGGTCATAGAAACCACTTCCATTATCGTTGGCATAGAGTTCCTACTGCTAGAGAAAATGCAAGATTACAGTCTTTTCCTGATAGATTCCATTTTGTAGGGCCTAAAACGCAACAATATAAGCAAATTGGTAATGCGGTCCCTCCTATGTTGGGATATGTATTAGGCAAAAAAATATTAGAACTAGATGCGAGTAATTCTTAAAAATGTTAAATACAATTGACCTGTTTGCTGGGTGTGGTGGTCTTACCGAGGGCTTTAAGAAATCAGGAAAGTTTAATCTTCTTGCAGCCGTTGAATGGGAGTCTAAACCTGTTTTGACTCTTAGAAATAGGCTTGAGAGTGAATGGAAATATAATGATGCCAAACATAAAGTCATACATTTTGACATCCAGAGAACTGAAGAGTTATTAACAGGTTTTAACGATGAACGTTATGGTAGTTCAGTAGGTTTAGATTCTTTAGTTGATAATAAACGAGTAGATGTAGTCATAGGTGGGCCACCTTGCCAAGCCTATTCTGTAGCCGGAAGAATACGTGATACCAATAAGATGCAAGATGATTATAGGAACTTCTTATTTGAGTCTTATTTGAAAGTGGTCAGTCATTTCAAGCCCATGGCTTGTATATTTGAAAATGTGCCAGGCATTTTAAGCTCTGCTCCTGGTGGTAAATTGATTATTGAAAGGATTACTGAAGCATTTGATGAAGCAGGTTACTATATTTCTTCTAATTTAAAAGCTGATGCTTTATTTGATTTATCAGAATTTGGCGTTCCACAAAAAAGAAAACGAGTTATTATCGTTGCTATTAGCAAGCTACATTTTGAGAACCCAGAAAAAGTAGTAGAGCAATGCTATTTAAACTTAAACGATTTAAAAGTTAAGAGAGTGGCGACAGTAGAAGATGCTCTAAGCAACTTACCTAAACTCTATCCTTTGAAATCGCTTGAAAAAAGAAGGTCACATCAACTAAGTAAAGACGATATAAATACGGATATCACTGATCACAATCCAAGGTATCACAACCCTAGAGATGTTAGTATTTTCAGACTATTAGCTGAAGATATTGAGACTGGTACGAATAAATATACTTCATCAGAAGCATTACAAGATTTGTATACTGAAAAAACTGGGAAAAAATCCTCTGTACACAAATATCATGTTCTAAGACGAGGGTTGCCTAGCAATACTATACCCGCTCACTTGTATAAAGATGGATTGCGCCATATACATCCAGACTCAAATCAAGCGAGAAGTATAACTATACGTGAAGCAGCTAGATTACAATCCTTTCCAGATGATTTTGAGTTTTCAGGGTCAAACGGTGATAAATATAAAATGATAGGCAATGCTGTGCCACCAATTTTTGCAGAAAAAATAGCAGTGGCCTTAGCCTCTACTCTTAAAGAATCTAAGCTTTTAGGATAACCTTATAGGGATTTAAAATGTCACAATTAGTTTGGTTACATCGTTTCTATTCTCAGGAGTTAGGATTAGATGGACGAGGTAAGTATATTTTAGTCCCAAATGGAGATGCTAGAAAAATATTCTTTCCTGATGAAAATTTTCTATCACTAGACACCGAACCTCTTGAGATTCAATTGTATTTACCACATCTTGATGAGGTATTTACCGCTCAATACGCAAAATCACATCCTGAACGAAACGAACATAGAATTTATCTAAATGGAAGTATAACTAATCATGTTGGGGCAGAAGATACTGAACTTTTGATTACGCCTAACAAGATAGGATGTTTTTATAGAAAAAATAATAATATCTGTTTGAGTATTGCAGAAGCAGATAGTGCATATAGTCGTCTCATAGATGATTTTCCAATGAGAGGTGGTCGAAATACAGTTACAGAAACAATATTTGATTCTTCTTCAGATAAAAATATAGACCGTTCATTCGATAGAGGTTCTAATACTATCTATTACGGTGCTCCTGGAACAGGTAAATCTTATACAATAAAAGAAATGCTTAAATCTATACCTAAAGAGCGTATCGAGACAGTGACCTTTCATCCTGATTATGACTACACTTCATTTGTTGGTGGTTACAGACCTGTTAGCTCAAAGAACGACAGTGGTGAGGATAATATTAAGTACAAGTTCGTTCCTCAGATATTTACTAATATGTATGTAAAAGCATGGCAGAATCCTGACGAAGACTTTTATCTAGTAATAGAAGAAATCAATCGAGGTAACTGTGCCGAAATATTTGGTGATATTTTTCAGTTATTAGACCAAAATCAAAATTATATTGTGACTCCATCAAGTGAGATGCAAGATCACTTAATAGATGTTCTTGGGAGCGACCATGAAGGTGTTATTAATGGTTTAAAAATGCCGAGAAATCTGTCCATTCTAGCAACTATGAATACCTCTGACCAATCTTTATTTCCAATGGACAGTGCTTTTAAGCGGCGCTGGGATTGGGAGTATATACCTATAGATTATGAAAAGAGTGATACTAATCCTTCATCAAAATTTAAGGTGTATTTTGCTAACGGCGATTACTTTTTTTGGATAGACTTTATCAAAGCAGTAAATACTAAGATTAAAAGTAATCCTAATTTGGGCATGGACAAGTGTATCGGTAATTATTTTATCAAGCCTAATGAAGACAGCATAAGTTTAAAAACATTCATCAATAAAGCGGTGTTCTACCTATGGAACGACGTCTTCAAAGACGAGTTTGGAAGTGAGTCAATATTTTCGAAAGATATAACTTATGAAGACTTTTTTCCTATTGAAATAGATGGTGAATTACAGGTCAGAAATATCATCAGTAATTTAAAGATTGAAGTAGTAAAAGTAGTAGATGACGCATGAAGGTTTTGATTGAAGGTGAAACTTATCCTGTAGAGTGCTTAGAATCCCTGTTAGACGATAGTAGTTTTTATACTCAGAATGGCTCTCAAGGAACTATAAAATCTGTAGGCTACTACTATTCTGAAGAGAAAAAAGCTTTAGTCTATATGTTGCCTAAAGTTTTTATGCGTGAAGCTAGCAGTACCGTTTTTGGTATTAGTGAGCAAGAGCTAGTTAATTTTGCTTCTGGGGATACATGGAAGCATGATGCTCGGCATCAGTGGATTAGACAGCTGATTATATATTTTTATAATAGCCTCAAAGAGTTCCAACGAAGACATGAAGATAGTACCTTACTTGGAAAAAGCGATCAGGTTTTATTGAACTCTAATATAGCCAAGCAAGAGTATACTTATTTAGACCTATTGCTTACTTTTGTTAACTTTTATAAAAAAAATACTAGCCTTATTTTACATAGGCATATCCAGTCATCTTCAAAAACAGCTAAGCGTACAAATTGGTCAAAGACAATTCGTACGCAACTACCGTTAATGAATAGCAATGGTCAGCCTATTTATCATCAGTTTCTAAATAAGAAAAAAACAGCCAATACACAAGAAGAACTCCTCGTCTATTTTTTCTCTATCTTAGAGCACTTCAATCAAGAGCACGATCTAAATATTACTATCGATAAAAGCTATAACCTTCTACAAGGTGAAGCTTTTGAAAACCTTAAAATCAATGGTTTGAGGAAGCTTAAGAAAATAAAATACCGTTATTTTTCTGATGTTTACAAGAAGATGTTTCGCTTATGCGAACTATATTTTACCAAGAATGATTTAGGGTCAACATCAAGGAAAAGCAAAGAATTCATAACAATTGACAACTATAATATAATATTTGAAGATATGGTTGATAAGTTATTTTCCGATATTATTGCAGATGAATCATCCATACATAACAAAGAAGGGCTATCGCTTAAAGACCTAAAAAACCACCCAGATGGAAAAATTATAGACCACATATACGCTGATAAATCGTTAATAGATGACTCCAATATCTTTTATATTGGTGACTCAAAGTATTATAAATCTACAACTAATGTTGGAAAAAGCTCAAAATTCAAGCAGTTTACCTATGCCAAAAACGTTATCCAATTTCATATAGATGTCTTAAATCAAACATCTAAGCTACCTGATGGCTTGAGATACCGAGATGAGATTACAGAAGGTTATAATATCAGTCCGAATTTTTTCATCTACGGCTATGTTGACGATTATCGTATCTTTGAAGAACCATTGTTAGAAGCTAAAAACGATGACCCAATAATTTCAGCACACTTTCCTGAGCGTCTGTTCGATAGAGACACACTATTTATTCATGAATATAAACTGAACTTTTTATATGTTCTTAAGGCTTATACTTCGTGCAACGAACTATCCATACTGAGGTTTAGAAATAAAACTAAGGCGCAATTCCGAGATAAGTTTGTAAGATTTTTCAATTGCCCCGAAAAGTCAGGATTTTTCGTATTTGAGGAGAAGTTTACTACCCAATCAGAGCTTAAAAATTATGTTGATAATAACTTTAAAAGCTTGAATGGCAAGTGCATTAGTGTTGATAATAGTTTATTGATTGCCGAGCCTTTAGCTTCTATTGAAGATAAAGATAAAAACAAACGATATTTCTTTAAGTAAAACTTGACCTTATCATAACTATAATATATTTTCAGAAGCTTAAAGAATTAACCTCTTGAGATTAGGAAAAATTTTAGTAGTTTAAAGCGTACAAAAGAGTTAATAAAATCCTTAGCTTAAGATTAATTTAAACTCAAAACTTTAAGTAATTGATGTTTTTTAAGCAAAAAAAAGCCTCACTATTAAGTAAGGCTTTTTAAGTATTTGGAGCGGGAAAAGAGATTCGAACTCTCGACCCCAACCTTGGCAAGGTTATGCTCTACCACTGAGCTATTCCCGCAATAAGCAAGCTATTCTAACAGCTTATCAGCACATGTCAATACCTTTTAACTGCTATCAAATTTTATTAGCACTGTAGGGCAAATTTACATGGGTTCTTGAGGTCAAATATCATCCAATGGATAATGAATAAAATATGCTGAACCAAAAATTCTTTTTTAGTGATAATATATGCTTGAAATCAAATAGAACTATAGAAACATTTAGTTACACTTAATCGGAGTATAAACCTAACTGCTTCTTTTAGGTCCAATACTTG
>NZ_CAJHBC010000010.1:0-108873 GCF_904846535.1 Psychrobacter muriicola 2pS
TTATATATGTTATAATATGAATATATAGCTTAAGTCAACTGTTTTTTGCTTGAATAAGATATTTCGTCGTTTGTTCGGCTGCAAAAAGGGAAGGTGTAAGAACCTGTTAAGCAGGTACTTATATTACGTACGTAGTTGCTTGTGAAGCTGTCAATGCGCAGAGGAATTGCCCTAGTCAGAAACCATTATGGTAGGAGCATTATGCTAAATATTTAATTCGCTGCTTGGGCTTACTCCAAACAGCCGTTTATATTCACGGCTAAATTGGCTGGGACTTTCATAGCCTACTTGCATGGCGATTTGCGATACTTGTGCCTCACCGAGTTGAATAAGCTGCCGCGCTTTCATCAATCGTAGGCTTTTTTGATATTGAAGCGGGCTTAGTTGAGTGATTTCTTTAAAATGTTGATGAAATCCCGAAACACTCATCCCGCATCGACTGGCCAAATTTTCTATGATGACTGGCTCATTTAAATGTGCTTTTAGCCAATCGGTGGCTTGGGAAATACGGTGAGTGTGACTGCCGTTAACCACCAGTTGCCGAAGCTTATGACCTTGTTGTGCTGAGAGCAAACGATAATAAATCTCTTGCTGAATTAAAGGTGATAAGAAGTCTATATCATTTGGATAATTAAGCAAGTCTATCAGTCGTTCGAATGCGGTTAATATGGTGTCTTCTAACGGCCATTTTATACCTTGATGCTCATAATCGGCATTTTTCTGAGGTGGTATTTTTGCCATGACCTCACGAATAAATGCTAAATTTAATTTCATAGATAATACAATGACAGGCTTCTCTACAGTGGCATGTTTGATATGCATGCTTATAGGAATGTTGACAGGGCAGAACATCAGGCTGCTGTCATCAAATCTCTGGCAATCTGAACCTAAGTAAATTTCACGCGTGCCTTGTAAGACGATACATATACTAGGTTCTTGGATATAGCTGACAGTCTTTCTTGGTCTGTCGGCACAATAAAAAAACAAGCCTGAAATGTCTGATTCGATGGTTTGGTTTTTGGGTAATATACTAAGTAGCTGCTCAACCGTTTTTGTTTTCATGATTTATGCTTATTTTATAATTTGCCTAATCATATAAATATTTATAGGATTAGGCAAGTATTCTGTAGTAATGCTCTACCAGATTAGCGTGTTCACTTCTATAATGATGGCATCAAAACGCAGCAAGATTGATTTGCAGCGTATTGCACAATACCAATAACAAGCCAATCCATAAGGAATATATGATGAAAATTTTCTATAAAACGCGAGCAACGGCAACGGGTGGTCGTTCTGGTCATACAGGTCTTGACGATGGTTCGCTAGGTTTTGATCTGGTCTCTTTTCAAGAAACAGACAAGGAAGGTGTTAATCCAGAGCAGCTTTTTGCAATGGGTTACGCGGCTTGTTTTGATAGTGCTTTAAACCTGACTGCCCAGCAAATGAAATTGCCAATCACTGCCTCAAAAACCTCGACCCAAGTGGGTATTGGTATGAAAGCTGATGGTAGCTATAACCTAGATATAGATTTGTATGTTGAAGTGTCTGGCATTGATGAAGCTCAAGCGCAAACCCTGGTCGAAACGGCTCATCAAGTTTGCCCATACTCTAATGCCACACGCGGCAATGTCGATGCACGTTTGCATGTGACTGTGATTTAACGGTCAGGAGTGGTTAACACCTAACAACTGATTCAATAGCTGCTCTAATAACTATAAACAAATATAAAAACGACATGACTTTCAACTGCTTGGGTACATAAAGTATTCAAGCAGTTTTTTATTGAGTGATTCAATGTTGATCATTAAGATCAAATTATCAAGCACAAAAAGTCAAGCACAAAAAAGAGCCAGTAGTTTGACTATTGGCTCTTTCGTTTTAAATAAATTTGAATAAAAACATGGAGTTTATTCAAATAACTACCACGTATTATTTATGTGTGTTTCTATGATTATTATAGTTGGCAGTTCACTCGGTATTCTTGACCATTATCTGATTTGATGGTTATGATGCCGTAATCCGCTTTGGTGTGCCAATCGTAAGTGGTTTTAGGGTTAACATTATTCACATAACGAGCGCCAGAACCGGATACCGCTTGCTCCATAGTGATTTTTGCGTTGGTTAAGCCAACTTTAGGCAAGGTCACGTTTAGGTTAGCAGTTTGACCATTGGCAGTGTAGGCAGCAGTGAGTTGACCGTTGTCTTCACAAGTGAATGATTGGACGACTGGCTGAGTATTGGTCTCTGGGGTCGTAGTAATTGGTGCATTAGTGGCGCAGGCAGACAATAATAGAGCAAAAGGTGCTACGGCTAATAATTTTTTCATAATATGCCTCAAAAGTATCGGTAAAAGCAGGTTGTTACTTCAAGCAACATGATACCGTAGAGAATGTAACTTCATGTTGTTTTTGAGGGCTATGGTAGTAATCTTATCTGTCTTTTTTATCACTAAGCCTCTATTAGCCTATTTATTTTAAATAACGAATGAGTATATTTCACGTAGGGGCTTTTTCTCTATTTAAAATAAATACCAATACTGCACCCAAGATAACTGAGCTTGCTATAACGAATGGCAATGTCAATTGCTCAGATAAAAATACCACGCCTAATATCGCAGCGAGTATAGGTACACACAGTTGTACAACTGCTGCTTGGGTGTTTTTTAACAAAGGCATGGCCATATACCATATACTGTAGCCCATACCAGATGCGATCGCTCCTGATGCACAGGCCAAAAGTACTCCTTTTATAGTAATATCACCTAGATTGATGTTTTCCAAGCCTATATTGTCTAGATAAGTCATGCTTATCACTAACAGTATGGGCGCTGCTATCAGACTCCGAATGAAATTAAAACCTGTGGCTCGCAGCGGTGACACGCATGATTTGCCGCGTATGCTATATATACCCCAAGCAGCACCACTGATTGCCATAAGCACCGCTGCTAGTAACGAAGGCACCGCTGCTGACGGTAGCATCAAATAGACAAACCCTGCTACCGCTACGATAAATGCTAGCCATTGTAAGCCGCTCAATTGCTCTTTTTTATAGATGCCCCAACCAATCATCGTCAGCTGAACCGCTGAAAATAGAATCAGCGCTCCTGTACCAGTATCCAACTCTACATAAGCAATCGAAAAGCATAGCGCATAAATCACTAAGCTCACGCTACTTAACCAGCTGCCTTTGTCGTTTAAAATAGCAGCGTGAGCAATACTATCAGGCTCTCGCACGTGCTGTCGTAACCGATAAGCATGAATGGTCATGATAATACCTAGGCAGACAGCAGCGCTCAGAAGGCGCAAGATGGTAAAGCTCCAAGCATCTATATGACCTTCTGCTAACGCCATACGGCAAAAGAGAGAGTTTGCAGCAAAGGCGATTAATGCAATAACGGTGTACAAGGTGGCTTTCAAAAATAATTCCTACAATAAAGAAGCTGGTTTTTTAATAAAATAGGCAAATTCGACTTTTAGGGATGTTGTTATTACCGCTTTTTTACCAGCAAAAATACTGGAAAAAGTGCCAAAAATTAGTTACTAGTTACTAGTTACTAGTTACTAGTTGCTAGTTGGGAGGTTTCTCACAACAGACCATATTTTATTGCACTTGCGGGCAAAAGTATTTTTTAAATTGGACTGATGATAGTTGAATTAACAATAAAGGCCGACTGCAAAAGTGATGTGATGTGGGTCAAGCGCATATTCAGAACGATTGCTTAAATGAATTGTCATAAATCAAAAAAAAACAATAGATAGGAAAAAGTAATATGGATTGGGCAAGTATCTTTATTCATGACACCACTTGGGCATTTGCGCTTGAGATATTGGTGCGTGTCAGCGTCATGTTTGTGCTGATTATCTCGTTTTTGCGTTTGACGGGCAAACGCGGCGTCCGTCAGCTGTCAATCTTTGAGTTGACCATTATTTTATCATTGGGTTCTATCGCAGGTGACCCTATGTTTAACGAGGATTTGCCGATTATTCAGGCGGTGTTGGTCATGAGCGCCGTTATCCTGCTTTATCGATTGTGCACGTGGATCATGATGGAATTCCAACCTTTTGAAGATTTATTAGAAGGGAAATCGCTCTATATTGTAGAAGACGGAATGCTGGTACTCGATAAGATTAAAAAGGGTAAAATGTCTCATGATGAGTTTTTTACTGAAATGCGCCAACAAGGGGTCGAGCATTTGGGTCAAGTGCGTACAGGCCTGCTAGAGACAGACGGTAATTTTAGTATATTGTTATATCCGCCTGAAAACACTGGCTATGGTATGCCGCTTTTCCCTAAGCAGTATCAACCTGTCGAAGAGATAGAGTCAGAAACATATTACGCATGTATGCATTGCGGCTATGTCGATCACATATCTGACCCCAATCAGCTCTGTGAACGCTGTGAGAATGGATGTCGAGACTGGGCGAAGGCCCTGAATAGTGAGATCATTAGATGATAATGAATGAGATGATAGCTATATTGAATTATTTATGAGTAGATCGAGCGGTCTTATGTTGGCAGTTTTAGCCAATTATACCAACGTAAGACCGCCCTACACTAAACGTTTTTAATATGCCCTAACTGAGTTAGGCAATTTTATACCAATCAATTTTACGCGTCATGACCATCACGCAAGCGAGTAGGACAAAACAGAAGACAGCACCAAGCAATAAATTCATATCTTCGGTGGTTAATATACCGAAAAACGACGCATACAATCCTGCCAGTGTGAAAGTAAAAATCGCCGCTCGCTTGACGCCGCCCAGTACATAATAAGCATACCAACCAATGAGTCCAACACACGCGCTGGCAGCAATGGCATATGCTTTCCAAAAGACAATTTGCTCAGCAAGTGGTAATAGTAAGACATAAAAAACCAACAGCGCACAACCGACCAACAGATATTGAATAGGGTGGATGCGGCTAGATTTAATGACTTCGAATAAGAAGAAAGTGCCGAATGATACTAAGATTAATAATAAGGCATATTTCATCGTTCGTTCAGTTTGTAAATACACGTCATTAGGCTCAGCAAAACTCACACCAAAGCTGTTCAGGCGCACGTTTCGATAGCTATCAGGTATGGCATTACCTTCTGCTGTGGCAGCGCCTTCTATTGCTGTAATCACATCATCAGAAGCCATTGACTGGCTATTGCTATCGAGACTGGCTTGACTGGTGACAATACATCGGTTGTTAGCGAGGCTGACACACTGCGACAAATCTTGATTGTTGGCTATTGTTAAATACTGATTTTGCCAACTGGCTTCAAAACCTTTAGCAGTGAGTTTTTTGGCATTGGGAAGTGCCTTGCCAATAAAGTTTGGCGCATGCCAATTACTGCGCATCGTTAAGTTAAAGTTTTGTCCAGTCGGCACGGTGTTTACATTGCTAATACCAGCTAACGGTAAATCAATGATGATTTCTGTACTGGTTAGTGACTCGCTAGCACTGTTCGTAGCAAGGATGGTATTGCCATTCTGCTGGCTCGTTATGTTTTTTACTGAACGCTGTAATATATCTTGCGGAATAGCTACTTCTACATAGGTCAGATTTTTCAGCAGCGCTGTCTGAGGGTAGGTCGCTTTTATCGGTTTTTTATCAATGGTCACCGTTGGCAGAGTCGCAACGCCGCGCAGATCTGATACTGGAATAATCAATTTTGCTGCATTCCAGTGAATGATGGTTTTTTCTGGCTGTGTGTTATTTTTATTGGCGGGTGTACTGACAGAACCTTGTGTGTCACTAGTCATGCTCGTATTGCCATACAAGCTACTGATGGCTTGATCAAATGTATAGCGTTGGTCAAATGTCAACGCACCATCATAACTGGTCGCATGATAGATGCCACGTTTGTAGGTATCAGTGCTTACTTCAAGATCTTGTATGGCTTGGGTCTGACTGGCGAAGACAATTTCATTTTTTGAGTAGGATGGTGCACACTTACTGGTTGTTTCAGGTGCTGCAACCTGACATTCAGGCGTAATTGTGGTAGGAATGATGATAAATGGAGTGATGACTTCTTGCGGATTGACGTGCTGCTGGGCAATTTCTTTGACCACCGACGCGGCATAATTTTGTCGTTCGTAGATGACCGAGCCAATCATACCGAGACCGATGGCAAAAATAATACAAAGCCCGGCGATGATGGACAATTTAGTCAATAGTGTTTTTTGCATGAAAGCTCCTCATATGAATCTTTAGTCCAAAACTGTACCTATAACAGTCAGTAGGTTCAAAGAAGAGCATAGAGGAGGAATGAAGAAAAAATATGTAAGAACGATGGAGAGTATGTGGAAAAATAAGCCTTAGTATTTTCTGGTATCAGTGTTTTTTAGTATCGCCAACCACTTTATCCATAATAGCAAATAATAAGCCAGACAATACAAAAGTCATATGAATAATGACTTTCCACATGAGTTTGTCCGCTTCACCATCACTCAATTCATTAGGAATATCCATAAATGATTTTAAAAGATCAATCGCAGAAATAGCGACGATAGCACCGATGACTTTTAGTTTTAGACCAGAAAAATCTACTTTTCCCATCCAACTAGGTCGATCAACGTGATCACCAGTGTCAATTTTTGAGACAAATATTTCATAGCCACTAAATATGATAATTAATAATAAACTGGCTACTAAGGAGAGATCGACTAACACCAATATATTAACAATGACGTCTGATACAGAAGCGCTAAATACAGTATTAAACATCATGACTGTTTTTTGAATGAATTTTATAAATAATAAAATAATCCCTAAGACCAGCCCTAAATAAAAAGGCGCTAATATCCAGCGGCTGTTAAAGATGGTTTTTTCTAAGTAGCGTTCAAGGTTTTTTAGCATGGACATCTCTTAAGGTTCTGAAAGGTTGTAGGTCACTTACTTATAACGTGGTATAGGGTGAATTTAAGACAGCCATTCGAGCACTTGTTGTACCCGCTCGTCTCTATCACCACCTATGCGATGAAACGGCTTTTGGTGACGGGTCAGCTGACTTTCAAAATAAGCACTGATCTCTTCGCGTTGATGGGGGCTATCTCGTAAGTCATCGGCGACCCATGGGATATCAACTTCGGTTAATAGAATCAAATCATAATGATGTGCTAACGCCGCATTGGTGAGCGCTTTAGGGCAATCGCCATAATACCAGTTGGCATAAACCATTAATTCAAACAGACTGGTATCACAAAATAAATAATGGTTGTGATCGGTTTGAGCTGCTTGCTCAGCAAATTTGTTTTCTAACTCAATTTGACCTTGCGCAATAGGGAGTAAATCCTCCCAAGTGCAAGTCAAGTGTTCTTTATCCCATTTCGTTTGTAGATAGGTGCGCATGTATTCTGGCACCCAAGGGCAGCCGAAATGCGCTGCCAAGTCGCGACATAGTGTGGTCTTACCAGTGCTCTCTGCCCCTAGGATAGCGACATTGATGACCGATTTAGGCGTATGCTGCTTTAGGTTGCAAGCGGTAACGTCGTTGCCATTCATAGTAAGCCCAAATTGCGATAAGAGTGAAGACTACGTATTGTAGCGCAGTAAAAGTGAGACCTTTATAAAAGTACAGTGGGACTGAAATAGCATCGGCGATTATCCAGAGTATCCAATGCTCAATTTTGCGCCGCGCCATCAGCCACATCGCCATCAAAAACAGCGCGGTGGTCAGCATATCGGTGTAATCGACCCACGTAAATAAATGCAGACCTAATACTGCACCATCAAAACTAAAGTTATTATTAATGATTGGTCTGAAGTAATATACCAATGCGACAAAGGCAATAGTCGCTGTGGCCAGTAATGCCAGTATTGGCAAATCTTTTTTATCTAGATGTTCTACGTCAATAGCATTTTGGGCAGTGGTGCCTGCTAACGATTTATTTTGCTGCTGGCCAGTAGGGTTGATATAATCCTGCTGCTTTTTTATTGCTGTGTTTTTTTTATTCTGTGTCCAATTGATCCAGCCATACAGACTCATCACCGTATAATAGGCATTGATAAACATATCGCCAAATAACTGCCATTTCCACAGCAGATAGACAAATATAGCGGTGCTGACTAGCCCTATTGGGAATACCAGAATATTGGTTCTGCTGGCGAGCAAGACACTTGCTACCCCAAATATGACGGCAACCAATTCAAGAGCAATAAAGACAGTGGGATAGTCAGCGTATTGTCCAAATAACCAGTTAAAAATTTCTACCATGAGTATTACCAAGTATGAGCGGGTTTATGTCTCGCAGTTTTATGCGCTCTAATTGTGAACGTGTCGCTACCAAAGTGCGCCAATTATAACGTAGCTGCTCCAAAATGAAGGCAAACTTTGCTTATTTTTCGCAACAAACAGATTATTTGTAACAAAGTATTAGAAAAATAATTATATTCAGGCATAATAAAGGCTCTGATTTTAAGTTTACAGTTATTCACTGAAATCAAACGACTGTTATTTTTCCACTTTTATGCTTATCCCAAGCCCTATAGTAGTAGACAAGGAAGCTTATCATGACGACTTGTATCACAGGCACTGGCCTGTATATTCCGCCTTATAGCATCAGTAATGAAGAGCTAGTAGATTCATTTAATAAGTATGTTGAGAATTATAATGCAAAGCATGCTGACGAGATAGCAGCAGGAACTTTGACTGCCCTAGAGCCTTCTTCAGCAGCCTTTATCGAAAAAGTATCTGGTATCAAATCACGTTATGTGATGGAAAAGGATGGTATTTTAGATCCTGAAATCATGGCACCAGTGATTCCTTATCGTCATTTAGGTGAAGAGCTGTCTATTATGGCAGAAATGGGTACTGCAGCTTTGAAAGACGCGCTAGCAGATGCGGGTCTTGAAGCGAATGATCTAGATGGTATCATCCTTGCCTGTTCAAACTTTCAGCGTACTTATCCTGCGGTCGCTATCGAGATTCAAAATGCAATCGGTATGATTGGCGGTTTTGCTTATGATATGAACGTTGCTTGTAGTGCCGCGACTTTTGGTCTGTCGCAAGCACACGGTTCTATCGTTTCTGGTCTGGCTAAGCGCATCGCTGTGGTCAACGTTGAGATTACTTCAGCGCATCTGAACTGGCGTAACCGTGACAGCCACTTTATCTTTGGTGATGTCGCAACAGCATCTATCGTCGAAGAGCTAGATACGCCAAAAGGTTATGAGATTCTTAACTCTAAGCTATTTACCCAGTTTTCGACCAATATCAAAAACGAATACGGCTTTATGGATCGCTCAGAATTCTTAGCGGCACAGACTGAGATGTATCCAGACATCAAAGAGCCAGTCACCGACAAGCTCTTCTTACAAAATGGTCGGAAAGTGTTCCGTGAAGTCTGTCCAAAGGTTTCAGAAGTCATCAGCGCGCATTTACAAGAAAACGATATCCCAACATCTGACGTTAAGATGATGTGGTTGCACCAAGCCAACGCCAATATGTTGGATTTAATCCTACGTACTGTCATTGGTAAAGACGCCGATAAAGCCATCGTGCCAAGTGTCATTGCTGAATTTGCTAACACCAGTTCAGCCAGTCCGATGATTGTTTTCCATCGCTATAAAGATGAGCTAGCATCAGGTGATTTGGGTGTTATTTGTTCATTTGGCGCTGGTTACTCTATCGGTTCAGTATTGGTACGTAAGGTTTAATTTCTAAAGTAAAATCTGTTACTAGGTCGTGTCCTCAATTCAATCGATTATTGTCTAAATGGGCTAAAAATGGCTAAATTTTGCCAAACATTGTCAAATAACTAGGTAATATCTCGATATTATCTGCGCTATTTTCCTTGTTTGACTGCTATTTATCTCATTTTTATCACCATTTTTAAAATGAGGATACGCCCTAATAAAAAATAGCTAAGAGCAATCTTAGCTATTTTTTTGTCTGTTATTTTTGTTATGAACACTCAATCGCACTATTTGAGCAATATATTATTCAAGAATGAAGCGCTATTTGAGAATATAACGGGCAGAATGCTTAGAATATCGACAAGAATGCTTAGAGGTTTTAATTTACCCCGAAAAATTTGCTATAATCACGGTCTTATTCCTCTCATCCAATTAAAAGTCCTTTTATGAAAGAATCCTTACGCCTGCGTTTAGACCAGATGGTAGACCGTTATGAAGAGGTCACCGCCTTATTATCAGATCCTAGTGTCATCAGCGATAATAATAAATTCCGTGAACTGTCTGTCGAGCACAGCGACTTGATGGATATCACTACTTTATGGCAGAACTATGTGCGTGCAGAGACGGATCAGGCTGATGCCGAGGCGATGTTAAAAGAAGCCTCAGATCCTGACATGAAAGAGATGATGCAAGAAGAGATTGATAACGCCCGCGAGACCATCGTAGAGATGGAAGAGGCGCTCAATGTCATGATGCTACCAAAAGATCCGAATGATAAAGTGCCTGCTTTCTTGGAAATTCGAGCGGGTACAGGTGGCGATGAAGCCGCAATTTTCTCTGGTGACTTGTTCCGAATGTACCAAAAGTACGCGCAGACACAAGGCTGGACAGTGGAAGTGCTGTCGGCAAGCGAAGGCGAGCATGGCGGTTATAAAGAAATCATCACTCGCGTATCAGGCAATAGCGTGTATGGTCGCTTAAAGTTTGAATCAGGCGTACACCGTGTGCAGCGCGTGCCTGAAACCGAAAGCCAAGGTCGCGTGCATACGTCAGCTTGTACCGTTGCGGTCATGCCTGAGGTTGAGATTGATGATACAGTGGATCTAAATCCAGCTGATATCCGCTTTGATACCTTCCGTTCAAGTGGTGCCGGTGGTCAGCACGTTAACACCACTGACTCAGCAGTACGTTTGACACACATTCCAACGGGTACCGTGGTAGAGTGTCAACAAGAGCGTAGCCAGCACAAAAACCGTGCGCAAGCGATGAAAATGCTGATTTCAAAGATTCAGCAAGTCAAAGTACAGGCTCAAGTTGATGCAGCAGATACTATCCGTAGAGACTTGGTGGGTAGTGGCGATCGTTCAGAACGCATTCGCACTTATAATTTCCCACAAGGTCGTATGACCGATCACCGTATCAACCTGACGTTATACAAGCTTGATGCCATTATGGAAGGCGACTTGGATGAGATTCTTGATGCACTGTTACGTGAGCATCAAGCTGATTTGATGGCCAGTATTGGTGGTGGTGATTAGCAACCATCAGTATATTAATGACCAGAGGCTCAATAACTGGTCGTGAATCATTAATTCATAAAAGCGTGACACTGTCTATATGACAGTGTCTGTTTGTTTATAGCTGTTTTTTTACGGCTATCGACTATGATAATAAGTATAGATTTAATTTTGCAGTTTTCGTTTATTCTTTTAATTACCTAATAATATTGAGAGTGTTATGTCAAAGCACAATAATCAGAACCAAGACCAAACCCCAGTTGTAGAAGACGCTAACGAGCTGATTGCGCAGTTACAAGCCAAGCTAGACGATATCAGTGCTTCAGGCAAACAGCCGTATCCAAATACGTTTAAACGTACTGATTATGCGCAAGACTTGCAAACAGCCTTTGACGGCGTCTCAAAACAAGAAATTGAAGAAAAAGCGGCGAATGGCGAAAAAACACAGGTCAACGTGGCAGGTCGCGTCATGCTGAACCGTGGTGCCTTTATTGTTATTCAAGACATGACGGGTCGCATTCAGTTATATGTTGCACGCAAAGAGTTGGACCCAGAGACGTTGGCGACTATTAAATCACTAGATTTGGGTGATATTGTTGGCGTATCAGGCTATATCGGTCGCTCAGGCAAAGGCGATTTATATGTGCATATCGAAGAGTTTCAGTTGTTGACTAAAGCGCTACGTCCAATGCCAAACAAGTTTCATGGCTTAGCCGATGTGGAAGCGCGCTATCGTAATCGTCATCTTGATTTGATGACCAATGAGACGACTCGTGATACCTTTATGATTCGCAGTCAAGTCATTAGCGGTATTCGCAAGTTTATGTTAAATGAGCGCTTCATGGAAGTTGAGACGCCGATGATGCATCCTATCCCAGGTGGTGCGGTGGCGCGTCCATTTGTGACCCATCATAACGCTCTAGATATGCCTTTATATTTGCGTATCGCGCCTGAGCTTTACTTGAAGCGCTTAGTCGTTGGTGGTTTTGAAAGAGTGTTTGAGATTAACCGCAGCTTCCGTAACGAAGGCGTATCAACTCGCCATAATCCTGAATTTACCATGATTGAGTTTTATCAAGCGTATGCTGATTATCATGACTTGATGGATTTGACCGAACGCTTATTTAATGAATTGGCGATGGATATTTTGGGCACGACTGAGATTACTTATCAAGAAGAAGCCATCAGTTTGAAAGCGCCATTCATACGTTTATCTATGTCTGATGCGATTGCAAAATATGCCGAAAATTTCGATATGACACGTATCAATGACCGTGAGTATCTGGCAGAGTACGCCTCGACGACGCTTAAACAGCAAGTGAAAGATGTGTTTGGGGTGGGTAAACTACAGACCATTATCTTTGAAGAAACTGCTGAGCACCAATTGCGTCAGCCAACTTTTATCACTGAATATCCAGCTGAAACTTCACCACTGGCACGCCGTAGTGATGACAATCCTGAAATTACCGATCGTTTTGAGCTGTTCATCGGTGGTCGTGAACTGGCCAACGGTTTTAGTGAGCTTAATGATCCCGCTGATCAGGCAGAACGCTTCCGTGGGCAAGTCGCTGAAAAAGACGCTGGTGATGATGAAGCCATGCATTTTGATGAAGAGTATATCGAAGCCTTGTCTTACGGCTTACCACCAACCGCAGGTGAAGGTATCGGTATTGACCGTTTAGTGATGTTGTTTACCGATTCGGCTAGTATCCGTGATGTGATTTTATTCCCGCATATGCGCCGTAAAGTTGACTAATGACTCATTAGTACTTAATCAAAGTCGCTTATCGAATCAGTAAGAAGCCAGACGAATGCGCTGGCTTTTTGCTATAATAAATATCGAAAAATAGTATTCAAAATAAGCACTCTAACTACTTGGCACAATGGATAGCTATGTCGCAGCAATATCAAGTTTTAGCTCGCAAATACCGCCCCAAAAACTTTCATGAGTTGATTGGGCAAACGCATGTTTCTCAAGCATTGATTAATGCGATTGATTATAACCGTCTGCATCACGCTTACCTCTTTACGGGCACACGCGGTGTGGGTAAGACGACGATTGCGCGTATCTTATCTAAATGTTTGAACTGCGATACAGGTATCACTAGTACGCCTTGTGGCGTGTGTGATAACTGCGTGGCTATCGATCAAGGGCGATTCATCGATCTTATCGAGATTGATGCGGCATCCCGTACCAAAGTAGAAGACACCCGCGAGTTGCTGGATAACGTGCCTTATGCGCCAAGCCAAGGGCGTTATAAAGTGTACCTGATTGATGAAGTGCATATGTTGTCCACACACAGTTTTAATGCGCTTCTTAAAACTTTGGAAGAACCACCTGAGCATGTAAAATTCTTACTTGCCACGACTGATCCACAAAAATTGCCGATTACCATTATTTCGCGCTGTTTACAGTTCGTACTACGTCCATTGCCGCAAACGCTACTCAGCGAGCATCTAGCAAATATCCTGACCCAAGAGAAAGTAGGCTATACGCAGCCTGCACTCTGGCAGTTGGCTAGTGCTGCGAAAGGTTCAGTACGTGATGCGTTGTCACTGACAGATCAGGCCATTGCTTTTGGTCAAGGTGCGCTCGATGATGTCACTGTAAACGCCATGCTTGGCTTGATTGATGCGGCTGATTTGGTCAGTTTAATTACTGATATATATAATCATGATAAGCCTGCTGTCGCGGCTCATATAGAGCAGATGCGCGCGCAAATGGTTGATGCGACGAGTATGTTTGATGGTCTTACTGAGTTACTGCATCAATTGGCATTGACCCAGCTGCTGCCTGAAGTGGCATTAAATGTGAATGAGGCACAGGCACAAGATATTAACACGCTTGCGCAGCATATGAGCCCAGACGTCCTGCAACTGTATTATGAAATTGTCGTGCAAGCACGTGAAGGTGTTAAGCTTGCCAGCACACCGATGCAGGCGCTGGAAATGTGCATTTTACGCCTGCTGGCATTTCGTCCGTTGTCAGTCGATGAGATATTAAATCATACTTATGCTGGCTCTGTATCATCTGAAATGCCAGCTATAGAAGATGTGACCGCTACACGTTCTACACAGTCATCAACTAGCCACTCGGCTTCCGCACCACCATTACAGTCTTATGATGTTGATTATCAAGCACGAGATAATGATCATTTGCAAGTCGAGAGCTATAACAATATTGAATCAAGTTTGGCTCAAAATGATGAGAAAAATTATGATGTCTTAGTTACTAACCCTGAACCAGTTGTTGAGCCTGAACCAGTTGTTGAGCCTGAACCAGTTGTTGAGCCTGAACCAGTTGTTGAGCCTGAACCAGTTGTTGAGCCTGAACCAGTTGTTGAGCCTGAACCAGTTGTTGAGCCTGATGCAAATAATTCTCAGTTAACAACGCAACTTGATGATCCACGTACTTTACTGCGTTGCCCACCGCAAGAACTGCTGGGTGAGTGGACACCAGAAAAATGGGACTATTGGTTACAAACGGCTCGCGAAGCGGAGATCTTGGCTCAAGACGAATTGGCACTTGCCCGTCAAGGCATGATGACGGGCTCATGTGATGGCAAGGCAATATTTATAACCAGTGTAGATAGTCGGCATTTACAAACTACGTTTCAGCAATTGGCGGCTAAACTGCAACAGCAGTTCACCCAAGCAGAAATTGACTTACAAATCGATGGCAGCGTCATGCAAGCAGAGGATAAGACGCCTGAGCGTCGCCAACAAAAGCGCTTGGTGCAAGCGAAAACGGTTGCAGAAGCAAGACTGCTTGCTACGCCTGTGATGCAGTATTTGAATGAGCGCGGTGAAGGAAAAATGGGTAAGATTCAGTTGTATTAAACAGTCAGAAAAACTGTTGTTAAAATTATTTAAAAGTCTATATAGTTGTTAAACGCAAATTTTATATAAGATATCAAGGCGATGTTGTACTATCGCCTTGATATTTTTGTTTTTATTGCAGATTAAATGGGCTTTCTCAAACACGAGAGAAATATTTAATAACGATAAGATGAATCAAGATTCGTTATAATGGTTAAGTTATATTAAAAACTGAAATGAAGTTTAGGTGAGAATATGTTGGATAATTTACGCGGTATGGCTGTGTTCGCCAGTGTGGTTGGACATGGCTCTTTTAGTGGTTCTGCTCGTGAGCTTGGCATTACAACCAGTGCAGTCAGTCAGCAAATCCGCTCATTAGAAAATGAGCTGGGCGTCGTGCTATTACACCGCTCAACTCGTAAGCTGAGCTTAACAGAAGCTGGCGAAAGCTTTTATGAAGCCGCAAAGGATGTGGTAAGTGCTGCTGAACAAGGCCGGATTAAGGTCAATCAGTTGCGTGATGAGTTGGCAGGAAGCTTACGAGTGGCGACAACACCAGAGCTTGGCGTTAATCATATTTTGCCTGCACTCTCTACGTGGATGGCGGCACATGATGATCTTAGCATTACCTATCTGGCAGACAACCACTATATTGACATGATTGATGAGCGGATCGATATTGCGATTCGTATGAGTCCATCGATTAATGACTCGAGCCTAAGCAGTCATCCCTTGACTGATGTGCGCCAAATGCTGGTTGCTTCACCGCAGTACCTACGCCAGCATACCAAACTGCAAACACCTAAAGATTTGGCTGATCATCAGCTGATTTGTATTGAAATCATGAAAGATGCCAATCAAATTGATCTCGTTCAGACAGAAACGGGTAAAAAAACGCGCACGAAAATGAATTCACGCATTTATACCAATAATGTCTTTATGGCGACCACCTTGGCAAAAGAAGGTCATGGCTTGGTTAGAGTGATGGAAATGGACATTAAAAAAGAGCTTGAAAATGGTGATTTGGTCGAAGTGTTGACTGGTTATCAATTGCCAAGTTTTGTACTATATGCGGTTACCTTAAATCGTGATCAACAGCCAGCCAAAATCACACGTTGTTTAGAAGTGTTAAAAAAGTACTTTCATGCCAATTAGGGCTTATCATCAATTAAGCCCGCCCATGCAAGAAATCAGATGAATTGCCTAATGCATCTGTACGAGGAGATATGTTAGTTGTCGGCCCATCTTTACTGAGATCGATAGCTTGTTCCCTTTTTTTCTTCTCAATCGTCAAAACGGTTGAGAAGAAAAAACGATTATGGACATTTTAGATATTATGATCTTATTGACTAATAATCTAACAAATAGTCTTCTGACGCATCGTTCATTATATCTTGATGGTTACCGTCGGTCTTTCTAGCTTTATTTTGGAATCTCGCAGTGATGCTAGTGCGCACGATATTTACACCGATAGTGGGATGATTTGCTACCACGATGGAGCTTAGATAGAAGACCATCTAGGCTAATCCAAATATGAGAAAGCCGACAAATCAAATAAGTGCACTGTTTACCCTAATGCTCAGGTTCAGCTATTTATCGTACATATATTGGCATAGTAACTGGGAAGGCTTAATGCTGCTCTATGGTTATCCTAAAGGTATGACAAAAGTCATTTATATCACTAATACTATTGAGCCTTTAAGTAACGTTATCCGTACTATGGTGAACAAGCGTAAGATGTTTCCGTCTGATCAAGCTGCGTTTAAAGTCGTGTACTTAGCAACCTAGCAGGCTTTCAAAACCTGCTCGATGCTAATCCGTAACTGGATGTCTGCTCTGAATCGCTTTATGACAGTTTTTGATGATGGCTTCATCAGGTACTTAATCTCAATGGCAGTTACACAGAATTCAAGATAATTTCCTATGCTGCTACGATTCAAGCTTGAACAGTCCAATCACTTCAACAGTATTAGATAATTAAGATCATCATCTGAAAGCATCGCCAATCTTTGCAAGTTTGCTTTTTGCTCAGCTTTTAAAGACGGCAACGCATTTGCTCTTTAATAACGATAAATATTTATGCCTTTGGCTGTAATAGAAAAGCTCATCAAATCTTCTCCTACAACTAATGGCCCCTTGTAATTCTCTCTAGTTCGTTCAATAAGTTGCTCATTTGGAATCCCAATATATTTTGGTGACGTACCATTCACAATATGACTGTATACTGCCATTTTCGGTTTTGTTTTAGTGAAAATTTCTCCAGCTTGGCGTGGATTGGTATGGTGTGCATATACCTGTGGCAACGCATTGATATCTTCAAACTCTGCTACTTCATGAACCAATAAATCAACGTCTTTACCATATTTAAGTACATTGGGAGTTGGGATAGTATCTCCACTTAATAAAACAGAACGGCCCGCATAGTCAATACGGAAGCCCACAGCTGGCTGTATGGCTCCGCTGTGATCATGCTGAACATCAAAAGCAGTTATGCGCACACCGTTGTTATCAAATACAACGCTATTGGTGTCAAACTCATGAGCCACCATGTTAGTAGTTGCTTCTTTAAGTTCGCCATCAGCGACACGTACTCTGATGTCATCTGCATGAGCCAGTTTTAAACCATCGACTAATGAATGTATGCCTTTAGGTCCATACACGTTAAAACTTCCCTCTCTACCGCCAAAAGCTGGTATATAACCTGTCATCCATAAATCACTTAAGCTATTTACATGATCTGAGTGATAATGGGTGAGAAATACGCCATCAATCTTACCAAGTGGCACACCTGCTTGCGTTAATCGGACTACATTGCCGCGACCAGCATCAAATACAAAGTTATAACCGTTGGCTTGCACAAGCGTTGACATGCCGTAACGGCTTGTACTTGGAACAGGACTTCCAGTACCAAGTAGCGTGACGCGTATTTCATTAGGTGAAGGAGCTAGTCTAGCTGGATGCGTACTAGGTTTATGTAGATAATCTAAATTGGTTGCTAACTTAGTAACTTTGGGTTCAATAGAACTACAGGCTGTTAATAAAGACGCCAATACTATAGTTGATAAAACCGCTTTAACGTTAATACGATTCATGATCCATCCTTACATTCTTGAGTTACTTTCATTAGGGTATGTTGAAAATTTGCTATGAAATAATGAGGTAGGAGTGAACAAGAAGTATTCCTGTCTCCATGATGTCCCTCAAAGCTGGCGGTTTAGTCACTATTATTTAGAATTTAATGAAATTTTATTCACTTTGGAGAATTTAAATAGTTAAACCACTTCAGAGTTAAAATGTATTCAATTGATAGAATAGAAATAAAAGTTACACGATATTTCTATAACTCTACACATATAAACTTAGTTCATACAATTTAACCCAAGGTAAACATTTTAGTTATACGTGTCCAACACCTATTCAGTAATAAACTATACCTTTTAGGTATTATTGGGCTTAATACCAATTAGCACTGTTATAAAAAAAGGGAGCAAGCCATCGGTTATAGTAAAGGTGGGCTGCCAACTAAAATACCTCCTTGTGTAGATACATTAGGAAAATCTCCTAGCTTTTATCTGATGTGTGGTGTAGCTCATGACATCGTGTGATTCATCTGAACCATACGATGTCAGTATTAGCCAAACTTAGCTTGTCCATTTCATAAGGCTTACGATGCTGAGGCCCGTGTCATTGAGATGATTGAATCAGTAAAAGAAATGTAATCCGTCATACCATCGAAGCGTCACCGACTGCAGAGGAGAGACTTTAATAAAGCACGCTATAAAGAACAGCATTTAATCGAGAACTTCTTTGCAAAGATTAAGCAGTACCGTACGATTGCTACTCGTTATGACAAGTTAGCTCGTCATTTGTTCAAGGCATTTCATTTGGTTGCTTGCGCGGGGTGGCGTGATTGATAATACGTTTGAGATGAAATTTACATAACGCGCTATAAAAATTAGGTTAAAGCCTCCGAAAGCAAAAAAGCCTATAGACATATTATCTATAGGCTTTTTTGGTGTTAGCATTTGATTTAAACAATCATTTAAAATGATGGCTTTAGTAAGTCAATCAAACGCTCAGCCACTTGTGTGCTTTCATCACGATTCATATTAAGCGGTGGTAGTAAGCGCACAACATGTCCACCAGTGACATTAATAATTAGCTTTTGCTCATCACGCGCACGATCAACTAGCTGACTACAGTCCATGTTTTCAGGCAAAGCGATACCAATCATCATACCTGCACCACGACTGCTGACGCCGTATTGTCCTAGTGTATCGACTAGCGTTTCTCGAATAAACAGCCCTTCGGTAACGGCATTAGTCATGATATCACTGTTAGCTAATACGTCATATACGCTATGTACCACACGACTGGCCAGCGGCGTACCACCATAAGTAGAGCCATGACTACCTGCACCAAACAGGCCATTAGCACGCCCACGTACCATGCATGCACCTACTGGAAAACCGTTACCCAAGCCCTTAGCTGTCGTCAATACATCAGGACGCGCATTACTATGTTGATAAGCGAAGTATTTACCCGTACGGCCATTACCTGTCTGTACTTCATCCAACATAAATAGCCAGTTATGGGCTTCACACTCTGCCTGTAGTTCTTCAAGATAAGTAAATCCGTTGGCAGCAGTATTCAGACCACCTTCACCTTGGATAGGCTCTACAAAGATGGCACAAATTTCATCATGATCTTGCGCGGCTTGCTGAATCGCGGCAATATCGCCAAAGGGTACACGGATAAAATCCTCATCTAATGTATAAAACCCTTCACGGGCTTTTGGATTGGCGGTGGCTGACAGTGACAGTAACGTACGACCATGGAATGACTGCTCCATAACGATAACTTTTGGGCGTTTAAAACCTTGCTGATGTGCATACAACCGTGCAAGTTTGAGCGCCGCTTCGTTCGCTTCAGCGCCACTATTAGCAAAGAACACACTGTCCATTTGGGCGGCTGTACATAGCACTTCACCCGCACGCTCTTGCCAGTCGATACCGAATAAATTACTGGTATGTATTAAAGTCGCTGCTTGCTGTTGAATGGCGTCAGTCACTTGCGGGTGGCAATGCCCTAAGCCGCATACGGCAATACCAGTCAGTGCATCTAAATAAGGCGTCTCATCTTTGGTGTATAGCCAACTGCCTGAACCGCGTGTAAAGCTGATGGGTTGACGGTTATAAGTGGGCATCAGATAAGTAGCAGACATATAAAACATCCTTAAGATGATAAGTTAGTTAAAAGAGAGTATTGATTATAGCTCGTCAGAAAAAGGTGTGGTTTCAGCAGGCAAGGTATAGTCTTCATTTGCCCATGCACCTAAGTCAATAAGTTTGCATTGACTGCTACAAAACGGTTTGTATTTATTGTCTTGCCATGCTGTTTTAGTGCCACAACGTGGGCAAGGATAGGTTTTAGGAGAAGTGTTGGGGGTAGATTCAGTCATGATAAGGGTGAGAGTATCCTCGATTTATTTGTATGATTAACATCATTAGCGAGCGGCAGTCTGTCATTGTAGCTATTCTCGTCTCGTATGCGCTTGATAGACTACGATAGCGTATTACTCGCTGTCGCTATATTACTATTGAAGTGGATTGGCTATATAATAGCATGCGCCCGAATAATGGCAAAAGACAAATACTTTAAGGATAGTAGATGACGGATAATATTGAGTTTACGCATCAGCAACAGCGTGCATTTCAACCAGAAAAGCTTTCGGCACCACGTGATTTTATTATGCCAAATATCATTCACGACAATAAAAGTAGCATCCCTTTGATATTAGAAATTGGTGCAGGGAAGGGCAAGCATGCGCTTGGTTTTGCCGCAAAAAATACCGATAAGCATTTGATTGCAATTGAACGTACACGTAATAAATTCGACGCTTTTGCGAAACTGGCAGTGCTACAAGATTCACCTAATTTAAATGCCATTCATGCTGATGCGATTGCATGGATTGTGCATGCCATTAAACCCAATAGTGTCAGTAAGATTTTCATTCTGTACCCCAATCCTGAACAGCATAATCCCAACCAGCAATGGTTAAACATGCCTTTCTTCGAGTTTCTATTGTCACGCTTGCACGTAGGTGGAGAGGTGGTACTAGTAACCAACATAGAAGCCTATATGAATAATGCAGAACAGCAAGCAACTGAGACATGGTCGTTACCTAATGAGCGCTATCAAGTGGCTGATGACAGTCAACGCACGCATTTTGAAATAAAGTATTTAGCTCGTGGAGAAGTATGCTGGGAGCTTAATATGCGTAAGCCGGAGGGTTATAAAACCAGATTTGATGAGTGGCAGGCCGATACTGTTAATCAAGTTAAATAGCCTAAGTAATAAATCAAAGTAAATCTTACCGATAATAAGTACTAGTTTGTTTTATATAGAATAGCCTAAGCAAATGATATGCTAAAAAATAAAACCGCCACAAAAAGGCGGTTCAAAAATTACTTACTATTAAAGAAAATTTACTTCAATTAAAACTATAAATAAGGTTTTACTAAAGTATCCGAATCAGTATAAGCATCAAGCACCGTTAGAAAAGTATAAGCACCAATAAATTTTCGACTAATAAACATAAATTCTTTTGGTGGTAAGTTAAACTCAAAAGACTGCATCGCTTTTGTAGCTTGTGTTGAAAGGCGAGAATGAAGTTTACTATTCGCCCAAATATAACGATCATCCTTATCTAGACAGTCGGCAGGAATGTCAGGGTTAGTCGCCGGATCACTAAACGGCTCGGTTGCCAATAAAAATAGTGACGCCATATCAGAGCGTACTTTATCACTCATACTATCAAAGAAATCATAACCCGTCATCGCAAGCATCATCGCCTGATGGTCATGGCGGTAGCCAGCTTTTAGTAAGCCATGCGCAATGGTTAAAAGGTTATTATCAAATTGACGAATAGCACCAAAATCTAGTAATACCAATTTGTCGATATCATCTTCATTTTCACTGACACGAACCAGATAATTACCGAAGTTGGGATCTGTCTGCATTTCACCCCACACAAAAATCTCTTGCATCATGATTTCGATGGCCGCCTGACCAATAGCGTTACGACGCTCATGAGGTAATAATTGTAATGCCTCAGAAACTACGGTAATACCTGGCTCATAAGACATACAGAGTAGGCGCTTTTTGGAATAAGTACGATTAATCTTGGGAACCACATAACGCGGATCTTTACTCAAGCGTTCATAAAAGCGTTCTGTCGTCGCGGCTTCAGCTTCGTAGTCCACCTCATGGTGAAGTAGGTCACGTATTTCTTCAAACCACGCATCGAGTGAACGGGTCTGCGGAACGATATTACTAACTTTTAATAATTGCTTAAATAAAGCAAGATCTGAGTTGATCGCATCAGCAACACCTGGATATTGAATTTTTAGTACAACTTGCTCGCCAGTCGCAATAACTGTGGCGCGATGAACTTGGGCGAGAGACGCAGTACCTATAGGAACCGTATCGATATCCAATTCACTTAATTTTTCGCCCAATAATTGTTGCAGGGTTTGTTGCATGGTTGACCATGATAATGTAGCGGTATCATCATTTAGCGTTTGCAAGGCACGTGTGATTTCTGGTGGCAAAATATGTTCGCCATAAATTGCTAACATTTGACCAATTTTGACAACCGAACCTTTTAGCTTACCTAGCTCTTCTGCGAGGTAGTTTGCTTGGGCCTCCATAAACACTTGGTTACGTGCTGTACGTGCTTCTTTATTTAAGAACATGCCAGACACACTATTACCCGCCCAACGGCGACCAATATTTAAGGAGGTTTTGGCAATCGACATTCGACGATCGAACCCTGAGGTTTTTAAGTTATCGATTGATTGCTTATTGCTAGAAGGTTTAGACGTATCATTTGCCATAAATATAATCATTCATCCAGTTGGTATTGATTTGTGGGTTCAAAACCTACAATACAAGGGAGATGCGATGTACGGGTACAAAATTGTATCATATAAAGCACATTTGGTTGATGAGCCTAAGCTTGCCAATAGCAGCTACTTTGTAAGACGCAGTATATATTCTCAGATTATAATCTTTGTAAAATGGATGTCAAAAAATAAGACCTAGCATGATGCTAGGTCGAATCATATAAGCTAAGAATCATTTGGTGCATTAGACTAAGGCTGGGAACAGCTCTAGCCTAATTTCTATTGGTTTCTAACTGTTTTCACGAGCAATGGCATGATGACCAATATCACGGCGATACTGTGCACCATCAAAACTAATAGCACCCGTTACTGCAAGTGCGGCTTGCTGAGCGTCTGAGATGCTATCTGCAAGAGCCGTCACGCATAAGACACGTCCGCCATTCGTCACCACTTCTTTTTCGCTGTCTATAGCATCGCTGTCAGAAAAGGCTGTGCCAGCATGGAAGACTTTGACAGCGTTGTCATTACTGGCATCTAGCTCTGGCAAGCCAGCAATCACATCACCTTTTGATGATGTTTCAGGATAGCCTTTGGAAGCAATGACAATACCGAGGGCAGGGCGGCTGTCCCATTGCGCATCACTAGGCAAGTGTCCTGCTAGACCTTGTGCAACCAAATCTACCATTGATGATTGTAAACGCATTAAAATAGGCTGAGTTTCTGGATCACCAAAACGGCAGTTAAATTCGATAACATAGGGGTCTCCAGCATCATCAATCATGAGACCTGCATATAAAAATCCCGTATAAGGGTGACCCGCATTATTCATTGCATCAACCACTGGCTGGATGACTTGGGTCATGACTTTTTCATGGACATCTTGAGTGACAACTGGGGCAGGAGAGTAAGCGCCCATACCGCCTGTGTTCGGGCCTGTATCGCCTTCAAAAGCACGTTTATGGTCTTGGCTTGTTGCCATCGGTAAGATGTTTTTACCATCAATCATACAAATAAAACTGGCTTCTTCGCCTTGCAAAAACTGCTCGATCACCACGCGGCTGCCTGCATCACCGAATTTATTGTCGGCAAGCATATCATCAATGGCCTCATGTGCTTGTTCGATAGTTTCCGCAACGATGACTCCTTTACCAGCGGCAAGGCCATCGGCTTTGATAACGATTGGTGCGCCATGTTCATCGATATAAGCTTTGGCAGCCACAGCTTCAGTAAAACCTTTATAGGCTGCTGTAGGGATATTGTTTTGCTCCATAAATTCTTTGGCGAAGGTTTTGGAGCCTTCTAACTGCGCACAGTATGCTGTTGGTCCCCACGCTTTAATACCAGCATCACGGCAGGCATCAACGATACCAGTGACCAAAGGCGCTTCTGGCCCGACGATGACCATATCAATGGCATTGTCTTGGCAAAACGCGATGATTGCACTATGTTCACTAGCATTCTCGTCTGCAGATTCTAAGACGACGTTTTGGCATTTAGGTTCAAGCGCTGTACCAGCATTACCAGGCGCGACGTAGACATTATTGACTTTATCGTCTTTTGCACACTGCCATGCTAGCGCGTGTTCGCGACCACCTGAACCAATCACCAAAATATTCATCATACGTCTTGCCCTTAGCATTAAAGTTAATTATGAGTTAGCCACACACTCTCAAATATACTGGCATATTCTAACAAAAAAGTCGTACCGATTGCCATGAGTATCCACTCGCCAGCAATTAATCGTCAAGAAAGAGTAAAACCTGTCTCATGAGTAAATGTTATCGACATGTTGCTGATTCATGAAATGATGTTGTACGCTTTAGCTGGCGCGCTATGTACGTTACACTTCACTAAATTAATGGTATTAAATCCCAATTGCGACATATTCCTAAAAATAAGGATGAAAAAAGGAGAGAAACTTAAAATATCAAGAAAAAAACAGAATAAATTGCGTAAATGGATATACTGCTCCGCAGCACCAATAATGTTCCATATATTTATGCGGTGCCATTAGTTAGTACGAATTAATAAACTTAAATAAATGATAAATCAAATCTATAAAAAAGGATGAAGGACATGCCAAACTCCCTCAGTATCGCAAAAGAGCGCATCAGCCAGATAAGCGATATTGCTACCAGTTATGTACAAAAAGACAAATCATTATTTGATCATTTTATTCATAGCTATTATCAGCCATTGCACGCAGAAGCAGCTGAGACCATCAGTAATGCTGACCTAGCGGGCATGGCACTACATCATTTTACGTTGCTCCAAGCCTACGATGGTAGCAAGCCACAACTGAAGGTGCTGAACCCCAAAGCAGAAGAGCAGCATTTTCACAGCTCACATACGGTTATTCAAATTGTCGCCTATGACAGACCTTTTTTAGTCGATACGATTTTGATGAGTCTTGAGGCTGAAGGTATCGATGTTCATCGTACTTATAACATCATTGTCAGTGTTGAGCGTGATGATAATGGTCATATTACCCATATTGAAGGTGCACATGAAAGCGCTACTTCGCATCTGTCTTTGATTCATTGTGAAATTGCTTATCAAAATGATGAGGATCTGGCTGCGCTACAGCAAATGTTATTGGCAAAAATTGATACGCTAGATACAGTCGTTGGTGATTGGAAGCAGATGCGTGCACAGCTGACGGATATCAAAGCTGAGCTATCAAAGAAACCATTACCAGAAGTCTTTTACTCGCAGCAAGAGATACAAGCGTTTTTAGATTGGATATTAGACGATCATTTTATATTCTTGGGTTACCGTGAATACCGTTTAGAAGGCGGGCAGGCTGTTGAAGTGAATTCTGAACCTGCTGATTTAGATTTGTTCGCCATTGGTAATAGCGGTCTTGGTCTATTACGCGGCGCTGAAGAAGACAAACTCTCAGAAAGTTTTAGCCAATTGCCAAAAGTATTAAAGCAACTATTGACTGAACCGCGAGTATTGATGTTGTCCAAATCAAGCCGTGTATCGCCTGTGCATCGTCCAGTATATATGGACTTTTTAGGTATTCATAAATTTGATGACAATGGTAAGCTGGTTGGTGAATATCGATTTATTGGTCTATTGACCTCACAAGCGTATCAACTGACTGTGCAACAAATCCCGCTATTACGTGAAAAAGCCAACAAGATTATGGCCATGGCGGAATTGCCACGTGACGGTCATGCGCACCATAAAATGATGCATGTGATTAACACGTTACCGCGTGATGACCTCTTTCAAGCCAGCGTAGAAGAGCTATATCCTATCGTTTCTGGTATTAGCCAGTTACAAGACAAGAAGAGTCTACGCCTATTCAGTCGTATTGATCATTATCAGCGTTTTGTCTCCTGCTTGGTCTATATCCCGCGTGACAAGTTCAACACTGAGCTACGTATCAAAGTACAAAATGTCCTAAAAGAAGCCTACGGTGGCACATCATCAGGTTTTACCACCGAATTTAATGAATCTGCTCACGCTCGTGTTCATGTCCACGTGCGTACGGTGCCAGGTCAGGTAAAAGATGTTAACACTGCTGAGCTTGAAGCCAAGTTGGCTGCGTTAATGCAATCATGGAGCGACAGCTATCAAAAAATGCTATTGGATAATGTGGGTGAGCAGCAAGCCAATGCTTTAAACCGTCGATTTTTGAATTATATCCCTGCCGCTTATCAAGAGCGTTTTGATGCCCGTACTGCGGTTGAAGATACCAAGCGTTTGGCTGTATTGACAGCAGAGCAGCCGATGATTTGGCATTTATACCAGTCAACGGGCGATGCTAGCAACCAACTCCACCTGAAGCTTTATGGTCGTGAACAGCCTGTAATCTTATCCAAAGTCCTACCAATCCTTGAAAATTTTGGTGTGTCTGTCATTTCAGCACAAACCTATGAGTTTGATCTGCCTGAGCAGCCCATTTGGATGCAAGAGTATGAGCTAACGTTAGAACATGTTGATACTGTCAACATGCAAGTGGTGCGTGGTCAGTTTGAAGACAGTCTCAAACAGATTTGGGCAGGACATGTTGAGAGTGATTCATTTAACGAGTTGGTATTGACGACCAATCTAGATACTTATGATGTGGTGGTGCTACGAGCCTTATCACGTTATATGATGCAAGCAAAAGCCCCATTCTCTAGTACGTATATTCAGCAAACTGTGGTAAAAAATAGCGATATTAGTGTGGCGCTAGGCTGCCTGTTTGATGCCCGTATGAATCCTAAGTACAGTACAGATGAGCGTACAGAAAAAACTGCGCAGATCCAACAGCAGATCACTGCTGCGTTGACAGATGTGGATAGCCTAGATGAAGACCGTATCTTGCGTTGGTACTTAGATTTAATTAATGCAATGGTACGCACCAATTTCTATCAAACCGATAGCAATGGTCAGCGTAAAGATCGCTTATCATTTAAATTTTTGGCAGCAGATATTCCTAATCTGCCAAAACCAAAACCGATGTTTGAGATATTCGTGTATTCGCCACGTGTTGAAGCAGTGCATTTGCGTGGTGGTAAAGTTGCCCGAGGTGGTCTGCGTTGGTCAGATCGTATGGAAGATTTCCGTACCGAAGTACTTGGTTTAGTCAAAGCACAGATGGTCAAAAACGCCGTGATCGTTCCGGTTGGTTCAAAAGGCGGCTTTATCGTCAAAACCAAAACCATGGCAGATGGTCGTGACGAATTCCAAGCCGAAGGCATTGCTTGTTATCAAGCATTCCTACGCGGTATGCTCGATGTGACTGATAATATCGTCGATGGAAAAATTGTCCCGCCAGCCAACACCGTGCGCCATGATGAAGATGATCCATACTTAGTGGTCGCAGCTGATAAAGGAACCGCTAGCTTCTCGGATATTGCTAATGCATTGTCTACTGAATATGATTTTTGGCTCGATGATGCCTTTGCTTCAGGCGGCTCGGTTGGTTACGATCACAAAGCCATGGGTATCACCGCACGCGGTGGTTGGGAGTCGGTCAAACGCCACTTCCGTATGCGCGGCATGGACATTCAGAACCATGATAACTTTACCGTGGTTGGTATTGGTGATATGAGTGGTGACGTATTTGGCAATGGGATGCTGCTCTCAACCCATACCCAGCTGGTTGCCGCATTTAACCATCTACATATCTTTATCGATCCTAATCCGGATGCTGCCACTTCATACGCTGAACGTGCCCGCTTATTTGATATGCCACGTTCGACGTGGGATGACTATGAAAAATCGCTCATCAGCCAAGGAGGTGGGGTATTCTCCCGCCAAGATAAGAGCATCACGCTCAGTGCCGAGATGAAACAGCGTTTTGATATCGCTGCAGACAGCCTTGCACCTAATGAGTTAATCAGTGCGCTGTTAAAATCGCCTGTTGATCTTATTTGGAATGGTGGTATTGGTACTTATGTGAAAAGCGTGAATGAGAGTCATGCTGACGTCGGTGACCGTGCCAATGACGCAGTACGGGTCAACGCTAATGAGCTACGTACGGCTATCGTTGGTGAAGGTGGTAACTTAGGCTTTACCCAGCAAGGGCGTATCGAATATGCACAAACGGGTGGTCGCATTTATACCGACGCTATCGATAACTCAGGCGGCGTAAATTGCTCAGATCATGAAGTGAATATCAAAATCTTACTTGGCAAAGTAGTCGAGCAAGGCGATATGACCTTGAAGCAGCGTAATGAATTGCTTGAGAGTATGACCGATAATGTGGCAGAGCTGGTATTGCGCCAAAACTATCTGCAACCACAAGCCATTGAGCTTAGCCACATTCGTGCAGCGGCTAACTTAAGTGATCATCAGCGCTTTATTCAGATGTTAGAAGGTGAAGGACGTCTTGATCGGGCGATTGAATATCTGCCATCAGATGAAGAAATTGCCAAACGTCAAAAATCAGATACTGGCTTGACCAACCCTGAGCTGGCAGTTGTCATGGCTTATGGCAAAATGTGGGTGTATGACAACTTATTATCATCAGACTTGCCAGATGATGTGTACTTTATCAATGAGCTGCGCAAGTACTTCCCTGATGAGCTGGCTACGCGGTTCTTTGATGAGATGACAGAACACCGCTTACATCGCGAAATTATCAGCACGTATTTGACCAATAGCGTGGTCAATCGTTTGGGCATTGAAGCACTGTTCCGCCTTTATGAGGAAACAGACCAATCGCTGGCGACCATCGTGCGTGGTTATGCGATTAGCCGTGATGTCTTCAATGTATCAAAAGCTTGGAAAACACTTGAAGCGCTGGACAATCAAGTCGATGCCAAATTACTGCTAAATCTTGAACTGCGTCTACGTGACGCGCTTGAGCATGGTGTGGTTTGGTTTATCAATGCCTTTGGTCAAGACTTGCAAGTCGCTGACATGATCAGTCGCTTTAGCGATAGTGTTGAGAAATTAACCAAATCAGGTGGCTTTATTGAGCAACAATTTGCAGAATACTTGCAAGAAGACACAACTAGCCTGATGCAGAATGATTTGTCTAATAGTGATGCCGCATTGTTTGCGATGCTGCCTTATCATGTTGATGCACTTGATGCCGCACTGCTCGCTGAGCAATATGAGCGTCCTGTTGATGAGATTGCAACGTTGTACTTTGATGCCTATCACGTCTTGCAGTTAGATTGGATGATGGACAATATCGCCACTTTACCACAGCAAGATTACTGGGATCGCCGCGCGCGCCATGCGTTGATGAACGAGCTGTCACGTAGTCTACGTCTACTGATGGATGCCATATTATCTAAACCAGATGCGAAGCAAGCATTTGGTGAATGGCGTTCACGTCACTTAGATCATTTGGAGTCAGTCACTACAGAGATGAGCAAGTTAGATCAGCTTCATGCTAATGATGCAGACAGTAAAATCAGTCTGTCTACGCTCTCAGTACTAATGAGTGAGCTAAGCGGTTTAGTGACTAAGTAACTATTCATTGAGTGAAAAACAAGATAAACGTCTTTTCAAAAAAACCACCGTTATTAATTAACGGTGGTTTTTTATTGTCTGGCTAAGCGTGAAAGTTCGACTCTTGATGACCGCTTTAACTTACGAGGCTTTTTCATTAGTAATATTGACCACTCGGCGACATCCTTGACCACTGATTTGGCTAAAACCACCGGAGATTTTTTCAACCTTGATTTGAGTCAAGATGCGATCTTTTAACGCCTGTACGTGAGAGATAATGCCAATAAGCTTACCTTCTTGTTGTAAGCTCGTTAAAGTGTCGAGCGCAATATCAAGCGACTCCTCATCAAGCGTACCAAACCCTTCATCCAAAAATAGTGAATCCACGCGAATGTTGTGACTCGCCATCTGCGATAACCCAAGTGCGAGCGCCAAGCTGATAATGAATCCTTCGCCGCCCGATAGATTCTTAGTACTGCGAATATCACCGCCTTGATAGTTATCAATCACATTAAGCTCAAGTGGATTGCTGTCATCATGAATGAGCAAATAGCGGTCACTCATTTTTTGCAATTGCGTATTAGCATGGCTAATCATGACTTCAAACGTTAAGCCTTGAGCAAAGGTACGATATTTTTTGCCATCAGCAGAACCAATTAACGTATGTAGCTGCTGCCAAACTTGTAGTTTTTGTTTTTGTTCATCGATTGCAATCAGCTGTGCAGCTTGTTGCCCTTTTTGGCTGTCGTTATCCTTGAGCTTTTGGTCAATCGCACCAATTTTTTGACTTAACTCATCGATATCTGTCTGTATTTGATGATGCTTGCCAGCAAGTGTTTCTCGGCCTTCATCTGTCATAGGTGTGGCAAGTTTTTGCTCTAATGCTTGCTGAGTATTATTTAACTGCAACTTAGCTTGTTGTAGGGCATTATCAATCGCTAGTTTACGTATATGTAATGCCTCACGCTCTTCTTTAGGCAGACGCGCACTCAAAAAATCCGCCTCATCGACGAAATTTGACTCTGCGAGTAAGTTAATAAAAATGCTGTCCTGTGTATTTACGGTAGTAGTCGCCGACTGTCGTTCTGTGGCTAGCTGTTGCTCTCTGATCTTTAATTGCTCTAAAGACTGCTGTATAGAATCTAGCTGTCTTTGCGCTATGATTTGTTTGGCTTTAGCTTCATCAGCAGCGCTGCGTAACTGGTTTTCTTCATGGTCTGTATCTTTATCTGCGAATAGCTCTTTTCTGGCTTTCTTTAATTGTTCGATATCATCTGTTTTGTTATCAATTAATTTCTCTAATCCTTTGATTGCTGTCTCATCATTGGCGAGCTGTGCTTGCTTACTCTCAATATTCGCAGTCAGGCTGCTCAGAGTATTTGTGAGTTGCTGTTGGCGGCTACTTTGCTCGTGGTGATATTGCTTTAACTGCTTCAAAGCATTACGTTGTGCCCGCAATTGGTCAATATGCTCATCATAATCTGCGCTTGCTAATACTGCTTGCTTATGAATACTTTCAATGAGTAGCTTCAGTACGCCTTGAACGTCAGTCGCTTTGAGCTCTATAGTTAAATGATTCTCGTATTTATCCGTTGGGTACTTACTCACCAAAGATGAAATATTGGTCATCATGGGTATTAGCTCAGAAAAATTAGTGGCAATCTTATCTTCGACACTTTCAATTTTTTGAGTATTTAGCTTGATATCAGTGGTTAGATTATTAATGTCGCGACTAAGTAGCTGTTGCTGCTTTTCATCGACTTCGATGGCAATACTGAGCGTTGCAGCACTTTCAGCTAGGTTGTCATATTTGACTACTATCGTTTTAAGAGACTGTTTATGCTCAGTCAGTTTGTGTTTGATGGTGTCTAATAAGGACAAGCCGTGATCAATATTAATATCAGTATCGTTCTTAATCTGCGCAAGTGGATTGATAATTGCCACAGTCGATTCCGAATAACTATTTTCAGTGTTAAATAGCGAGGAAAGGTTAGACTGAATATCAGCGTTTAAGATTTTAGATTGCTGCTGCAAGGTCGCTAACTGCTGCTGTTGATTATTGATGGCTTCTTTTTTGGTGGCATGGTCGATATGATGTTTAGATAAAGTCTGCTCAAGATTGTCAATAATAGTGTCTAATTCAGCTATGTGCTGCTGAGTTAATTGCGCCTTAGTCTGTTTTATTGTAGACGACTGGTTTTGCTCGGCATTGCCTTTGGAGTTACTATTGTCTAATAGTGGATGATGTTTACCATAAGGATGCTCATGTGCGCCGCAAAGCGGGCAGGGCGACCCATCCTCTAGCTCTACTATATAATCTTCAAGCTTAGCGACCTTTTGTAGTAGATGTAGATGCTCTTGCCTATCTTGTTTTTTGATCTTAGCGTCTTGAATATCGGACTGGTGACTAGCAATCAATCCTTCTAAAGTCTTAAGCTCTTGATTCAGTTTGGGTAACGTTGCGTTGATGTGTTGAATTTGGCTGGTACGCTCAGACAGCTGTTCTAGCTTAATATTGGCTTGCGCAATCTGGGTGCTGATTTGATCAATTTGCTCTTGCTTGCTACGCATATTAGCAATGGGCTGGTTTTGAATGAGTATTGCTTGTTGCTGTTGTACGTTGGCAAGTTGCTCACGCTGTTGTGTTATTAATAACGTATCAGCGTCTTGCTGCTTAGATAATTTATCAAAATCAGCTTGTAGCTGGCGAGCTTGATTGCTATAGGTAAGTTTGTCCGCTGTTAGGTTGGCATTATCTTCCAACAGCGCCATTAATTGGCGACAGCTGTTATCAAAGTTCTCCATATCTTTATCAAGATCATTTAGCTCTTGGTAATCGTGAAAGTGCTTTTCTATACTGCTAAGCTGAGCCTTAGTCTTCTGCTCTATTTGTCCATGGCTGGCTATTTCTTGGCGTAATCGTTTCTTACTATTGACTAATAGGTCTTTACGTTGATTATCATTGAGTAAAGAATAAGATTGCTGCTTTATATCAGCATCCAATGCACGCGTCTTTGCAATGACAGGCAAGGTGGTCTGGAGGTTGTCCCTGGCTTGCTTTGCAATGGTATTGATATTCCCTAAATGGGTTGAAGCTTGTGCCAGTACTTCTTGCTGAGCTGGAATCTTATTAAGCAAATCTTGCTGATCGAGATTCAATCTCTTGACCGTGTCTCGGCTATAGCTAAGCTCTCGAAATTGGCTATCAATCTCTAAGGCTTTATTAGCCACTTCTAAGCGCTGCGCTTCTGGAATAAAGGTTTGCTGTGCCTGCTGCGCCGCTGTAAAATCGGTCTGATAGGTTGAGAGATTTTGCTGTAGCTGCTGAACACTATCCAGCCACTGTAGCTGTTCACTTAGGGTTTTGAATGTTTGGCGCTGTGTGCTCTGCTGCTGGTTAAGGCTCTCTAAATCAGCTTTCAGTAGCTTTTCGTCTTCAATACTTAATAACGATAAGCTATTCACGCCTACCTGTAGCTTGCCAAGTATGTCTTCCTCAAAGCGTTTCTTTTCATGAACGTTTAACGATATCTTGGCATAAATAGCAGTACCCGTTATTTTCTCTAGAATCGCGGCTCTATCACCGATGTCAGACTTTAAAAACGCGGCAAAACTGCCCTGTGCGAGCATGATGGAGCGCGTAAATTGATTAAAATCCATGCCGATGAGGTTTTGTATATAGGCGGAAGTTTTGGACTTTTTCTCTTCTAAAATCTTGCCGGTCTTCACCTCGCTAATCTCATGCTTAATCGGTAATAAATTGCCCTTGGCTTTTTTGTGGGCGCGATGTTGGTACCAGTAGCATTGATAACGCTTGGAATCAATCTCTATAATGACTTCTGCAGAGCATTCGCCCGTACCTTGGGTCATTATTTCGTTCGTTGAACCAGTGATATCGCCCAGTCTTGGCGTCTGGCTATAGAGTGCTAAGCAAATCGCATCCAATATGGTCGTCTTGCCAGCACCCGTTTGCCCAGTAATGGCAAAGATGCCTTCATTAAGAAAAGCAGGGTCACTAAAATCAATGTGCCATTCGCCTTTTAAAGAATTCAAATTTTTAAGTCGTAGTTCAATCAGTCGCATGCGCAGGTCTTATTTTTATAGGTAGTAATAATAAAAGGCAATAATGAGAAATGAAGCCTTTATTCTAGTTAGCTTCGATCAAAAGCGTTTATGATTAAATAATACTATTCAGCCTGAGTGTCTTCATGACGTAAGTTATAAACTATTTGATCATAGGCGTCACGTAAAGATGATTTTTGCTCATCAGGAATATTATGAGCGGCTAGGCAGCGCTCAAACACTTCTTCCTCATTTAAATCTTGTAGCGTCTCAGAGATCTGCTGTTGGTTAAGGACTTTATTATAGGTACGCGTGTTTTTAATTTTTAACACTTCACACGGCAAATTATCTACCATTGCTTGGATATGCTCACGTAACTCGCTGATAATCTCCTCACCCGTATAAATAATTTCTAGCCACACAGACTCTGTTGCGTCAAGAGATTGAATGACTTTATCTATAGCCTGATTAATGCACTCCAAATCACCTGAAACTTGTGCTAACTTTTGAAATTTTGGAATAGGGAGGGAGATTACCTGCATCTGCGTCAAATTATCGCGATGCAGTATTTTGTTGGGAGTATCGAGATTGTTAGGCATTGATTGGTTGTTTTGATCTTGCTGATCAGGGATGTTTTCTATAGCAGCAGTTTTTGTCACCTCATTATTTTCTGATTGCTCGTCAAAACCAAACAAGTCATCCATAAATTCAGTCGTCTGACTGGCTACTTTTTTAGCGGCTTTTTCTACTGATTTTTCAATCGTGGTAACCGTATTGGCAAGCTGCGGCATAATGCTTTCAGCTGTACTATTTGATGCCAATTCTTGATTACTAACATCATTTTCTATTTCACCAAACTGCACCAGCAAAACTTGCTTTTGTTGCTTAGCTTCACCAAATCCCATCGCGATTGGCGAGCCTGAATAGCGAATGGTTTCACGCCCACCGACACGCTGCGGCACGTGCAAATGCCCAAGTGCGACATAGTCAAAACTTTCATCGAACATGTCAGCAGAGATTTTGCCGAGTGAGCCGACATAAAGCTCGCGAACACCATCATCATCGGTGGTAGTACCGCCAGCCGCAAATAGATGCCCTGTAGCAATGATAGGAATGCGATGCTGGTGTAATTCGATTAATTGAGTCTGTTTGGCTTTGGCAATGCTAGCTACTTCATCATAATGGGCACGAATGCCTTTGATGACATTGTTATCTTTGCTATCTGCGGACTCGCCAGCACTACTGCTACGGACATCACGGTCACGCAAATAGGGGACAGCCGCAATAATGCAATGTGGTGTGCCGTCTACATCATCTAACACCATTACCTCATCCTTCAAGTCTTCACAAGCCGTACCAATAACATGAACATTTAAAAACTTGAGTACGTTACTTGGTGCATCTAAAAAAGTAGGGGAATCGTGATTGCCTGCGACGATAACGATATGTTGACAGCATGATTTTGAAACTTTTCCTAAAAATTCATAATATAACGCTTGGGCTCTATTGCTTGGGGTCATGGTGTCAAAAATATCGCCAGCAACGATTAATATATCCACTTTCTGCAGGCTAATGGTGTCTTGCAACCAACCTAAAAATGCTTCAAATTCATCATAACGCATGCGTCCATAAAGCCTGCGTCCCAAATGCCAGTCGGAGGTATGGAGGATAGTGAGAGGTTTGGTAACGGATACAGGCATAATTGAACTTCATAATGAATAAAAGACAGCGATTATTCTAGCAAGAATTGGTGGGTTTTGCTTTGCTATAAACTTACTAGTAAAGCAAAGTAGATAAGAATGAGTAGTGACATTTAGCCATAATTTAAATAAGAATAACTTAAAGCATGATAAATTTTTTTAATGACTTATATTGCTTATAGCAGAAATGACTAGTACGAAAATCACACAGCATTACTTAGTATGCAAATGTATTAACAAGGCATTCATCAGTAATATATAGATTATCAACAAGGGTATGTTATGTCGTTTATCAGATTATGCACATTGGCTTTAATTGCCACTTCCTCTTTGGCTGCTTGCAGCAGTTATGAGCAAGCAAATATGAATAATGAAACCAGTGTAAGTCAAATGAAAGATAGCAACACGTTTATCCATTCGATTAAACCGAGTCATTCTGACGCAATCATTGGTCAGGTGACTGGTGTCATCTCGCAAGACAGAGAGCAGCAAAAAGTTACTATCGTGGCGCAGGATGGACAGATTTATACAACAGACATCAGTAAAGCTAATTTTGCTCAGAAAAATGCCCATCAAATGCAGAAATTAACTATAGGCGATTATGTTGAAGTGATGGGAGAGCAATCGACATCACAATCAGGCTTAGTTAGTAAGCACCAAATTACTGTCCATGCGATGCCTTATGTTTTACGTAAAATCATCATCGCTGACCATCAAGTAGACTGTGTCGGTGTTGCGCCGCAATCATGCTTACTAACTAAGCCTGCTGAACAAGCCATCGCAGACTGGGAGTATCGATATAGCGGTATAGAAGGTTTTGATTTTGAACCTAATTATGAATACATTTTGCTCATTAAAAATACACCTATTAGCAATCCGCCTGCTGACGCATCATCAATTCATAGCACGCTAATAAAAGTCATTGAGAAACAAAAGACCAAATCTTAATTATTAAAAACGAACAGCTCATAAAAGATCAATAGCGTTAAATATAAAAACCTACCAGCAATTAAGGGTAGGTTTTTTTGTGCGAGTTAAAAGCCTTGATTTAACCAATCACTAACTGCTCCAACCCATCATCAGCCGTTGCTAAGTTGGCTACCATAGATAACGCATGAGCTTGCTGGCTAGTATGGTCTGTTTTTGGGGTAGCCGCTGTGCCACCACGTAACCAGTTATTAGCTGTAGTGTCACTATTTTTATTTTTCTGCTGATTTTGCAAGTTATACCAAGCCAAATCATGATGAAGCGCGACCACATCTCCCATGATGAGCAAGGCTGGCGTGGGTAGCTGGTTTTTTTCTTGCAACTCCACGATGTCGGCAAGCGTTCCCGTTAATACTTGCTGATTGGGCATGCTAGCATTAGATACAATAGCAATCGGAGTATCGCTACTACGACCAGCATTAATCAAGCCTTCAGTCAAACGTGCCAGTGAATGCAGTCCCATATAAAATACTACTGTTTCATCAGTATTCAAAAAGTTTTTGAAGTTACTGTTGGGCGCACCCGCTTTTAAAAATCCAGTGACAAAACGTACTGACTGCGAATGGTCACGATGGGTCAGCGGAATGCCAGCATAGCTTGCGGCAGCATTGGCAGCGGTAATACCTGGTACCACTTGATACGGGATACTATGCGCACGTAGGCTTTCAATCTCTTCGCCGCCACGCCCAAAGATAAAGGGGTCGCCGCCTTTTAGACGCACCACACGGCGACCTTCTTTAGCGCTATTGACCAACAACTCATTGATGCCTAATTGCGCTACCGCATGGTTGCTGCGTTTTTTGCCAACAAATACCTTATCAGCATCGCGGCGGCATAAGTCCAAGACTTGCGGCGAGACTAGCGCATCATAGTAAACAATGTCAGCCTGCTGCATGAGACGCAGCGCTTTAAATGTGAGCAGCTCTGGGTCACCTGGGCCTGCACCAACGATATAAACTTCGCCTATTGCATTTTGCATAGTTTGGAGTTCTGTGGGTTTATCTTTTACTGCACTTTTTTCACTGATAGCAGCAGCTGTTTTATCTAAATCGGCTTGTAATTGTGCCGCCGCTTCATCTTCATTACCAGCAAACATCAGCTGACTGACTGAACCTTCAAATGCCTTTTCCCAAAACTGCCTGCGTCCAGTAAGCGTTGGTATTTTAGTTTTCACTTCGCTACGAAAATCACCTGCTAATTTGGCCAATTTTCCGTAGCCTTGTGGAATCAATGTTTCAAGACGGGCACGCAATAGACGGGCGAGCACTGGCGCTTTGCCGTTGGATGAGATTCCAATCACGATTGGATTGCGATCTATAATCGCTGGAAAAATAAAATCACATAAATGCGGGGTGTCGACGACGTTTACGGGAATATTTAGCTCAGTAGCATCTGCGTGAATTTGATGATTAAGCATTTCGTCATCGGTCGCGGCAATGATAACGCGCGCACCTGACATATAAGTTTTATCATAATTTTCATAAATCAGTTGGTGCTTGCTATCACTGAGCAAGGCTTGTAGCTCAACACTGATACTTGGCGCAAGGATAGTGATAACAGCACCCGCACGACTGAGCAAGTCAGCTTTACGTAGTGCCACATCACCGCCGCCAACGATCAGCACTTTTCGGTCTTCTAATTTAAAAAATAATGGGAAGGTGTTCATAGCATGACCAATCATTCAATGGAATATATAAAGCTATTATGAGTTATCAGGCGGGCAGGCTCACGTAGTGAATTGGCATTAGCATATTCGTTTTTGTCATGTTGGTGAGGGTTTTTGGTGGGATGTGGAATAGGTGAGGAGAGATGAAATACAGGATTAAAAAAGCCACAGGCTTACGTCAAAGCTTGTGGCTGTCATTTAGATTAGATTTTTGCATTGGCTATTAGCAATAACTAGATTTGACCACGTACAAGAACCTATTCAAACTCACTCAGCATCTTAGTCATACGGGCATCTTTTTGTTGCCAGATATCCTCTAACCAATCAAACATCATTTTTTTGGTGGTTTCATCACGGTCATAGCCACCGTCCATGATGGCAGAAAATAATTCGTCGGGTATCTTTAAGCGAGTCACATCGACACCCAAACGGCGAATATTACCTTTCCATAAATCGTCATAATCAGGCGCGCCATCTGGATAGACGATGGTCACATCTAAAATAGAATCCAATTCATCGCCTAACGCATTAAGTGCTAATGACAAACCGCCAGCGCGTGGCTTTAATAAATGCTGATAAGGGGATTTTTGCTGGTCGTGTTTTTCTGGGGTAAAACGCGTTCCCTCTAAGTAATTCAATAGGGCAAAGGGTTTGTTTTTCAATTGACGACAAGCACGCTTAGCCTCAAGCAAGTTTTGTTTTTTAAGTTCTGGATTCTTGGCCATCGCTTTGGCAGAAAAGCGCTTCATCATCGGAAAGTCTAAGAAATAAAAGGCTTGACCGATAACAGGAATATAAATCAGATTAAACTTCGTAAAAAACCGTGTCAGCGGCAGCCTGTCTTGGCTGATATATTGCACAATACTGGTATCAACCCACGATTGATGGTTACTCACGAGTAGGTACTGTTTGTCTTCGCTCAGATCGTCAGGCAGGTTAATACGCCAATCTTTATGAGGTAGTGCATGGTCAATGACGGCGTTATTACTATTAATCCAGTATTTAGTAATCGCAATCAGCGCGTCATCCGCAGCTTTCGCTCCTGTCAATACTTTCACCGCGCCCAGCGTCCAAATAGGTAGACCAACCATCGCACTATTGGCAGTAAGGACGCTAGTACCGGTCAAGAAAGACGCTGCTTTGCCTACAGATGGCAGCTTATCGTGCAGTTTTTCATAGAGTGAGTCTATTTTTTTTATAAAGGGCATAACAAATATCCATATTGAGGATGATGGCAAAACCACTACCAAGCTTAAGTGTACAAATGAGCAAAAATAGCCGCAAGAACAGGCAACTTCGTCCATAATTAGTTTTAAAGATTCAGTTTAATGGTCTGCTGCCTTCAAAGATAAGCCATAGGATACCTTAATGTTAGACAATAAGACGTTAAAAAAACGTTATTTATTCAATTGAAACCGTTGTAACAACATCTCGTTTACGTATCAGCCGGCACAATAAGCACAAAAAAGAAGCGATGACTTTGATTTGAAAGTCATCGCTTCTTTTTTTAATACTTATAATCACTCAGTGTGTCATTACTGGCTAAGTACTTACAGCTGCGTGTGCAAACCACACTCACGGCTTTCTTCTACTTTAGTCGGATCAAAGTAATCAAACTCATTTGGCAGATTATGCTCTTCAAGATATACGTCTAAATCCGCATCAGTGTTTTCGAACAATGGCGCTACTTTTAATACGCCGTCTTTTGATAAGCTGAGTACATCCAACCCTTGACGGAACTCGGTTTGATCTTTACGAATGGCATTGAACCAAACATCTGGCTTTAGCTCATCTAACGCACGGCGGAATGGCTCAAGTTTTACTTGGTCAGTGAACTCATCATGTTGTGGATTGTCAATGCCAGGAATACCATTCATCGTTGCATCGCGATAAGCTGCTGTTTGCTTAGGAATATAAGTGATGACGTTTAAGTTTAAGTCACGGATGACTTTATTAGCGAACTGATAGGTCGCATCCGTGTTGTAACCTGAGTCTACCCAAAGTACCGTGATGTCAGGGCGCTGCTTAGCAACCAAGTGCAAAATCGCTGACTCATAAGGACGGAAATTGGTGGTGATGATTGGGTTTTTTGCTTGCGTCAGTGCCCACTCAACGATTTGCTCAGGCGATTTGCCTTGCAAGTCTTGGTTGGCTTGGTCAAGATCTAGGTTTGGATGTAATTGGCTCATGATACGTTCCTTAATGGTTGTTAGTATAAAATTTCGATTAAAAAATTATGGTCAGTGCTAAAGCTGTGCGACTGAGGGTTCTGACTGTTTAGCAAACATCGGTAATGCTGCAGCATTTCTACCGTCATAGCTGCTGGCTAGAGCAGTAAAGGCTTGACTGATATCAGAGATGGACTGCAAGTCATGCTCATTCAGCACAAAGCTGGTGGCACCTGCCCGCAGTAGATAAGCAATTTGATCGCGACCAAAATTACCAGCCATACGAATATCGCCTTCATAGCCAAGCTGACGCAAGGTCTGTGCAAAACTAAAACCGCGACCATCCACAAAGCTTGGGACATGAATCACGATCAAGTTTTGCGTCAATAAAAAGTCTTTAACCTCAGCTAAGGCGTCAGCATCGGTGTTGGAAGTGATCCACACACCCAACCGGCTGCTGTGCTGCTTGAGGATATCAAATACTTGCTCTAGCAAACCGTTTGCTAGTTTGCCATCAGCATTTAATAAATCTGCTAATGGTACGAGTACATCAACTTTTTCTTGTTTGTGCAACAGCTCAAGCAAGGTAAGGTTTGATAACGCGATACCATCAGGCAGCTGCGCTGTCGCTAGTGCTTGCCAAGTATCTTCGCCACTGATGTCTGAGCCATGGCTATCGAGCACATGATGATTAGCCATAGACCTTCTCCTTAAAGGGGGCGATACCAACGCGGTCAATCACGTCACCAAAACCCTCAACATCTTGTTCGTTAGTGCCGCGTATATCCAGATAAACATCTAAAATGGTTTGTAAGGTGCTGGCCACATCATCCGCTGGCACCGCTTTTCCTAAGATTTTGCCCAATTTGGCATCGTCACTAGAATTACCACCAAGACTGATTTGATACCAATGCTCACCTTTTTTGTCCACACCCAAGATACCAATGTCACCTGTGTGATGATGGGCGCAAGCATTCATACAACCTGACATGTTTAGGCGAATATCACCCAAGTCGTATAAGTAGTCCAAATCATCAAACTGCTTTTCGATTTGTTCGGCGATATTGTACGTGGTTGCATTAGCCAGTGAACAGTAGTCCCAACCTGGGCAGACAATCATATCGGTCAAGGTATTGATGTTGGCGCGTGCTAAATGCAGATCTGACAGCTGCTGCCACAATTCATAAAGGTCATTGGTTTGCACATCAGCGAATACCAGATTTTGCTGATACGTACCGCGCAACTCACCAAAGCTATAACGATCAGACAGATCGGCAAGGGCATCCATTTGCAAGTCTGTCAAGTCCCCTGAAGGCACGTAACTACCGTCGACCAGTCCTGCTTTTAAAGAGATCACTACCGCACGGTAACCGTCCACCTTATGTGCGACGGTATTCTGGTTATACCAGTTGGCAAAGTCTTTATCAGTGCTTAGTTGTTGTTGTAGCTCAGACTGTACTGCGAGCGCATCAAATGACTGATAATCAGGCATACTGAAGTAGCTAGCAGCGGTGTCAAAATTGTCATCAGTCAAGGTAAGCGGGCCACCTTTAGTGTGTGCTTCCCATTCAGCATCCACCAATTTGGCAAACTGACTGCCGCCTAAGCTATCTACCAAAATCTTTATGCGGGCTTTGTACTTGTTATCACGGCGACCGTGCAGGTTATAAACGCGTAATATGGCATCGAGATAGCTGAGTAAATGCTCACGAGGTAAAAACTTGCGAATGGTTTTGCCAATAACGGGGGTGCGTCCTAAGCCGCCACCAACGATCACTTCAAAGCCAAGCTCGCCTGCGTCATTGGTAATGACGTGCAGACCCACATCGTGTACTTGCGTTGCAGCGCGATCCGCTTCGGTACCAATCACCGCGATTTTAAATTTACGCGGTAAAAAAGCAAACTCAGGGTGGAAGGTTGACCACTGACGAATGATTTCGCAATAGGGACGTGGATCAGCGATTTCTTCTTTATGGATACCAGCATAAGGATCCGTTGTGGTATTACGGATACAGTTACCTGAGGTTTGGATGGCATGCATCTGTACCGTTGCCAATTCTGCCAAAATATCTGGCACCTCTTCTAGTTTTGGCCAGTTCAGCTGAATATTGGTACGGGTAGTCATGTGCCCATAACCTTTATCATACTTGCGGGTAATCTCTGCCAATTTGCGCAACTGATAGCTGGCAAGTAGACCGTAAGGAATGGCGATACGCAACATCGGCGCATAACGCTGAATATACAGACCGTTTTGCAGCCGTAGTGGCAAAAACTGCTCTTCTGGCAGCTCACCCGCTAGAAATCGCTCGGTTTGGTCGCGAAATTGAGCAACTCGTTCCTCTACCAACGTCTGGTCAGCGTAATTATATTGATACATGACGTAATCTCAGTTTTGTTTTTAGTCTTAAAAGCAGCGATGTAAGCAATCTCATCTGTGTGCTCGTGTGCGATAAACTTTATCACAAATCGCAATATAAACAATTCAGCTATACATCATATAAGCTTGTACTTAGAAACATAAATTCCTTTCAGACATATCCATATCCAAACACAGCATAAATTTTCATAACGAAAGTTAGGTAGCCTATGCTTAACAAATTTAACGCCTGACTGTAGTGCTGTATTTATCGTCTATCGAGGGCTTCCTTACTAGTTTTTTACGCTTAGTAGCTTTTTGCTTTGTTTCTGATTTTCTTCGACCATTCTTTTTTAAGAGGTTTTAATAACTATATGTCTCAGACCCAAATCCAAACCCAGTCAAAACTCGTTCCTCCACATGGTAGTGCAGAGCTTAAGCCGTTATTGTTAAATGATGAAGCACGTGCTCAAGCATTAAAACTTGCCAGCACATTACCATCTATTACCCTCAGCTCACGTGAGCGCGGTGATTTAATCATGTTCGGTATCGGTGGTTTTACCCCATTAAATGGTTTTATGAATCAAGCCAATTGGCAAGGTGTGGTTGATAACATGCGCTTGCAAAGCGGTGATAATGCGGGTTTGTTTTGGCCCATTCCTATCACCTTGTCTGCGCCAAAAGCGACGGCGGATAGTCTGAGTCAAGGCGACAAAGTAGCATTGGTCGCTCAAGATGGCGAAGTCATGGGTATCTTGACGGTAGAAGAGACCTATACCATTGATAAAGAACACGAGTGTCAGCAAGTATTTACGACCACAGACCCAGAACATCCGGGTGTACAGCAAGTATTGAATCAAGAAGAAGTCAATATTGCCGGTAGCGTGGAGGTATTGAGCGAAGGCGAGTTCCCAACGTTATATCCAGAAATCTACAAAACCCCAGCAGAAACGCGTGAAATATTAGATGCTAAGGGCTGGAAAACAGTTGCTGCGTTCCAAACGCGTAACCCAATGCACCGCTCACATGAATACCTTGCCAAAATTGCGATTGAGATCTGTGATGGTGTGTTGATTCATTCCTTATTAGGTGCATTAAAGCCAGGCGATATTCCAGCCGAAGTACGTCAAGAAGCTATTAAAACGCTCATTGATAACTATTTTAGACAAGATACGGTTATTCAAGCGGGTTATCCGTTAGACATGCGCTATGCAGGTCCACGTGAGGCGCTACTACATGCACTATTCCGTCAAAACTATGGCTGTAGCCACCTGATCGTTGGTCGTGATCATGCTGGTGTGGGCGATTACTATGGTGCATTTGATGCGCAAACGATTTTTGAACAGGTTGGCAAGGACGATCTGATCACTCAGCCGCTAAAAATTGGCTGGACGTTCTGGTGTAATGCTTGTAACGCCATGGCTTCTGACAAAACTTGCCCGCATGAAGCGTCTGAGCATGTCAAAGTATCAGGTACTAAACTGCGCAAAGCGCTGTCAGAAGACGAAGAGGTACCAGATAACTTTAGCCGTCCAGAAGTCTTACAGATTTTGCGTGATTATTATGCGGGTATCGCAAAAGAAGAACGTGCTGAAGTGAAATTAGTCGGTGCCTCTGCAGTGTAAATATTATTTTTTAGTTGATGCTTTTTAGTTGATGCGCAAAATTAAAAAATACCCATAAAAAAAGGGGTCAGACAATAAATCTGATCCCTTTTTTTATCTTCCGGAGTATATCTAAATTTCTTTTCAATACTTAAATATTTAATTCAATTCTAGGTTACCTGCTAGCTTTTGATACTCTCCAACGAGCGAACCACCACCTGAGCAAAAATAGTTCAGTGCGTATTTATCTTGACTATCAATAGTCAGTTTATCATCCTTAAACTGAAAGAATGCCATGCTGTCATTGACTTTGCTTTGGAAAATAATACCGTGCGCATCGTCTTGACCCATCAAGGTTGCTTGTCCATCAAACTGACACGTCGGTTTTTTCACATCGCTACGCGCTCGTACTTTAATATTAATTTTATCATTCCCATCTGCTCGTATGATCACCCCAACCCAATCATAGCCTTGCGCGCGCTTTTCATAATCTTCATCAGCATAGTCTCCAACAACTGCTTGCACAGCTGGCGTAACGTCAGCTATCGGCTGTTTTATGGTTTGGTGCTTCAGGCTGGGCGTCACGTTATTACAGCCACTTAGGGCAAACAAAGCAGCAGATGTTGTGAAAAGTACCGCAAAAAAGCGTGAGTGACGAGCGTAACAAGGTGGAGACATGATCATTTAAATACCTTTGATAAAGGAGTGGTTAAGAGGGATGGTCGTTATCTATCTAAACGCAACGCCTGACAAGCATGGATGTCAGATTGTCAGAGATAGTATCGTTTACATAAAGGCTCGTCTATATAGTAAGCAATACCATAACTTACTCAAAAGTGTCTGCTTATCACTATACCGCAAAAATACTTGGAGAAAATAAGCATTGCAGAATAACTAATAACATTACTTATGCCAAGTTAATCACTCGATAAGCGGATTTGTCACTAAGCGTTTGACTCACATGCTGTTAGCATAGTTCTCATTATCTATAGAACTAAATCCAAAGGATTATAAGTATTAATAAGGTTATTAATACTATGGAAAACTGTTCTAACAATCTTATAGAGAGCACTCATGCAACCACATAACAAAAGTATTCAGCAAATATCTCAAAAGCTTCGTTTTGCGAACATACATACACTTATTGAAAATAAAAATACGCCGACACAGCTAACCAATGTCAGTGTTAAAGTGGGTAGCGTACTGGCGTTTGCCATGCTAATGACAGGCTGTAATCCTACCGAAGTCACTCAACAAGACGGAACAAAAGTAGCGAGTGATGAGAAAAATATCAGTCTGTTGAATGTCTCTTATGATGTATCGCGCGATTTTTATAAAGACTATAACGCTTTATTTAGCGCAGATTATCAGCAAAAGCATTCAGACAGTAAGGTCAATATCAATCAATCACATGGTGGCTCAAGCAAACAAGCGCTGTCGGTCGCCAATGGTTTGCAGGCAGATGTGGTCACCTTAAACCAAGAAAGTGATATGAATCTGTTAGTCGAAAAAGGCTTGGTTGCTTCTGATTGGCAGCAAGCATTCCCGAACAATGCCGTTCCTTACACTAGTACGATGGTGCTATTGGTGCGCGATGGTAACCCAAAAAATATCAAAGACTGGTCTGACTTGGCGCGTAATGATATCGATGTCGTGATACCAAACCCAAAAACCAGTGGCACCGCGCGTTATGCCTTTTTGGGTGCCTACGGTTACGGATTACATCAATTTAAAGAAACGGTGCAAAGCCCTGCCAAAACAAATGATTTTATTAAAAAACTGCTGGCAAACGTGGTCACTTATGATAATGGTGCGCGTGCAGCAACGACCAGCTTTACTCAGCGCGGGCTAGGGGATGTACTTATTACGACCGAAAATGAAGCACATTTAGCCGCCCAGCAATTTGCAAAGGGTAAAGTTGACATTGTCTACCCAAGCTACTCTATTGTGATTGCTAACCCAGTAGCGGTTGTAACGGCAGTGACTGACAAAGGTGGCAAGACGGAAGCGGCGAATGCTTACCTAAAAGGCTTATGGGACACCCCAGCACAAGAACTTATGGCACAGATGTATATGCGTCCAAGTAATCCACAAGTGCTGGCAGCTCACAAAGGAACCTTACCTGATATTGAGACTTTTGAGCCGGTAGCAGTATTTGGTTCTTGGGAGCAGATTATGGACACTTTCTTTATCGATGGCGGGCGTTTCGATCAGCTAGCAAGAGTGAAGTAGGGTGCTGTTTATCAAGAGCTCATTAATGGATTGATACATGCTCAAAGCAGTAAGTTTGTACGAGTAGAGGGGTCAGTTGATAGCGTGTCAGCATTATACATTGACGATGATATTTAAGTGATTGATAACCTTATATTTATATTCTTGTTATTCCATTTTGGCAATAACATACGCATATTCATCATTAAACATAATAAGATGGCACTGTTAGCATACTTGCATTACCTAACAGATACCTTTGAGGGATTTATGACATACGCTTTGCGCTATCAACAAAAAAGTAAAAAACGTAACGTCTTGAGCATTGCAGGCGTTGCATTAACCTTGGGGCTGGCTGGCTGTAGCAATAGCGAGACAGAGACGACTGCTAATGCAGATGGCACAGCAGCCGCAGAGGGTCAAAATATTGAGCTGCTGAACGTCTCTTATGATGTGGCACGTGACTTTTATAAAGACTACAACCCATTATTCGTTGAGCACTATAAAGCGGAAAATCCAAACAGCAATATCCTAATCAAGCAGTCACATGGTGGCTCAAGTAAACAAGCACTGTCTGTGGCTAATGGTCTGCAAGCAGATGTCGCTACCATGAACCAAGGCTCAGATATTGAGCTGCTTGAGAAAAAAGGTTTGGTTGAGTCAGATTGGGAAAGCAAATTCCCAGACAATGCCGTTCCTTTTACCAGCACCATCGTATTCTTAGTCCGTAAAGACAACCCAAAAGGCATCAATGACTGGGAAGACTTGACCAAAGAAGGCGTTGAGATTGTCATGGCCAATCCAAAAGTGACGGGTAATGGTCGTTATGCGTTCTTGGGCGCTTATGGTTATGGCTTGCACGCTTTTGATAACAACGAGACTAACGCCAAAAACTATGTAAAAGACATGCTCAAAAATGTCAAAGTTTATGAAAATGGTGGACGTGCCGCGACAACCACTTTCGTTCAGCGCGGTATTGGTGATGTGCTAGTAACTTTTGAAAATGAAGCCAATTTGGCAGCGACTGATTTCGGTGCTGGTAAAGTAGACATCGTTTATCCTAAGTACTCTATTAAATCAGAAAGTCCTGTTGCGATTGTAAAGTCAGTAACAGATAAAAAAGGCACAACGGATGCCGCAAAAGCTTATCTTGACTACTTATGGAGCGAGCCTGCCCAGCAATTGGCAGCCAATCTATATCTACGTCCTAGCGTCAAAAGCGTCCTTGATAAAAATGGTGATAAATTACCACCAATCGAAACATTCCGTCCAAATGATGCCTTTGGCACGTGGGATGAAATTATGGGTACTTATTTCAGTGATGGCGGCGTATTTGATCAGCTAGCCATTAACGCGCCTCAGTAATCGATTGCTAAGCACATAAGAGTAGCTACTGCGCTAGCAAGTGCAGTCAGTCATAGCGTTAGTCATGCAGAACCCCATAAAGGACATGGTCATATACGCTATGTCCTTTATACCGTAAGCAAACTAACAACTACATGACAGCATGGACAGCATCATCGTTAAGTACTTTCTGTTAAGTACTCTCTTTAAGTATCAATATTGAAAACCCACGTTAAGCAATAACAATAAATAGTAATCATCGCTAAGTATGATTGGTTAGGCAATAGGACATCATTATGAGTGCAAAAACATCTCCTGCCAGCAAAGCCCTTGCAAAAAAAGGGTGGCTAACACGTTTGCGCCAACGCAATGTGCTGCCAGGGTTCGGCCTGAGCATGGGTATCACTGTCTTTAGCTTGTCATTATTGGTGGTATTACCGTTTGCCATGATGGCCTATACCACCACACAGATGGGTTGGACAGGCTTTTGGGAGACGATTAGTCAACCGCAAGTCACCGCTGCTATCAAGCTAAGCTTATGGATGTCGTTTTTAGCGATGCTCACTAATATGGTGTTTGGTACATTGGTCGCTTGGGTGCTCGTACGCTACGAGTTTTGGGGTAAGTCGTTGATTAATGCGCTAGTTGATTTGCCATTTGCGTTACCAACAGCGGTCACGGGCATCTCGCTTGCGACCCTTTATGCGCCTAATGGTTTGATTGGACAGTGGTTTGATAAATTTGGCATTCAGGTCGCCTTTACACCCATAGGTATTTGGCTGGCATTGGTCGTGGTCAGCTTTCCTTTTATTGTCCGTGCGGTACAGCCTGTACTCGCTGAGCTATCGGTTGAATTTGAAGAGGCAGCCGCGGTATTGGGCGCCAATCGCTTGACGACGTTTCGCAAAGTAATTTTGCCAGAGCTGTTGCCCGCTTTACTCATGGGTGCTGGCATGATGTTTGCTCGTGCCACTGGTGAGTATGGCTCGGTGATTTTTATCGCTGGTAATATCCCTATGCAATCAGAGATTTTACCGCTCATTATCATTAGTAAATTAGAGCAGTTTGATGTTCAAGGTGCTTCTGCGGTTGCACTGTTTATGCTACTGATCTCATTTGTGATCTTATTGACCATTAACATCATGCAGTGGAAGCTGTCGCGCCGTGTAGGAGCTCGCTAATGCAAATATCTAATAGCTACGACTACCAAAGCAACGCAGCGACTAAAGACACGCCATGGATACGCCGCACCTTTATCGTCATCGCAGTGCTATTTATGGTCGTCATGTTGGTCATTCCGTTGCTGGCTGTGTTCTATGAAGCCTTTAAAGGTGGCTGGCAGCTGTATATTGCCTCGCTGGTCGATCCAGAAGCCTTACAAGCCATTAAACTGACATTAATTACCGCTGCTATTGTCTTGCCCATCAACATGGTGATGGGTATCGCAATTGCATGGTTGGTGACGCGCTATCAGTTTAAAGGTAAGCAGCTGGTAACCACCTTACTTGATTTACCATTTTCCGTATCACCTGTTGTCGCAGGTCTGATGTTTGTTCTATTATTTGGACTCAACTCTACGATCGGTGGCTGGCTTGAAAGCATGGGATTCCAAGTCATTTATGCGGTTCCAGGTATTGTATTAGCGACGCTGTTTGTTACTTTTCCTTTCGTTGCACGTGAGCTAATACCACTGATGCAGACGCAAGGCGACTCTGAGGAGCAAGCGGCATTGACCTTAGGCGCGACAGGCTGGCAGACGTTTTGGCATGTCACACTACCCAATATCAAATGGGCGCTACTCTATGGTTTGATTTTGACCAATGCGCGGGCAATGGGGGAGTTTGGGGCGGTGAGTGTGGTATCTGGTCATATTCGCGGTGAGACCAATACCATGCCACTGCTGGTCGAGATTGCTTATAATGATTATAACTTTACCGCCGCTTTTGCCTTATCAAGCTTACTTGCTGCATTGGCGCTCGTGACGCTGCTTATTCAACAAGTCATGACCAAGCTACAAGAGCGTAAATTTGCTAAGTCCGAGCGGCTGGCTAGTGCGCCTGAGTTACTGGTAAGCGCCAATACTACTGATGCAACGACCGCTGAAAGTTTGAATAAGTAATAAGCAACATTATCTCAACTTGGTCTGAACAAGGGCTGGCATTTAATAAAATAAATGCGGTAACCACCACAAATCTGCCACGATACCAAAGATATAATAAGAGAACCCATTATGAGCATCGAGATTCGCAACGTTAATAAAAAATTCGGTCAGTTTACCGCCTTAGATAATATCAATATCACGGTACCGACTGGCAAGCTCACCACTTTGCTGGGACCGTCAGGCTGTGGCAAAACGACGTTGCTACGCATTATCGCCGGCTTAGAGTATGCTGACTCAGGCCAGATATTGTTTGATGAGATGGACGTAACCAATACACCAGTGCAAAAACGCCATATTGGTTTTATGTTTCAGCATTACGCATTGTTCCGCCATAAAAACATTGCTGATAACGTTGCGTTTGGGCTGACGCTATTACCAAAAAATGAGCGACCCAGTAAAGCAGAGATCAATAAGCGCGTTGCCGAGCTATTGGACTTGGTGCAGTTACCACAAGTGGCCAATGCTTATCCGCATCAATTATCAGGCGGTCAGCGTCAGCGAATTGCGCTGGCACGAGCCTTAGCAGTGAAACCAAAGTTATTGCTATTAGATGAGCCTTTTGGCGCCCTCGATGCCAAGGTACGTAAAGAGTTACGCACTTGGTTAAAGAACATTCACCATGAGCTTGGTATTACCAGTATCATGGTCACTCACGATCAAGAAGAAGCTCGCGCAGTCTCAGATGAGATTGTGGTCATGAACCAAGGGCGGGTAGAGCAGGTAGGCACATCAGAGGAACTGATACACCAGCCTGCCAATGCATTTATCAGCGATTTTTTAGATTTAGCATAGTGGGATTTGCTTCAGTTCGTCTATCATCACCCATAAAAAAAGACCTACAATAAATAGGTCTTTTTTTATGGGTTAAAGCATGACTTAATTTCATTTGGCATCTAGCATTATTGAGATCAAATGTTGATAGCAATAATGCTAGATCGTCATTATACTCCAGCAGGCTTGGATATATCGCTATCTTTGCTAGATATTTGCTTATAAGTAATATCCAAAATCTCTTGGCACCATTCTGGTAAGTCATCAGCGACTTCATACCACATCCAAGTACCATCGCGAACACAGCTTAAGATACCGAGTTTCTTTAAATGGTTCAAATGACGCGATATCGTCGGCTGCGGTTGATCCAGTATTTCTACTAGCTCGCCCACACAGCGTGATTCTTTATTAAATAGAATTTGAAATATTTTTAATCGCGTCGGGTCAGATAAGACTTTAAATAACTCGATAGGTCGTATCGTAAAATTATTATCAGACATAGAACAATTCCAATTGAGCTTTGTTAATAGGGGTTCAATATAACAGTAGTTATCTACAAAATCGATTAAAAAATGAGCTAAATTACAGTTCGTCGTTAATTCACTACCTTTGACAATATTCGGTTACACGCACGCTTATATCCACTTACATCAATTAATCGCGTGTAATATAAGCGTACTTTTATAACGGTGATTTTATCTGCAATAATATATCAAATACTATTGCAAATGATAATAGTTATCGTTATTATATATCAAGCAATAAAAATGCCCGTGAGTATCGAAGCAAACACTCTATTCACCATTTTTATCATCCACGCATTGAATTTATGAGCAATAAAAGTAGTTACCGAATAGCGGTATTCAGAGGAGCCAGTCCATGTACGTATGCATCTGTAATGACGTAAAAGAAAAGCAAATCAAAGCAGCCATTGCTTCAGGTATTGATACCCTTGACGGTCTAAAAGATACCCTCGATGTTGCGACTTGCTGTGGCTGCTGTGAGCCGATGGTTAACGATTACCTAGATGAGCATCACGCTAAACTTGATATCTTGGCTTACGCCGTTTAAGGGTTAGCGATTTAGAGCTTTACTATCCATATATTCCTCACGCTAATATCACTAATGCGCCTCGACACCACATACATTCTATTTCGCACTTATCCTTTGTTCATTATACATAAAGGGTAAGTTGCGAGCGTCCGTATAACTTTACTCATACACCTACTTAAATGATATTGAGCATCATTAGCAGCCATTATTGCGGTAACCAGCGCCAACTAAAGCTAGCTAATTATGATTCTCAATTAGCATCTTATTCTTAGTTCATAACATTACAAGCTGTATAGCGCCTATATGCTACTATATCTGTCTCACGTTGTAAGACGTTTTTTTGATTTTGATCTTTACTGAGCAGTTTACCAATAGTACTATCCTTATATGGATAATTATGAATTTATGGTGGTCTGTAAAATATAAATAGGGGAGTATAGGTTATGATAGGTAGCCCAAAAGTCATTGATTATTTGAATTTTTTGTTAGGCGGTGAGCTGGCAGCGCGTGACCAGTATTTTATTCACTCAGAAATGTATGCTGAGTGGCATTATGGCAAACTGTACGATCGTATCCATCATGAGATGGAAGATGAGACACTACACGCCCAAGCTATCATTCGCCGTATTCTAATGCTGAGCGGTACGCCAAAAATGACGGTCAATGCCATCAATATCGGTGCCACTGTTCCTGAAATGCTGCAACTGGACCTTGAGCTAGAGTATCAAGTACAGCAGCACTTAAAAGACGGTATTGCTCTCTGTGAAGCAGAGCACGATTATGTCACGCGTGAGATGTTGGTAGAGCAACTAAAAGATACTGAAGAAGACCATGCGCATTGGCTTGAGCAACAATTGCGCTTAATTGATATGATCGGTCTGCCCAATTATCTACAAAGCCAAATGGCTGAAGTCACTCCCAATCTTGTCTAATGCCACGACAGATATGAACGGTCATAATATTTAGCTTATACACATATAGTAGGGAGAGAGACATAATGAAAGGGGATAAAGAGGTCATTCGCGCTTTAAACAAAGTGCTCGGACAGTCATTGATTGCCATTAATCAGTACTTTTTACATGCTCGCATTGCGCGTCATTGGGGATTAGAAGCCCTTAATGAAAGCTTTTATAAGCAATCCATCGCTGAGATGAAATGGTCTGATGAGCTGATTGCACGGATTTTATTGCTAGGTGGCTTACCAAATTTGCAAGATTACGGCAAGATGTTCATCGGTGAAGATGTGCCAGAGATTATTGAGTGCAATTTGCGCTTAGAAAAACAAAAATTCGATATCATTACCGATGCCATAGCCCTATGTGAAACTAAGTCTGACTATGTGTCGCGCCAGCTATTAGTGACGCTAAAAGATGGTAATGAAGAGTATCAAGACTGGTTAGAAACGCAGGAAGATCTAATAGAGAGTATTGGGGCTGAGCGCTATATCCAATCACAAATGGATGATGATGCGCCTTAATGGGTTATTATTGTTGCAATGAATCGTAGTATGCTCTAAAAATGCCAGCATGTGAGTGATTATAAACCACACCACACGCTGGCATTTTTATGTCTAATATTTGACAATGCTTGCTATATAAGCGTCTCAGTATAAGCCACGCCCATCTTCAGGCTTAAGTCGCAAAAAGTACAGCCCTGAGAGGATAGTTAACACCCCAAGTATCCAATAGGTGGTTTGAAACGCTGTCAGTGTATCCATTTGTAGGCGTTCACGTAACAGCGTCAGTACCGCTGCCCCAAAGGCAATACCGAAACTAATGGCCAGTTGCTGATTAACCGCCATCAAGCTATTGCCACTACTGGTTTGTGTCCCTTGTAAGTCGCCAATGGTAATCGTATTCATCGCACTGAATTGCATTGAGTTACAAGCGCCCATTATGGTCAAAATAGGGATAAACCACAGCCACTGGGAGGCGTCGTTAAATTGTGCCAATACAAGGATAAGTGAGCCCATAAACAAAGTATTGTAGACCAGAACCTTACGATAGGTATAACGCTGAATAATCTTACTTACCCACGGCTTGATACCGATGGCACCGACCGCGATAGGTGCAAGTAGCCAACCTGCCTGCGACGGTGAGTATTCAAACACCACTTGCAGCAACAGCGGTAACAAGAATGGCACCGCACTGATGCCTAAGCGCGTAAATAAGTTGCCAGTGATGCCAATACGAAAGGTGCGAATGTCAAACAAACTCAAGGGGAATAATGGTGCTTGACGACACTTGGCGTGCCAGACGTAGGCGCCTATTAACAAACTGGCAAGCAAACTAAGTAACAAACCATAAAACCCTCGACCAGCCTGTGAGCCGAATTCTACGGCAAGGGTAAACCCACAAGCCGCTGCCGCAAATAACACAAACCCTGTCCAATCAAGACGCTTAGTATCCTCAAATAATGCAGGCACCAATTTTTTGCCCAAGATAAAACCTGCAATACCCATTGGTATATTGATCAAAAATATCCAGTGCCAGCTGGTGTATTGTACGATATAGCCGCCTAAGACAGGGCCTACTAGCGGTGCTACCAAGGCAGGAATCACCGCAAAATTCATGACGGTCAACAGTTTATTGCGTGGATAGGATTTGACCAATATTAAGCGAGCCACCGGCGTCATCATCGCCCCGCCAATACCTTGGATGACCCGTGAGCCAATCAAAAAATCTAACGTAGGCGACGCGGCACATAGCAGCGAACCAATACAAAAAATAATAATCGCTGCCAAAAATACTCGGCGCGTGCCATATTTATCGGCCAAAAAACCACTGATGGGAATAAATATGGCCAAAGTTAGCGCATAACTAATCACTGCCCACTGCATCTTTAAAGGAGACTCACCCAACGCCTGTGCCATCTGCGGCAATGACGTATTTAATATAGTGGCGTCCAAAATTTGCATAAATAGCGCCACCGCTAGCACATAGGGCAAGTATTTATCTTGTGTCGGGGTTAGCGTTACCATGTAAATCTCATTAGATATCCCATCATAAAACGAGCAAAATAGTCTATTAATGACTAATTCGCTATATAAGTCGAGTAGTATAAGAAAGACTCAATCATAATAAAAGAGAATCAAAGTAACGGCTTGCCGTTGAGGTTATGGAATACTGCGTTTAGAGACAATAGTATTAACATTGCTTACAAGAGAAGACTTTAATACCAAGGCTAGTTATCGTTATAGTAAACCCTCGCTAACGACTGAAGCCAACATAAACAGAAGTAGCAACAACACGATAAAGATAAACTGAGGATATATTATGAGTCAGGAAAACAACAAAGCTTGCAATGATACCGATGGGCAAAGTGATAAATATGTACCGCCCAAAGTTTGGACGCAGGACAAAGATAACGGTGGTAAGTTTGCCAGCATCAATCGTCCAACAGCGGGTGCTCGCCATGATAAAGCGCTGCCGGTAGGTGATGCGCCCTTACAGCTGTATTCATTGAATACACCAAATGGTGTCAAGGTAAATATACTGTTAGAAGAGCTTGCCGAGCTTGGTATTAAAGGTGCGGAATATGATGCCTATAAGATTGATATCTCTCAGGGAGATCAGTTTGGTTCTGGCTTTGTGGCAATAAACCCTAACTCAAAAATTCCAGCCTTGGTTGATCACTCTAGCAGCGAGGAGCCGATCGCGCTCTTTGAGTCTGGCGCTATCTTGATGTATCTTGCAGAGAAATTCGGCCAATTTATGCCTTTATCACTTGGTAAAGCACGGGCAGATTGTTTGTCTTGGGTCATGTGGCAGATGGGCAGTGCGCCTTTCTTAGGTGGAGGCTTCGGACATTTTTATGCTTATGCGCCTGAACCACTGGAGTACCCAATCAACCGCTATACAATGGAAACCAAACGCCAGCTTGATGTATTAGATACCCATCTAAAAGCCAGCACTTATATGTGTGGCAACAACGAAGCTGATTATAATATTGCGGATATGATTATTTGGGCGTGGTATGGACAATTGGTGCTTGGTAAGCTCTATGATGCCGCAGAGTTCCTGCAAGTTGATGACTACAAGCATCTGAAACGCTGGGCACAGGCAATTGCTGAACGTCCAGCTGTTAAGCGTGCTGTAGACTTATCATTGAAGCCTATTGACTAAAGCAACCGATAGCAGATACCTCTATAAAAATAACCAGGCTGATAGGCGATGTGCTTATCAGCCTTGATTTTTTTAGCCATCTTGCTATTCTGTATTCATATATAGTTATATTTAAATAGATATACACTCACCTGTTTACACAATGGTACATTAGTACAACAGATAGAAACATCAGTGCGTTAAGATAGCAGATATTACCTTAATCAGCAGGGATTTACACTGCTGCTTTAATGGATTTAACATCGTTTGGATACCAGTAAGGCGAGTGATAGTGCTACCCAAAGTAGGCTGAGTGAGTCTGCCAGCGTATCCGATTGAATTGAGATGTGGTTGACTATATTGATGGATAACGATTATGAAGAATGATAACCGTAAACGGATCAACTTCTCACTACAGGCAATGACTAACGGTTTAAAAGTTGCCAATACGACACTCAGCGCCATTCAGAACTGTCAACAGATAGACGCTGATCAACATTCAATATTGCAAGACAAACCCGACTTAACCACGCATCCTAAAAAAATAAAAAAGATACTCTTGTTAATGATAAAAAATAAAATACGATTACCTATGTTTGCTGCTATCAGCGCAGCTTTATTTAGCACAGTGACTATGGCCAGCAATGGCGTTGAATTTACCAATCAAGACTGGCAAGTAGTCTGTGATAATACCCGTACATGCCGGCTGGCAGGCTATCAAGCAGAAAATAATAGCGAATTCCCTATATCGGTATTGCTCATACGCCGCGCAGGCGCAAATGCGGGTGTGGATGGCAAAGTAAAGCTTGGCGGTGCTAAAGAAAGCTCGTCTAAGGCCTTGATGCAACTTGGCAGTCGTCACCGTATATCGTTGTTTATCAATGGTAGAGACTATGGTGAGACCAAGCCTTTTTCAGCAGCAGCAGGAAATGCCGAGCTGACCCCAACACAAGTGACAGCGCTACTAGAGGCACTGACTAAATCAAGTAAAATTGAGCTGGTGCTACGTAACTCGCGCTGGCAGCTCTCTGATAAAGGTGCTAGTGCTGTCATGCTAAAAGCAGACGAAGCCCAAGGTCGAGTAGGGACATCATCTGCCTTTATCAATACTGATAGTGCCGCCAAACCAAATAGCACTGTATTGCCACCCAAGTCCGCACCAAAACTGCGCTTCGTAACGCCTAATCCGAAAGCCGTCTCTAGCGATAATAAAAAGTTTGTCATGAAATCGTCGCAGCTAGCTGCGCTGATGAAAGGCACCATGAAAGATGCAGATAGTGACTGTCCCAATCTATCAGATAAATCACCATGGCGTGTGAGTCGACTAAATGGCTCACAATTATTAGCACAACACGATTGCTGGACGGGTGCGTATAATGCAGGTGCAGGCATGTGGGTCATTAATGACAGTAAGCCTTATAAGCCAATCTTGGTAACCACCAACGCCACTGGCTACGATAAGGGCAAAATCACTTCCATACAAAGAGGTCGCGGCATCGGTGACTGCTTAAGCAAGACGGATTGGATATGGACAGGCAAAGCGTTTGAGAAAAGTCATGAAAGCACTACAGGGCTTTGTCGCATGATTGAAGCGGGCGGTGCTTGGCAGCTGCCAACGTATGTCACTGAAGTTAATATGGTGCGTTAGCCGCATTGCTAAGCTTATTGAATGCGCATATTTATAAGCAAATTTGCTTTATTTACCTATAATTTGAATAAATAGCTACATATAATATTTTATTGTGCTATACTGCGTCGCCACGTTAGCTTAGGCTTTCGTGAATTATGAGATTGATAACATCGCCTGCGATTTTGGGTCTAGGATGACCATAAGTAATTGTTGCCGATGATTTTGTGTACTTAAATAGCCTGTAATGAAAATATCAGTTATTTTTGACTCATATCTTATCTACCGAACCATAAATATGGTTTAAATTGGTTGTTATTCGCGATTATCTGCTTTGGACAAAGCATCAATAATACGCTTATATCAAACAAGGATGAGACACTCGGCACTACCACCAAAATACGTCAGACAGCACGAACGCATTTATTGTAGAGGCTCTAAGCTTTATTGGCTTGGCTTCTGATTATCGACACTTACATGTGGTCCGATAATTCTTTAATAAAGGCAGCGTGGTGAACGGTTATCAGTGGTATGCATCAAGCTTGCTGAATTTACAGCAACTTATACTTACCAAGGATTCTCATGACTGATATTTTATCTGCAATCGCCGCTGAAAACGGCATCATCGAAAACACTGACACTCCAAATACTGATACTAATAATCAAGCGGCTACTACTGACGCTGTTGACGAAAACCAAGTTACTTTTACTGATCTTGGCATCGCTAAGCCTATTCTAACTGCACTTGATCGCAGTGGTTACACCAACCCAACGCCTATCCAAGCACAAGCGATTCCTTTTGCTCTAGCAGGTCGTGACCTTTTGTTGTCAGCGCAAACGGGTAGTGGTAAAACAGCCGCATTCGTTATCCCAGTACTTGACCGTTTGAGCCGTGCTACTAGCTTTGACAAACTAACCAAAGCACTTATCCTAACGCCAACGCGTGAGCTTGCTCAGCAAGTACATGATAGCGTACGTACATACTCTAAAGACATGCGCGGTTTGTTCTGTGTGCCACTAGTTGGCGGCGCACCATACAATGGTCAGATCACTGCTCTAAAAAAAGGCGTTCAAGTTATCGTTGCGACCCCTGGTCGTCTACTTGACCATATCAATGCAGGCCGCGTTGACTTGTCAAACCTAGAAGTATTGGTACTTGACGAAGCTGACCGCATGCTAGACATGGGTTTTGCTGATGACATCAGTGACATCTTGCGTGCTGCTCCTACTGATCGTCAAACCATCATGTGTTCAGCAACTTGGGATGGCCCAGTAGGTAAAATTGCTGCCAGCTTCACTAAGAACCCTGAGCGCGTATCTATCAAAGTAGAATCTGCACACATCGAAGAAAAAGTGTACTACTGTGATGATTTCGAACATAAGAACCGTTTACTTGACAAAATCGTTTGCCAGCAAGATATGGAACAGATCATTATCTTTGCTGCTACCAAACGTAGCACTGAAAAACTGGCCAAACAGCTACAAGAAGCCGGTCATAAAGCCAGCTTCCTACATGGCGACTTGCCACAAAGCAAGCGTAACCGTATCGTTCAAGACTTGCGTAATGGCAAAGTAAAAATCCTGGTAGCGACTGACGTTGCTGCTCGTGGTCTAGACATTCCAGCTATCTCGCACGTTATTAACTATGATCTTCCGCGTCAAACGGAAGACTACGTCCATCGTATCGGTCGTTGTGGTCGTGCTGGTCGTACTGGTGTGGCTATCAGCTTATGTAGCATGGATGATCGTCCACAGCTAAACGCTATTAACCGTTATTTAGATCGCAAAATGGAAGTATGTATCATCGAAGGCATGGAGCCTAAGAAAACTTATGTACCTAGCGAAAACAAAGGTAATGGTCGTGGTCGCGGCCGTGGTCGCTCTAATGGTGGCGGTAATGGTCAAGGCCGTGGTCGCTCAAGCGGTGGCTATCAAGGCAATCCTGCTAATGCTCGTGGTCGCTCAAGTGACAGCAGCGCTGCAACTGGTCAACGTGCTAGCAATGACAGCGGTTATCAAGGTAAGCCACGTGACACGTCAGGCAAACCAAATGAGCGTTCAGGTGGCAAGCCTTATCAAGGTAAGCGCACTGGTGGTCCAAGTCGTGGCGACAGCACTGGCGTTCCACGTGGTGAGCGTGCTGCAACTGGTCGTGGTCGTCCAAGTGGCAGCCAAGGCCGTCCAGCTGGTCGTTCTGACAGCCGTGGCCAAGGTCGTCCAAACGGCGGAAACCGTGGTAACAACTCGTAATACGGTTATATTTGGCGATTAAAATTATTGATTCATTAATCGTCTAAAAATAGCACTAAAAAAGCCAGATACTTGCTATCTGGCTTTTTTGTGTTTACAGGTTTGATATTAATAACGATATAAAATGACGAAGACAGTCAAAGTATCTGCAAATAGTTATAATTTTAACCTCACTGAAACCTTGCATGATATGCTCAGCCTCGTATTTATGATTGATTGCTTTGCACCTACACAAATACTTAAAATCGAGTAGGGGATAATAGGGAGTTGCTTGCGTGTCTTTTTTGCCTTGTCTATACTAACAAGCTTTTATTCATCGTGTGCTGCGGAGTCAGTTGATGCCCAACATTTCCCATTTAACTATTGATAGTTTGCCATTAGCCTTTGGCATCATTATGGCTATTATCGGTTTGGTTTTTTATACCCAAGGATTACCGGGTAAATTCTGGCGGCGCTTTTATGCGGTATTGCCCGGTATTGTACTGTGTTGCTTTATACCTGCGACGCTGAATAGCTTAGGCATCTTCGCTGACGGTATTGGCTCACAGATTTATGGCTTTACCGCCACTTATTTATTGCCAGCAAGTTTGCTGTTGATGACCTTGTCTATGGACGTACCAAAGATACTCGGTTTAGGTTGGAAGGCGATTGCAATGTTTTTCGCTGCCAGTATAGCTATCATCATCAGTGGCCCCATTAGCTTAGGTATCGCTAAGTGGATATCGCCTGAAATGTTTGTCGATGATACATTGTGGCGAGGATTTTCTGCCGTAGCGGGCAGTTGGATAGGCGGCGCGGCCAACCAAGCAGCGATGAAGGAGCTGTTTGGCGTCAGTGATGATTTATTTGGCATGATGATTTTGGTCGATACCACCAACGCTTCATTATGGTTATTGGCTATCTTGGTATTGGCTAAGCATGGCGATAAGATAGATCGGCTATTGAGGGCGGATACTAGTAGTATTGATAAAGTGATTAAAGCAGTTGAGAATTATGAGCGTGATAATGCTCGTCCAGCGACTTTAAATGACTTGATGGTGATGTTTGGTTTGTGCTTTGCCATGGTAGGGGTCGCACACTTTGTTGGTGGGCAAATTGCAGGTTTTTTTGCCCCATACAAATGGGCAGTACAATATAGTTTTGCCAGTTCATTCTTTTGGATGGTGGTGATTATTACTTTGATAGGTGTTATCTTTTCTTTCACCAAAATTCGTCGTCTTGATCATGTGGGCGCATCCAAAATTGGTACGGTATTTATCTTTGTATTAATCGCAGCGATTGGTATGCAGATCAATTTGGCGGGTATCGTCTCTCAGTGGCGGCTATTGCTCATCGGCTTTTTATGGATGAGTATTCACGTCGTCATTATTTTTGCTGTGGCTAGGATGATTCGTGCGCCGTTTTTCTTTTTGGCAGTGGGTTCCAATGCCAATACTGGTGGCGCGTCATCAGCTCCGATTGTCGCGACGGCCTTTCATCCATCACTTGCACCTGTTGGGGTATTTTTGGGTATTTTAGGTTATGCAGTAGGGACATTTGGCGGTTATATCAGTACCCAATTGATGCGCTTAGTGGTGTCTTAATCTCTAAGTCACCATTATCCTAACAATACTTTATTGCTAAAAAAACCCGCATTGATGTGGGTTTTTTTTATTATTGATTATTGGGTGACTTAAGTTATTGTTTTGTCTGTCTATGATATTGATACGTAAGCCTCGCCATGGCCTTGCATAAGTACGTGTTAACATTTCTCCCAATTGTATAAATACCCCAGACTCGTTGGAAAGAAACGACGACTCAATAGGAAAAATAGCATTATGGCGAACCGAAAAAAATTAGAAGAAAAAGTGAATAAGACAAGCCCAGTGAAGAATGCTCTTTATAACCCCGACCAGGAAAGCATTCAGGTCAGAGGTGCGCGCGTTCACAATCTAAAAAACGTTGATATTGATTTACCTCGTAATGCGCTAGTGGTCTTTACTGGTATATCTGGATCAGGGAAGTCTTCTTTGGCATTCGGTACATTGTTTGCCGAGTCACAGCGCCGCTATCTTGATTCAGTATCGCCTTATGCGAGACGACTGATTGATCAAGTTGATGAGCCAGATGTCGATACCATAGAAGGATTGCCACCAGCAGTCGCCTTACAGCAGCAGCGCGGTACGCCCTCAGTACGCTCTTCCGTCGGTAGTGTGACGACGATATCTAATGGTCTGCGTATGCTGTACTCACGAGCAGGAGAGTATCCAGAAAATCAAGAAATGCTATATGCCGATGCGTTCTCTCCGAATACACCAGACGGTGCTTGTCCGACTTGTTCAGGTATCGGTCGCGTGTTTGAAGTCACTGAAGAACTGCTAGTACCAGATAGCACCAAGAGCATACGTGATCGTGCGATTGCGGCATGGCCACCAGCGTGGCAAGGTCAAAATCTCAGTCGCATCTTAACCACACTGGGTTATGATATCGATAAGCCTTGGCACACACTCCCGAAAAAAACCCGCGACTGGATTTTATTTACGAATGAAACGCCAACGGTGCCTGTCTATCCTGAATATAATATTGAGCAAACGCGTGATGCGATTGAGAAGGGCGAAAAGCCAAACTATATGGGTACTTTTACCAGTGCCAAAAACTTTATTCTGCATTCTTTTGCAACTACTCAAAGTCCGCGTACTAAAAAACGTGTCTCGCAATTTATGCAGATATCTGAGTGCCCAGAATGCCATGGCAAAAAACTAAAAAAAGAATCGCTATCGGTTAAGTTTGCAGGACTCGATATCGGAGAGCTATCACAGCTAACGCTAACTGAAATGGCACAAAAACTGGAAAAAACAGCGCGTACTAAGGTAGCTGATGAGACACCAAACCGTGAAAAAGCGATTGTTGCCCAGCGTATTGCCAGTGATATTCTCTCTCGTGTTGAGGCACTGACAAGGCTTGGTTTGGGCTATCTTTCGCTTGAGCGCACCACACCAACACTATCTCCTGGTGAGTTGCAGCGACTACGACTGGCAACCCAGATTCGCTCACAGCTTTTTGGTGTGGTCTATGTCCTTGATGAGCCATCGGCAGGGCTGCATCCTGCCGATACTCAAGCGCTGTTAGGAGCGCTGGATGAGCTAATCGCGTCTGGCAACTCGGTGTTTGTCGTTGAGCATGATGTCAGTGTCATTAGGCATGCAGACTGGGTAGTCGATGTCGGGCCAAAGGCAGGCACGCATGGTGGCGAGATTGTCTATAGTGGACCTGTAGATGGACTGCGTGACGTTGCGCAGTCGCATACTGGTCAATATCTCTTTGCCAACGATACGGCTAATGCTCAGTCAAAATCTAACACAAGACAGCCGACAGCATGGCTCAAGCTTGCAAACATCGAGCGCAACAATATAGCAGGGTTAGACGTTGCGTTTCCGCTTGGGGTGATGACAAGTGTCACCGGTGTTTCGGGCTCAGGAAAATCGAGCCTCGTCAGCCAAGCGTTGGTAGAGCTCATCAATGAAGCATTGGGTCAAAAAACAGTCGCGGAAGCACCCGTAGGTGAGGCAGACTTGCTTGAGCAGGAGCTTGAAGCAGACACAGGTGGTGAAATCGTCACTGGCATGGCGCACATCCGTCGTCTTATTAATATCAACCAAAAAGCGATTGGACGTACGCCGCGATCGAATCTGGCAACGTATACTGGATTATTCGATGACGTGCGTAAGCTGTTTGCTGCAACCAAGCAAGCAAAAGCATCTGGTTATGATGCTGGTCGTTTCTCGTTTAATACGACAAAAGGCCGCTGCCCAAATTGCGAAGGCTTAGGGTTTGTCAGTGTTGAGCTGTTGTTTTTGCCAAGCGTCTATGCGCCTTGTCAGGTATGTCACGGTCAACGCTATGATGAAGAAACGCTAGCAATCACTTATCGAGATAAAAACATTGCGGAGGTCTTGAACTTAACGGTTGAAGCAGCTCATGAGTTTTTTGTTGATGAAGCGCCTATTTTGCGGGCGCTAGACGCGTTGCTACAAGTTGGACTTGGTTACTTACGCTTGGGTCAGCCCGCCACTGAACTGTCGGGCGGTGAAGCACAACGTATTAAGCTTGCCACTGAGTTACAGCGCACACAACGAGGCGACACACTTTACATATTAGATGAGCCAACCACAGGTCTACATCCTGCTGATGTGTCCATGCTAATGGCGCAATTAAATGGTCTCGTCGATGCTGGTAACACCGTCATTATGGTTGAGCATGATATGCAAGTGGCTAGCAATAGCGACTGGATTATTGATATTGGGCCAGGGGCAGGGAATGCGGGCGGGTTAATTGTCGCTCAAGGTATACCACATGACGTGGCTCAGTCAAAAAACAGTCGTACTGCACCGTTCTTATTGGTGTAATGAAAATATATTTTTGCGCTAATATACCTCGCTGAGATAAGCATGAGTATTAGAAATGGAATTTTTCTAATACTCATTTTTGATAAATACAAACAAATATTTATGCAGGTGTCTCTTGTTGCACTTGCAAACGCTCAATTCTATCTAGATAGATATGTCCCAGCTCTGGCTCTGCTGAAGCTATCCAAGCAGCATATCCTGACAAGGTGTTAAAGGTTTCATCTGCGCGCAATTGTCCGCCTGCCTCTAGGTTATGTACGGCTGCACGCAACATTTTTTTGATTTGACGAGATACTCTTGGCACACCTTGTCCATTGACGACCATACCTGTTACTTGTTGTTGACTGCCTTTACGAATCACACGTGTTTTATCATTATTCAACGCAAAACCTTCTTCACGTAATATTTTATGGACTGAGCCGAGCAGCTGTCCGATCATCTTGTTGTGCTGCATATCAGCTTGTTTTTTTACGGTGCTGGCCGTCGCTTTAGTGCTAGATTTAGGTTGTGCGTCGTCAATTGCGGGCACACTAAAGGTCAAATCATCGGCATAACGACTATAACGTAGGCCTAATTTTTCTGCCAGTCCCGTTAAGCGGCGATCTAGATTTAAGCAAACGATGTTCGTTAATGCCGGACTGGTAGGCGCGCCCTGTGGCAAAGCTCTATCGCCCAATGCCACATAGTAGGTAACGCCATCTTGTTGCACCACTTGTCTGGGCGACTCTGTACATAGTAGTGCCAATAATGTGGCAATTTGCTCTGGGTAACCAGCATGACGAAAGACCCCCTTGACACGGCGCCAGCTCACGCTAGGGAAAAAATCTTTAACATCTAACTTGATAAGTAGTTCGCTATTGCTATGTACTGCCGCGTTAGTCACGATAGATTTACCACGTACAAACCCGTGCGCGGCACCATGCGTCGTTAAATTGTTCAAAATATTATGCAATACCCAGCGCTGCACAAACTTCAAACGCGGTATGGGTGACCAGATTTGACGCGCTGTGCCATTACGTTTGGCAATCGTGAAATGCGAATAAGATAAATTGGTGGCGACCTCTCTTTGATAGCATAGACCTTTTAACTGCGGGATGGTAAGGTTCACCGCTTCTGCCAGCTCATTATGTTTACGCAGCAGCGGCAGTTTGTTTTCAATCAGCCGATTGGCCGCATCTTTTACATCCCACTTATCGGTACTGGTATCGTCTGACCAATATACATGACGGCCAAGATGAACCATGTGATGCGCTTTGTATGCTTGCCAAGCTGATTTTTTGAGGATTCTCTCTTCTGCAGCCTCCTTTTTTAAGGCTTTTTTATAGCGCTCACGTTCTTTCGGACTCATGTTGTCGACAGGTTGACGATCGACCATAAAGCCTTGACTGACCAGCTGCTGTTGCACGTATTGGTAACGTCCGCCTGCCAGCTCGATATCTTGCCATAATTGTCGCCACTGACGCTCAAAAGGGGTTGATACTGGCTCAGGACTTATGTAATCGTTATTATTGGCTGTTTGTGTGGTCATACATTACATCCCTTGGTTTTCGATAAAGCCTTTGGCTTCAAATCTAGCAATATGTTGTAAAAAAGCGGCTTTGGCTTGGGCTGGTTGATTAAACACCAGTTGCTGGCGCGTATCCTTGTCACCTATTGTTTGTTCAATCGTAATCTTCTTATGAGCAATGGTGATGTAAACATAAGCAATAGAGGTCTCTTGTGCGGTTAACGTTTGTATCTTATCGTTTGCAGTCGCTTGCGAGTGAGCAGCTGGTTGGGCTAAGGCCGTCAAATCAAGCATCGTTTCAGAAGGCAATGTCATCAACGAGCTATTGGCTGCTTTTACTTGTACGCTTTCTTGATTATTTTTAGGCTGATTAAAGCGCTTAATTGGTACGCGTTTACTTAAGACACGAGTGTCATGCCAGCTTTCATTACCTGTGTTATTAGGGTCGTATTGGTTGTACCTAAGACGCAGCGCGATAAGATGCGCACACACACCATGAGTGAGACGATGCTGCAAGTACTGCGGGCAGCTACATTCTGCTTTGGTCACCAGTCCTTCGTCGCCTAATTGCAGCTGGCTGTGATAAGTACGTCTGTCTTCTTCGACATGAATATCTGCACGGATGGTGATACCTTTGACAGCGACAGTCTCAACGGAGAATTTCTGCACAGCATCCGTACGGCTAATCAAATCAAAAGCCTGCTTTTCTGCCTCATTGTGATAAGCGAACTGTGCCATATCAAGCGGCACTTGGGTCAAAGGTCTGTAGTGATACAGCTGCGTCGCCATCTCATAGCGAACCAATCCTTGCTGAGTGCCTGACAGTAACCATTGCTGGATTTGTTGGTGAGAAACAGGCACAGATGTTAATGAAGCATCTGCTGATAGCAACTTTACCAAATCTTCTAGAGTACTAGGAGTGTTAGCCAGTGTTTTAATTAATATAGACAAGCCATCATTGTCGTTACTATCATCATCGCTGTCATTTAAAGTTGCTTTACCACTGTCTGATAAGTCTTCACTAGCAGCTAATGTATTGTGTAATGGACGCTTGGGTAGCAGTAAGTCAAAGTTCAATGACTGCGACCAGTTGGCTTGGCTAAAGCCTGTCATGGCAAAGGTGAAATGAAAGCCCTTGCCTTTTAGTGTCCAATAGCTTGGCATGCCTTGCCCAAGTAGCGATACCGAAACGCTGTCAGTATGTGGTAACAGACGTTTTAATAGGCTGAGACGACGGCGACCCCATAAGCGAATCAGCTTCGCTTGTTGACCTTGATAGGGCTTTTGCTGTTGGCTAACTTGGCTTGTGACAGTGATATCAAAAGGCTCTAATATAATCACTGGCAGCTGCTGAGGTCTAAGCTCAATCAACAATCCGCGGCGTTTACCTTTGATATCAGCATGCATGCGCAGCTCAAACAGCACGTTGTATAGCGCGATTGGATCAAGATGAATGGTGTCTTGTGGCAATTGACCTGCAGATTGTACTTGTAACAGTGCTCTGATCCAGCTTTTAGGCACATTGATGCGCTTTTCTATGATCTGTTTTTTTACGGTGGGTTTAGTTACTGCACTATCAGTACTTGTACTGTTTACCTCACCATTATCCGTATCTGGTGTGGTTTCAAGTAACTGTAAGCAGACCGCTTCGTGACCAATGTCTAATATTGTTTGTTGGTGGTCGCGAATTTTCTCAATACCGTTAAATAAAGCCGCACTATAATCAATACTCGTAGTGCCAAGGGTGGGTTTAGCACTTTTCTCAAAAATCTCATTCGTCAATGTCAGCTGAGCATAGCAGCCTTCATCACGGCTAAATACCTCAAAGCTGACACCTTGCTCATGCACTTGAATAAGAGGGTCTAAAATACAGAAGGCCAGTGGGTCATTGTTGAACAACCACGTGAAATAATCACGCTGCGCAGTAAATAGGTTTTTGTTGCTGCTGGCACGGCGCATCTGCATAAATACCGTATACGCTGAGCGGTCTTTTGGCACATAGCGATAATCACTACTCACCACATCAAATAGTGCTAGCAAACTGTCACGAAAGACAAGGGGAGACTTGATCTTGCCGTGGAAGTTAACCTCCGGTCGATTCAGCTGAGCAAATAGTGCCACATGCTGAGTGTGTTCGGCTGTTTGCTCCTCCGACAGTGAACCTGAAGATTCATTAACGTGACTGATCTGGCTGGGTGCGGCGTAGTCCAACTGCATCATCACGCCATCAGTGTTTGCTACTTCTTCTGACGCTTGATCTAATTGGTTATCTGTAGTCATTGACTGTCTCCTTCATCCTGATTGCTTTTTTGACTGCTGTCCTGACTATTTTGTGCTGCGATGGTCGAGCTAGATTGCGACTCCATATTGCCAGATGACAACGGACGCTTTTGTTGTGCTCGTATCATGGCACGCTGCCAGCGGCGCAGTACTTTATAAGCAAGCTTTTGAATGTCTGAATTTTCATGTGCCATGAGTGTCGTCAGCCATTGTTCAATATTTGGATCATGTAGCTGCCCAAGCGCTTCTATGGCACGGATACGAACCGTCATCTCCATGTTGTCATTACTCGCACAATGATAGAGTGCATCAGAATCTTTTGCTCTGATCCACTGTAGCAGCTGTTGATTGATTGGTATCTCGGTAGACGAGCCCTTATGTTTTAGCGCATTGTTTTTCAGAGCATTCTTTACTACAGTTATTATGGATTTTTGGGTAGATGTACCGCTTTTTTCAATACGAGTTAGTAGCGTTGATAGTAAGGTTTGGTTGTCATAAGTGAGCTGCGATTGAGTTGCTTCTGATACAGCGCTCAACGTTGGCACGATGCTTGATAGCATATTATCTTCAGCGACTGGTCTGGCCAGCAATGCTAACAGCGCTTGCTGCCACCAATCACTGACGGTAGTAGAGAGTAATGGAACGGAGGTGATAGTCAGTGGTTGACGCGCATCATTGAGCCAATCAAGCATTGCCGCGATCTGCTTAGTAGCTGCTTTGTCGACAGCTCCTTTGGCTGTCGTGATGGAGACATGACGCATGATTAGCCAAACCAGTTGTTTGATGGTGCCACGCACTTGCTCAACCATATCAATCCACTGACTATTATTGATGGTCGTTGGACTGCGGTTGATGGTGTCGATAAGCGTATGCCATTGCTCGCTTGCAGTACCAAAACGCTGCTGCAACGTCGCAACCATCTCTTTATCAAGATAGTGGGTAGGATACTGGATCAGATAGCATAGTCCAATATGCTGTGTCAGAGCATTATTACTGTTAATCAATGCGGTCAGCTGCGATGTTGGCATGTCTTGCTTGGCCATAATGGCATTTTGCAGTGCCATCAAGGTATCGGCTGGCAAGTGTGCGCCATGCTGTGTAATGAATGTTGCTAGCTCATCGATGCTGCTATTATCAATGATACGTTTTAAACTCAAATGCTCTGTGTCTTCTATAAAGTCATTATTATGGCTTTGGATGGCTGCCCAATCATAAGGATAAATCTGCGCCGCGAGACTGCCCCAAGTTTTCTGTGCAGCCGTATAAGCCGCCATGAGCACAGCACGGTCTAAGTTTTTTTGCTTTAAGATATCTAAGATTAATGCTTTATTGGCATCGTTATCATTCATCTGCAGTAACCATACCGCATGTCTTTGTGGACGGAAAAATATGGCTTTATCAAGATGAATACGTATATAGCTGCGGATTTGTTCCCAAGCAGGCATTGTATCGAGCCAGCGCAGTCCATTTAACCAATGAATAATGGCTGGGTTGGTTGTTGTCAATGTTGGGTCTGACAGATGTGATTTTAGTAGCTCAAAAATATGTAGACTGTGCTCGAAGTCGCCACCTTGTGCAAGACGGCCCAATGCTTCACTGGCCACATCTTGCAGGTAATGCTCGTCATCTTCAGCCAATTTGATTAACTTATCATAGGCTTTGTATAAGATATGAACCTGTAAGTTTTTATCTACATTTTCCGCAGGTGAGTGGGTATTTTTAGCATTTTTATTTTGGTTATTATTGCCCAGCAGCTCGCCAATGGCTAACACACTACGGCTGCGTAATTGAGCATCAGGATTATAATCTATCGTGGCCATCAATATATTGATACCATCGGTATGACCGCATTTAGCCAGTCCTTCAGCCGCGACAAATTGCACATCGGCGTCTTTATTACGCAGGGCATTTTGTAATGAAGCAATGCTGCTATGTCGTCTTTCAGCACGATAGGCTAGTGCCTCGACCAATTTAAAGGTATGGTTAGCTGGCATCTGCTCGTAAGCTAGCGCTAAAGCAGCATCAATGCGCGAGGATAAATCGTTGCCGCTTGACTTCACCCATGCAAGTGACGGTAACAGCTGCGCGGCATGAGCATAATCACTGTGATTCATAAGGGTGGTAAACAATGACAACAATACTTGCGGGTCTCTTGGATATTGACATTGTAACCAACGAGTGTCTTCACACTCGTCCAAATAATCCTCAATTTTTTGGTCGTAACCACTGATTTTTACTAAGGTATCAAATAGATGTTGACGCTCCTCTTTATGCTTTTCTGGTGCGCGCTCAAACAGGTTCTCTAAACGCTGTAGTAACGGCGCAACCAAATACGTATTACGCAGGTCAGCGATATCGGAATAAATAACCTGTTTAGGTTTGTTGATATGTGGATCATCAAGTAAGGCTAATAGTCGTGAGTGTGCTTCATTGGCAACCTGTTCAGCAGCGACAATATCAAAGCTGCTCTCTAAATGACCATCTAAAGTGTTCTTATTGATGAATTGGTACGACGTGAGTGCCTCAACGAGTAAGTTCCAACTACGATATTTCTCATTGCTTGCCTGAGCGTCTTCAGCAAAATCAAACAAGTTATTAAATAGCGTGCTGTCTGCAAAGAGTACGTCATAAAACTCAACCAGTTGACTAAGTGCTTGATACTTTGCATTCCAGTCATCACTCTTGATAGCGTGCAACAAAAACGTCAGTTTGTCTTGACGTTGCGCTAAAGGCGATTGACTATTTTCAAAGGGCGTGACAATGACTTGTTTCCATTCGGCTACGATCTGAGACAGTAGCGACTGACAATAGGTTTGTAGTCCAAGTAGGCTGGCAGGCAGATGACCTAATCGACCTTTAAGCAGCTGATAAGCCTCTTCTGCTAAAGTGTGATTATTGGTTTTTAATAAATCAATGAGTTGTTGGTTTGCGCTACTAGTGACGGTGGCCGTGTCCATCGTTTCACTCTGCTGCTGTACAGCATCGTTCTTTGTGGTATCTAGCAATAAATCCAAGCCGCGTTTTACCATATCTCGATAGAGTGTACTCATGGCATAGTCAGCCAGCTTTTTGGCAGGCATGTTTAGCTTGTACAAGCATTCCCAAGCCAATTCACGAGTGTCAAAACTGTTATGGTTCAATAATGGCAATAACACGCGACTGGTACTGTCTCGCCAGTCCTCATCGTTATTAGCATCAAGCTGCGATGATTGAGTAGCAAGCCACATCAACCCTCGAATGGCTTGGTCTGTGGTACTGCTATTAGAGTAATAATCATCACCTGCGCGTATGACGCCAATCCAAGCACCAAAGGCAAGAGACTGGTATGGATAATGCACCTCAGAACTGTCTTGTTTGCCAGTAGGAGAGCTACCAGCTGCTTGCGTATCGCCTGCTACATCATTAACGATGGCCGTAACTGGGTGAGCACTTAACAATACCTGCAAACTGCGTTGCCATTTTTGTAATGTCTCAAAAATATCGTCCTCATCGTCATAGTAGTCATGGGCGAGTAATTCAGATAAGTTGCAGATAACGTCAATAGTTTGTGCGCGTACCAATGGCTGCTGATGTCGACTGAGGTTGGCGAGCTGTTGTAAGTTTTCGGTACTGACGGTTGTCAGGACACTTGCTCGGATAGAAGCCGTATTATGCGGTTTTTCTTTAGCGCTGCTTTTATCTGCCGTGTTTGGCATGGCATCCATCATCATCGTGATGACTTCAGAATGAGACGATAAAACACCGCCTAATTGACGTGATAAGTAATCACTCAGATACTGCCACGCTGACGATAGGGCTTGCTGGTTATTAGGGTGTTGTACGTCATTGGGGTAACGAGCGAGTATATTGGCATAGACTATTGCCGTGTCATTATCGGCAAAGCTTAATGCTTCTATCAGTCGGCTGGGTCTGACAGTATAAATAACGTCTGTTTCAGAAGCTTGCCTACCACCTTGTAAGTCATTGAATATCAATAATAGTCTGGCTGCTACTGCATAAGACTCTGACTTAAACAAAGGCTGTAATTGCCGTGCATGTGTAATACCTAAACCATGTTGCGCTTGTAGCCAATGAGTAGGCGTCATCGGTGCAACAAGCGTACTAAGGTTGTCTGTTTCGCCTTTCATGTCATGAGTGAGGAAGTATTGTCCTCTTGCATCACCTAAAATAGCCAAACACAAACTGGCAGATTGACTGATGATAGCGCGTTCATCTTTTTGCCATTTGACCAGTCGATCAATGTCCTCAAAAGAGACTATTTGCGTGAGTTTTGGTGCAAGTGATTTAAAATCGGCATCGGGATGATGTAAGTATTTAGTGTACCAACCCAGCGCATCATGCCTTGATGGGTATGCTAATTTAGACAAACCAAGCAGTGCTTGGCTTACCTCACTGTGCCACTGGGTATAGCGGTCATGAGGGGGCATAGGCAGTTCTAGATAGTGCTGGAATACGTGGTACGCTTGCTCATCACTCCGCTTTGCCTGTTCTTCGTTAGCATATAAGCGAGATTGGCTGGCCAGTAGTTGAGCTATTGTTAGCTGGATATCAGGATAAGGGCTATTTAAGGCTGCAGTGATTAAGGCATCGTGATGACTTGATTGATCATCGGTGCTATTTTGATCAGCTAAAATAGTCGGCTGTAAGTCAGTCAGCGCCAAAGCGACCGTCAAAGCTTGTTTGCGCAGCTCAACACTGTCATCAGCGAGCATAGCCACTAGCGCTGGCATCAGTTGTGTCAACTGACTAGTATTGGCGCGGGCTTGCACTGTCGTCAGAGCCAGTTGCTTGGTATCCGCATAAGGGCTGGCAAGCGCATTTAACATGACGTCAGTAAACCCTAAATGCTTGCTTTGCTTAAGTGCTATGTCAAAGGCTTGCTTACGGATAGCGGCAAACGTATCTGCGAAAAACAAGGTCAAAACGGCTTGATTAGTCTTTTGGTGATTAGTTTCTTCAGTGTTATTGGATTTATGTTTCGATGTCATCGACAGCAACATACGTTGCCATTCTTCTATCGCAACTTGATGCACGTCTTCAAAGAGGCTTTGCTGTAATAGTTCGATGATGTCAACGATAGCGCTGTCAGAAGCATTTTTAGAAACATTGTCAGATGACTGCTCGAATTGGCGGTTTAACAAAACTTTAACCACTTCTAACCGAATACTGGTAAAAGGGTTGTTTAACGCTTGTAGCAGTATGTCTGTCATCTCTGACGACATCTGAGCGCTTTTATCATTACTATTACGGCTACTGGAGCTATCCGGTGCGACATGCTTTAAAAACAGCGCTAAAGACTGCTCGTGAATATCTTGATGCTTAGAGGCAAAACCCGTCGCTGCCCAAGACAATGCATTGTCTGCCAATTTACCATAGGCTTGCATGGCCACTTGGCGCACGCCAGCGTCCTTATCGTCTAGTAATGTCGGTAGGACTGCTTTGGCGTCTTCTATATTTAAATGACCAAGCGCGGTGGCGACACCAGCACGGATGCTGCCGTTGTCCTCAAGGCTCATTAGACTAATCAGGGTGCCAAACGCACGTTTGTCTTGCAGACAAGCCAGCGCATAAGCCGCTCGGAAACTGATGTCTTCGTGACTATTGCTTAAGCTTTGTAATAAAGGCTCTAACGTGTCATTGCTTAGCTTTATAGATTCAGTCGGTTTAGCCTTACTCTTACTCTTACTCTTAGACTTAGGTGATTGGGTGTCATCTGCTTGTGAGATAAAATCTTGCGTGGATAAGGTTAAACGGATCGCCTCATCGGATTCTGATTGTTTAACACTCTTATTATTTTCCTCTGTGCTGTTAGCATTATCTAGTAGCGTGCCACGTAGTAAGCGAAAGTCATCAAAATCAGTTAGGGTACGTAATGTTTGGGTGTCACCTTGCTGTTTCAACGCCTCTATTAACTTGGGCTGAGACAGTAATGAGACGTAAAACGCCGTTTGCCTAATCTCTGTATCACGATGGTTTTGTAGTAGCATCAGCTGACGCGAGACTTCAAGGTGGCTTAGCATACCGCGTTGATACAGACGAATTAGACCTGATTGGACAATGTCTGATTGATGGCTGTCTAGAGCCATCAAATCTGCTCGAGGGCTATCGTCTGGCAATAGTATCTCAAGCGAGGCCAATGCTTGCTTGCGAATATTTGCAAAACTGTGTGACAACGCTTCTCTTAAGATAGGTAAAATGCGGCGCTGGCTCGAGGCATCCTTCATTGCGATCTTTAGATACCCTTGTAAAGCAGAAGCCACCACCTCTTCGTAGTAACGGTTTTTAAAGGCTTCTTCTAGATAATGCAGCGGGCGCTTCGTCGTGTCTGAGCGGTCGGCCAAGGCATGAAAAGCAGCAAGACGTACTTTTGCACTGTGCGCCGAGCTTAGTTGCTGCTCTAATACATGAGCGGTTTTATCCAGTTTGGTTGTCGCAATCCACTGTACCAATTGCAATGCTTGGTTGGCCGTGAGCGTGTCGCTATCAGTAAGTAATTTTTCAACCAGCTCTAATGTTTGGTCGTCTGCTTGCGCTTGTAGCAGCGCCAAACCTTCTTTAAACGAAACATCATTATTGTTTGAAGTATCTGTCAGTAATTGGCTGATTCTCTGATAGCCATCTTTGATGATATAAGCGACTGGTAGCAGCTTGCTATTTTGTGATGTACTTTGAGTATGGTCAATAGGTATGAAACGTAAGCTCTGATCGGCACTGACTACGATGAGCGTTAGTTGTTCAGCGTAAGAAGATACGACGATCTGTCGAGCTTTGGTTAGATCCTCTTTACAGCTATTTGGCTGACCCTTATCAAATGCCCATGACTTAACACTCTTGTCATCGGCGGCAGTAAACAACCGAGTGTCTGAGACACAAAGCGTCGTGATCATTTCGCTGTGTTGGCTAGACTTGGCTCTATTAACAGGATGCAGATCGCCTTGGACATGAGTACGGTACAAGCACTTATCTGTGCCGGCTGAGAAAAAGTACTGACCGACTGGCTCAAAACACAGCGCGTTTACTTTACCTTGATGGAGTTTTTTGCGGCTACTTAGATTGAGCTGGGTTTCATCTGAGGTCCATTGATAGCTACTAACATCTCCTGTTTTATCTGCTACCACTAGCCATGAGCCATCGTTGGAGGTTGCTAGCGCTGTTAATACGGACTCCTTACTTGATGCTGCTATAGAAGATGAATAAGGCTCGATGATGACAGTACTGCTGGCTTGACTGTCCTGATAAGGCCATACCACGATGTGTTTTGGATATAAAATAGCCAGCGCATCTTGCAGTGGCGCCATTGCTACGGCACGGCCTATAGCAGATTGTACATTACTATCACTGATATTATTGTCAGGCAGATTAACTGGTGTATCGAGCAAGGATTTAGTACTGGCCTTCTTAACTTTCTTTGCTTGCCAATCCATTTGATAAAGATGGCCATCATCACCAATCATTACCACCGTATTGTCATCTATCACGGTGATGGCTTGCATCGCACAAGGTAGCGCAGTTGTCGATAAGCTAAATTGCTCACCTTGTTGATCAAGGACGTATAAGAACGTGGCAGATGCTTGCTGCTGGCAGGTAATAAAAAAACTGCGCCCATCCTGCTTGGTTGCCTTTTGAGTTGCCGCTTGGGTACTGTTGGCCTTACTGACTAAGCCAATGATTTGACCCCAATAGGGGAGTGTTATTGTTTTCATGGTGTTATCTCAGTTGAGGTGACGTCATATTTTTTAAGTATCTTTTATCTATATCTGTTTGCCAAAGCCGTTAAGCAGATGCAACTGGCTGCAGGTTATTAGATAGTTCAGGATAGCGATGCAATAACCGTGTGACGGCAACCAAACACGCATGACGCTCCATCTTGCCTGCCGAGTGCGTAAAGGTGAACAGTGTGGGCATAATGAGCGCCGCAAAGGTGCTGTCAGCCAACGCTACATCACGAAAAGTCTCAATCAAGGCCAATTTGGCACGACTCGCAGATATGGGTTTTAGCGTGATGTTGCTATCTGACTCAGATGTCTCTACTGAGTTTTTATCTGAATAGCGTTGATGTTTTTGCTTATTACTGTCACTAGCACTTGGCTCTTGCGAACTGCCTAGACGACCAGGTGGTAACTCGAATAGACCACGACGTAGTAGCATTAGTAGCTGATCGATTTCTGCAGGTAAGCTTGCCAAATGTCTATCTGACTGCTCTGTTATGAGTGGTTGAGCGCTGCTGTCTTTATCTTTAATAGCATCTTTATCGGTACTGGTTGGCTGCCAGTTTGGGGATACGTGACGCGCCTTGTAGTGTTTCCATAGCATGGTCACGGCGGCATAACGTACTTCACGGTCTGTGCTTTGGGTCAATCGATATAAAGACTGCACATCTTGGAAATTGGCATGACGCTGCAGCAAGGTGATGCCGATTTGGCGAGCGAATCGCGCTTTGCTTTCAATCAATGCATTCAACATGTCAGCATTCAATTGTGCTGACTGGACGTGGTAGCGACGATTGGCAACAGATGGCTTGTCCAATAGCGCACGCTTTAGCAGTTGAGTGATATCCGTATAGGGAGATTCTGCCATCATCAGCCATAGGGCTGGCGTCGGTTGCCACGTCGTCATCTCATACTCACTCAGTAATAAGCCAAATTCTCGCAGCTGGCTGTTACGGTGTTGCAGTAAAGGAATGACACGCTCCGCATCAAAAAATGAAGAAGGGATAATCGCATCGGGATCGACTGGTCTGTCTGTCAATGCCATGCAGATCTGTTCATGATGATGACTGAGGTAGCTGATCGCAAGCTCACTGATAGGTGCAGTAGCGTCATCTGTTGCCATATGCCACAGTGCATTGGCACCTGCAAAAGTATCATCTTCAGATACCTCTCTCGATTGACCACTTAGCATCTGCAAAAATGCGGTTTCGGAAATAATCTTTAGAGGCGCACCATCGGCGATTAAGCTTTCGGCTTTAACTTGCTTGCTACCTTTACGGCCATTACCGTATAACGGTGAACCATCATCACCGATGACCAAGTAATCTAACTTGCCGTTGACAGCACCACTGATGGCACCATTAGCTGCTTTCACAACTTTTTCGGCCTCGCCACGAGTCATGCTTTGCATTTTGCCTGTAAATAAATAGCGTTGGCCGGTTAAATCTACTTCAGTAGTAGCATCGCTATTTGAGTCTTTATTGTCAGTGCTATTACTGGAAGCGTTGTCAGTAGAGTCGTCTTCATTGCTGTCGAGATATGCGATAAAGTCAGCAGGCAAGAATCCTTTGTTAATGCGTTCAATCGCAAATTCACGATAGAGTGCTTGTTCGCTATGCGCAAGATTCATAAGCCAGTCGAAACCTAAATCTATCGGCGCAAACCGACGCACATCAGACAGCCAATCCCTCACGTTTTCTGCTAAGTACTCATCAAAGGCCAAGTGCTTTTGCCAGTTTTTAATAGGAGTTTCAGCAGATTTTAATTGTTCAATATATTCACTCACTTGCCAATTAGGCTCATAGGCAAGTGCATGCCAATAGCTCATATCAAGCGTCGCCGCTGACAGTACATCTTCATCAAACCAATCGGTAATAGTCGCTTGCGATAGTGGATGTAATAGCAGCATTTGCCACACGGCAGCGTTTACTTGGCTCAAATCCAAACGTCTGAGCTGATCCAACGCAAAGTCCATGCAGTAGCTGTCGTTATGAGCAGAGAAGTCCTGTTGCTCTAGTATATCTAACTGCTGGGCAACGCGAATAAAGTATTCAGTCCCTAGCTCTTTGGCGCTATAAAGCTCAGGCAGTTTTTTTATGGCAAATTTTACGCTGTGTGTTCTGCCGCTAGTCAATCGTTCAAAGAACCACTCAGGGGTTAAATCGCGCCTCGTAAAGTGTTTGCTAAGTTGTTTGCTCGCGGTTTGATGGTGATGCTCTGTATCTAACAGTTGCCCCCAGCCATTGACACCAATATCCGCAATAGGGTCACGACTTAAGATATTGTTGATTGCAAATATTCTAACAGGCTCATAATCTGACATGGCCAGTAGCATCAGCTCAGTAAGCGATAAGTCTTGGGCATAGCTTTTGGCATAGCCAATCGCATACTGATAGGCAGCAGGATAGTGTGAATGGAGTAGCTGTAGTACCACTTGATGCAAGCCTAACGCTTGAAATTTAGACTTTTCAAAATGTGGTGAATTCTCTAATAGCCAAACAATCATCTCATCACGCGCTTTACTATGCACCTGTCCGGCAGATAGATATTGCAGCGTCTCACTACTCACGTCACGTAGCTGGGTCTTAAAGTCATGCTTTAGGCTATCGGTTGCGAACTGTCTGATCGCCTCGTTTTTAGCGATAGCCAGTAGCTGAATAAGTGGCTCAGCATCTCGTTGCCACGCATCGAAGAAAGCGCGGCCTTTAGCATCGAAGAGCTTGCGAGGTGAACGACTGCTAAAACGATTTACACCATAATCAAGGCTGTTGTGGAAGCAGATATGATTGAGCACCCAGCTTCTCATTTGTTCAGGGCTGCCTGCCATCATGGTTTCGTCATAGCTGGCGAGTACAGAGACGGCAGCATCAATATAGCCGATAGGCATTTGCTGACCTAGCTGCCGCAGATATCGCCATGCTCTGAGGCTCATATAGGTTTTGGTGGCAAGACTAACTGGTGAGCTAACAGTTTGGTCGAATCGCTGCAAATCAACTTTGGCGGCAATTTGTCCGAATATCTCATAATCTTGAGAAAATTCTGCTTGCTTATAAATACGCTTCAAGCCTTTCCACACACCATAGCTGACTGGTAAAGCTGTGATGGCTTGTTTTAAAATGGTTCTAGAGTATGCGCTGCCATCTTCCCACAGTGCAGTTAATATTAAATGGATTTTGTAGCGATCAGGTAGAGGGGAAACGCCTTCGTCTACCTCAAGTTTGGCAATCATTGCCACACGCTCTGCAAACTGTACGTCGGGGTGTTGCTCCCGAAACTGATGGCTAAATATCTTATCTAAAAACCGATCAAAAGTCAGTTCATGTTCGGGGATAGGTGTCTCAGGAATGGCTTCAGCTTGAGTTGCCAATGTACATAATTTATCGACCAAGCTGGGATCTTGGACTTGCCAAGCTTGTTGAATTTGTGAGAATGACAGACTCATAGAAATTTGCCTTAATTTTTATTTTGTCAGAACGCGCAATTTTGTAGCAACATAAAAGCGCGTTTCAGAGAAAATATCAAGGACTTTTGTAAGGGAATATATAGCCTGCGACACATAGTGTCGTGTGGGATTTGATTTTGTAATTATGTATTGACAGTATTAATCGTTATGAGGCAAACTTAGTCCGTTGTGAGATTTAGCGTTTCGCCGTTTACGGTGAGGGGCGACGTTGCGTCGTCCACGAGTCAAGCCATTACATTTTACCCAAGGAAGACTGTTTCAGTCCTGCTAATACCTAGATAACGTCCCTAGTGTCATTAGCTCGCTGGCGCAATCACGCAATCATGATTGAGCTAATGCACTAGGGACGTTATCTAGGTGCAGTCCAGTGAGTCTTCCATGTACCAGGTCATGAGGTAGATTACACAACACTGAATGCGATATCGTTATGATGGCATTCAAGGACGTTAAACGAAACCGGAGTAGGGCTGTTTATTCAGCGCTACTCCGGTTTTTTATTGGTTGTTGTAATACACTGTAGATCATGTATAGCTCAGGTGGCTGCCCTTTAATCTGACCACCCAATACAAACGAGCTGGTAAACGTCCCGTTATTGTTATCATTAGCGACTTTTCTATAGACCGTAAAGGTCATACCTTTGCGAGACGTATCCTTGTTAACGTTTATACTTTATGATGAATAACACTGTCTATGCTAAGCAGAGTAACACTTGTATTGCACCCAACAGGTAGTCTATCTCCTGTATTAACTATACAACGGTTGCTGAGTAATATATAACAAGCGTTTAATCATAGGCTTTTAGCAATCTAAACTAAATTCTGATAAATTTAACTCAATGGGTGTGGGGAATAGGAAAAGAGCAGACATGGAGATACGTAGTAAGTTTTTGGTGCTAGCTAGTCTAGGATTGGTAGCGACTATCAGTATGACAGGGTGTGGTAGTAAGCCACAACACGACACCTTGCCAGCTGGTAGTACAGTGGTTGCACTCGGCGACTCACTGACTTATGGCTATGGCGCTAGCACAGATACTGCCTATCCTGCGGTACTTGCTGATTTGAGTAAATGGAAAGTTATTAATGCAGGTGTCAATGGAGATACATCTGCCGATGTGCTGGATCGAGTGGTTGACATCACCAAACAAGCACCTGATTTAGTACTACTTGGCGTGGGTGGCAACGATGTCTTACAGCGCGTTCAGCCTGATACGACGCGTGCCAATATCACTGCGACTATCGATATCTTAAAATCTGCAAACATCGACGTTGTTCTTATTGCTGAGCCATATTTAAGTGCCAGTGCATTGTTTGGTAAAGTCAGTGACAATCCGTTGTATGAAGATATTGCTGAAACTAAAGATATACCTATCTATTCGAGTGGCTGGTCAGCGGTATTGTCGGATGACACGCTAAAGTCCGATCGGATTCATGCCAATGCTGCAGGATATCGTCAGTTTGCAGAAGGGTTGCATGAGTATTTACAAGAGGAAGGCATGGCACGATGAGAAATAGCCATTGATCCATATCATCAATGTATGCATAGAGGTTCTATAGATGGAAGTTACTGAAAGAACGGCTACTGAAAATAATGACAACTCGACCATTGAGATCTATGAAAGTGCTGATGGAAAGGCGCAAGTAGACGTACGTTTTGAGCAAGAGACCGTTTGGCTATCGCAAGCACAAATGACTGAGCTATTTGGTCGCGATCAATCAGTGATTTCACGTCATATTGCCAATGCTATAAACGATGAAGAAGTGTCCGAAAAAAGCAATATGCAAAAAATGCATATTGCAAATTCCGATCGACCCGTGACCTTTTATGACTTAGATGTGGTTATTTCGGTGGGCTATCGGATCAAATCACCTCAAGGTGTTCAGTTTAGACGTTGGGCAACCCAGCGCTTACGCGAATACTTGGTACAAGGATATACGCTTAACCAACAGCGCCTTGATAAAAACTCTGCTGAGTTACAACAAGCGTTAAATTTAATAAAAAAAACAGCACAAAGTCCTGAGCTCAATACCGATGAAGGTCGCGGTTTAATTGAGATAATCAGTCGTTATACACAGACGTTTTTATGGCTACAACGCTATGATGAAGGGTTGTTAGATGACCCATCAGGGCAGGAAGGCGGTGTATTACCCAGCCCGGCTGAGGCGATGGCAGCACTCAATAATTTAAAATCGCAGCTGATAGAAAGGGGCGAGGCGACTGAGTTATTTGCTAAGCCTCGTGGTGACGGTTTGGGTAGTGTACTTGGTAACTTAGAGCAAACCGTGTTTGGTGAGCCTGCATACCCGACTATCGAAAGTAAGGCGGCGCACCTGCTGTACTTTATGGTGAAAAACCATCCTTTTACCGATGGCAATAAACGCAGCGGCGCTTTTTTGTTCGTGGATTTTTTGCATCGGAATAATCGACTGCTGAATGATAAAGGTGATATGGTCATCAATAACACAGGGCTTGCGGCATTAACGCTACTGGTCGCTGAATCTAACCCCAATCAAAAAGACACTCTGATTAAATTAATTATGAATATGTTGTCGTTAGAGGCCTGATAAACTGTTTTATCGTCAGTGTCTAACCACAAAACCCAAGGATAACAACCATGTTTAGCCTGATAAAAGACTGGCGCGAGCAGCGTATACTGGACAATAGTGAATTTACTCATGCTGACTGGATGCAAGCGGCCAAGCGGATCGTGATACTTGATCGGCTAAACGAGGACGAGCTAAACCGTTTGTTTGAACTGGCGACGTTGTTTTTGGCAGATAAATCCATAACAGGTGCACAAGGTTTTGAGATTACTGATGCTGTCAGGCAATCGATTGCACTGCAAGCTTGCCTGCCGATCTTAAATCTCAGCCTTGAATGGTATGCTGGCTGGTCAGCCATTATCATTTATCCTGGTTCCTACAAGAGCGAAACCACCACTGTCGATGAACTGGGCATCGTCCATGAGGGCAGTCAGCACCGTAGCGGTGAGGCGTGGCTGCGCGGCCCCGTTATTCTGTCATGGAAAGATGCGAGGCACTCAGGCGAGCGCGATGGTCATAACGTTGTCATCCACGAATTTGTGCATAAACTTGATATGTTAAATGGCCGTGCCAATGGCTTTCCACCACTGCAACCCGATATGGATCCTGCGCGCTGGACTGAGATTATGACACGTGACTTTGAAGACTTTCAGACTCATCGTAAGGCAGGACTAGATCGTTATGGCGCTACCAATCCTGCGGAGTTTTTTGCGGTTCTGAGCGAAGTGTTTTTTGAAACACCGCAAAAATTGGTGGATGCTTATCCAGATATCTATGAGATTATGGTGAAGTTTTTTCGCCAAACGCCACTTTAATAAGATCATTAGTATTTAACATTTATGTTGAATTCTGAATATACAGGCGGAAAAATAATAAAAAGGGCAGTGTATGGCTTCGGTGACACTGCCTTTTTTATTACTCATTCTTTATTTAAATACATGTTTTATAGATAAAAATTATTTAAACTGTCCATTGCTCATTCACAATAGCGACCAAATAGCGTTTGCCTTGATATTCTTCAAACACTAAGCGCATGATGCGCCAATCCATACCAGCGTATTCCTCTGAGCCTTTATGATAAAACTCGACAACTTCTGAATTGGGATAAATCTTCTTTAGGTTATTAATCATATTGCCGCTGTGTTGGAATTCATTAATACTAATACTAGCATTGTTAAATTTTCTAGCATCAATCCATGTGTCTAAATATATAGGTAGTGGCGTGACTAGTAGATCGCCAGTACCGTCTTTTTCACCCCAAGTAAAGCGCACTTTGGACTGTTGTAAATATTGCGCGAATTGTTCACGGCTAAAGACTTTATCAGTCTCAGGACGCACATAGGCATACATCGAAAAACGAACGCCACGGGTTGGATGAATGTCATTGGTGATGCGAGCAAAGTCTTGATTCGCAAGCGCGCGCTGAATACGTACGGCTTGCTGCTTAAGGGTTTGTTGACTGATGTCGGAGACTGTGGGCGTTGATGAGTGGCCATTAGATTGATTGGTAATAGCTGTATTGGATTCAGCAGAAGATTGACAGCCCGTTGCTGTTAGCACCAAAGCCAATGCGCCGCCAATGGTTAATTTAGACGAGCGGTCTTTAAAAGTAGATAATATCGTCATAAAGCATCCTTAATGAGCAAGTTTTACAAAGTTACTATGTAAAAATTATTATGTAATAGATTATTTCTAGTAGATAAACCGGAATGATACGATAATACAGCAGAGTCATAATATGGTTATGATGTAATGGTTTATAACACTTATATCATTGAAGCTCGTAGAGAACGCTATGCCAACACATTACTCATTGACGCTGCTAATCATAGGACTGATAGCAACCAATTCTGCTATAGCGAATATAGTAGAGTCGACTCAGACCTATGCAGCCATAAAAATAGCGACCATTAGCGACATGTATCAGCAAGACGTCAGCAATCAAGGCATGGATAATCCAATCGTATTGCAACAGTATGCCGACCCAGATTTACAAGCAGCGATGCAAATTGAGCAGGATTATTTTGATAGAGAGCAAATATCTTGTCATGTTGGTTATGACGTATTGTGGGATTCGCAAGATCCTGATTATGCACAAGACAAACGGTTTTCAATGACTAACCAAGGATTGGTACAAGTAAGTTTGGCACATGGCAGCAATGTTTATTATGAGTTGTCATGTAGTGGCATCGATGACGATGCTAGTTGCCGAGTGGCGGATGTGATTTTAAATGAGGATAGCAAGTCCTTACGAAAGCATTTACTAGAAACCTGTCGCTAGCCAGTGATGAGTGTTATTTTTATTGATATCTACATATGATGTAAAAAGGTTATAAATTTTTAATAAAAGTCATAGAGATAACCATGGAAGTTTCTAAATGGAGCTGTATAAATATTATGAGTCTACTCTCCAAAGCTATTGGTTTGTTTTCGCATAATGTATATTATGTTAAATGAAGTCTATATGCTATTAAGTTCATAGTACAGGCTGGGATCCTTGTATATCAAGTACGTAAGAACGGAATACACTATCGCTTATATTAGTTCAGGATCATACTGCTCAGTCCTTGCAAGCTTGCATTGATTAGCTTTGTTATGCTAGTTAGATAAGGTGATGCCAAGCTGCTTTGCAGTGGCTAAAATATTGCCGTTATTATCTACTAGCTTCTTGACGGCTTCGGCTTTAAATTAGGCGCTATAAGTTCTTACTTTCTTGGTCATGGTAAACTTCGGTTAATACGCTTAGTTTACCAAGTTTAGTTGTACGGTTTCTTCAGCATAGCTCAGAAACCTGATTTTAAATCCATAGATCGAGTTTTATGTTGTATGGCGTTTTGCCATATATTTACCCAGTAAGGGCAAGCAAAATGCTGGTAATTGAAAAGCACCCAGTAACGGTAGAAATACCGCACCCATAAAGGGCACAGTTATGGTGTAAGCAAGTAATACATTGCGCCCGCCACACACCAGCGCCGCGACAATGGCGTTTTCATAGCCAAAACGCCGATAGATGATATAAGCGGTAAAATAAAACACCAAGGCCAATACAGAGCTTAGCACTAGCAATAATAACGCTTGCCACGGATTATGGTCAAAGGTAGTACGAAACCCTGCCATCAGTCCCAGTGGAAACAACATCAGTAGTAAAATATTAAACTGTCCAATTTTGGGATAATAACGTGTCAAAATAGCAGGTGAAACGAACCGACGCACCCCCACAGCCAGCACCATTGGCATAACAATGTAAACCAACAAGCGTTTGATATAAAGACCAACGTCTAAATGCGCGTTTCCATCGCCTAATAGCCACAGTACGCCTAATAATGTACATGGCATAACGAGCGTAGCAGCTATAGTTTTTGCCGTCGCCAGTTGTGCATCAAACCCCACCGCATTGACCAACGCACCACTACCAAACAATGGAGCGGTGGCACCAAGACCTGCAATAGCCAGTAGCCAATCGCCACGTACACCGAGTGCATAGGCAATTAATATTAAAACCAGACTCATACCCCCGCTTTGTAGCAAGGCAAAAACCCACACATAGCTTGTCGCTATACGCTTTAACAGCGCATACTGATCGATGCCCAGTAAAGTAAAAAACATCAAGAAGAACAGTATTTGGGGTAAATATACCAATACCGCATTGGATAAGTTTGGAAAAACAAAACCCACAATGGCGCAAACTGGCATAATTAATGTGCTATGACGCGCAATAAAACGAAGAAACATGACCTTTCCTAATAAAAAACATTCATAAAAAAGCAGGTATTACCTCCCTCCCCCTTTTTTTTACCATCCGTTATGCAAATAATCCCCACATGATACTCTTTTAGTATTTTAATTATCTAATCATTCCACTGTTACGGTTTACTGCCTTTTTAAGGCTGTACCGTTTTTTCACTAAAAAGATGCCGCATATTTTATGGTTTATACTGGGGTTTGCAGTAATATTTTTATGCTCTCTAGGTTTGCGACATTATCAATATCATATTGGGCAGATAAATACCATAAAAAGTCTTTCTTTGATGCGTCTGCTGAACCACGCTGGGATTGTTTGAGGTTCAAAAATCTTAGAGAGTATGAAAATTCCTAGGTGTCTCATCCATCTACCACATCGATGCCTATATAACGCACCGACCCAATTTAATGAGTTGATAATTGCTAAACTGATTAAATAAGTTTAGTTCCCTAGTGAGGACTTGAATATTAGGCTGTAGGCTAATGGTATAAACGTTTTAACTTGCTGAGATAGTCACAGTGTACTTCATGGTGTACAAAACGATAGCTTATCAAGCTTAAGATTAGCTATCACCAGTAATCCTGCTCAGCTTTAGTAAGCCATTCATTAAAATTCTCGAATATCATGAATGAAGGCAAATAAGTAAGATCAACTACTATTACTCTTGGATCACCTGAACAATCATCGCCATCAAAGTAAGCCATCCATTCGCTGTTTTGAGCGAATGGAACTAAGTTAAAATCCTTAATTTTATTGTTTCTAAGACTATATGATAGTTTCGCTCCTTCAGTTGTAGAGTCTAAGAACCACCATTGAGAATACTCATCAGACTTGACTGTTTCTGTATGTTTTGTCAATTGGATGTAAGCAGCAGGATAAACGAATCCTACTGGTAATATTTCTGATGAATAAGGTTTAAAACTTTTTTGTTTGATCATTACTTTATTACCTCTGGGTCATATAGATCGATGCGCTATACAGGCATCGATCTATAGAATATAGGCTCATAGCCTGTTATTGCTAATCAATGCGTACCAGTTGCTAAAGTATTAAAAAATACTGCTATAGGAAAATTATGTTTAGATTAGATGAGCAAGTACTTGAAGACTTATGGCTAAATGAAAAGTCTGTTGCATATTTTGTTTGCAATAATATGAGCTACTGGGTTTTAGATTATAAATACCACTATCAATTAGATGAAGAGGTAGAGGCTAAAGCTTTACTTGATAAAGGACATATTACCTTAGAAACGTTTTATAGTGGCTTAAAAAACTCAAGAGGTGGTATATCTAAATTAAAGAAAGAAAATTTTGCTAAGTATTTAGAATTAGATGAAACGATTGTTTTAAGTACTTCTAATTTAGAGCACATAATTTTTTATGGTTTTTCTCAAGAAAGTCTAGATAAATTATATTCTTCTATTGAATATAATTTATCTAGTGGGCATGAACTAGAAGGTAATTTTCTTGATGCTATTAATCAAATAAAATCGAGGCTACCAAGATACTATATAAATTTTGATAGACAGATTTACTTACATACTGATTATGATTATTCTCCCGAAAGCTCTGTTTCGTATAAGGGGTGGGTTGCTTCAGTTGGTGATTTTAGCTATTACATTCCCGATTCCAAAAATTATTGGATATCAAACGAGAAAAATTTCTGGAAAACTATGTACCTCTAAAGACCAATATCATGACTAAATGATTTTAGAGAAGTTAGTTTAGAATAATTTTATTAGGGTATACCCTAAGGGAACCAGGAATTTCTCCCTTCAAACCTATTAATAGACTACTTAAAACAGACCGCCATAAGGGAACTAATCAAAATAGACTGAATTCATTCGAACATAAAATACTAAATTAACTATCCAGATTGTATTCAAAAATATCTGAGCTAGATATCAGCTTATCAGACTTATTATCTATACCGATAAATGAGAAATATAAAGTAAAGAGCCTCTTAGAACTAAAAGTATCAGCAGGTTTGATTGCAACTTGGCGATATGCACAGTTATTTGTCCAAAACTTACATAATGGATATTATCGCCTATTCGCTAAGTTATGAAATACTAAGTTTAGGTTTATGAAGTGGAGTGATCAAAATCGTGGATTAGTGCCAAAAAACTGCGATTTTCGAATAGTTCATGAATCAAATTTTTTTAATTTCTAAAAAAATAGATATTATATTTATATTTAACAAGGGTTTATGTTTATATTTTTTATATGAATAAAGCTTTAGATAAACATAAATCCAATGAAGTCTATGTAGTATTAAGTTCATGGGATTATGTTTATATCATAAATAACTAGTCAGTTTAGTTAATAGCCGCTCAAATGTAATGTACATTTGATGTCCAAGTAATCATTACAATCTTCACTATGGTAAACATTAACTGAATCTGTTTGCTATACATATAATTAGTATGGCTTATATCAGAATAAGCCATACTAATTGATGACACGGCCTAATATAAAAATGGCCATACTGAGCAAAACCAGTATGGCCATCAAATTTATCATTTTTTATAAGCTACTCACAGCAGTAATATTAAACTTATTCTAAGTGATGAACTTCTTGCAAACCATAAACTGGGGTCTCTATACCCTCCATTCTGGCTTTAAGCTGCAGCGACAAGTATTGAGAATAATGTCGAGACTGATGTAAGTTACCACCATGGAACCATAATGCCTGTTGTTGCGTTGGTTTCCACATATTTCTTAATTCACCTTCCCAAGGGCCTGGGTCTTTAGCTGTATCTGAGCCCATGCCCCAACACTTACCGACTTTATCGGCTACTTCTTGTGAAATTATTTTGGCTGCCCAACCATTCATGGAGCCATATCCAGTGGCATATACAATTAGATCAGCTTCTAGTTCTGTGCCATCAGTTAGTACCACTGAATGAGATTTAATATGATCAATACCTACTTTGGGTTTAAGCTTTATCTTACCTTCTGCGACAAGTTCAGAAGCACCTACATCGATATAGTAACCAGAGCCTCGGCGTAAGTATTTCATAAAAAGACCAGTATGATCTTCCCCAAAGTCGAGCATGAAGCCTGCATCGGTTAGTCTTTTATAAAAATCAGCATCTAAATCGGCGACTTTACGATAAACAGGCTCATGAAATTGCGGCATAATTTTGAAAGGAATAGAACCAAAAGTCAGATCTGCTTTATAGGTGGTTATTCCGTTTTCAACGGCTTCTTCTGAGTACAAACCCCCTAACACTTCATCCATCAACGTATCTGATTTAATAATATGAGTCGATGATCGTTGTATCATAGTGACATCTGCACCGTTTTCCCAAAGGGCGGCACAAATATCATGCGCTGAGTTATTGGCACCTAACACAACACATTTCTTATCTCGATAAGCTTCACCGCCTGGGTGTTGGCTAGAGTGCTGTTGCTCTCCAGCAAAGTCTTCCATACCAGGAATTTCAGGGACGTTTGGTAATCCTGACATACCAGTAGCTAAAACTAACTGTTTAGGATGTAAGACTAAACGTTCACCTGCTCTATTAACCTCTACATTCCACTGCTGTAATTCTTCATCAAAAGTAGCACTGATACACTCAGTTGACCCCCAGTAGTTTAACTCCATAATTTTAGTGTACATTTCTAGCCAATCACCAACCTTGTCTTTTGGCGTGAATACTGGCCAGTTTTCAGGAAAAGGAATATATGGCATGTGGTCGTACCATACAGGATCATGTAAACATAACGATTTATAACGGTTACGCCACGTATCACCAGGCCTCGGTTGTTTATCAATGACAATTGTAGGAACCTCAAGTTGTCGTAAGCGCGCTCCTAGACCTATACCACCCTGTCCGCCACCAATAACCAAGCAATAAGGTTGATCGCTGTAGCCAAGATTTTTCTCTTCAAGCTCACGTTTTTCCTGCCATGTTAAACGATCAGGGTTAACACCATGCTCAGCACCCTTTGAGCGTAATTTTTTGCGTTTTTCAGGGAATTCTTTGAGTTCGATCATAGTGGTTAATAATGTCCAAGCTTTGTTATTACGTAAACGTAAATGTCCATAGCCTTTTGATACTTTGGTATTAAAGCTTATCCAAGCTTCTAGTACACCATCATTTTCCACTGCTTCTCCATCAAGCTGCCATTCATACGGCTCAGTAGTTTCCAAGGTATGTGAAAGCATATCTTTAATGTCATCTTGCCCCTCTAACGTTTTTATATTCCAAGTAAATGAGACTAAATCACGCCAGTAACCTTCTGTTTCAAAACACTCAACTGCTTTGTCTATATTTTTCGTCTTCAAAGCTTGATCAAAATCTTGCAGCCAATTAGTGACTTGTTGGCTTGCAGACAACTCATTGTCTAATTTTTGAGTATTCATAAAACCCCTCTCCTTGGTTGTTTTTGTTTGACTATATTGCTGAATTCCATTTGCAGCATTAAAATATCGCTAAGCACCAAATAGGTTGCTTTCCGAAGTGAATTAGAAAGCATCATCTATTTATATAAATAAATATTTTAAAAAATAAAATTAATATATTAAAGGAAAATTATAGTTTTTACAGTTAATAACTCGATAATCATACTAACTATAAGACCTCTAATAAATAAAATAAATCGAATACTTACCAATTTTTACAACGACTTCTTCATTATAGAGCAATCTATATACGCACTAATAACATATATATATTTTAGGACCAAGTGAACATAAGAAGATATTGCATTATCCAAATTTCCAGTATTTTGATTGCTCTTTAATTACTGCTTGAACTGCATCTTCTTCATGAGGAAATAACGTCTCAACTGGACAACCGAAGCCTTCCATGAATGGATCTTCTACATCTGTTTTTATTCCGCTTATTGCTTCTACAATAGCCAATGAGCAGAAAGGAACGTATGCAGCGCTGTATCCTCCTTCATGACACAATACTAGACGGCCATCACAATGTTTTTCAGCAAGATTTTTCATAAAATTTGCAAAGCGTCCGAAACCGTCTGCTGTCACCATCATTCGCGCTAATGGATCGAAGAAGTTTGGATCTTGTCCTGCGGATACTATGATAAGCTCAGGTTTAAATTGATCAACAATTGGACCAACAATCTTCTCAAATGCATTCATATACCCAGCGTTCCCAGTACCAGCTGGCAATGGAATATTGATATTATAGCCCTCACCTTTGCCTTCACCAGTGTGCTCAACATAACCACGCTCGGCAGGGAATAAGCGATCTTGATGTAGTGAGATGAATAATGTGCTGTCATCCTCGTAGAATGCCTGTTCTGTACCATTACCATGGTGGACATCCCAATCAAGTACAAGAATACGCTCTAAATTATATTTTCGTTTAGCATGCTTTGCTGCGATTGCTACATTATTAAATAAGCAAAATCCCATGCCTTCTTGTGCTTCAGCATGATGGCCTGGTGGTCTTGTTAATGCGTAAACGTTTTGCACATTCCCATCCATGACAGAATCTACAGCAGTCATTGCTCCACCTGCAGATAGGAGAGCAATTTCATAAGAGCCTCTACCTACAATAGCAATTTGTCCTGCATCACCACCGTTTGCGTCACTCAATTCTTTCACTTTATCAATATAGCTTGGCAGGTGAAATAGTTCAATATCTTCTCTTGTAGCGCGTTCCGGAGCTATCGACTCCAACTGAGGAGTCAAACCACAGATATCCATCAAGTTTTTAAAACGTCTTTTCGTTTCAGGATCTTCTCCGTATACGTGACTTTGTACGTAACCACCTGACGCTAAATGCAATGCACCTGAGCCATTATCGTGCCAGAAATAGCTTTCATCGTAAATAAAACCTGTTGTCTTCATTTGACTTCCTTGTCTTAAGCTCTGTAGCATGAATGTTGAAACCTATCATTCCAAATTATCAAGCTACTGTATATTACCTAAAAGGATAATTTTAAAAGATAGTTTTTTAGCTCTTTTGCACTGGAAGCATCGATATTAACGAGCAAACTTGTATCCTTAGAACAAGATGTGAGGATGAATTATGAATTTAAAGAAAGCAGATTATCGGAACATCATACATTTTATTAATGGCTCTCTCTCCGATCACAAGCAGATTCAACCGTTATTTTCTGAGCTTTTTCAATTCCATCATTCCTTACTTTGGCATGCAGACGAAAAGTGTGATATGCATAGCTTGAAGTTCTATAATTTCAGCGAACAACTGATTCTTGACTATAAAGAGACTCACAACATGAATGATGTGATGCATCCTAAAAAGCATTTGTCCAATTTAGGAGGTAGCAAAGAGTCTGTATACCTAATAGGAGAGATGGCAACGCCAAAACAGCTGTTAAGCTCCTCTTATCATAAGTTTATCGAGCGTCATGAAATTATTGATCAGATGGTTATGTATCTTTCTACCGCAACTGCTATTTATGCAGGAATAGGATTTGTCAGATTTAAAGGAGAAAGGGTTTTTACGAGAAATGATAAAGCAGTTCTACAGACACTATCTACACATATGCAGCACTTAGTTATAAATTCGATGCGCATCAAAGAAATTGCCACTGTTAATGTGCTAGTTAATTCGGACGCGGAACCTAAAACCATACTTTCTAACAGAGAGTTGGAGATTTATCGGTTGATTGTAAAAGGACACTCGAATATAGAAATTGCAAATCAGTTATTTATTACTATTAATACTGTAAAGAAACACTTGAGAAATATGTATGAGAAAAAGCAAGTTAATAATCGTACGGGTTTAATTTATAAATTAAATAATTCGGCGAGATAAGTAGTTACACAGTTTTTAGGAAAGGCTCACTCTGATTGTTCTAATGTTTGATAAAAATCAAATACCAGCTCTAAAACCACAATGAACCGTAGTTTTTTTCATTTCTTGAATTTAAATAATCAAATAAAACCTTTGATTACCACTTGTCGTATTGGTGTCCAAACTGGTTTTATATAAATAGTCCCATTATACCGGTCTATTTTGAGTGGTTTATTAGTCTATTATTGAGTCTAATTAGAAGTTCAGTGAGCATATGTACTCAAAATGTGTTACAATATACATACATATTTTGGTATATAGTTTCAGATTGTATATAGTTTGTTATAGGCTATGTATAAATTATTATCCTTAAGTGGATACACTATGCCAGTGAGTTCTAAGTTGCCAGAAGATGTGATTTTAGCTTTATAGCATGATGAAGTTCAGTGTTCATCTGCGTGTTGGACTTCACATGATCGAAACACTAATAAATCTAACCCTTGGAGCTTTACCATGCAATTTAAAAAATCTTTAATGACCGCTACATTAATTACTATTGGTGGATTCACTGCTATGTCTGCGAATGCTTCTGGCACAAAGACATCTGAGTTTGGAATCACGACGACCATTACTTCAGTTTGCGCTATAGACGCTGCTGCCGCTGCTATTAGTTTTACTGACATTGCTGCCGGTACTGCATTGGCAGATGGGACAATTTCAAATAAAAAATCTGCTGGAGATATTTCAGTAATGTGCTCTACTGACGCACCTTACGTCATTAACCTAACAACGAAGGGCAAACCATTAAGCACTACCGGTGAAGGTCTTATGACCGGGCTTTTAGGCGACACTATTGCATATCAGTTGCACTCTACTTTAGCGGGTGACAAAGTTTGGGGTAATGCAGGAACTCTTGAATTAACTGGTAACGGTGTTGCGGGTATAGGAACTGGCGTAGCCACGCCTATCACACATTCTGTATTTGCCACAATAACGGGCAGCACCGATGTTAAGCAAGATACATATTCGGATACTATTACCGCTTCTGTAATCTACTGATATCTATGTTAAGTCTCTGGTTACGCCGTGTTGCGAGACCCGCTGTTGTCTCTAGCTTATTATTATTGGGTAGTGGAGCGATGGCAAGTGGCCTACAGGTCTCTCCCATCTCCTTAAGCTTACAAGCTAGAGAAAACGCCAGTGGCCTGACCCTTAGTAATACTGCTGACACTATGATAAACGCGCAAGTGCGCGTTTATCAGTGGTCGCAGGGCGAAACAGGCGATCAGCTCACACCCTCACGAGGATTATTGGCCAGTCCGCCAATGATTAAGCTTAACCCCGGCGAGAGCCAACTTATCCGAATTATTCGCGCTAAGGCACCGCCACAAGGCGCTGGAGCGGTGGAAGACAGCTACCGAATTTTGGTTAACGAGCTGCCTGTTAAATCTCTTGAACAGAAGAAGGGATTACAATTTGCGCTCAGCTACTCTTTACCTGTATTTTTGCAGCCTGTTGGTGTTGTTAAGACCAGCCCACAGTTGCAATGGCGCTATAGTTTGCAACCCGATGATGAGCAGATTAAATTGCGCGTTAGTAATAGCGGCAATGGTCATGCCCAATTAGCTAGAGTGGGTATTGTAGATTCTGCTGGTAATAGTATTAATCTAAATCAAGGTTTACTGGGTTATGTTTTACCAGGCGCCACCATGAACTGGACACTGAAAGTACCCCCTTCTACCCTGATAACAGGTGGTAAATTCAAGGTAATGATCAATGGCACTGAGACGATGCAGGACGCCATACTGGACAATAGTATTCGCTAGAGCATTTTTGCTGCAGAGTGTGGCAGTATCTGTCAGCCACGCTATCGAACCCAACGAGTTTGCCCCTTCTGCTAAAAATATTGCCTCTCAAGACATTATGTCTACAATCATTGATGATAGTAGACTTGCCCAGCTCGACCTAGACAGTTACAGCAGTGATAATGAAGCTGGTCTCGATCTATATCTGGACGTCACGCTTAACCAAACCAGCTCTGGTTTGGTGCATTTCGTTTACCGCGAAGACCAACTTTGGGCCAACGCTAATGTGTTGCAACAGCTTGGCTTTATTATACCGTCTGATAACATCGAACCTATACCGTTAAATAGCCTGCCTGACCTCAAGGTTGATTATGATGCACGGCGGCAAACGCTGAGCCTTATCGCACCGCTAAGTTTGCTCAATCTAGATACCACTGTACGTAACACACGCAGTAATCAGCGCCCACAACCCACTACATCGCCAGGCATGTTATTAAACTACAATATTTATGGCAGCCAAACTCAGAACAGTGCTAAAAATCTCAGTGCTTTTACAGAGCTGCGTGCGTTTAGTACTCTTGGTGTACTAAGTTCTACGGCATTGACCACAGCCACTCACTCTGCTGGCAATAGTAATAATGACAAAGATTGGGATGGACGCACTGTGCGTTTGGATACCAATTGGAGTAAATCATTCCCTGATAAGCTGCTTACGGTTCGTGCTGGTGACATCCTCACAGGCGCACTGTCATGGACACGCTCTACGCGCTTAGGTGGTCTACAGCTTGGTACTAATTTTGATTTACAGCCTTATATGACAACCACTCCATTGCCTTCATTTTTTGGTTCTGCCACTTTGCCCTCAGCAGTAGAGCTGTATGTGAATGGCCTGAAGCAATATAGCGGTGACGTACCAACCGGACCATTTGAGCTACAGACGGCACCTAGCTTTAGTGGCGCAGGCAATGCTCAGTTGGTAGTTACCGATGCATTAGGGCAAAGCACTACGCTTGAGTTCTCTTTATATGACGCCCATCGTTTGCTACAGCCTGGGCTTTCCGACTGGTCGGTAGAGCTGGGTGCCGTTCGCGAAAACTATGGTAGTAAGTCCTTTGATTACGGTAATAATATTGCTGCCAGCGGCACTTGGCGTTATGGGGTGAGTAAACGCTTTACTGCAGAAACCCATGCCGAAGTAACCAATGGTCTGAGTAATGCCGGAATCGGCGGTACTTGGTTATTAGGCCGCGCAGGCGGTGTTTTATTTGCCTCGTTAGCGGGCAGTGAGAGTCAAGGGCAAAATGGCGCCCAATACAGCACAAGCTACACATGGAATAACAGTCGCTTTAATATCGGCGCCAGTGCCACAGGCACGAAAGGGACTTACCGTGACGTAGGTAGTCAGTACGGATCTGCCCCCGCTCGCCGCAGTGAGCAGATATCGTCAGGTTATAGTACTCAATCTTTAGGTAGTTTTGGCATGAGCTATAACCAAGTGTCACTTGCTGATCAGGAAACCACACAGTTCGCCAGTGCCTATTGGAGTAAGTCCTTTGGTCGACGTCTAAGCTTGAGCGCTAATCTTAATCAAGACCTCAATGACTCTGCTAATAGCAGTGCTTCTATAGGCGCTTCATTCTCTTTAGATCGTAATGTTTCAATGAATAGCAGTATTCAGCACACAGACGAGCGTGATGTATTTGTGGCTGATATTTCACATTCAGCACCAAATTCAGGCGGCATAAACTGGCGCGGGCAAGCAAGACACATTATAGACAATAGCTTAGATAGTAATTCCAGTAGAAGTGACAGTAACGATGGATTGGCAGAATTAAGTTACCTTGGTCGCTATGGCCGAGTACAAGCGGGTGTCAGCGTCAATGATGACAGTTACGCTACATATGCCAGTGGCACAGGCTCATTAGTAATGATGGGCGGAGGAGTCTTTCCTACTCGTCAAATTAATAGTGGTTTTGCCGTAGTCTCTACTGACGGTATCGCTAATGTGCCCGTACTCCTACAAAACAGTCCAATCGGTACTACCAATAGCCGTGGCTTGTTACTGGTGTCGCCACTGAATGCTTACCAAAGCAATAAAATCGGTATTAATCCTATGGATTTGCCTGCTGACTTGCGGATTGACAAAGTGAATATTGAAGCCACACCAACTGACCGCGCTGGTACCTTGGTAAAATTTGCTATTACACCAGTACGCTCTGCTTCCATTATTCTCATAGACAGTAGTAATCAGCCTCTGCCATTAGGCAGTCAAGTACGACAGCTCACCAACATGGCTGTGCCACCGACTATCATTGGTTTTGATGGTGAGGTATATCTGGATACGCTGGATGAGCATAATGTGCTAGAGATAATTAATCCCTCTGGTGACATCTGTACTGTCAGCTTTGACTATCAAAAGCAGGGTGATGAGATTCCATTACTCGGCCCTCTCAACTGCCAGAAGGTACAAAACTAATGCAACGATTGCAAATAAAGACATTCCAATGGCGTTACAGTTTACTTTTTATGTTGATTGCATTGTGGTTAATGACGGGAACAGTGCAGGCAGCGCCAATCGTCACATGCTCAGCATCCATAAGCAATATCGAATTTGGTTCTATTGACCTCCTCACTAGTAATACTTTCTCAACGACAGGTACAGTAAGTTACTCCTGCAAAAATACAGGAGACGCCCCACAGTCCCTGACACTCTGCTTAAACATTGGTAGTGCAGGAATCAATCCGAGGGCGCTGCCACTGCTACCGAATATATCGCCAGGTGACTCTACAAATCTCCCTTTCCAGCTTTATAAAGATAGCGGATATAGTAATATTTGGGGGTCTATGGCAAACGGATCAACTCCAGTACCAGCTAGCATCAACGTTACAGTGGTCGCTGGTGCTACACAGGCAGATACGCTAACGATTTATGCGGCTATTCCTCCAAACCAGAGCGGAAAGAGCGCTGGATATTATAAACTCAACTTTAATATTAACGATACACTTGTGACGTCTGTTGCAGATATAAATGGTAATTGTGCCTCATCAACAGGATCAGGTCCTGGCGTTACTCCCAATCAACGTATGAATACCTTCTATGTTCAGGCCAAGGCCCCTACCAACTGCTTGATTAATTCCAAAAGTAATATAGATTTTGGTAATACGCCATCCAGTGCTAATAATATTGAGAGCAAAGGTACTAACCCTATTAATTTAACTTGTACAAATGGTACGGTATACAATATTGGCTTGGCGCCTTCCAATGGTAATAAAGATGGGGCGGGTGTTATGAAAGGAAGTGGTGGTAACTCAGATCTGGTTCGTTATCAACTGCGTTCTACCCCTGGTCTTAGTGGAACGCCATGGGGAAACACTGCTACCTCTACAAACTTGGGAAATGGAGTAACGGGTACTGGAACTGGTACCGCTCAAAACAAAAGCGTCTACGCTACTGTTCCTAGCGCTGACTTCAAGCCTGATACCTACTCTGACATAGTTACTATTAGTGTGAATTACTAATGAAGTCTGTTGCTTTATTGGTGATCAAATCCTTATCTGCGTAACATGTCACATGAAGAAGTGTACCGGAAATTGCTCATCTCTATTAATTCTTGAACCTAGCCTTAGGTACGCATATGTTAAATGGAGTCTATAAATGATTTTTGACTTTATTCGTCAGCGCTTATTAATGGCTAATCACTTTTATTCTCTCTACCAAAAAGTCTACGGCCGCTTTTATTTTGGGTACTGAGTAACGCTGTTTTTGATATAACAGATACACCGCCATATCTGCGTGTTGCGTTATCGCTAATCTATGCTCAAACGTCAGCTCTTGCAAAGCGCCTGACTCAAGATATCCTGCCAATGCCCACCGCGTGGACATCAATATACCTTCACCCGCGCAGGCTTTTTTTGCCAGCCACGACCCATTGTTTGAGATGGCGACCGCTGAGCCTGAGACATCCTGCCATTGACCATCGATATGACATAACCAAGGCGTGATTCCTGTTGGTGTCTTAAAATATAGCCCCATGTGCTCTCTTAACTCTGACACATGGTTCGGTGTGCCATGGGTTGCCAGATAGCTCGGTGACGCGACAGGGATAAAGCTATTGTCCATCAGCCGTATGGCAAGCACACGCTCATTTGGCGCATAGCCACCGCGAATGGCAATATCGACATCATCGCGGCCAAGGGTGGATAGCTCATCACTTAAACTGACATCTAGAACAATTTGGGGATACAGCGCACTAAATTCGTCTAATAAAGGCAGCAATATCTTCTCACCAAAACCCACCATCGAGCTGATGCGTAGTCGCCCCATAGGCGTTGTTTGGTAGCTACGTACCGTCTCTTCGCTTTGCTCAAGCTGATTCAATATGTGTTGCACATCGTTGTAGTAGATCTGCCCTACTTCTGTCAGTTTGACGATTCGAGTCGAACGTTTTAACAATGTCGCGCCCAAACTCTTTTCTAAATCAGAAACTCGTCTTGATAATGAGGATGGTGGCACACCAAATACCTTCGCCGCTTTGCTAAAACTGCCTGTCTCGACCACTTTACTAAAATATCGTATCGCCCGTAGCTGATCCAAAACCTATCTCCATTCACTAAATAGTCAATTTTCCAACATATCTGTATCAATTGCTAAGTATTTTGACTTTATTATTGTCTTAAAAGCAATAGTGATTCGCGATTTACCCTATATATCACCTTATTAAAAACAGTAATAATATGTTTAGCTTAAGCATGACAACTAAAAATAATACTCACATCCATAATGGAACAATAACTTATGATTACTTTGCATGGTTTTCCCGCAAGCAACTATTACAACATCATCAAACATGCGCTGTTATACAAAGAAATACCCTTTAAAGAACATCTTATCTTCACTGACAACGACAAGTTACTGACTGTCAGTCCTGTGGGTAAAGTGCCCGCTATCACAACAGATGAAGGCGTGACGCTTTCAGAGTCGAGTGTCATTTGCGACTTTATCGAAGAGACCTACCCTGACACACCGTTATATCCTGAGTCAGCAACTGAGCGTGCGATCGTTCGTCAAATTATGAAAATAGCAGAGCTGTATTTTGAATTGCCAAGCCGCCGCCTCATTCCTTACGTGTTTTCAGGCACCGAAGCTCCTGACGCTGTCAAACAAGAAGTACGTCAAGTGCTCGCCCGCGGGATTCCTGCCTTAAACCAGTTGTGCCAGTTTTCACCTTGGATTGCTGGTAAAGAGCTCACGATGGCTGACATCTATATGTACTATGTAAATGTCGTCGTCAAAGCCTGCGCCTCAACCCAGCTTGACTGGGACGTGCTGGCAGAGATACCCGGTATGAAAGAATGGAACGAGACCATGAGTCAATCTGACATTGCACAAAAAATAGAGGCCGATCGCGTCGCCAATCTGCCTGAATTTATGACACACATAAAAGCTTACATACAAGCAGCCCAGTCTAAATAATGGCTTTTAGAATGAAGTAACACCCATACGATAACAATAGTGAGTGATGCCAAACATCATTCATAGGAGAAAAAATCATGACCGATAAAAATAAACAACTGGTTTCGACCATCAGTGATGACAACAAATTAACCTTGTCTTTAAAAGACATCGAGATACCGAAGCCCGGTGCTGACGAAGTTGTCGTGCGCATGGAAGCTATGCCATTGAACCCGTCTGACTTTGGCGTAATGTTCAGTGCTGCTGACATGTCAACTGCCGTACAGTCAGGCACTGATGACAGCCCAATCATTACTGCTGATGTGCCTGCGAAAGTCATGCCAGCGCTCAAAACTCGGGTGAATAAAGACACGCCTGTCGGTAATGAAGGCGCTGGTACAGTCGTCGCCGCAGGCTCATCAGAAGCCGTGCAAGCACTCATGGGCAAAATGGTTGCTGTGATTGGTGGCGGAACGTATCGTCAGTATCACTGTGTCAATGTGAGAAGCTGTATAGAGATGCAAGACGGCACGACAGCCACCGAGGCGGCGTCATCTTTTGTGAACCCGCTCACCTCACTTGCGATGGTCGAAACCATGCGCGCTGAAGGTCACAAAGCCATCATTCATGCTGCAGCAGCGTCTAGCCTTGGGCAAATGCTCAACCGCATCTGTATGGCCGATGGGATTGATTTAATCAATATCGTGCGTAAAGAAGAGCAAGAAAAGCTATTGCGTGACATGGGCGCAAAATATGTGGTCAACTCAAGCAGTGATACGTTTATTGCTGACTTAACTGCAGCGATTGTCGAAACAGGTGCTACCATTTCATTTGATCCCATCGGCGGCGGTCAATTAACCAGCGATATCCTAAACTGTATGGAAGCTGCTATCACCCGTGATGTAGAAGAGTACAGCGTCTATGGCTCAGACACGTTCAAACAAGCCTATATTTATGGTGCCTTAGACCGTGGCCCAATCACCCTAAACCGTAACTTTGGTTTTGCTTGGGGTGTGAATGGCTTCTTGCTGTTCAATGCTCTCGGCAAGCTGGGTGCTGAAACGGTTAAGTCAATGCGCAAGCGCGTGGCAGAAGAAATCACCACCACATTTGCCAGTCACTATACGCACGAAGTTACGCTAGAAGAAGCGTTGCAATTAGCGTCTATAAAAGCTTATGGCAAACAAGCGACTGGTGAAAAGTACTTGATTACACCGCAGGGCTAATGGTTATTTGAAGAATAATTTAGAAATAAAAAAGCAGATATCGATGATGTCTGTTTTTTTTGTGTGCCAATGATATGCAATATTTTAATATCAAGTGATTTTTCAAAATCAGTAGAAATATACAGGCATAACAACGGTAATCATCTTAACTCTACCGCAGAACGATGTTTCCAATCAAAATTTGGCAGACGAATTCTTTTTTCAACCGTCCCATCCCATTCTAAGACAAACCCTGCTTGCTCTAGCTCTTGTTGGATCTTCGTGGCAACTTTGATTTTATCAGGTACGTCTCCAGCGATATGATCGTAAGCAAGTGTCAATCCCTCACCTATAACAGCACGCTCGACATCTTGTCCATGATAAAAGCAATAACCAAAAAACTGACCATTCGCGTGCTTACTTAATGCAGTATCTGCATCCTCATGACCATCAGACATCGTGTATCCTGCATTATGCAAGCACAGAATACCGTCATTACTAAGAGTTTGAAAGGTTTGGTCTAACTTATCGAAATCAGTAATATCAGGCCAAGATTGTTCAGCCTTGTACTTTTCCTTAAATTCAATATCGACAGAATCTCGAAGCATTCTCTCATCAGCGCCATTTTCTAGTAAATCAGAAATCAAGTCTTGAATGTCTTCATAATCATTAAACCCACTCCAAACCTGAATCTTAATGGCATTTAAAATGTATTTATCGATATCGTTCATATTCTATTCCTTTTAAATTTTTTGTTATACGTTATTGGCTAACTATATCTGATGGATTTTTATGCTTCCTAGTTAGTTAGTGGAAAGATTCATTAATTTTTTAAATTTCAAAACTTTCTCATAATGCAGATTGCGTACTGCCAGTAGTTGATACCATTATATTTAACTTCGATACAAAATGGTTATAACTAAGAATATCTTATAAAATGACCAAACTTAAAACTTGCACAGAACCCTACCATTACCCTATCTAACCAATTCTATGCGCGTACGCGAGCATAATTTTTATAAAAAATACGCTTAATCTCACAATCCATAAGACATATAGACGATATTCACTCTAATTATCTGACCGTATAAAAGGTCATTAGTCGGTTTAACCCACTTATTTAGCCTGAAACAGTTCCAAGTAAGCGCATTGCCCACTTAATATTGCTCCTTATGCTACAATCATCCCCAAGTGAACCTTGGGGATTATTATCACCATAAACCTTACATTTAGAAGCTTTTAGTTATTTACGCTATAATTTAGGTGTCCATTTTAGTGTCCAATCACTTTGTATGTTTTGTATAAGACGCTTTTTTAGAAGCAATAAGACCTACGCAAGGTTCTTTCTCAACTTAAGCAAAAATCAATAACGCTCGTTCTCCTTATTTATCATCATTTATAATAGTTAGGGATATATATCATGGCTGTCGACACTGCATATGACATCAATAAGCTTGAATGCCGAGATAAGGACTACTCAGTAAGTGTGTCCGGTGTGGCAGGTTTGAGTATCCGTGTCTACCCAAACGGTAAAAAAGAGTACTACCTACGGTATTCTCATCCGCATATTGACGGTAAGCGGCCTAGAATGATGCTGGGTAAGGTAGATGATATCAGTCTATCTGAGGTGAAGTACCAAGCAGAGACGATACTTGCTATGGTCGCCAAAGGATCTGACCCCAAAGCGATTCAGCAAAAAGAGCAAGTAAATAAGTATGCGCACCTAAAAAACGCCACGTTTTCCGAGATTGCACAAGCGTGGCGAGACCATAAAACGTCAGGCCGTCATCACAGCAAATCTAAAAAGGCTGCGTTTAGCGAGTCGACTCTTAAATTTTGGGATTTGTGTTTGGGCTACATGTGCCATGATATTGGCAACTTAAGAATAAACGATATCACCAGCGAGATGATATTAAGTGTGTGCGAGGCGATTCAAAACAATAAAAACCAAGCCGCCTTTGTTGGTGCCAGTACGCGGCTGTATACCGAAAAAGTATTTTCATTTGCTGTCGCACGTGGATTGTGTGATAGAAATGTGGCAATTGATACACGCGGCGAGCTGGCACCTGCCAATTCAGGCAATCACTTGCCAGCCATCACCAAACCGGATCAATTTGCAACGCTTTTGAGGGATATGTCTGACTTCAAAGGCGCAAGCAAAATGACTCTAGAGGCGATGAATTTACTGCCGTATGTGTTCGTGCGTAGTATTGATTTACGCTCGATGCGCTGGCAGGACATCGACTGGGACAATAAACTATGGGCGTTCTCCCCTACCAAAGGCGAAGGGCGTGACGATATGGTCTCGCATTTGGTTGTGCCCTTAGCTACGCAAGTGATTGCGCGCTTACGACACATTCAGTCCATCACTGGTCATAACGAATACGTCTTTGCATCGACGCGCGCCTCAAGCAATTCTTATATCAGTAAAGCAGCACTGGTGCAGGTGTTTCATCGGCTCGGCTACAAAGATGTGCAATGTGCGCATGGCTTTCGAGCTTCCGCTAAAACTTTACTTATGGAGCAGCCTGAGCTGCGTTATTCAGACATCGTCACAGAGCTACAGCTGGGTCATAGAATCAAAGACACGCATGGTGGCGCTTACAATAGACTTGATGAGATAGATATCAGGATAAAAATGATGCAAGACTGGGCAGATTATATAGATACGCTTCGGAGTCGTTTTAAGGCTAAGCAAGTACTATAATCAGTGCGTTATTGAATCAATGCTTTGTGATAAATTATTCTTTAACTACAACAAACAATAAAACAAACTGTTGATGATACGGAGTTCTTAGATGCAACAGATCAAAAGATTGCCCACCAAAGACGGTCAGCTTGGCTGGTTCGAGTCTGTTTCTTTCCAACGACCAATGCCAGTACAGCAAGCTAAAAAAAATGAGAATTTTGACATTATTATCGTCGGTGCTGGCTTCACAGGCCTAGCCACCGCTGGTCGTTTGGCTGAACTGCGGCCAGAAGCTAGCATCGCCCTTATTGATGCTATGGAGGTTGGCCAAGGTGCCTCTGGTCGCAATGCTGGGTTTATTATTGACCTACCTCACAACTTAGATCCAACAGAACCCGACGTGGAAGCAAATACCAAGGTTCGAGATTTAAACGGTTTTGCTATCCAGCGTTTAAAGCGTATCCAGGAGCAGCAAGGGTTTGACGTTTGTTGGCATGAGGCTGGTAAATACTTAGCAGCTCACGAAGAAAAACATTTATCTGGTTTAACCGATTTTGTGAACACATTAGAGGCCATAGGAGAACCGTACGAAATCCTGAATGATGATGCTCTAGCAGAGAGATTGGGTACTCATTACTATAAGCGAGCTGTCTACACACCGGGCAATATACTGGTCAATCCAGCGGCCTTGGCTATCTCTGTGGCCAGTGCATTGCCAAGCAATGTCACATTGCTAGAAAATACCGCAGTACATGAAATAGACTTAGCGAATAAGGTCATCCAGACAGAAAAAGCGCGCCTCAGCGCCGATATTATAGTATTGGCCACCAATGCATTTACTGAAAAATTTGGTGTATCCCCTAACAGAGTAACACCGATATTCACCTATGCCAGTTTGACTCGCCCGCTAAATGATAGTGAAATGAAGGCTTTTCAAGGTATTTCACCTTGGGGACTTACCTCTGCTCACCCTGCTGGCACCACGGTCAGATTGACATCGGATAAGCGGATTTTTATACGCAATACATTGAACTATCAGCCAGCTCTCTCCAGCACCGAAGCGTCACTTGATAAGGCAAAAATGAAGCATCGCCAGTCTTATTTGGCACGTTTTCCACAAGTGCCAGATGTTCCATTTGAGTACACGTGGGGTGGTATGATTTGTGTCACCATGAACCATGAACCTGTTTTTAAAGAACATGTGCCTAACGTGTATGTGATTGCTGCTATGAATGGCGTTGGCGTGGCAAAAGGCACTTATCTAGGTAACTATATGGCAGAGTATATCTGCGGTAAGCAGAGTCCAGAGTTGGATTTTATTCTTGAGCATTCAGCGCCGAGCTGGATACCGCCCGACCCACTCCGTAGCGTTGGTGCACATATTCGGCTCTCTTATGAAGAGCATATGGCTAGAGGTGAGGTTTAGTGTTCAAAAACCTAAAAATATAAAATATACGGTGGTATTCGTTAAGATATGTGCAGAAATATACTATGCATGGTTTATCGTTTATTGATTTGCCAATATCCATATTATGTAGACCATCGATCTTGATGGTCTACAATTGAAGGTATTTTTAGTAATTAGTCATCTGTTTCACGATATAAGGTACTCTGTGATTCTTCTCTAAAATCTTCGTACGTAATGGCTGCATCAGCTGCTGGCTTAGTCGTTGGCACTTCAGTAGCTTCTACTCTATTAATAACAGTATCTGAATTTCCATTGGCTGATTCATCTGGTTGCGATATCACTGTCGATTTGTCTACTACACCTGTATTAGCAGAAGACTGATTATCATCCGTAACCACCGTTTTTCCAGTGCTGACAGCTGGTGCTGTATCTGTTGTTGTTTTCGTCTCCACCCTATCGTTAACACTTGTCTCTGTACTAACCGTTTTCGTTGAGGTCGAAAGCACACCAGTAAAAATTAGTGTTGCTACAATAACGGCAATGAACAGTGAGCCAAAAATCATACCGATAATAAGAGGTTTTTTGCTACCTGCTTGTTTATTGGGTGACTTAACTGTTTTTGACGTTCCTTCCTTGACGGCTTCTTTTTTTACTAATTTTTCTGAGTTCTTAGCGGCTAAGTCATTATTAGAAGTGTTTTTTTCATTTGTATTTGAATGATTGTCTAGGGATTTATTAATACTGGTTATCGCAGTACGATCTGTAATCAACACCTCATTTTCATCTGAAAAATCTAAACTAATGCTCCCGATTGAACCATCAGATACTTGTAGGTTGGCAAAACCCTCTAACTCTACTGCGCTTAAAGGCTCATATGCAGAAAGTTTATTGGCATCTCCTAACTTTTTTAGGTCATCAGTATCAGTGTTGGCGTTATCATCATCTTCAGTATTCTGAACACGACTGATAAAACGTTCATAGATATTGTTATTGGTACGAGTACGCGATTTTTTATTGGCAATTTCAGCCAATTTCTCTTCAAAATCTGTACCAATATCGGTTTTTTTGTTGCTCATAAAACAATACCAAACCAGTTTATGCTACTGGTATTAAATGACTGCTAGAATGAAATTATGATATTTCTTGCTAAAGTGTAACAATATCGTTAGTAAACAATATAGTTGCTCACTTCATTATCTTCAAGCACAATTTATTTGATAGCGACGATATTTGTAAAATATAGAGACAGTATAATAAATAATAGGTTTAAGCACATGGACTTAAAACAGCTTAATGCGTTTATTGCTATCGCAGATTCACGTAGCTTTAGTGCCGCAGCGACTAAAACTGGATTGTCACAGCCAAGCTTGAGTCGTCTACTTAAACAGCTTGAGACGGATATGGGTGTGGAGTTGGTCGATCGCTACCATAGACCGCTACATCTCACCGAAGCTGGCACATTCTTTTACGACAAAATCAGTGCCATATTGACAGAGATTGATACCGTCACCAGCATGACCCAGCGGCTATCTACGCCAAGCAGCATGCTAAACATTGGCTTTGTCCCGTCCGTGCTTTATGGGTTGCTTCCTGAAATTATTGCCATGCTAAAGCAATTCAATCCTGATATCGAAGTAAATCTCAAAGATATCAGCTCATATCAGCAAATAGAGGCACTAAAATCTGGTGAGATAGATATCGGTTTTGGGCGTTTTCCCCATCAAGACCCATGGATTCAGCAAATACTGCTGCGTCATGAGCGTTATGTCGTCGCCTTGCCAAAAGCACATCCCTTAGCCCATATACAAGAGCAGCGATTGATAGACTTAGCAAATAATCGCTTAATTCTCTACCATCAAACGCATTTGCCAATAGCGACGACCGTAAGTTCAACCAGCGTAAAGCCAAATAATAATACAAAATCCAGAAGCGCTGAGCCATCCGCACTCAGTGCGCCTATTACTGAGCCGTTGCTACACTTATTCGCACAATACGGTATTTCGCCTTTTATGACTACGACGGTGAGTGACTTGCAAGTAGCGCTAGGCTTAGTGGCGGCTGGTGAAGGCATTACGCTGGTGCCTGCCAGCTTAAAGACTGTGCGTACTGACCAAATCAATTATCAACGTCTGGTACACGAAAACGTCACCTCCCCTATTTATCTACATACTCTTAAAGATTTCGTTCACCCCAGCATTTCTGATTTACTGAGCGCTATCTATCAAGTATATGAACAGCGCGGAATCACTTATCGACAGCAAAAATTTGTGTCACAGCCTTAAATTGTCAGATATTGGATGGATATTGTGTTATAAAGAACCGCCAAAAAATAATTAGCCTTAATACTTGATATTAACGGATGATTATGCTAACTAACAAGAATAGTGATGCAAACAAATAGTAATAATAACTAGAATAATCATTCTCCTGAGTAGCTTTGGTGTGCTAAAGTCGATTCAAGATGAATCGTTTTATATTTCAGTAGGTTATAAAACCATTCTCTAACGATCATTGGCAAGCTGACACAGGTAAGTGATAATTTGCCGTTTTAACCATTTCGAGGTATTCATGACCACACAACCACTCAATAATCCAAGTATCACTGACGATACCCCGCAGCAAGAGGGCTTTAGCTGGCGCATCTTTGGCCCAGGAATTTTGATGGCAACCGCTGCTATCGGTGGCTCACATTTGATTTCATCGACACAGGCTGGTGCTATCTACGGCTGGCAACTGGCCATCATGATTATTTTGGCCAATGTTTTTAAGTATCCATTTTTTCGCTTTGCCACCGACTACGTTTACGATACTGGTGAGAGCTTGATTGCAGGCTACGCCAAACGCTCAAAGGTGTATCTTTGGGTATATTTTATTCTCTCCATTCTATCAGCCGTCATTAGTACTGGTGCAGTCTCGCTGATCGCTGCGGTGATATTAGGCTTTATGTTGCCCGCCTCACTTGGGCTATCGACGATGGCGTTGTCTCTAATTATCGTCGCAGTATCTTGGTTCTTTTTGATAGCAGGGCACTATAAGCTGCTCGATGGCGTGACTAAGTGGATTATGATTGCACTGACTACTGCAACTGTCGCGGCTGTGGTTATTGCCGCTGGCAAGCCAACGGTTATGGCAGCGGATTTTATTGCCGTATCACCTTGGAATTTAGCGACATTGGGTTTCATCGTCGCATTGATGGGCTGGATGCCAGCACCGCTTGAGTTTGCCGCGATTACTTCTATGTGGACGTCTGCCAAAGTCAAAGCCGATCACACTACGCACAAGCAAGGCTTGTTGGATTTTAACGTCGGTTACGCCGTCTCAGCGATTTTGGCCTTATTTTTCTTATCGCTTGGTGTGTTTGTCCAGTATGGTTCAGGTCAAGAGATTGAGCTGGTCGGTGGTGCTTATATCAATCAACTAATCAATATGTATACGGCAACCATCGGTGAATGGTCACGTCTATTGGTCGCTTTTGTTGCCTTCATGTGTATGTTTGGGACGACGATTACCTGTGCAGACGGTTATGGCCGTGCCAATGCTGAGTGTTGGCGCTTGCTAAAAGGTGAGAGCGAAATCAACAAAAAGCAGATCGCTTTTTGGACGACCTATGCTATCGGTGGCGGGCTAGTGATTATCACGTTCTTCACTGGACAACTAGGCGCTATGCTCAAGTTTGCCATGATATCAGCGTTTGTCTCAGCACCTATCTTTGGCTGGTTAAACTACTCATTGGTCACAAAGCATAAAAAACTGTCAGTGGGTATGAATGCGCTCTCTATCGCAGGCTTAATATTCTTGGCGGGTTTTGCATTATTATTTTTGGCAAACCTTGCTGGGCTACTTGGCTAAACGTTAATTTAAAAAATATCTTCCTACCATAAAAGCCCTTTTAGCTTAGCTACTAGGGCTTTTTTATACGCTTAAATCGCTAATCGACATAAATAGGCGCAACAGCTATTGTAAATAAATGTAAATAACGCGCTGTACATGTCGTTGCAAATTGAGCAATATGAATAATAGTTTGAGTAAACCACTACTTTTCAGATAATGCTATTCATATAATAAATAATGTTAATTTTTATAAATATTATGTTTAAATTTATTAATTAATATCAC
>NZ_CAJHBC010000011.1:0-83627 GCF_904846535.1 Psychrobacter muriicola 2pS
CAACGGTTGCGATTGCAGCTGTTAGGGTTGTTTTACCGTGGTCAACGTGTCCGATTGTACCGACGTTGACGTGTGGCTTTACGCGTTCAAACTTGGCCTTTGCCATGGGTATTTCCTCTTTTTTTGGGGTCAAATGCTAAGCTCGTATAAATACGATAACAAAGACGATCTTGACCACATTAAGATAATTGTTAAAAGGGTGCACATACTAATGTGCAGATATTATAAGAAAATCACCGCCAATAACAAGTCTTTTAACCAATTATTGGCGTATTCTTCTATGACAACATAGAGATAATAGCTACATTGTCATATTTAATAGACGATTACTTACTCGTCATCATCTTTATTGTTGAACTTAGAGATGATGTCAGCAGCAACTGATTTTGGAATCTCAGCGTACTTTTGGAATTCCATTGAGTAAGTTGCACGGCCTTGTGACATAGAGCGCATTTGCGTGGCATAACCAAACATTTCCGCTAATGGTACTTCAGCACGAATCTGTTTAGTACCGCCAGGTAAATCTTCCATACCCTGTACCAAACCACGACGACGGTTAAGATCGCCCATGATGTCGCCCATGTAGTCTTCAGGCGTTTCAACTTCAACTTTCATGATTGGCTCAAGTAGCGCTGGGTCCGCTGCCATGAAGCCTTTTCTGAATGCCATAGAACCAGCCATCTTAAATGATAGCTCATCCGAGTCAACGTCATGGTAAGAACCGTCATACAATGTCGCTTTTACGCCAACCACTGGATAACCAGCAAGTACGCCATTTTTCATGCGTTCTTGGATACCTTTATCAACAGCACCATGGAATTCTTTCGGTACAGTACCACCAACAACTTCTTCAGCGAATTCATACTCAACGTCGCCCGCTGGATCAAGTGGCTCAAGACGTAACCAAACGTGACCGAATTTACCACGACCACCTGTTTGACGTACGAATTTGCCTTCTTGCTCAACCGTGTTACGGATCGTTTCACGATAAGCAACCTGCGGCGCACCGATGTTCGCTTCAACGTTAAACTCACGCTTCATACGATCAACAAGAATCTCTAGATGCAGCTCACCCATACCACTGATGATCGTCTGACCAGACTCTTCGTCAGTATGTACACGGAAAGATGGATCTTCTTTTGCCAAACGACCTAAAGCGATTGACATTCTTTCTTGGTCAGCTTTGGTCTTAGGTTCAACCGCTAGGCTGATAACTGGATCTGGGAATTCCATGCGCTCAAGCGTAATGACATTGCTTTCGTCACATAGTGTATCACCAGTCGTTACATCTTTCATGCCGACCAATGCAGCGATATCACCAGTACGGATTTCTTGCAACTCTTCTTGAGAGTTCGCCATCATCTGTACGATACGACCAACGCGCTCACGCTTCATTTTAACTGGATTATAAACACTGCTACCTTGCGTCAAAACACCTGAATAAACACGAACGAAGGTTAAGTTACCAACGAATTTGTCATTCATGATTTTGAATGCTAAAGCTGAGAATGGAGCTTCGTCTGACGCTTCACGAGTGCCTTCAGTTTCATCTTTGTCATCAAGGATACCTTTAATAGCAGGTACATCCATTGGTGCTGGAAGATACTGAATAACCGCATCCAACATCTTTTGTACACCTTTGTTTTTAAAGGCAGTACCACAAAGTAATGGAATGATTTGGTTATCAATAGTCAACTGACGAATAGCAGCGTTGATCTGCTCTACAGACAACTCGCCATTTTCTAGATACTCATTCATGAGTTCTTCTGAAGCTTCAGCCGCATTTTCTACGAGATGTTCGCGATACTCTTCTGCTTTTTCTTGTAACTCAGCTGGTATTTCACGTTCTTCAAACTGCATGCCTTGAGATGCTTCATCCCAATACAGAGCTTTCATCGTAACTAGATCAACAACGCCTTCGAAGTCATCTTCTTTACCAATTGGAATAACCAATGGCACAGGATTACCACCTAGACGAGTTTTGATCTGCTCGATAACGCGATAGAAATCAGCGCCAACGCGATCCATTTTGTTTACGAATGCAAGACGTGGAACTTTATATTTATTTGCCTGACGCCATACGGTCTCAGACTGTGGCTGAACGCCGCCTACTGCACAGTAAACCATGCAAGCGCCATCAAGTACACGCATAGAACGTTCAACTTCAATCGTGAAGTCAACGTGACCTGGGGTGTCAATGATGTTGATGCGATGTTCGTCAAACTGTTTTGCCATACCTGACCAAAAACAAGTTGTCGCCGCTGAGGTAATAGTAATACCGCGCTCTTGTTCTTGCTCCATCCAGTCCATGGTGGCTGCGCCATCATGTACTTCACCAAGTTTGTGACTAACACCGGTATAAAATAAAACACGCTCAGTAGTGGTTGTCTTACCAGCATCGATGTGTGCTGAGATACCAATATTGCGATAGCGTTTTAGGGGAGTTTTACGAGCCATAGTGTTTTCCTAGGAAAAGTCGTGTATATAATAATGTATTGTGTCTCTACCTCATACTCTATGACAAAGCGGTCAGCTTCGTAATATTACTTACTGATTATTGAGCCTAATACGGACAAAAAAAGAGCAAATACTAAGAATAGTGCGGCATCAAATTTGGGATGCTCTCTAGTGACAAGCATACTTAGTTAAGAGAGACATCTTGATAGATGTCCGCCATCTCATTGTGAATAGTGAAAAACCACTTACAACTAGATAGACGATGGCGGTAATCAATAGAATAAATAACAATGTAAGATTAGCTGACTTTAGCCAACTAATCTAAAGCTACTACTAATAGACAGTAGCTTAGAAGCGGTAATGAGAGAATGCTTTGTTAGCATCTGCCATGCGGTGAACTTCGTCACGCTTTTTCATAGCAGCGCCCTTGCCATCAGCAGCATCATTCAATTCGCCTGCTAAACGCAAAGCCATTGATTTTTCAGAACGCTTAGCAGCAGCTTCAGCTAACCAACGCATAGCCAAGGCAGTACGACGGGAGGGGCGTACTTCCATTGGTACTTGGTAGGTTGCACCACCAACACGGCGAGCTTTCACTTCTACCATTGGGCGTACATTTTCTAAAACTTCTTCGAAGAAAGATACTGGATCTTCGATCTTACGTTTTTCGCTTACTGTTTCAAGTGCACCATAAACGATACGCTCAGCAGTAGATTTTTTACCATGACTCATTACATGGTTGATGAATTTTGCAACAGTTTGGCTACCAAACTTAGGATCCGGTAGGATCTCACGGGTAGCAACGACGCGACGTCTTGGCATAATAATAATCCTTTTCTTCAGGAGTGTCTGACATTCACAATCTCGCACCAATTAATATTGATGGCGTTATATCGAGTTGTCAGTCAGCCTTACTGCATAGCGGTATGTTACAACAGCAAATTACTAATTTAATAATAGTACTGCTAACACCAGACCCATGCACAGTTAATGTTTGATACAAAGAAACTCATTTAATAACGGTTAGTTATTAAACTTTAGGTTTCTTAGCACCATATTTAGAGCGACCTTGCTTACGGTCTTTAACGCCTGCGCAATCTAATGCACCACGAACGGTGTGATAACGTACACCTGGTAGATCTTTTACACGACCACCACGGATAAGAACAACACTGTGCTCTTGTAGGTTATGACCTTCGCCGCCGATATAGCTTGATACTTCATAGCCTGAAGTCAAACGTACACGACATACTTTACGCATGGCTGAGTTAGGTTTTTTAGGGGTAGTAGTATATACGCGAGTACATACACCACGACGTTGTGGGCACGCTTCCAACGCAGGAACTTTTGACTTTTCCTTGATGGTTTTGCGACCTTTACGAATCAATTGGTTAGTTGTTGCCATGAGGCATCCTTCTCCCGTTTGGTATAAAACAAAAAAATGGGGAAACGCACCATCCATCTGACTTTAACGACAGATTTTGGTACACCCATTTTTAGGACAGTGTATTATAAAGAGTTGTTGCTGCTATTTCAACCACTTATGCGTGATTGCACTTTACAACATTTGATAGATATGCATTCACCCTACTACTATAACACTTTATCTATTTTCAGTTAAAAATCAGCTAAAAAGTAGGTTGTCATACAGTACATCGAAAGTAGCGTGACGAATGACTTAAATAGGATGTTTAATTATAAATAAATAGCAATTTATAAACACTAAATGGCGATACTATCTAGTTTTTCAAGAGACAGAAGACAATATCGCCAAAATTAGCAGTAGATATCCAGCTCATAATCCTTCTATGACATAAGCTGGCTTAAGAAAGAAAACACTTAGAGGTGATTGTTTAGGTGTTCTTATTTGCTTTTTTTGTGAACAGTCTTGTTTGATTTACTGTCAGATGATTTATTCTGACTGCCTTTCTTGTCATTGTCATCGCTTTGCTGCGCTTCTTTTACCACCTTTTTATCAGCTTCTTGATGACTGTCTTTTTCTTCGGCAGTATCTTTCTTGTTATCTGTATCCTTGCCTGACTCTTTCTCAGCATCTTTCTGCTTATCGTTGTCAGCGGTTTTGTTTACCTTAGCTTCACTACCGCTATCATCAGTGATTGCACGGTTGGCAAGCTTGGCTTCTGGTGCAAAAGTCGCTTGAGCCACGCCAATCACTTCATCAATGAGCTGGCTATTATAACGCATACCGATAATCACTGCAGTGGCTGGTAAGAAGCGGCGTATCCACGATAAGTTAATTTGATCCAAGTCGATACCGACCTGACTGGCAATACTGTCAACTTGCTCTGCGTAGAAATTTACGTTTTTATTTTTTAGACCTAGGTTTTTGAGCTCATTGTGTAGACCACTGCTTTGGGCATTATCCAGTAAGCCTTTACCGATGCCAATACCTGCCAGTAATGCTTGTTTTTCTTGCATCTTGCTCAGATCAGCATTTGCTAGCAGCTCATAAGCCATCTTGACGCCTTGCTTACCTGTGAGGGGTTTATTGTAGACAGCACCCAACTGATAGACGGTACGTAATGACACCAATAACAGCCATAGTGTATCAGCCAGTAAACCAGGCAGCCCAGCCAAACCTGTTAAACCCCCTATTGTTGCCAATGCACGATTCTGATTGGCGATATCAGTGGCTAGTGCATAACGCTCTGCATCGTCTAAGTTTGCGATATTGGCGAAACGATGCTCATCAGGTAAATCAATCTGACTCCAATTAGAAGCAAGATTTGCCAATTGTGCAAAAGCACCATCGACCGTCGACTGAAAAAAACTATTCGGTACTACTTTCTTGGCATATTTACCGTAAGTGGCAAAACGTGGTCCTAATAATTGCTGAGTGGCTTTTAACGTTTGCTCACGGAACAAATCCTGCTGATAATCTTCATCGCCTAGGTTGACGGCTTTGTATTGGCGCGGTTTGCCAGTCTTAGCATTCATGCTATCAATCATAGCGCCCATGCGCTCTAAGTTATTGCGAGTAAAAGAGCCAACGGTAGTGATACCTTTAGAGAGAGTGCTACGCTTCGCCATCGTAATGTCCTTAATGTGATGATTCACTTTGTTTTATTGTGAGCGGTTTATAATAATAGATGTACCATTCTAGTCAATCACTATAATCGATGTCAGTGCGAACAATGTTATTGCAATCACAAATTTTGTATCCAAAAGTATCGCTTAATCTATGATTGGCACCATTATGCCAGCTGCCTTAAATCAAACTTTTTTTAGATAGCTCTAGACAGCAAGCGCGATTTTGTCGTTATTTTGCACTTGTACAAAGATTTTGGGCGCTCGATACGTTATCATGTGCCATAACTCAAAGTACACTTGTACTTCTATTTATAGACAATCAGTTTATAGATGATCAGTCACAAAGCATATAGTTTTACTATGATCGTCATAATGATTGTAAAATAAGGCTTTGACGCTCAAGACGCTCTTTGAAGAGAAATTATCCTTAAAGAGACTTAATATTAAATAATAGAAATAAATACCTAAAAACGATTACTAAAAGTAATTGTGAAAAATCGTTACTCATAAGGAATAGAATATGCGCCGCGTTGTTATCACTGGAGCAGGGATCGTCTCTTGTATCGGACATGATATGGCCACGGTTACTGCCGCTCTTAAGCAAGGGCAGTCTGGCATTACATTTAATGAGGCCTATGCTGAGCATGGATTTAAATCACACGTTAGCGGTAGTATCGACCAGTCAACGCTTGATACCAGTGGTATCGATCGTAAATTGAAACGGTTTTTTAGTGATGCCAGTCTATACGCTTATGTCAGTGCTTTAAACGCCATTGAGCAGTCTGGTTTGTCGCTTGAAACTGTCAATAATAATCCACGCGTGGGCGTGGTCGCAAGCTCGGGCGGCGCATCGACAGAGAATATTGTCAATGCCATAGATGCCATGCGTGAAAAAGGTCTGCGCGGTGTCGGTGCGATGGCTGTGCCAAAAACGATGGGCAGCTCAGTATCAGCGGCACTGGCAACAGGTTTAAAAATTCAAGGCGTCTCCTACTCTTTAACCTCTGCTTGCGCCACCTCAACCCATTGTATCGGTCATGCGGCTGAACTTATTCAGTTAGGCAAAGCCGATGTGATACTCGCGGGTGGTAGCGAAGCGGAACATTGGACACAGTCTTGTATGTTTGATGCGATGGGTGCAGTTAGTACGCAGTATAATGAGACACCACAGCTCGCCTCAAGAGCTTATGATAAAGATCGTGATGGTTTTGTTATCGCTGCAGGCGGCGCGATGGTAGTGGTTGAAAGTCTAGAGCATGCACAAGCACGTGGTGCCAACATTTTAGCTGAAATAGTCGGTTATGGTGCCAGCTCTGATGGCGCTGAAATGGTTGCGCCAAGTGGTGAAGGTGCCGTCCGCTGTATGCAGCAAGCACTAGCCGAAGCTGGTTTGCAAACTGTCGACTATATCAACAGCCACGGTACCAGCACGCCGTTAGGTGACATCACTGAGCTTAAAGCAATAGCCAAAGTATTTAATAACGATATCAGTACAGTACCTGCGATCAGCTCTACCAAATCTATGACAGGTCATAGCCTTGGTGCCGTTGGTGCGCAAGAATTAATCTATTGCTTATTGATGCTACAAGAAGGCTTCATTGCGCCCAGTATCAATGTTGATAATTTAGACCCTGCGGCTGAAGGCTTTGATATTGTTACCGAAATGCGTGAAGCCAAGCTTGAGACGCTAATGAGCAACAGCTTTGGCTTTGGCGGTACTAATGCCACATTAATCATCAAAAAGTTTGACGCCTAACTATGCTCGCAGCACATCCTCTCAAAACTGAGCAGACAATTTCTGACCCATCGCCAGCTACTAAACCTAGCTGGCGTTTTGGTGACCTATCGGCTGCAGAATTACTGCCTGTGCTACAGCAGTATTTAATCGCACAAGATACTGAGGCAAACTGGCAATTGGTTTGGCTCAACAATGATGGTCGACCAGTGATTGGCTTATTGCCAAAAGTAAGCTGGTCTGTTTATGATTGCGCTGAAAAAACGTCAAATTCGAACGAACAAGCAGCCCTTTATCAAGTCACAAAGACCTGCCGTGACGCCGTTCACAATGATATCACTATCACTTATATGAGTTATAGCGACTGGCAAGATGAATTAATCAGTTATAGTCAAATGTATGACGGTGCTGCTAACAGTCGCCTTTTAGCTAAAAAAACTGATAAAGCGTCGAATTATCATCATGGCTTGATAGGTTTTATTGGTTATGATATTGCGGCTTATGAGCTAAGCCCAGCCGCCAAAATTGAACGGTCAGCACAGCCTTGTGCCGTATTAGGACATTATGATATTTATCTAACACCTGAAGAAAATCATGGCAATGCGGGTTGGAAATTAACGATAAATGCAACTGTTAACGACTCTGAAAACGACTCTGATAATCAGCAAAAAAACAAAATGATCACGGCACTTGTCTCTTATTTAGATATAGTAGAGAAAAAGCTGGCTGATGACTGTCTCAATAAATCGCAACTTACAGCATCACCACTGCCTGCTCCTTTAGTATTAAAATCACGATGGTGTAAACAAGACTATCAACAAGCATTCAATTTAACCCAAAACTATCTACAGCAAGGCGACTGTTATCAAATCAATCTAACCCAAGAGTGGCAAGGTTTTTTTGAGCATAATCCCAGCAATAATGGCATCTTGCCGATGCTTCTTGATTATTTGCCTGCGTTGCATCGCAACACTCAAGCACCTTTTACTGGGTACTTAGCGGTTAATCACTTTAACCATGAAATCAAAGACAATACCTCCCAGCATCCGTTTGAATTATTGAGCTGCTCGCCTGAGTTGTTTTTTACATTTACCAAGGATATCGATACTGGCAAGCACTATATCATCACTAAGCCCATCAAAGGGACCATGCCGCGCAGCACCAATATTCAACAAGACAATGCTTATAAACAGCAACTGACTGATAGTGAAAAGGATCGCGCCGAAAATGTGATGATCGTCGATTTATTGCGTAATGACTTGGGTAAATATGCCAAGATAGGCAGCGTAAAAGTGCCGAAGTTATTCGCGATTGAAAGCTTTAGCAATGTGCACCATATGGTCAGCACCATTACCGCAGAATTACAGACGGACACTCACCCACTCGCCGTTTTGTTTGGTAGTTTGCCTGCTGGCTCGATTACTGGCACACCAAAAAAGCGGGCGGTTGAAATTATATCTGAGCTAGAAACTGCACCGCGCGGTGCTTATTGCGGCACATTGGGCTATATGAACTTTGATGGCAGTGGTCAATGGAATGTGCTGATTCGCACACTACAAGCCAATAGATCATCGTGTGGAACTAAAAATGTCAGTCTATGGGCAGGTGGTGGTATTACAATTGCTTCAGACTGCGATGCTGAATATCAAGAGTGTTTGGATAAAGTCGGTAACCTGTTAAGTGTTTTAACTCAAGACAATATCAACGAATACACTTAAGATTTTTCTAAAAGTATGACCAAAGAAATCCATTAAAAAGCCTGCACAACATGATGTTGGCAGGCTTTTTATCAATACAAGCATCGTAACTCAATTATCAAAATTTAAATCACGAACGAGATACTAATCAGCAATAATATCAGCCTCTTTCTGCAACGCTTGTAAAGCATCTATCAAACGGCTGTTTTGCTCTGCTGTACCGGTAGTGATACGCAAATACTCATTAATGCGCGGCTTATCAAAATGGCGAACGATAATCCCTTGATCGCGCAATGTACTCGCCACAGCACTTGCATCACCATTTTTTGGGCGAGCAAAGATAAAGTTGGCATGCGAGGGCAATACTTTATAGCCTAGCGCAGTCAACTCTGATGTCAGAGAGTGGCGTAAGTCGATGACTTGCTGGCAGGTCTGGGTAAAATACTCGACATCCAATACACTGGCAGTCGCACCTGCTTGCGCCAGCTTATCCAGTGGATAGCTATTAAAGCTGTTTTTCATACGTGTTAAGGCTTCAATCAATGAGGCGTTGCCAAAAGCCATACCGACACGTAATCCAGCAAGCGAACGTGACTTTGAAAAGGTTTGTGTCACAAGAATGTTGTCAAACTCATTGATTAGGCTCACTGCTGAAATTTCTGCATCTGAACTGCCGTCAGCTGCCCGCGCAAAATCAATATAAGCTTCATCAATTACAATCACAGCATTGGAATGCTCACTAGCCAGCTTACAAATATCGGCAAGCGATAATAGCAGTCCAGTTGGGGCATTTGGATTGGCAATAATGATACCGCTACAAGGCTGGCGATAAGCATCAGGATCAATACTAAAATCTTCTTCCAAGGCAATTTGTATCAGCTCGATACCAAAGGTCTGTGCATATACGGGATAAAAGCTGTAGCTGATATCGGGTGCTAAAACAGGTCGCTCTTTTAAGAAAAAGCTGGCAAATACTAGTGCCAATACTTCATCAGAGCCATTGCCAACGAATACTTGGTTGATATCAATATCATAGAGTTGTGCCAATGCGGCACGCAAATCATCAGACTCAGGCGCTGGATATAAACGCAGATCATCCGCTTGCTGCTCTAGAACCTTTGCGATTGCCTCGCCTACTTTTGGTGACGGTGGGAATGGGTTTTCGTTGGTATTTAGTTTGCATAAATTTTCATGTTGAGGCTGCTCACCAGGAACGTAAGGTGACAAATTACGCGCTTTAGATGACCAAAGTCTGGTGTCTATCTTTAACTCACTCATAAGTTATCCTACTATTAGCCACATAAATTATTAAATATAAATCTCAAAAGTAAATGCTAAATCACACCACATACATCACTGATAACGATAACGGGCTGAGCGTGCATGGGCTTCTAAGTCCTCACGTTGCGCTAAAATATCTGCGGTCTTTGCCAATGGCTTACTACCAGCTTCAGTACAATAAATAATAGAGGATTTCTTCTGGAAATCATAAACACCAAGCGGTGAAGAAAAACGCGCGGTGCCAGATGTTGGCAACACGTGATTGGGTCCTGCGCAGTAGTCACCAATTGCTTCAGGCGTGTGACGTCCCATGAAAATAGCACCAGCATGACGAATGTCATTGAGTAGCGCATCAGGATGATCAACAGACAACTCTAAATGCTCAGGGGCAACCCGATTAATCACGGCCATGCCTTCCGCGCGGTCTTTGACTAAAATAAGTGCGCCACGGTTTTTTAGCGAATCACGAGCGATATCAGCTTTTGGCAATTCTGCCAGCGCTTTTTCAATTTCAGCCGCTACGTCTGCAAGCTGCTGTTCACTGGTCGTGACAAAGATGGCTTGGGCAATGCGATCATGCTCAGCCTGTGACAATAAATCCATCGCCAGCCAATCAGCACGGTCTTGCGCCTCGCCCTCTGCATAGACCAATACTTCAGAAGGGCCAGCAATCATATCAATCCCAACTTGACCAAATACTGCGCGCTTGGCGGCAGCGACATATTTATTGCCAGGGCCAGTGATTTTATCCACGGCTGGAATCGTTTCTGTACCGTATGCCAATGCAGCAACTGCTTGCGCACCACCAATGGTAAAGACACGGTCGACTTGGGCCAAATGTGCGGCGGCTAACACCAATGGATTGAGCACGCCTTTTGGCGCTGGCACCACCATGATGACTTCAGTAACGCCAGCCACTTTAGCAGGAATGGCATTCATCAATACAGAAGACGGATAAGAGGCCAGACCACCAGGTACATAGATGCCTACTCGATCAAGTGCCGTGACTTTTTGACCCAAGCGATTGCCAAGCTCGTCTTCATACTGCCAAGTTTCTTGCACTTGGCGCTCATGAAAAGTCTGCACACGCGTCGCTGCGGTGGTCAATGCTGCTTTCACTGTATCGTCAAGACTCGCAAACGCTTCAGCAAGCGCCTCTTTAGACAGCTCTAGCTCTTGCATCGTCGTTGCTGGATGCTGATCGAATTGCTGAGTTAACGCCAGTACGACCCGATCGCCATCATGACGAACTTGCGCGATGATGTCATCAACGGTCTTTAATAAATCGGCATCATTGACGGTTTCAAAGGCAAGTAATTCTGTCAATTGACTGTCAAAATCGGCATCTTGGGTACTTAGTTGGCGCATGACCTAATCCTATATCTAAGCTGAGAATTAACGATGTAAAAACAAGGTGTATTGAGTATTCATAATAACTGCAAGGGCTGATATACCAGATTTTTATGGTTTGCTGCTTCAGATTATACTAACCTCATACTTTCTGGCAAGCAAATATAACAAAACCAGTTTAGCACGCTATATCTATCTTATAGCGCTAAACTGGTTTAAAAATTTGCATGACAATACTTAAGACTACCAATGATTGACATCGTTCCATAAGGCATTGATTCATTAAGAATTAATTTATGAAGTGCTGGCAATACTGTTTTTGAAGCTATCTAAAATCGGCTCAAGTAATACAAATTTACGCTTGTAGCTGACTTGATTAACGATCAGGCGTGAGGACACATCACAAATATGATCGCGAGCTTCAAGACCATTTGCGCGTAACGTATTACCTGTATCAACCACATCGACAATTAAATCACCCAATCCGACCAACGGCGCAAGCTCCATAGAGCCATACAGTTTAATCACATCGACTTGCTGACCTTGGCTCGCAAAGTAAGCGCGGGCGACATTGACGTATTTAGTCGCAATCCGTAGGCGACGATTGGGTAGCGGCGCATCTTTTACACCAGCGGTCATCAGCTTACACTGAGCAATTTTTAAATCAAGCAGCTCATAAACGTGATTGGCGCCATGCTCAAGCAACACGTCTTTACCCGCCACCCCAAAGTCAGCCGCGCCATGTTCAACGTAGGTTGGCACATCACTGGCACGCAAAATCAATACACGCACATTCGGGTTTGAGGTTGGGAAAATAAGTTTGCGTGAGGCTTCAGGATCTTCTAACAATTCAACACCAGCTGCGCGTAGCAGTGGCATAGTTTCTTCTAGAATACGGCCTTTTGATAAGGCCAGTGTTAAGCCTGAAAACTCATCATTTACTTCATTTAATAAACTATCATTTGGTAGGCTATTGCTTGCGTAAGTCATAATGACATCATGTCCATGTACAGTTAACACCCCCGCTGAAGGGAGCTTTTAGTGTTATGTGGCTAAACTTTCCGTATTAGGCCAATCGATATTAATCGTTAGTATTGATACGTTCGATATTGACCCCAAGCGCACGCAGCTTTTCTTCGACATGCTCATAGCCACGATCGATATGATAAATACGGTCGATCAAGCTTTCACCTTCAGCAGTTGCCGCTGCCATCACCAATGACATAGACGCACGTAAATCAGTCGCCATCACAGGGGCAGCAGTGAAGTTTTCGACCCCTTTTACCACAGCTGTATGACCATCTACTTGAATAGAGGCGCCTAGACGATTAAGCTCAGGAACATGCATATAGCGGTTTTCAAAGATATTTTCGATAAAAGTACTCGTGCCATTCGCTAAACATGCAATCGCCATGACTTGCGCTTGCATGTCAGTTGGAAACCCAGGGTGTGGCTGGGTACGAATATCAACGGGTAACGGACGACCTTTCATTTGGGCTCGAATCCAATCATCACCAGTGGTAATCACCGCACCCATATCTTCAAATTTTTCTAACACGGGGGTTAGTAATAGCGCCGACGTGTTTTTGGTCAACACATCGCCACGCGTCATGAGTGCGCCAGCAAGGTAAGAGCCAGTTTCGATACGATCCGGTACCACTGAATATTCACAACCGTGTAAGCGCTCAACGCCTTCGATGGTCATGATAGAGGTACCAATACCGCTGATTTTAGCGCCCATCGCGACCAACATATTGGCCAAATCAACGACTTCTGGCTCAAGTGCACAGTTACCTAAGACGGTTGTACCTTTGGCAAGTGCGGCTGCCATAATGACGTTTTCAGTACCGCCAACGGTAATCATATCAAAAGAGTAGTTACAGCCAATCAGCTTGCCGCCTTTTGGTGCTTGTGCTTTTACATAGCCATTTTCGACGCTAATCTTGGCACCCATCGCCTCAAAGGCTTTTAGGTGTTGGTCGACAGGACGTGAACCAATGGCACAGCCGCCTGGCAATGACACTTCCGCCTCACCAAAACGTGCCAGCAATGGCCCAAGTACTAAAATCGAAGCACGCATGGTCTTTACTAAATCATACGGTGCATAGAAATTGTCGATACTTTTGGTATCGCACGTGACAGTATCGTCCTGCTTTTGGATTTTGATACCCATACCACCGATCAATTCAATCAACGTGCGCACATCTTGTAACGATGGCACATTGTGCAATGTCGTTGGGGTTTCTGCCAATATCATAGCTGCAAGTAAAGGCAAAGCAGCATTTTTGGCGCCTGAAATAGTGACTTCCCCTGCGATACGACTACTACCAGTGATTAAAAATTGATCCATAGAAGTGACAACCTAGCGATGAGTATTAAAAATAGTGAAAATCAGACCAATCAAACCACGCCAATGTAATGGCCAGTCCAACAAGCCCAATCATATGTATAACGGTCTAGCCTTTTGACTGAACGTCCCATTCAGCAGGCGTCAATGCTTGAATATTGAGCGCATGAATATCGCCACTGGCAATCTTATCATTGACTAACGCATAGATCGCTTGCTGACGTTGCACGGCACGCTTACCTTCAAAGCTGGCATCAACCACGCGTACATCAAACTTATTACCTTGATTGGCAGCTTGAATAAAAGCGTCTGGGAAGTGAGTCTGTAAAAATGCAATCAAATCGTCAGCGTTCATGCTCATAGAATATTCTGCCTTAAAGTGTCAGATAGGGTATAGATTTAAAGTGACGACATTATAACAAGAGTTTAAGCATCTTACAGTACTGTCTTACGCAACTGCACCTAACTTCTGATTGCCATCCATTATTTGAGCATTTTATCCAAGTACGTCAGTACTTGCGCGCGTACATCATTGACCCAACGTAGCGGCGGTGCCATCGCACCAATACTGGTCGCATGACTGGCACCTTTTATTTCACCATTTTCCACGGTGACGCCCGCCTCTTGCAACGCTTTGGTCATTTTAGTAGTGTTGGTCGCATACACCACTTTGTCTTTTTCGGCAGTCAACAATAAATACGGTGGCTGCTCGCCTTTGATTTGACGGTCTGGCATCACCTCATCTGGCGTAGCATCAGCAGCAAAGGCGGTGGCGCTATCAAATTTACGGAAGTCATAACTATAAGGGCCAGCAATACCAACGACCGCTTTAATATCCTTTGGCTTAATACCATAAGGCGCTAAAAAATCTTCATTGGCGACCGCTGCAACCGCGTTAAATGCACCAGCAGAATGTCCCATTACCGCCAAGCGTTTAGGATCAGCATGTAAGCTAGGAGCATTATTGATACTCCAAGCAATCGCTTGCGCCGTATCTTTGACATAATCAGGGTATACATGCTCAGGCGCTTTACGATAATTAATCACAGCGGTAACATAACCTGCTTGCGCCAAACTCTGACCGACAAAGGCATACTGTTCTTTATTACCACTCTCCCATGAGCCACCGTGGACAAACACCACCATTGGATAGCTGTCGTTAATCGCACTATCAGTGATAGCGTTTTGGGCTTTCATCGCTTGTGCTAATGGCTTGGGATAATAAATATCCAAATCTTGATTGGGTTCATCACCATAGAGAATGTTTTTGCTGACGCCAACGCCGCCACTAGAAGTAATGCCATTGACGATAGCGAGTGGCGATAGGGCCTGTGCATTCTGGGTAGCTAGCGCAACGCTACCTAATGCTAAGGCAGCGACGCCCGTGAATTTTAAGATCCCTACTTTGCTAGCAGTATTATTAACCACGCTTTCATTATTTATTTTTTGACTGTTTTTATTATATTGTGCGTGCTTGTTTGCATCCTTCATGGCCAGTATTCCTATTATATTTATATATTGATCAAAATTAATAGCATTGCGACAGCGGTTTTATAGAATAAATATTAGGGTCTGTCTTGTCTATTCTTCGCTTTTTATATCTTACTGGCTGGCTCAGGATTTCTCGTGTTTTTCCTGTTAACAGTGTTTAGGCTTCTTGTCATTAAACACGGTTTAAACTGACGGGCCAAATAGCTTACGCTAAAAGCTATTTAGCCACTGTCTTTTTGTTTTACTGGTAAATAATTGCTGTATTTTAGAGCGCTTTTTACTGATCTTGATACAGGTCTATATATGGACTTGATGATGGTTGCTCAACGATTGTTCCATCTTCGGTCACGACAATGGGAGTCGCTGTACCAACGGACGCTGGCGCTTCAGAAGTGTTAATGCTAGCAGCAACCACTCCGTCCACAACGACTGGCGCTAAAGCAGGATTTACCAAGTTATTTTCAGACATAATGTCGTCTTTACCTATCTTTACGCCCCTATCATCAACGACGGTCGTCAGCAATACCAGCTCGGTCACACCAACGGTGCTGTTGGCAATATCGATTAAGTGGCTCTGCTGAGTCGGTGTCATACGTCCCATGATATAAACCACGCCATCATTGGTCACTGCTTTTATCTGGGAAGCTTTGATGCCATCACTCGTAGCTACTTTTGCCAGCAACTTTGAGGTGATATAGCCATCATGAACCGTCGAACTATAGCCTTTAGAAGCGCTGACGTTTAGCTCATTATAGACATGGCGCACATCTGGCATAGAGCTGACGACTTTTTCGACTTCTGCTTTGATGGCCTCAGTTGGTACTTCGCCTGTCAATAACACTTCACTGTTAAAGCTATCAATACCCATACGACTGGTTTGTTGCAGGTCTTCTTTTAACCCATAAACATTGATTTTGACGGTATGTTCAATACTGCGATCCAGTAGGCGCTGCGGGATGGTGCGCTCTGTCATCGGTACACCATACGTACCTTCTGTACTGTTGGTCAAATAATTGGTGGTACAGCCCGTAGTGACGATGCTTGTCATTAGCATAACGCCTATCGCGGTGCGGCGTGATGAGCCAAAAATAGCAGTGCGCAAATGCATCCGTGTCATGATTTACCTCTTAGAACATGAGTGTGACGATCGTATAAAGTCAATTGATTGAGCCAGTGTTAGTCTAATAACGTTTGTTTTGACAACTATTAATTCAGTTAGGGCGTGTCCTCATTTTGAAAATGGTGATAAAAATGAGATAAGTTGCCGTCAAACAAGGAAAATAGCACAGATAATATCGAGATATTACCTAGTTATTTGACGATGTTTGGCAAAATTTAGCCATTTTTAGCCCATTTAGATAGTAATCCATTGAATTGAGGACAAGCCCTAATAATAACTTAGCTACTTTACTTAATTTTTACTATAAGCGGTTAGGTTTTTGGTAACGCTCACTCGGTGACAAGTACTTACTACCCTCTAGCTGGGTAGCTTTTACATCCTATTATCACGTATCTGCTATAAAAGCACCTTTGAGCCATTGTGGTTGATTTTCTATATTTTGACCACTGAGCTTAATATGATTACTTACCGTATCATAAGCGATGACATCGAACCGGCAGTCATAACCCTCATACTCAGGATGCTGTTGCAGAAAGTATTGAGCCGTTTTAATCACTTTACGTTGTTTACTTGCCGTCACGCTCAATGCAGCACCACCAAAACCTGAGCGCTGCCGTTGACGAACTTCAATGAATACCAATGTCGACCATGCTGAACCTGTCTCCAGCATAATCAAATCCAGCTCACCCACTTTTGGCTGTTGCCAGTTTTTTGCAATTACTGTCAATCCTTGCGATTGTAAAAACTCACACGCCTGATGCTCGAACAGACTGCCTTGGCGCTGCTTTGGTGAAGTGAGGGTCAAAGGTGTATGACTGGACATAAGCTCGATGGGTCTGGTTAACATTTCAGAATTATCATAGCACATCATGCTAAACTAGCCACTTTCACGCGCTCTATCTGTTCTCTGTCTTCAATCTAATCACTCGCTATTTATTTGCGAAAGACCATAGATAACAACAGTATAAGCAGTGACGCCACATTATATTTTAATTTCCGCTTTTAATACTCCGAGGTTTTCATGTCCAGCCCTACCGCGATGCCAGCTTGTCTATATATCGTTGCCACGCCGATTGGCAATTTAAGCGATATGACGCCGCATGCAATTGATGTTTTAAAGCAAGTCGCCATCATTGCCTGTGAAGACACCCGTACCTCAGGTAAGCTCTTGTCACATTTTGGCATTGATACCAAAGGCAGTAAAGCTGACGATGAAAAAGACTCAGAATCTCCTAACACTAAAAATAATATCGACAATAACGTGACAGGAGCTGATACCGCAACCAAGCAAAAAGGTCATAACAAGCTTTGGGCATACCATGAGCACAATAGTGCCATTCAAACACCCAAAATTATCGAGATGATCGAGCAAGGTCATTCGGTTGCTTTGATTAGTGATGCCGGTACGCCACTCATCAGTGACCCAGGTTATCAACTGGTACAGGCCGCTCATGCCGCAGGCGTTAGAGTCTCTCCTATCATTGGTGCCTCTGCTGCGATTGCCGCACTATCAGTCGCAGGATTGCCCTCAGACCGCTTTAGCTTTATTGGTTTTTTACCCGCCAAAACCCACGGTCGTCAAAAACAACTAGCAGCATTAAACTCACGTACTGAGACATTGATATTTTATGAAGCGCCGCATCGTATTATCACCAGTTTAGAAGACATGGCGGCGGTATTTGGCGCAGATCGTGAAGTCACTTTTTGCCGTGAATTGACCAAAACCTTTGAGACCGTCCATAAAAGCACCCTTGGGGATTTGGTGGAATTTGTCAAAGCTGATGACAATCAGCAACGCGGTGAGATAGTCGTGGTCGTCGCTGGCGTGAATGTGGCGCAGGATGCGGAAGACATCAGTATTCATGATAAATTGTTACAGCGCTTGCTTGAGGACTTATCGGTTAAAAAAGCCGCGGCATTGGGCGCTGATATCACTGGCGTAAAAAAGAATGCGCTATATCAGCGCTTACTTGAGCTACAAGCTGAATAATTTTTGGATATTAATATTAAAGACAGTTATAAACCCATTGAGGAGAAGTGAGCAATGTACAATGTAATGGCGATAGGCAACGCATTGGTTGACCATGAATATGTATTGTCAGATGCGGCACTAGATGAAACCGAACTGACCAAAGGCAATATGACGCTGGCAGGTATCGACGAGCAACAGCAATTATTGGCGTATTTTAAGCTGGCAGAAATTGAGCCATCAAAGCAGGCTGGTGGTGGCTCAGCGGCCAATACGATGTATGCCTTTGCCAGTTTAGGCGGCAAGCCATTTTATGCGTGCCGCGTCGGTGACGATCAACAAGGCGAGTTTTACCTCAAAGACTTACATGAGGCAGGCGTTGCAACTTCAGAAAAGTCTATCCATGCAGGCGGTGTAACGGGTTCATGTGTGGTCGCAGTGACCGAAGATGGCGAGCGTACCATGCAAACTTATCTCGGCACTTCAAGCGAAATTACTGCAGAGAATGTCGATTTTGATGCGCTGACACAAGCTGACTGGTTATATATAGAAGGCTACTTGGCCATGACTGACAGTATTCAGCCAGCCATGACTCAGTTGCGTCAACAAGCAGGGATTCATGCTGCAAAAATTGCCATAAGTTTTGCTGATCCTGCCGTGGTAAAGTTTGCTAAAGACGGTTTACTCAACATGTTGGGTAATAAAGTGGCCGTGATATTCTGTAATAGTGAGGAAGCCAAGCTCTTTACGGATAAAAAACAAGTCAAGGCCGCCGCACGCTCACTGCTTGAGTATTGCCAAACGGCAGTCGTCACTGATGGTGCCAATGGTGCAACGATCGCCCATAAAGCTGATGACAAATCAGAGATTGAGATTTATGAAGTTGCTACACCAGTCGTTACTAATGTGATTGATACCAACGGTGCCGGTGATAATTACGCAGGCGCATTCTTATACGCGTTGTCGCAGCACTATAGCTTGCCTGAATGTGGTCGCCTTGCCAGCGAAGTGGCGGCGCAGGTGATTCAACAGTTTGGGCCAAGATTAGCCTCACAAGATTATAGAGATATTGCAAAGCGTGTACTATCTGCTTAAATGACTGACTTAATGGCTTAAAGTTTTTATTTAACGTATGAGGTTAAAATAATGACCCTACAAATTGATCATGTTTCAATTGCTGTCAAGAGCATAGCTACGGTGCAAAACTTCTATGATGTGATTATGCCTATCTTGGGTGCCAAGAAAGTAGGTCAATCAGACAATGCTTTAAGATATGGAGTCCGCAATACAGCAACAGCATCTAACTATAGTTATCTGACAGTTATTGAGGATAAAGATGTCATTCAAAACCGTGCCAATCACTGGTGTTTTCGAGTCCATAATCGAGAGGCTGTCGATACCCTTTATAGACAAGGTTTAGTGAATGGTGGCGCTGATAAAGGCCCGCCGGGACTTAGACCTGATTATCATGAGCATTATTATGCTGCTTTTTTGGTAGACCCTTCTGGCAATACGATTGAAGCGGTTTGTCATTTAGCGCAAAGTTAATTATCTATCTCGTAAAACCAAAAGCCCGCATCAAACTGATATGGGCTTTTTTTATCATTCAGATGAATCAGATTAGCAAAATAAGGTTAAGCCGAGGCTAACGCTTGCGCAAGATCTGCTTTAATATCTTCGATGTGTTCGATACCAATTGATAAACGAACCATATCGGTACTCACGCCCGCATTTTCGAGCTCTTGCTCATTGAGCTGGCGATGCGTCGTCGTCGCTGGATGACAGGCTAGTGATTTGGCATCACCGATATTCACCAAACGAGTAATCAATTGCAGCGCATCGATAAAGCGCGCCCCTGCTTCTAGACCACCTTTTACCCCAAAGGTCAAAATAGCAGATGGCGTGCCTTTCATGTATTTTTTGGCAAGCTCATGCTCAGGATGATCTGGCAAACCTGCATATTTCACCCAAGCGACTTTATCATGGTCACGTAGATACTCTGCGACCGCTTGGGCGTTCTGTACATGGCGCTCCATACGCAAGCTTAGCGTCTCCATGCCTTGCAAGATACCAAAAGCATTTAGCGGGCTAAGTGCCGCGCCAGTATTACGCAGCGGTGCCACACGTGCACGAGCGATAAAGGCCGCTGCGCCCACGTCTTTGACAAAATTCACCCCGTGATAACTATGATCTGGCGTGTTCAATAAGGGAAAACGCTCAGGATAATCGCCCCATGCGAATTTACCACTATCGACAATCGCCCCACCAATCGACGTGCCTGTACCACTCATATATTTGGTCAATGAATGAATCACGATATCCGCACCAAACTCAAAAGGACGACATAACGCAGGCGTGGCAACCGTACTATCAATCACCACTGGCACACCATATTCATGTGCGATATCACTCAGCGCTTGAATATCAACGATGTTGCCTAATGGATTACCGATACTTTCGGCAAAGACCATCTTGGTTTTATCATCGATCAAATTACGAATCGCTTCTGGGGTTTTATGGTCAAAGAAGCGGACTTCTATCCCTTGACGCGGCAACGCATGAGCAAATAAATTATAAGTACCGCCATATAAGGTCGATACAGCAACGATATTATCACCCGCTTCACAGATGGTTTGAATCGCATAAGTGATGGCTGCCATGCCAGACGCCACTGCAAGGGCACCGATACCGCCTTCGAGCGCCGCGACACGTTCCTCCAACACAGCGTTGGTCGGGTTCATAATACGGGTATAAATATTGCCCGCGACTTTTAGATCAAATAAATCAGCACCATGCTGAGTGTTATCAAAGGCGTACGAGCTGGTGTGATAAATAGGCACTGCGACTGCTTTGGTCGTTGGCTCAACGCTATAACCGGCGTGAATCGCCAAGGTCTCAAGACGCGGAGTATTGGTCTGCATAGCTGGTTTTCCGTCACTCATACTGTGCTCCTGTTATTCATTTATTCGTTCATTATTAAGTAAATTTTTTATGATTGAGAAATATCTTAAGCAATCCATATTAAGATATCTATAGCTAAACGACAGACATAAAAAAAAGCTGAGTTAATCATAACTCAACTTCTTTATGAAAAGAATAGCAAATTATTCATCGCTTAATGACAGAAATTCATAAGCGACAAAGCCATTGGTAGACTTATCAGATTTATGACGATTATTTAGCTTTTAATCATAAAGTCATTTTTTATTTATAGTAAGCGTTTTCAGTACGGGTATGATCCGTCTCATCAATGACTTGCGTCAACTCTGGTATTTGCTGCTTAAGTTGCACTTCAACGCCTTGACGTAAGGTCATGTCAACGGCTGAACACCCTTGGCAACCACCGCCAAATTTTAGTACGGCAGTCAGACCAACGCCTTCTTCATCAATCAGTTCAAGCAACTGTACGTCACCGCCATGCGCTGCTAAGCCAGGATTAATCTCTGACTGCAAGACGTAGTTGATACGCTCTTCGACACTGGCATCCGCACCCACTTTAGGTACTTTAGAATTTGGCGCGCGGAAAGTCAGCTGACCACCAAAACGGTCTTTATTGTAATCAATCACCGCGTCTTCTAAATAAGGAACTGACGCCGCTTCGATAAAGGCAGAGAAACTGTCATACGTAAAACGCAAATCAGCGCTGTCCTCTTCGCCAGGTTGGTTATAAGCCATACAGCACTCAGCACGCGGTGTGCCCGGATGTTCAACAAAAATACGGACGCCGATACCATCCGTATCCTGCTTGGATAACAAATCTGCTAAGTAGCCTTGGGCTGACTCAGTAATAGTAATATTGCTTTTTGCTTCAGTTTGCTCAGTATCTAGCGCTGATTCATAGTCTGCTGACTGGTCTAGTTGGCTTTCAGCTTGGTTGTGCTCACTCATAATATGTCCTATGCGTTATGACACAAACGCTATATCTGTCATGGCTACTGTGTCGTGAATTTGGATTTTTAAAATTGTTACGGCTTATATCAGTTTGAGAGCCATCAGTGATTGAGGTTTATTATTGTAATGCACTGACAGCAATGGTCATAAATTTTAATCCGTCTATAATGGTCATTATACCTGAATCAGGCAGTAATTCCGACCGCGCTACTATGAATTAAACCGCGACCGTTGCAAATGGTTGTCATTGATTTTTTTAATGGCGCTACTAATCAGTAGATTAGGCATTGTTGGTATAATGACCGATAAGCTACCCTCTATATAAAGACAGCTCTATTATTTATCAAGCAGACTAAATGCAAATAATGCCTACCAAGGATACACCCCTAAACATCTTTATACTTGTCAGCGAGTGATAGGCTGTGTCAGTATTGGCGTCATTACTTTTTACTCAATAAATTTTAACCAATGAAATATCCGTAGTAGGAAAGTGGCGTATATGAGCGAATCATCAGAGCAAAGTTCAGCTAAAAACAATAAACACTATCGTTATTTGGTTTTCATTGGGCGTTTCCAGCCCTTCCATCGTGGACATAAGGCGGTGATCGACGAAGCATTGAAGCGTGCTGATAATGTCATTATGTTGATAGGCTCTGCTAACTTACCGCGTAGTTTACGCAATCCATTTAGCGTCGCTGAGCGTGCTGCGATGATTAAGGGCGCGTATTCAGCAGCAGAAGCGGCACGTATTCACTGCGTTGGTCTAGATGATGCGCTCTACAACGACACGCGCTGGCTACAGTATGTGCAAGCAGGGGTGAAATCTGTCACTGGTGATTTGCAAACTGATATCGGCTTGATTGGTCATTCCAAAGACAGCTCCTCGTATTATTTATCGCTATTCCCTAACTGGGCGTCTGTCTCAGTGCCGAACTATCATAACTTATCCGCCACACCTATTCGTGATAGCTATCTAATGGGCGCGACCCCGACCCCTGAGCGTACCCCTGAATCGACGCGCAAGGTTCTGAACGATTTCAAAAAGACAGACGAATATCAAAATCTGCACGAAGAAGCGGACTTTATTGATAAATATAAAAGACAATGGGAATCAGCGCCTTATCCACCAACCTTTATGACAGCAGACGCACTAATTGTCCAGTCAGGACATATTCTATTGGTTGAGCGCCGCAGCATGCCAGGGCGCGGGCTATGGGCATTACCAGGCGGATTTTTAAATCCAAAAGAGACATTATTCGATGCTTGCATCCGTGAGCTACGTGAGGAAACTCGTCTAAAAGTCCCTGAGCCAGTATTGCGCGGCTCTTGTCATAGTCAGCATACCTTTGACGACCCATATCGCTCAGCACGTGGTCGTACGATTACCCAAGCCTTTTATTTTCAGCTTAAAAATGACCCAAAAGGTCTGCCGAAAGTAAAAGGCGGCGACGATGCAGCCACAGCTTTTTGGCTACCACTAGCTGAGCTTGATGCCACCATGATGTTTGAAGACCATTATGCGATTATTACCAAAATGGTTGGTTTGTAGGATTTTATCAGACGACTATCTCGTCTTCTATTAATAGTTTTCCATGCCCCAGCTGATAGACAGCAAGGGCTAACCGCCGCAACTGTTCTTTCATGAAAGCAGCTGCGGCATCTCAAAGCAGAGGAGTTCTGTGATGTACACCAGCAATTTAAATAATTTGATCTTAAATAGTGACAGCTATAAAACCTCACATTGGGTGCAATATCCAAGCGGTAGTGAATATCTATCGAGCTACATTGAGGCACGTAAAGGCAATTACGATGTAGTATTTTTTGGTCTGCAAGCCTTTATTAAAGAATATCTAAGCACGCCAATCACTCATCAAGACATCGATGAAGCCGAAATGCTCATTCAAGCACATGGTTTAACCTTTAACCGTGCTGGCTGGGAGCATTTGGTTGACAAACATGGCGGTTATTTACCTTTACGTATCGAAGCCATCCCTGAAGGCAGCATCGTTCCAGTATCCAATGTCGTCTGCCAAATTATCAATACCGATCCTGAGTTTTACTGGCTACCAAGCTATATCGAGACTGCCTTGCTTCGTGCCATTTGGTATCCATCAACCGTTGCAAGCGTTTCACACTATTGCAAAGGCATCATTCGTCAAGCGCTGGAAAAATCAGCAGACAATACCGAATCACTCACTTTTCGTTTGCATGATTTCGGCTCGCGCGGAGCATCTAGTCAAGAATCTGTCGCGCTCGGCAGCTTAGCGCATTTGGTGAATTTTGCTGGTACCGATTCGATGACAGCGTTGGTCGCTGCCAGCCGTTGGTATCACATGGATAAAGACATGCCTGCCTTTTCTATCCCCGCCGCTGAGCATAGCACCATGACCGCATGGGGTCGTGATGGCGAAACAGCTGCTTTTGCCAATATGATTGAGCAGTTTGGCGGTGCAGGTAAGAGTTTTTCAGTGGTCTCTGACAGCTATGACTTATGGAACGCCATCGATAATATTTGGGGTGGTAGCTTAAAAGATGATGTGAAAAATATGGGCGGGACGCTAGTCATCAGACCCGATAGTGGCGAGCCTGCCAAAGTGGTTCGCGAAGCCTTGGAGCGCTTGGCAGTCAAATTTGGAACGACGATTAATACTAAAGGCTATAAAGTGCTGCCTGATTATGTACGTGTTATCCAAGGAGATGGTATCAGTCCGCAAAGCTTAAGTAAGATCATTGATGTGGTTATGAAAGCAGGCTTTAGCGCAGATAATGTGACATTTGGTATGGGCGGCGGTTTATTACAGCAAGTCAACCGCGATACCATGAGCTGGGCAATGAAAGCCAGTGCCATCTCTATCAATGGCATATGGAAAGACATCTATAAAGACCCTATTACCAGCCGCTCAAAACGCTCAAAGAAAGGACGTTTGGCTTTGGTTAAAAACAACAATGGACAGCTAAAAACCATCAAGGCTGAAGATCTATCTGCAGACGCAGACAACTTACTGCGTGATATTTATGTGGATGGTAAATTATTAATTGAAGACAATCTCACCACGATTCGGGAGCGTGCAGGATGGTAAATACCTATAAAATAGCCTCAGTGGCAAGAGATGTACTGCTTGCCCCTGTATATCTTTATCAAGGTCGCAAAATTAAGCGTGATACGGTACGTCTACCTGAACCCAATGGAGAAAGGCATGGGCAAGTTCAATTAAGTAACGTGCTTGAGTCGCCAAAAGATGCGCGCAAGCAGACATTAAATCTAATGATTGTTGGAGACTCGGCGGCGGCTGGCGTCGGTAGTGAGACGCAGCAAGAGGCGCTTGTCGGTAACTTAATTCCTGTTTTGACGCAGCAGTCTGCTATCCAAAACCAGTTTGATACACTGAACTGGTCATTGCAAGCGACAACGGGGCATACCAGCTTTGATATCTTGCGTAGGCTTTATGTCCTACCCGCGCCTAGCCAGCCTGTTGATATGATGGTGCTAAGTGTCGGCGTTAACGACACCACATCCAAAGTCTCTGTGGATAAATGGCAACAGCAAATTGAGGACATTATCGCTATCGCTCAGCGTAAATTTGGTGTACAAGAGCTGATTTTTTTAAGCTTACCACCGATGGCACAAATGCCTGCGATACCTGCACCATTGAATAACTTTGTTGGTGCTAAAGCCTCTATCCTTGATAAGATATTGCAACAAGTATGTGCAGCTAATGACCGTGTCACTTATATGGCCACTGATTTTCCACGGATGATAGAAGAGCATGCTAATGGCACACCAATCGATATCAAGGTAATGTTTGCCAGTGACGGTTTCCACCCCAGTAGCCTCATGTATGGTTATTGGGCGCAGCAATTATCGGAGTTGATTATACAGTTGTTAGATGCGCCCACTGCATCGTTTACCGATTAACCTAGTGAGGGAAATTATTTAGCACAGGCACTTGTCCTACTTCTAAAATTTAAACAAAAAAAACCGCTGATTACTCAGCGGTTTTTTATTGCTTAGCGAAATACATTTACACCATAAGGGTAAATTATTCAGCAGAATCAGCAGCTTTCTTGTTACGGCCACCAAACGCAGCAAAGCGTTTGTTGAAGCTAGCAACACGGCCTTCAGTAGAAGTTTTACGCTGCTCGCCAGTATAGAATGGATGCGACGCACTTGAAATATCAAGTGGGTAGTATGGATATTCTGTACCTTCATATTCACGAGTCGCTTTAGTCTTAACCGTTGAACGAGTTAAGAAAAACACGTCAGCGTTAGTGTCATGGAATAAAACTTCTTGGTAATTAGGATGGATATCTTTACGCATAATAAACTCTCTATGTCCGATGTATATATGACGCTCTTGAACACCATCTTAGACGATGTGTCAAACCAGTCATGACATACGTAACTGAGGCACTAAGGACATTTATAAGTATGGCAGCTGCGTCACTGGCTTATTCCAGCACCCAACACCATTCCTCTGCTCACTTAGCCTTTCCCCAGCGGGAAAATCAAACCGCGATTTTAACGGTTTTTATCGCTCGACGCAAGCAGCAGTTGTGAGTGATATGTGTGATAAGTTGTCACCAAAACCTCTATTCTGTTGAGACACACACACGATATTAGTATAATATTAAGTTAGTTAAAATAATCAATAGCTATATTAACTTTAGATTAATTTAATAGTTAATTTTTAATATTCATCATCTGTAAATGATGATGGATACCGTTCTACTTGGTCTCATTAATCAAGCATCCACTATTAACGAACATTCAATTCAATAAGGACAATATCATGATGAATATTGTTATGAAAAATAGCGCAAAAGCACTGCTTATCAGTTCAGCACTGGCACTCACTACTGTTGCAAGTGCGGCTTTACCTAGCCAATGGCAATTAGATAACTCGCACACTCGTGTTGGGTTTTCTGTCAATCATCTAGGGTTTTCGACCACAATGGGTCATTTTAATGACGTCAAAGGGGTCGTAAATTATGATGTCAAAGCACCCAGTAAAACCAATATGAATTTCACTATCGCAACTGATAGTATCGATACCAATTGGGATGCACGTGATGAGCATTTAAGAAAGGCTGAATTTTTTAACGTCGCCAAATATCCAACCATGAGCTTTAAATCAACCAACGTGAAATTTATAAATCCGCAACAAGCCAAGGTCACAGGTGACTTTACTATGCTGGGTCAGACCAAACCACTAACGCTAGATGTGACTTTAAATAAAATCGCCAACAGCCCTCTTACCAAAGAGCCAGTTATCGGTTTCCGCGCAACGGGTAATATCGATCGCGCAGCCTATGGTATGACTGCTTTCGCGGATGGCATCACCACCAATGTCCCTATCCAAATCGATGGTGAACTGGTAGAGAAAAAAGTCAATACGACAAAAAAATAAAATAGCGCTGATTTTAGCAGCAGAAAAAAAGCCTACCCCCTCCAAACATTTAAAAAAAGCAGCCACCAAATGGCTGCTTTTTTGACGATATTGCAGCCACTCATTTATTGTTGTTGATATATATTCAATAAATTGCATAAATACTTTTCATTTGCTTGTTAACCCCAGGTTTTATTGTTATATTCATATATACGGATTTACGAATATAACACATAGCGCTGAGGGAGCAGAAAGATGAATACAGTACAGGTAGACTTTACCGAGATAAATACCGAATGGGATCAAGATATCGCCGACTATCACTTTGATATTTATCATTTATCTGGTTGGATTGCTGCATCAGCTATTGTAGATAAAGGAACCCCTCAAGGTGTGATTGCCACTTACAACAATAAAAAGATCTTCTTGCCTATCATCATACGGGAAATTGATGCAGAGCATTGGGATGCTACGTCCACTTATGGTTACGGCGGTCCTGTGATGGATAAGTCTCTAACTGATGCTGAGTTGGACATAATGTTGGCAGAAGTAAAAGCCTTTCTCTTGGCAAAGGGTTGCGTGTCTTTATTTATGCGATTGCATCCAATCATCAATAAAGAGTGGCTGCCAACGGTCGGCAAAGCACTCACTCATGGATTGACATTGATGTCTGACTTGAGTAAATCTGAAGAAGAGCACTGGAGTGAGACTCAGAATCGTCATCGCAGAGGTATCAAAAAAGCCTTAAAGATGGATGTCGTGACAAAAATTGAGCGTTTAACCAGAGAAAGCGCGGTGGTATTTTCTAACATTTATAAAGAAACGATGGCGCATGTGAAGGCCGACCAGTACTACTTTTTTGATGATGATTATTTTTTTAATTTGCTCGAAAATCTGCAAGACAGAATACTACTGATAACTGCCTACCAAGATAATAAAGCCATTGGTTCATCTATCTACACGATCTGCAAAGAATCGGGCATTATGCAGTTCCATCTTGGAGGCACGCTCAACGCCTATACACATCTACAACCTTCCAAACTCATTACTCATGTGGCTCGTGATTGGGGCAGAACCAATCATTATAAATTGCTACACCTTGGTGGCGGTGTAGGCTCCAATCTAGATTCTTTATACGAGTATAAAAAAGGGTTTAGCTCACAAGAGTTATTATTCAAGACTTATAGACTCGTCGTGAATCCAACAAAATACGCAGCGTTAGTCGCCGATAGCTGGTTCACTGAAAATGATTTACGCTCAGACTTTTTCCCTCTATATAGAAAAGAGCCTGCGAAAGAAGGCATCTTGGAGACTGAGCAAGCAGAAGCCTTGGCAGATGTTTGATAGCTTTATTTTACTATTCTAACCATTCGTTAAAGCCAATAAAAAAGCAGCCATTACAATGGCTGCTTTTTTATTGGCTTTAACTTCACTACGTAATAGGGTTGCTTTACTTGGTTTTGACGATATGCCAAACGCCAAGTTTATTGTCGCCATCTTTATCGCCCACCTTTGTATCATTGGCATAGAAATATAAAGGCTTGCCATTCATCGCCCATTGATACTTACCATCTTCGCGTTGGAACGCCGCAAACTGCCCTGATGCTTTGGCATTACTCGGTGCCATAAATGCTGGCCAAACGAGCAGACAGGCGCTACCGCACTCTGATTTATTCATCGCGTCTTTATCAAAGGTATATAAGGTCATGTGATTGCTGGCATCGACTAACATACCGTTTTTACTTGCGACGGGTGCGGTGTTTTTATTGGTGGCTTGCACATCATGCATACCAGAATCATCCTTACCGACCATATTATTTAGTGTTGAACAACCAGTAAGCGCCAAAACACCGGTGAGAGCCGATAACATAAGCATACGTTTCATAATAACTTCCTTGTGATTGTCATCATAAATTTCTATTTAGATTTTTTTCATCGTTTGACGATTTAAGCGGCAAAAAACCCTAGCACTGACTTCAAGCAGTTTTAATATAGCATATGCAACAGCGCAGTCGTTTCTATCCATCTATAAATTTACAAATTGGATAAATTGACATAGTCACTGCTATCAAGCGCCATAGCCATCCATTGACAAAACTCACGTATCTACTTACGTATTTGCCATCATATTGGTGGTCATTTTTCGTAGAATACCCCTATAGATATTAAGAATTACTACACAATGACAAATATGACCATTGCGGCTTCATATACATATTGAACTTGATGCACTTTGCACGCATATCAATAGTTATAAACGGCTTAGAACAAGATCCATTAGAACAAAATTTTTAAAATTAGATTTTTAGAATAAAACATTTAACAAATACACCGAGCATGACCTGCTGTAAATGCTATTAAGGATATAACAACGACAATGACTCACTCTTTCATTAAAAACCCAGTGAAAAACCAAGCGCACTCTGCCAAACGCGTCGGTATTCTTGGTGGTGGTACGGCAGGCGCAACCATTGCTATTCGCCTTGCGGCATTGGGGCTTGAAACTTATGTATTTGAAAAAAACAAATCGCTGATTGATGGCCCACCGATGTGCCACTTGCATGCTGGCGGCAATCTATACCGCGAAATTCCTGATGAAGATTGTGTGGCTCTCCTCAAACAATGTATCGATATACTGCGCCTTTATCCTTATACCATCGATGTTCGCCCGACGGTATTTGCCGTGCCAACCCGCGATGAGGGCTTGCCAGAAGACTTGCTACCACGTCTTGATATCTTGACCGATGCATATCGTAAGCTTATCGCCGAAGATGCCAATAACAAAGTGTTGGGCGAACCTGAAAACTACTATCAGCTTTATAGTCATGAGCAACTCATTGCGCTGTCTGAACGTGAGCAAGTCACCGTGCCGCAGTCGGTTGATGAATGGATGATACCAGTTGCTAAGTATTTAGACTTAAATAAAGTCAAGTTTCCACTGATTGTCGTGCAAGAATACGGCTGGAATATTTTTCGCTTGGCGGCCTCTGCGCAATTGGCATTAGCAGATTATGAGCATGCTCACGTCTTTACAGATACGCAGGTTAAGCAAGTCATGCCGGTCGATTGTGAGAATTGCTCAAACGCTGACCACCACGTCACTAAATGGCGTATTGATTATCAGCAAGCTGCCAGCTCTAAAACTAAGCTTGCAACCGAATCTGAGACCAAAAATACAACTGAATCTATCGAAGTGGATTACCTAATCAACGCTTGCGGCTTTCGTACTGGCGTCATCGACGACATGGTTGGGGTAAAAGTCACGCGTATGGTCGAGTTTAAATCTTCTTATATTACCCACTGGGATGATACTGGCGGACAGATACCAGAGATTATCGTTTATGGCAGTCGTGGTACGCCAGAAGGCATGGCACAACTCACGCCTTATCCCGGTGGTTACTTTCAAATACATGGCATGAGTAAATTTATCACGCTATTCGATGATGGCTTGGTCGCCTCGAGCAAAAACAGCGCCCAACCTAAATTGCCGCCGCAGTATGTACACTACATCGAAGATGGCTGGGATAAAGCACCGTTACAAGCACGTAGTCAGCAAGCGATTGATTATGTGGCTGAGTTTGTACCGACTTTCCATAGCGCACGTACGGTCGGTAACGCGCTATATGGTGGGCAGCAAATACCCGGTCAAGACGATACGCTGCGAGTGGCTGATGTGAGCTTGTACTCTAATATTCGCTATGCACGTGCAGAAAATGTCAAAGCCTCATCGACCTTGATTGCTGCCGATCAAATCGTTGATGAATTGACTGAACTTGGCTTAATTGATCATGACACGCCAGCCAATCGCAATCGTTATGCTCATAATTGGGCGTATTTGACAAAACACGATAGCGTGGCGATTGATGAAGTCGCGCGCACACTCGCTGAGCAACGAGGCTTTCCATTAGCTATGGCTGATGTGAATCACGGTATTGATAAGACACCTTTAGATGATTTAAACGTTGATAATGGTTCAGGTACTACTGAGATTTAACAAACGTTCTATTAAAAATTGAAAAAAAGGAGAGAACGGCTAACAATCAGCCCTTCTCTCCTTTTTTATGGATAAAGCATTTATAGATAAAAGCATTTATAAATAAAAATATGTGCTCTTAACTACCAGCCATTTTTTCGGTATCGACTGCATCGTCTATTTTTACCACTGTTTTTAATAGGTCAATGGCTTCGTTAATCGTGTTACATACCACCAAACGCTCCAAATCTTCTTGCTTCATAAAACCTTGGTCAGCCGTATATTTTAAGTGCTCGATCATACGATCATAGAAACCATTAATATTCAGAATAATCATCGGTTTTTCATGTTGATAGAGCTGACGCCACGTGGCGATTTCCATAATTTCTTCCAATGTTCCAAGCCCACCCGGCAAGGTAATAAAGGCATCCGCGTACTCTGCCATCACGGTTTTACGGGTGTGCATGGTATCGGTTAAATGCAGGCGAGTCAGCTGCTCATGGGCAATTTCGTGCTTGAGCATAAAGGTTGGAATCACACCGACCGCTTGCGCGCCGCCTTGAATCACCTCATCTGCAACGGCACCCATCAGCCCGATGCTCGCACCGCCGTACACCAAACCCATGCCATTGTCGGCGAGCGCACTACCCAGCTCGCGGGCTGCCTGCTCGTAGACTTCATTATTGCCCAAACGCGAACCACAATAAACCGCTACCAACGGCATCGTTAATGTTGATTTATCTACTGCTTTTTCAATATTGGTAATGTCTTGACTGGTAATGACTTCATAAGTGTCATTATTAATTTTCATTTGCATATAGCTTCCTTAATTTTTATATCGATTGTTTTTTGTTAAATACTCGTTAAAACCCTGATGGATAGTATCACACAAGATAAATAGCATAGAACTTGGAAGTCACAATTGAGCGCCTTGCTTACCAGCATTTATCTTAACATAAGCGATGCTATCAGGTGGCTATCAGCTTATTTAAGCGGTTTATCACTACGTAATGACTACATTTTAAGAACGGATTATTGATAAATAATTGCAAATAAATAGCCACTCCATACCGCAAAAAACCATAAAAATATGAAGGTTAAACCATGGAAAATAAACAGCATCAAACGGATACTTATTCACTGAGCATCATGACTGAGCGCAATCGAGCACTGGCAGCGACTGTCTATCGTCCTAAAGTCAAAAAACGCTTTTGAGATCACAAAGATTTTGGTGTCTATAGCATCGGACACATACTTTACTTTAGCAGTAAAACCAATGCTAAAGCCCCGCAGCTTTGGCAAATGGCGGTGGATTGGTTAAATGATCAGCCATAAATCCAGTCTTTTTCAATCCATTTAAGTAAAAATAAGTCTATTTAGTCTGGTGCATTTTTTACTACTTCTTCTGCTTTAATACGCTTGGTTAAGGCAGAATACAGTGACGGCTGCATATTGTGAATATTGCCCAGCATCCATTTAATATAGCTGATAGGCACTTCTTTTATTGGCTTACCTTTATGCTTGCCAAATGGCATCTTGCTCACAGGCGTCGCTTTATTAGAAATTGCATGTGCCGCTGCAAAATCGGTCGGTGCAATTGCTAGGCGCTCGCAGCACGCCTGATAAAGCAGATAGCACATACGCACATCACCCAGCGCATCATGCGCGGCAATCGTCATTGCACTCGCCTCGCCCTTATCTAATAACTGCTCGATACATTTGGACTGACCATAGGCACTCCATTCTGGAAAGGCCACGCGTGCCAGCCGCACCGTACATATTAGCTTGGCAGAGGGACTGCCAATGACCCGCCAATCAAAGCGGACATTATGACCGATCAAGTACTGCGGCAACTCAAACGCCTCTAAATCGAAGCGCTCAAGATCGGCAACATCATCATCGGTGATGCCGTGAATTTTAATCACGACTGGTGATATCGAACGACCACTATTAAAGTACTTCATCCACTCAAAACCCGTCACCACATTAATAGTCGCCACTTGAATCGGACGCGGATCACGACCTTGGTCGGTTTCGGTATCGATAATCAGCGCAGTGTCAGTCATAAAGATTCAGCCATGGATAGCAACAATAGATAGCAACATTGGTATTTTATATAACGTTTTAAAAACACGTAAACTTTAAAAGAAACGTTATATTTATGGGGGTAAAAACCAGAGATAACAATGGTATACAAAGAATAGACAACTTCACTTATATAATATCAATTGAAGTCCATGCAAAAAACTAAAGAGAGATCGATGCTAGCAGATGGCAATAACCCGCAATCGAAACCAAAGAAGAAGCCAACCTTTTTAAATCGTGTAATCAGTGTGCTCATTAAGGCAGCTGTATTGTTGATGCTATTATTTGTATTTGATAGGCTCTTACCCAGTATCAGCCAGCAAACTCAGTCATTTGTGATGGCAAAATGGCAACAGCTCAGTTTATTACAGCAAGAACTACCGACGGAAAACAGCTTACCCAGTCCACTTCCAGAACAACATCTAACAGATACATGGGGCGCTGCACGCAGTCAAGGGCGCAGTCATGAAGGTATCGATATCTTTGCCGCACGAGGCACACCGATACAATCCACAACACAAGGCATCGTCAGCAAAGTTGGTGAGAATACATTAGGTGGTCGTGTGGTGGTCGTGGTTGGACCAGGCGGCGCAGGTCATTATTATGCGCATTTAGAAGATTATGCAGATATTAGCCCGAACGACTGGGTCGATGCTGGCGATGTCATCGGCTATGTCGGCGACAGTGGTAATGCAAAAGGCACGCCACCACATGTGCATTACGGTATTTATATCAGCGGCAGTGCAGTGAACCCCTATCCACTTTTACAAAAAAATTAAGGTATCGCAGCTGATCTAACGTGGGCTGCTGGAAATACCATACTGAACGTCGAGCCCACCCCCTCTACTGATTCAATTTGCAGATTAGCCTCATGCTGATATAAGACGTGTTTAACGATTGCCAAACCTAACCCTGTACCGCCAGTCGCCCGACTACGACCTTTATCAATACGATAAAAACGCTCTGTTAACCGTGCGATATGCTCAGGCGCAATACCAATACCGTTATCTTCAACGGCAAATCGACAACCTTCTGATGTTCTTGTCCAGCTAATGGCGATATTACCGCCCTTGGGCGTGTATTTGATAGCATTAATCACCAGATTAGAGAGCGCACTATTTAGATACATCTCTGAGCCATACAGTCCGTCATAAGTGTCTATCTGCAAGTGAATGGTATGCCCATATTCTTGGTTATACGCTTGCGCATCATCATAGACATGGGTCAGCAGTCTGGTCATATCAATATAGTTGAGCTCGTGGGTTTCTTCGATTTCGATGCGAGATAACAGCAATAAGTCATTCACAATTCTATTCATACGCGCAGTCTGTTGGCTCATCAGCTCAAACCCGCGCTTCCAATGCGGCGGCATATCTGGCTGATCCGAAAAATTTTCCAGATAGCCCATCATTACGGTCAATGGTGTGCGTAACTCATGCGAGACATTCGCCACAAAGTCGCGGCGCATCTCCTCCAAATGATGCAAGCGCGTCACATCATAAATGATAAGCAGCTTCTCATCACCAAAAGGCGTGAGCTCACACTTTAGATAACGCTTGGGCTCACGCCACGAGACAATGTGCACACTATCCTGAACCTCATCATTAGAGTTCGTTGTCGCCTGATAGTACTGACGAAATTCAGGCGCGCTAATAAAGTCAAAAATGCACTTACCTTTATCTGACAACTGTAACAACAATAAATCTTCGGCAGCCTGATTCCACCATTCAAGCCCATCATTGTCATTGAGCAAAACCACTGCATCACGCAATGCGCGTAGTGCGCTCCTAATTTTTTTGAGTTGATCCGTTGTATTCTGCTGAGTCGCCAGCACCGATTTATCTTGTTGGTCGCCTTGAGCCGATATTAGGGTGTTCATTCATCATCCTTATCACTATTCGCTGTTTTTCACTGTGCTGCGATTAACATGCTGCTTTTATAGCGAATAAAAACCGTCAGTCAAATTGGTTCAATAAAGCTAGAAAATCGATAGCCTGTCCCACGCACTGTCTGTATCAACGTATCACATTGATGCGGTCGTAGTAATGTCCGCAATCGTTTGATATGAACATCAATGGTTCTATCTTCGATATATACATTACCGCCCCATACTTGGTCCAGCAGCTGCGTTCGCGTATAGGCACGCTCTGGATGACTCATGAAAAATGCCAATAATCGATACTCCGTAGGTCCGACATCAACCACTTTACCAGCCGCTGTCACCCGCTGACTTTTGGGATCAAGGCTCAGCTTGCCGATTTCGATAGGTTTATCGCTACTGAGCGCGTTACTACGCCGCAATACTGCTTTGATTCTGGATATCAACTCACGTGTCGAAAAAGGCTTGGTCATATAATCATCAGCACCAGCATCGAGGCCATGCACCTTGCTGTCCTCTTCACTTTTGGCTGTCAACATAATGACTGGTATCTCAGCGAGTAGCTCATCGTTTTTTAGCAACCGACAAAAATCAATGCCGCTTTTATCTCCGGGCAGCATCCAATCTAGCAAAATCAGCGCAGGGCGGTGATCGACCACTTGTTGGTGCGCCTCAGATACATCCGCTGCCTGCAAACTATCAAAACCCGCCATCTCTAGCGTCATGACGATCATTTCACGAATCGCAGGTTCATCTTCAACAATCAAAATTTGCTCATTATACATACGGCATTCTCAGTGTTAGAGGACCACATTTGGCTGACAAAAAAGGCGATAAATGCTCGCCTGCTGCTCCCTATTAAACGGGGTAATTATGACAGTTTAATGACATTCAACTTTTAAGCTATTCATATTTCTCGTGACGGCTAGTATTTAGTTCACTTAATTCACTTCTAATAAAAAGTTTAGCGGCCCGTCATTGACGCTCGACACTTGCATATCAGCGCCAAACTGACCAGTTGCCACGTTTGGATGTTGCGTGTTGGCATAGACAACCAATTGCGCAAACAATGCTTGAGCCGCATCGGGCGCCATCGCACCGCCAAAGTCCGGGCGACGACCCTTGTCTGTTTTTGCCATTAGCGTAAACTGTGATACCAATAATAATCCACCACCAACTTGCTGGACATTTTTATCCAGCTTGCCGTACTTGGCAGGATCATCATCATTGTCAAAAATACGATAGGTGAGGATTTTATCCACCATTCGCTGAGCGCTTTTTAGATCGTCATCAGGCCCCAAACCAATATAAGCCAATATGCCTTGCTCAATCATACCAACACACTGCGCATCGACGGTGACACTAGCACCGCGTACGCGCTGTATAAGTGCTTTCATTTACGGATTCCTTACCAATTATGCTCATACAATAAGACGCTGTCCATGATAAAATACAGCCATTCGCTTGCTTATTAATTATTACATCACACCCTATTTTGGTAGCCTCATTATGAATGTATTCACTACTTTACAACAGCTTGTCCCGCAGCAGCAACTGAGTAAAGTTGCTGGGCGTCTAGCTGCTAGCCGCCACCCTTATGTTAAACGCACGTTTATCCGTAGCTTTGCCAAAGCTTACAACGTCAGCTTGGACGAGTATGAGCGCCAAAGTCTCAACGCCTATGAGAGCTTTAATGATTTTTTTACTCGTGAGCTAAAAGAAGACGCACGTCCTATCGACATGACTACTCATGGTATCGTCAGTCCTGCCGATGGTATTATCTCGCAATTGGGTCAAATTGACGACCATAAATTGCTCCAAGCGAAAGGTCGCTATTATGACGTTGGCCAACTGCTTGCTGACAGTGAAGATGGTCGCTATTTTGCGGATGGGAGTTTTGCGACGGTGTATCTTGCCCCTAGTAACTATCACCGTGTACATATGCCCTTCGCTGGTACTTTGACCAAAACCCGTTATGTACCGGGTACGCTGTTTTCTGTCAACAATACGACGGCGGCGAACGTGCCGGACTTATTTGCGCGTAATGAACGCTTGGTTTGTTTATTTGATACAGAATATGGCAAAGCAGCGGTTGTGATGGTTGGGGCGATGATTGTTGCTGGTATCGAAACGGTGGCGACCGGTAAGATTGCCCGCACTGATGATATTCAAGAAGCTGAGCACAACATGAGCTTTGAAAAAGGCGATGAGCTGGGTCGTTTTTATTTAGGCTCAACCGCTATTGTGATACTGCCAAAAGGCGCAAAAGCCAATTGGCAAGACAGTATGAAGGCCAATAGTGTTGTAAAAATGGGACAACTACTGGGTGTCGCTAACACTCAATAGGCAAACGATTTAACGACTCAAAAAAGCTCAGTTCAGCATCCTAATTTATGCTTAACTGAGCTTTTTAGTGTGGGTAATTGTTTTATCGCAACATAGCGGTTAATAACTAAAATGGTTAATAACGAAAATGCTTGAGAATAGGATAAGCAAATAAGATATTTTCTTCTTGCGTGCCGCGTCCGATATTGTGAATAATCAGCGGTGTACCATCCGCAGCGACTTTATCGGAGACGATGCCCGTGTGCGGCAAATTGCCATTCGGTAATCGCCACGTCACCACATCCCCTGCTTGAAAACTGTCTTTATCAGTCGTCGATAATGTCTTTGCGTGACGCGCAAAAAACACTTCAAGATTGGGCACTCGGCGATGATCGATATTTTTATCGGTTGATTTCAGCCCCCAACTCTTTGGATAAGCCGACCAATTTGACTTCATATCATGGTTGACTAATTGCTGTAGATCTATATTTTGCAAGCGATAGGCGCGAATAATGACATCGGTACAGACGCCAGTTTCTATCGGTACATCGCCACGCGGAAAATCCAACTTGCGGTAAGCAGGATCATAGCTGGTGGTAATGCCGATTTGTTTTTTGGCATCGCCTGCCAATTTATCACCATTGCTAATAGGCTCGGCAGCCTGCGTTAGTTGTGCCAAACTTAGTATGCTAATAAAGACGAGCGATTTAGCAAAAACCTTATAAGTGCCAGTAACTCTCATTTAACGACCTCTCTATGTAATCTACTTAATCGTTCATTTAGCTAACTATGAATGCTTTAATATTTGAAAACACTTAAACGGCAAAATAATGGCTTTATTTAAGCATCAACCAACCACCCTTGCTGGGTGGCATATTCAATATTATGTGAGAGCCAATTATGAATGGGAGGAAAGCTGTGTTTAATAAAAGCAAGCGCCCCAGCCACTTGCGAGCGCGTGACCTGAGACTCAACCCACGTTGTTCCTTCAGTATTGAGATTAAGTAAAAACGGTAACAAACGATCAACCACTCTGAGCAGCTGGCTTTCTTTACTGCTACCAGTTTCTTGCTCCTCCCAAACCTCACTCAAAGCCGCGATGCCGTTACCGCGCTCGGATTGCAGTCTAGCGATGCCAGCGCGTTCTTCAATATGTGCCTTGCTACGGCTACTTGCAAACAAGAACGTATCGCCAGCGTCAATCTCACCCAAATCATGTACCAGTGCCATCTTTAGCAATTGTTCATGATTGACATCCAGCTCAAACAGCTCAGCAATTGACCAACATGCCATCGCTAAATGCCAAGAATGTTCGGCAGAGTTTTCTCTGCGATCAGTATCGGTCACGTAACTACGGCGATTCACGCGTTTTAGAGCATCTAGCTCTAATAAAAAATGCGTAACATCGTCAACATCAATTTTTGAGGCGAGGTTTAGGTTGGGTAATGGCATGGGCTTAGTTGCTGACATAACTATCTCTATCATTTAACGAGTGGATTGATCGCGCTTTATCTTACCGTTACGCAAAAGTGGCACTATTATACATTTTATGAGATAAATGATAGAAGACACCAACATCCATAGCGAAACATATCCGTTCATTAGGGCGTGTCCTCATTTTAAAAATGGTGATAAAAATGAGATAAATTGCCGTGAAGCAAGGAAAATAGCGCTGTTAATATCGTGATATGACCAAGCTATTTAACGATGTTTGACAAAATTTAGCCATTTTTAACCCATTTAAATGTTCATTGATTGAATTGAGGACATGCCCTAGGGCGTGTTGAACATTCGAGCTTGGCACTGCTGATTATTGCTTTAATTATCATCACGCCTAAAAAAATAGCGCTTATCGTATTAAGCGCCATCTTTTTAAATCTATAGGAAACGATTATTTAATCAAGTTACTAATGGTTTTAAAAGCAGGGTCTTGACTACTTCGGCATAACTCAAACAGAATGGTTTCGACCGTGGTAATCACGCCACCAGCACGGCGAATACGGCGAATCGCTTGCTTTTTATCATAAGGGAAACGTGAGCCGACCGCATCACCAATGATGACAGGTTGCATACCATTATCTAGCAAATCAAGCGCCGTTTGTAGTACACAGACATGTGTCTCTACCCCAAACAGTAAAACAATACTTCGATTTTGCTGCGCTAAATAATGCCACGAATCATTATTATCACAAGCGCTAAAGGTAACCTTTTCAAAGCTTTTAGCGTTATCGCCTTCTAATACCTCGCGTATCTCAGGTAGCGTATCGCCAAGCCCTTTTTTGTACTGCTCATTGAGCATAATAGGGATATTCAGTGCTTGTAGACCTTTAATAAGTGTCACTGCTTTTTTGACGATATTTTCATGGTCATAAATATGCGGTGTTAAGCGTTCTTGAATATCAATTATCATCGCTTGGGTATTTTCGCGAGCAATTCGATAGGTACGATCGGTAATCATAGTAGACATGGCACACTCCTTGTACGGCGGACTTTATTGTTAAAAGCTATATTAATTTTATTACTGATATTGTCTTTATTAGCCTTCCTCTCATTTAGTCATAGTTTACTGAGTGCGTCAATCGACATCCTCTTTATTAACAACTTATGAACACATTATAAATATGCGTCAACATGAATAGTCTCATATTTATAATGTATTCAATTTAAAAATCATACAGTGCTGCTGTGATAATTTTTCGAAACCTCTAGAGTGCGAAGCACACAGCAAGCGAGGGCAATTCATACCGGTATAATTCTATTTTGAACGTACCTCTTTTATATTGAATTGACTATAAATAATAAGAAGCTCAGTAAGAGAAAACTTAGCAATAAAAAACCCCTAGTATCTAACTAAGGGTTTTTATAAAAAATATTAGACTACACTTGCTAATTAGAAAGCTTAAACACGCTCAATAATAGTCGCGATACCTTGACCAAGACCGATACACATGGTCGCTAGACCAATTTCAGTATCAGACTGCTCCATCGCATTTAGCAATGTCACTGTGATACGGGCACCAGAACATCCGAGTGGGTGACCCAGAGCAATCGCACCACCATTGATGTTGACGATGTCTTGCTTGTCCGTCAAGTTCAAGGCTTTTAGGACTGATAAGCCCTGCGCTGCAAACGCTTCGTTTAGCTCGATGGTTTGAATATCATCGATGCTCATGCCAGCACGCTTCAGTGCTTTTTGAGTCGCAGGTACTGGACCGTAGCCCATGATAGCGGCATCACAACCAGCAACAGCCATACTACGAATGCGAGCACGTGGCTTTAGACCTAAATCTTTGGCTTTTTGTGCGCTCATCACTAGCATTGCTGACGCACCGTCAGATAATGCAGATGAGGTTGCCGCTGTTACTGTGCCGCCTTTTGGATCGAAGGCTGGACGTAGCTTTTGCATTTGCTCCATCGTCGCATCTGGACGAATCACTTCATCAACGGTACATAGTTGTAAGCGACCAGCAGCATCATGACCTTCGATACCAATGATTTCATTGTCAAAACGACCCTCTACCGTCGCAGCCCATGCACGGCGATGCGACTCAAGACCAAAGGCATCTTGCTCTTCACGGGTGATGTTGTTCATACGACCCAGCATTTCAGCAGTCAAGCCCATCATATTTGAGGCTTTTGCGTAATGCTTTGATGCTTCAGGGTTAAGATCAACGCCATGCATCATGCCGACGTGACCCATATGCTCGACACCACCGATGATGAAAACATCACCTTGATTGGTCATGATTTGCGCAGCGGCAGTGTGTAGCGCCTGCATAGATGAGCCACATAGACGGTTAACGGTTTGACCGCCAGCAGTCTTAGGAATACCGGCCAATAAACCAATATTACGACCGATGTTTAGACCTTGCTCTAGCGTCTGGTTAACACAGCCCCAGATGATGTCTTCTACGTCACGTGGGTCAAAGTCGTTACGCTCAACCAAGGCACGTACTAGCTCAGCTGATAAGCTATCAGCGCGAACGTGGCGGAACATACCGTTTTTAGATTTACCCATCGCTGAGCGTACGCCATCTACGATGACCACGTCTTTTGGACTTAAAACTGTCATACTATCTTCCTTTTCAATTTTTATTGTCAGTGTAGTCAGTCCACTTCATTGCTATTACCTCGTCAATCTCGCTTCAAAGTACAATAGGTTCATTTGCGCTCAATTTTCTTGTACTAACATTAAATGAAACTAACTATAATCGTACATCTGCTATTAAAGAATAGTGCCATTAAAGAGTATAGATAACTCAATCGCTCTCACTCTCAACAACAAACGTACGGCACTTTATCCTAGTAATGACTGCCCGTTACGCGGTAGCGTAAAAGGTCTCGCCTGCTGCTGCCATATCGCGAATTTTTTGCGGGGCTTCATAGGCTTTGCCAAGGTACGCATATTTTTCACACAGTGCCAAGTAGTTATCTAGACCCATTTGGTCGATATAACGGCAAGGTCCACCGCGGAATGGCGGGAAACCAACACCCATAATCATCGCCATATCGGCTTCTGACGGCGTGCTGACGATGTTGTCTTCTAGGCAACGTACGGTTTCATTACAGAAAGCTAGCATGGTACGGTCGATGATGGCTTGATCATCAAAAGTCTGCTTGTCGCTATCAGTCGTGGTTTTTAATAGTTCGTAAGTGGCTTCATCAGCAACTTTCTTTGGCTTGCCGCGTTTGTCCATCTCATACTTATAGAAACCAACGCCGTTTTTCTGACCTAAGCGTTTGTTTTCATATAAAAGCTCAATCGCACCTTTATAATCAGGCTTCATGCGGTCAGGGAAACCTTCTGCCATGACTTCAGCGCCATGAACACCAGTATCTAAACCAACCACGTCGATTAGATAAGCAGGACCCATCGGCCAGCCGAATTTTTCCATGACTTTATCGACATGAGCAAAGTCAGCACCTTGCTTAAGTAGCAAGTCAAAGGCACCAAAGTATGGGAACAAGACACGGTTGACCAAGAAACCTGGGCAGTCGTTAACCACAACTGGCACTTTGCCCATTTTTGAGGCTAGAGCAACGGTAGTCGCGATGGCTTCTTCAGAGGACTTCTCACCGCGGATAACTTCAACGAGTGGCATGCGATGTACTGGGTTAAAGAAGTGCATACCGACGAAGTTTTCTGGACGCTCAAGCGCTTCTGCTAGGAACGTAATAGAGATAGTCGACGTGTTTGACGCTAGGATACAATCGTCTTTTACCAGCCCTTCTACTTCTTTTAATACCGCACGCTTTACGTTTGGATTCTCTACCACGGCTTCAATGACGATGTCTGTTTCAGCAAAGTCGCCATAGTTAAGCGTTGGACGGATACGGCTTAAGGTTTCACCCATTTTTGCTGGGGTCATCTTGCCACGTTCGACCATTTTGCCAAGTAGCTTGCTGGCTTCGCCCATACCAAGGTCTAATTGCTCAGACTTGATATCTTTCATGATGATTGGCAAGCCTTTACTGGCTGCCTGATAAGCGATACCGCCGCCCATGATACCCGCGCCAAGTACTGCCGCTTCATTGATTTCATGTGCTTTTTTGCTGTGCTGCTTCGCTAGCTTTTTAACCAATTGATCATTTAAGAACAGACCAACCAAGCTTTCTGCTTGTGGGGTTTTAGCAGCTTTCGCAAAACCAGCAGCTTCGACTTCAATCGCTTTATCACGTGGTAAATTGACGTGCTTCTCAATTGTCTCGATAGCGATTGCTGGCGCTGGGTACTGCTTAGGATTGGCTTTGGCAAAGATCATACCTTTTGCACTATTAAATGCCATCGCTTGCTCAAGCTGGTTTAGCTTAACAGGGACCAGCTTATCTTCACGCTTCGCTTTCCAATCAAGCTCACCTGAGATACATTTTTTGACCAAATCAATAGCCGCATCTTGCAAGTCATCAGCAGGTACGGTTGCATCAACCAAGCCTAACTTTAGCGCATCAAGTGGTTTTTTTGGTGTACCAGTGGCGATAAGCTCAAGCGCATTGTCGATACCGATGACACGGGTAGTACGAACCGTACCACCAAAACCTGGGAAGATACCCAATTGGGTTTCTGGTAGACCGATGATGGCTTTGTCGCTCATGACGCGATATTCACAAACCAAAGTCATCTCACAACCACCGCCAAGCGCTGCACCATTAATAGCAGCAACTTTTGGAAATGGCAGGTCTTCAAAACGATTGAAAGCGTCATTGACATGAATCACCCAATCTTTGATCTCGCTTTCTGATTTTTTGAAAGAAGCCACAAACTCTGTGATATCAGCACCAGCGATAAACACGCCTTTGCCTGACGTCACGATCAAACCTTTTACGTCGTCAGCTTTTTCTAAAGCAGTAACCGCTTCGCCAAATTGCTTATTGGTCTCAGCATCAAACTTGTTCACGCTCTCATTTTCGGCGTTGTACTGCATGTTGGCGATGCCATCCTCTAGCATTGTCACCGTGATGCGATTTCCTTGGTATACCATTTGGAACTCCTTGCTATATAACGAAAGCTACGTTTTAAAATTAAAATAAATAGCCAGTTATTGTTAGTAAAACGAGTAATAACACTGCCAATATACTGTGTTATAAAGTCAGTATAGAGTAAGCAGTGAAGATGTATTTATTATCCAGCGCTCATGGTTATATATTCATTTTTTATGCTTAATGTTACCGCGTTAGCACAAGTGAATACGGCGCTTCATTTATATATACTGTTACCAGTACTGATATTGAACATACTAAAATTAAAAATACGGACTGAGATTTGAGCAAATTTTCCGCTGAAATAAGCATGCAAACACCCAGCCCTGAATCATCAGATCATTTTTACGTCAATTAGTGTAGGGGATTATGCCCCTGACTGTCACAAGCTAATACCATACTCACAAGTCACTCTTAAATCAGCAGCAGCCCTTTACCTGACTATTAATGTGCTTTAAGTGACGGTTTGTATACTGAAATTGTATACTAAAAACCGGTCTTTTAAAGATTATAATGACAGATGCCTACCATCACACGCCATCACACGCTTAACTTGATTCTTTATCAAAACATATTCACCGACTAAGTTAAATCACCAATACGTAACGAGGGCTTGTTGTATTATCTCGGCGTGCTTAACCGAATTTTTAACAGTAAGCTACCAAAAATACGGCATTGATGATGCTCACCCCATAAGCTATATAATCTATCATGCTACACTAGCGATATTTTTATTATTCACCTGATAAATGGTTGGGTTATGACTGTTTCTTCTACGCCAAGCTTTATGTCTTTCGATAGTTTTGATAACAACACCGAGCAATTTCACAGTGCCGTGCGCGCCCAACTGGCACAAGATATCGACGTGCTGTTTGCTTATGCCAAACTGCCCAGTCCGCTGATTGATGCCTGCCGTTATGTGATGACGGGTCAAGGCAAACTGGTACGCCCATTATTGGTCGCCAGTGCCTTTGACAGTGTCAATCATAGCAATGCTAATAATACCGCTAACGATGCCAATAAAAGCCCTGATAAAAAAATCAATCAAAATAACGATTTGGAAGAGCTATTAGAAAATGACTCAGATTATGATATGGCACGCCGTGCGGCATTAGCAGTAGAGCTTTTGCATACCTACTCATTGGTGCATGATGATTTGCCATGTATGGACGATGATGATCTACGTCGTGGACAGCCGACGGCGCATATCGTCTTTGAAGAATCGACTGCCCTACTCGCTGGTGACGTATTACAGACGCTAGCCTTCGAAGTATTGACCGCAGAAATGCCAACCTTTTCGCCGTTCGATGCGAATATCGCAAGCCAGCTCATCGCGATATTTGCTCCGCGTGCACGACGTATGGTATCTGGTCAAATGCTCGACCTGAATGCCGAAGCCAGTGCCAGTATCATGCAGGAGGATTTAGAAGCCATTCACCGTGATAAAACAGGTGCGTTAATTGAGGCGGCCATGCTCATGGGCGGCGTCTGTGCTGGTGCAACTGCTCCACAGCGTATGGCATTGCAAGAGTGTGCCCAACATATTGGTCTTGCCTTCCAAGTCCAAGACGACGTGCTAGATGTCACAATGACGACTGACACCCTTGGTAAACCTGCTGGCAGCGATGAAAAATTAGACAAATCTACCTATGTGAAATTGATGGGTGTCGAAGACGCGACTAGCTATGCGCAATCACTATTTAATGACGGACGCACAGCCATCATTCGTGAACTGAGTCATCATGAATCAAGCAGTTGCGAGCTTGGCAATGACGCAAACAATGATGCTTTACTGGCATTAATAGAATGGCTATGGGCACGTAAAAAATAGCCAAAAATTTAATCATCAAAGAACGGCAGTGAGTGGTCAACATGGACAGTAACCCTACCCCGCGTATTTACCTCGGCACTGGTGGCTATAGCGATACCGATTTGCTCGGTACGCTGTATCCCACTGGTACCAAAAAGACCGACTTCCTACGTGAATATACCAAGCAATATGGCGCAGTCGAAATTAATAGCACCTTCTACGCGCCGATTGGACAAAAAGCCTTTGCGGGGATGGTGGACAAAGCCTACGCGCAGGCCGACAGTGAATTAAAATTTGCCGTTAAACTGCATCAAGACTTTACTCATGCGCGCAAGGGTACTGCCGAACATGCACAAGCTTTCCTGACTGCGCTAACGCCACTTATCGAAGCCAATGCTTTAGCGCCTTTATTACTCCAGTTCCCACACGGCTTTGATCGTACTCGTGAGCATCGTCTCTATTTAGCAGAGCTTGTCAGTTGGTTTAAAGACTATCCTTTGGCGGTTGAGTTTCGCCACAACGGCTGGCATACCCCGCAAGTGGTCGATAGTTTTGCACAGCAAGGGCTGATTTGGTGTAGCGTCGATTACCCCAAAGTCGGTGGATTGCCCCCATCACGATTGATATTCACTGAGCGTACTGGCTATCTGCGAATGCATGGCAATAACCTGAACTGGTGGGATGCGATGAGCGCGGCTGACCGTCATGATTATCGTTATAGCGAGGCGGAGATGCAGGATTGGGCACAAGCGATTGCTAATCAGCGTCAGCACTTTGATACGCTTTATATTTTCTTTCAAAACACTGTCAATGCGCATGCTTATTATAATATTGCGATGCTGCGAGAAGCGTTGGGTAAGTTTGGGTTTGAGGTGTTGTAGGATTAAGTTTAAATAATAATCTTAACTATATTTGTAGGCTGGTTTTTTTAACCCAGCTTTAAAACTTTATAAAGACACAGTGCTGGGTTAAAAGCCCAGCCTACGTCTACTACGCTATCTACAGCCTGAATTTACGTTTCCTGAGGAGGAATATAATATGATGGATCCCGAAATAATAAAAATAAATATCGAGCAAGAGATAGATGGATTCGAACGGACAACTCTTACTCGACTATTAAGTAGTTTTGAAAGTATTGAATTAGAAGCTATAGAAAAAAGAAAGCTATTTCTTGAAAAGAAATCAAAGAGTCTTGATCCTGACATAGATGATGTAGGAATGATAGAAGAAGATGCTTATTTTGAGGAAGTTAATCACTTTTTGATTGAACAAGAGTTAAAGCAAGAGTTTTTAAATTCTACAGCAGTCTGGTTATTTCATCTTTTTGAGCGACAAAAAATAAGAGCATTTGGTTCAGCCGATACTGATATATTGAAGCCTCTATTAGCTCAAGATAATTATGATCTTGATTCCTGTTCTGATTGGAAAGCACTGAATAAAGAGTTAAGGTATGTTGCTAATGTGATAAAGCACGGATTTGAGGGTGACTCTGGACGCAATTTAAATAAATATTTTCCAAACCTTATAGTTAACGAAAGTGTCGTTTTGACCAAAACTGATATTCAGCGTTACATCAAAGCTTTGAGAAATTTCTGGACAAAAGCATTAGAAGACTAATCAGAAACATATTAAACCAAAAAAAAGGACACCTCTCGGCGTCCTTTTTTATTAATCAAATACTTAGTAGCTAAAGCTTATGCTTCAACACCAGCATCTTGACCTTTATATTTTGCGTTTGCATAGTCCCAGTTCACTAGCTTGTCTAGGAACGTGTCAACATAGTCAGGACGACGGTTACGGTAATCTACATAGTACGCATGTTCCCATACATCACAAGTCAATACTGCGATTTGGTCATGTGCAAGTGGGGTATCAGCGTTAGCAGTTTTAGCGATTGACAATTTGCCACCGACTTTGTCAGCGACTAGCCATGCCCAACCTGAACCAAACTGAGTCAATGCTGCATTTTTGAACTCTTCACGGAACTTGTCATAGCTACCGAAGTCTTCTTCAATTTTAGCTTTTAGATCGCCAGTAGGTTCGCCACCGCCATTTGTTGGCGTCATGCAGTTCCAATAGAACGTGTGGTTCCATACTTGGGCTGCTTGGTTGAACATACCTTGCTTGCTGTCATCTTTAGCGGTTGCTACGATGATTTCTGACAACGTTTTGTCTTCTAGACCAGAACCTGGTAGCAATTCGTTGAGCTTAGTCACGTATGCATTATGATGCTTGTCATGATGGTATTCTAGCGTCTCGGCACTGATATGTGGCTCTAGCGCATCTTTTGCATATGGTAGGTCTGGCAATGTAATGTTTGACATAATTATTTTATCCTTGCTGTTTAGCCGTTAGTTTATGAAAACTTATTATAGAGACTGAATTTTACGCTATTTTTACGCCGCAAAAAACACTATAAAATAGCGGACTAAATTGGCTGAGTTTATTGTTTGAAATGAACTTTATCGCTTGATACACGGTATTGCTTAGTACAATATCACGTATCATTATGAATCCAAAATTAACCTAGCGGTTACTTATTGCTATTATTCTTAGTCCAAAAGCCAAGTCTTTGACTATACAGACTTTTATTAACTTAATATTCACAAGCTATAAGATATATTTCACTGTAGCTTGTCGCCTATTATAGCAACAGTGACCAATAATATCAGTTACCAAATGTTATAGCCCGTACAATCTGCATAGTAATTGGTTATTTATTTAACGATGACTTTATACCTTATGAAACCACGCGCTATCAATACTGGCACGACTATTAAGATCAATCAATACAGTATCTATAAAAATATCAAAAGACAAAATTAGACTGACTAAATCATCACCTTTACATAACGGAATGACCTTATGAGTACCAATAATACCTCCCAACTCGCTACCCAATCGACATCAGATAACCAATGGGTGCTTGCCAGTAATAATAAAGGCAAACTGGCTGAGTTCAAAAGATTGTTTGCCGAAGCTAACTTAGACGTGACCATTATTCCACAAGGTCAGCTCGATATCGAAGATGCGATTGAGGACGGCCTGAGCTTTGTAGAAAATGCCATTATCAAGGCACGCCATGCCAGCCGTATCAGCGGACTGCCTGCCATTGCTGATGACTCAGGACTGTGTGTGCCAGTATTAGGTAATGCACCCGGCATTTACTCTGCCCGCTATGCTGGCGAGCATGGTAATGATGGCAGGAATAACACCAAGCTCATTGCTGACTTACAGCCTATTCGTACTGAGCACGCTAACGAGCCTATTAGAGGATTGTTTGTTTGCGTACTGGCGATGGTGCGCCATGCTGATGATCCGCTACCAATTATCGCGCAAGGTCTATGGCAAGGTGAGATTTTGCAGGCACCGCATGGTGAAGGTGGTTTCGGCTATGACCCATTGTTTTGGTTACCTGAATTGCAAGCCAGTGCGGCGAGTCTAAGCGCTGCTGATAAAAATAGCATCAGTCATCGTGGTCAGGCGATTCAGCAGTTATTGGCACAACTGCCTTTATAGGTGCTCTTATAAAGGTGAGAAACATAAGTAAACATCCCGTTAAAGAGATAATTTTTACTTTAATAAACAGATAGATTATACTGTTCTACTTTTAAAATTTTGTTGAAAGCCGTTATTTGGCTGTATAATTCACCAAAAAGCGTTATTATGCGGTGCATTAACGGTTTATGATTGATATATGATAGCGCTCATTATTAAGATGAACAGTTTCACATTTTAGTATCAATCAGCGCCAGTGTGACCAAAGGCGATTGCTCAAGGTACTGACTTTGACATTGCGCGCTATCGCTATCCCCTATTTATTCCAACGGCAACCCGTGATACATGCCCGTAATTTGAGGCACGGTTTGTCTATTACCATTTAACCCTAAGTACTATTCAATCAAACGTACTATTTAATCTTAAAGGTGTAATGAACATGGCTACAGATTTACAAGTCACAACCAACAAGCTATCTAATAAAGAAACTCAGCTAACGGTTAAAGTACCCGTTGAAAAAATTCAAAACAAAGTCGAAGGCCGTATTCGCCAAGTTGCGAAAACTGCCAAGATTGACGGTTTCCGTAAAGGTAACGTCCCTATGTCACACATCCGCTCACAGTACGGTGCTGGCATTCAACAAGAAGTTATCAACGACGTTATCCGTGATACCGTTTTTGAAGCGATCAAATCTGAAGACATCCGTGCGGTTGGCATGCCTAACATCGATGATGTGAAACTTGAAGATGATTTCTTGGTCTATCAAGCCACTGTCGAAATCTTCCCAGAAGTAGACGTACAAGGTATCGATGAGATCGAAGTTGAGCGTCACACTGCTAAAGTGAGCGAAGAAGACGTCGACACCATGATCGAAAACCTTCAAAAGCAACGTGAAGAGTTCGTTGAGAAAAAAGGCATGGCGGCGAAAGATAACCAAGTGACTTTTGACTTTGAAGGTTCAATCGACGGCGAAAAATTTGAAGGCGGTTCAGCTGAAGACTTCAAACTAGTCATCGGTAGCAACCAAATGATCCCAGGTTTTGAAGCTGGTATCAAAGGTATGAAAGCTGGCGAAGAAAAAACCATCGACGTAACTTTCCCAGAAGATTATCAAGCTGAAAACTTAGCAGGTAAAGAAGCACAGTTCAAAATCAACGTAAAATTGGTTGAAAAATCTAAGCTACCTGAAATCGATGATGCGTTCCTTGAGCTATTCGGTGTAAAAGAAGGCGGCGTTGAGAAGCTGAAAGAAGATGTACGCAAAAACATGGAACGCGAAATCAAAAACGCTGCGCGTAGCCAAGTTAAGCAAGCAACTTTTGACGCATTGTTAGAAAAGAACGAGTTTGACGTACCAAACGCGATGCTAGAGCAAGAAATCGAGCGTCAACGCAACATGATGATGCAACGTTTTTCTCAGCAGTTCGGTGCCAATGCTGATAGCTTTGATAAAGACATGCTGCCAAATGAGCTATTTGAAGAGCAAGCGCTACGTGCTGCCCGTCTTGGCATCATCGTTGCCCGTGTTATCGACACCAAAGGCTTAGAAGTAGATCAAGAGCGCGTTGAAACCTTCATCAAAGAAGCCGCTGAAAACTACGAAGATCCAGCAGAAGTGATCGAATACTACACCAATGACAAGCAGCAGCGCGCTAACATTGAGTCTGTTGTATTAGAAGACCAAGTGGTTGATTATCTAATCGAGCAAGGTAAAGTGACTGATAAAGAAGTGAGCTACCAAGACTTGCTAGCTGCACAGCAACAACAGCAGCAAGGCATGTAATTTAGTGAGATAACTTGGCAATTTGCCATTCAATGGCACTCATTGCTAATTGCAATCTAAAAATTCTCTGACACAGTGCCCTAACAAATTTGTTAGGGCATTTTTATTGGGGATTTATATGCTATCTTTATGGACCGTTTATAACCAAGCCCCTTGATAAATGGTTACAGACGCCTTATTAATAGGGAGTCACTCATGTTATGAATAGAAAGTCATTTTTCACATTAATAAGTTACTATTGCCTCAATAAAAAAGTTACCATTAGCTCAATTATTTTTAGCGACAGCTGGCGCTTATTATTTCAGCCAGCTAATATTATTAAAAAGCGGCAACATCTAGCATGATGAGCAGCCATACAAGCGTAGCCGCTCGCTAGCTTCAATCCCTTTATTTTATGTACTTATAAATAGGACATCTTTATGACAGATTATGATCGCATCACTGCCAACCCACATTTTGATATGCTGATGAGTGCGCACAATGACGCACAAGGCATGCAATATACCCAAAGCGCTCCTCAAGCTGCGTTGGTGCCAATGGTCGTTGAACAATCCTCTCGCGGTGAACGCTCGTTTGATATTTTCTCACGCCTATTACGTGAGCGCGTTATCTTTTTGACCGGTCAAGTCGAAGACCATATGGCCAATCTAATTGTCGCGCAGTTGCTATTTTTAGAAGCGGAAAACCCAGACAAAGACATTCATTTATATATCAATTCACCAGGCGGCTCAGTGAGTGCAGGCTTGGCGATCTTTGATACCATGAACTTTATCAAACCTGAAGTATCGACCATCTGTATGGGCGGCGCTTATAGCATGGGCTCGTTCTTGCTCGCGGCTGGTCAAAAAGGCAAGCGTTATTCTCTTGCCAATGCTCGTGTCATGATTCATCAGCCTTCAGGCGGCGCACAAGGTCAAGCAACCGATATCGAAATTAATGCTCGTGAAATTCTAAAAACGCGTGCCCGTTTAAATGAGATTTTGGCAGAACGTACTGGTCAACCATTAGAAAAAATTGAAAAAGACGTTGAGCGCGACTTTTGGTTAGATGCTCGCGAGGCTAAAGAGTACGGTCTGGTCGATGAAGTATTAGAGCGCCGCCCTGCTTCTTTATAATTACCGCATAAGAGCAAAAGCTTTGATGGGCATCAAAAGCCTGAGCGTTATACGTTTTGGCTTTGATGTAAAAAATCAAAATATTTGTAAGTTTTAAATTTTAGGAGTGCCTTTATATGGCAGAAGATAACACCCCGCATTGCTCGTTTTGCGGCAAAGCCAAAAGCGATGTACAGCAGCTGATTGCCGCTGACGATGCCAATATCTGTAATGAATGTATTGAGCTATGTACCGATTTAATCGCTGACAGCGCTGAAGATGGCGATGATGACAGTGAAATTGATACCTCTTGGGTCAATAAAAAACTACCAACGCCAAAAGAATTACGTGCCAAGCTTGACGAATATGTTATCGGACAAGACGCCGCCAAAAAAGCCCTAGCCGTTGCTGTTTATAACCATTACAAGCGTCTAAAAGTTAGCCAAACCTTAGCCAAAGACAGTAAAAAAGCGAAGATTGGTGCTGACGATGCCATGGTTGAATTGGCTAAAAGCAATATCTTGCTGATTGGCCCAACGGGTTCTGGTAAGACCTTACTGGCGCAAACCTTGGCGCGTCTGCTTGATGTGCCTTTTGCAATGGCGGATGCGACGACCTTAACCGAAGCAGGTTATGTCGGTGAGGATGTCGAAAACATAGTGCAAAAGCTATTACAAGCATCAGATTACGATGTCAGTAAAGCGGAACAAGGTATTATCTATATCGATGAGATTGATAAAATTAGCAAAAAAGGCGACAACCCATCTATCACGCGCGACGTGTCAGGCGAAGGCGTACAGCAGGCGTTGCTAAAACTCATCGAAGGTACCGTTGCTGCTATTCCGCCGCACGGTGGGCGCAAACATCCACAGCAAGAGCTGATCCAAGTTGATACGAGCAACATCTTAATCATCGTTGGTGGCGCATTTGCGGGTCTGGATGCGGTTATTCAGCAGCGTACAGAAAAAGGCGGTATTGGTTTTAACGCCGATGTCAGCTCAAAAGATGACAGCCGTCGTAGCTCTGATTTGCTGCAACAAGTTGAACCAGAAGATTTGATTAAATTTGGCCTTATCCCTGAGCTTATTGGTCGTCTACCTGTCATTGCAGCGCTACAAGAGCTTGATGAAGAAGCCTTGGTACAGATTCTTACTGAGCCTAAGAATGCTTTGGTAAAACAGTACAAGTATCTGTTTGATATGGAAGGTGCTGAGATTAACTTTACGCAAGAAGCACTTGATGCCATTGCCAAAAAAGCCATGGAGCGTAAAACAGGTGCACGTGGACTGCGTTCTATCGTAGAAAATGCCTTGCTTGAAACCATGTATGAGTTACCTTCGATGGAAAATGCCAAAACCGTACTGGTTGACGCAGAAGTGATTAATGAAGGTAAAATCCCTAAGATTGCTTAATTCATCACTGGATAAATATCGTTCAGTGTTGTTAATGCGTTATTAAAAAAAGCGTCTGGCTTTATAAGCTAAGACGCTTTTTTATGTCTGGCTATCTTGAATTATAAATGACTTAAAAATGACAGCTGCGTTTATCAATCGTTCACAGCTTAAACCGTAAAGCATGCTAAGGTAAATATGCTCTCCACACCTATCACTGATGATACAAAGGACTGTTTATCATGCTTAACCATATGACTTCTATCGCAACCTCAATGCGTCAATACCTACCTTTTAATACCAATAAAGACCAAGATATTGCGCCTTATTACTGCAACCACGTCGCCGCTATCACCGGTGCTGGCTCTGGTATGGGACGCGAGCTGGCGATCCACTTAGCACAAATGGGTTGTCATGTTGCTCTCTCTGATATCAACGCGGTGCAACTGGCACAGACCAAAGAATTGCTCGTCGGTTATGACATCAAAGCGACCATGACGGTACTTGATGTATCAGACCATAAAGCCGTGGAAGCGTGGGCAGACAGCGTCATGGCAGACCATGGCAAAGTGAACTTTATCTTTAATAATGCGGGCGTGGCATTATATTCTACGGTCGAAGGCAGTAGCATTAGCGAGCTTGAATGGGTAATGGACATCAATTTTTGGGGCGTGGTTTACGGCACCAAGGCATTTTTACCGTTGATTAAAAATAGTGTCAAACAAAGCGAATCGACGAATGGTAGCAATAAAAACAAATCGCGCCAATTTAACGAGCATGGTCACATCATTAATATCTCAAGTCTGTTTGGCTTAACCGCGCAGCCGTCGCAGTCTGCGTATAACGCCAGTAAATTTGCTGTACGCGGTTTTACCGAAAGCTTACGCCAAGAGTTAGATATTCAGCGCTGCGGCGTGTCAGCGACCTGTATTCATCCCGGCGGGATTAAAACCAATATTGCCAATAGTGCCCGTGGTAATGACAGTATTAATGATATTGGCATGCGTACTGGCCCCAAAGCCATTCGAAGCTTTAATAAATTTCTGAAGTTTGATGCAAGCAATGCCGCTTGGATTATTTTGCAGGCTGCCGCGACCAATCAACCACGCTGCCTAATTGGTAACGATGCCAAGATAATCGACGCGGTACAGCGTGTATTTCCCGCTAGTTATAGCAAGGTGCTGAACGATATCCATAAGCTCTCTCGTAAGCTAAAACCACGCCGCCATAAAAAATCAAGCACGACAAAGTAATGTATCTTAAGAATACTTGCCCACAAAAAAGCGCTTAAATATTATCAATATTTAAGCGCTTTTTTTGATCGATAGAATTTTGAATATTTTTTTCAACACTGTTTTTCATACCGTATGAAATTAATTTATGTCTAACTTAAGCCAAAACACTTTATCTATTTATATACTTTAATTATTTAATATTTGGTACAATTATGTTTCTAGCAACTTACAGATTGATTGCTCATTCAGATTTTTTGCACAAAAATTAAGATTACTTCTGTCATCATGACAGTTAAATTATCACATAAATATATTATTACATATTATTTTTGATAATAAGGATATTCCAATGAAAACACTTTTAGGGGTCAAATCCTCTTCCTCCTTTTTACTGGCTGCTGTCTTTGCTATTGGTGCGGTTAGCCTGTCAGGCTGTAGTGAAAAAGACACCAAGGCTGTCGATCGTGTCGAAGAAGCTGAAGCATTGGCCCGAGTTAAATCACTTGAGGCACGTGCCGCCGAAATTAAAGACGAAATGGCCTCAAATCCAAGTGCCAAACTAACCGTCAGCATGCCAGATGAGTCCACTATTCCAGATGATGAGTTCGGCGCAGCAGTACGTCGCGGCTTACAAATCGCCAATCATACTTATAAAGAGCTGCCTGACAATGTCGGCAACCAGTTGAACTGTACCAGCTGTCACTTGGGTAATGGCTCAGAGGCCTACGCGGCGCCTTGGAATGGTATGCCGGGCATTTATCCTATTTATCGGTCACGTGCTGGTCGCGTTAATTCAATACAAGAACGCATCAACGGCTGTTTTGAACGCTCAATGAATGGCAAAGCGCTTGATCTGGGTTCAGATGATATGAATGCGATGGTGTCTTATATGAGCTGGCTATCACAGGGCTTGCCTTACGGTGTCTCGCCTGAAGGTCGCGGTTTTGTTAAGGTAGACAAAACTTTAGAGCCAAATACAGACAATGGCAAAAAGCTGTTTGCTGAAAAATGTAGCGTTTGTCATGGTGAAAATGGCGAAGGTCAATATAATGAAGATGGCACTTATATCTATCCCGCAGTAGCTGGAGACAAGTCCTTCAACGATGGCGCAGGTATGGCGCGAACTTATACAGCAGCGGCCTTTATCAAAGGCAAAATGCCCTTTGGTCAAGGTAACTCGCTTAGTGACCAAGAAGCAGTCGATATTGCCGCTTACTTTACCCATCTGCCACGACCTATCAAAGCCAATAAAGACAAAGATTGGCCAAATGGTGATGCCCCTAAAGATGTACGCCGCTAATTTTAAGCACCTTTGAAAATTACCATAAAAAAGCCCAGCTACTTAAATAGTTGGGCTTTTTTATAATTGATAGTTAGGACAATTTGCGTCCTTTATCTTTAATTTAAGGCAGCTTCATATCACCATCAACCAGCCAGCCCATACGGCGCATCACATAAGCGACTACACCTGCAATTAGGGCAGGTAATACAAACATCAACAAAATAATCGCTGTCCATAATTGACCCGCACTCATGATTTCTTGTGACGCTTCAATCACCCCAAATACGCCGACCAATCCAGCGGTGCCCATACCTGCACCCGTTGCCGTACATGCCAGTCCAAAACCTACTGTCGCGATAGGACCAACGATGGCGCTGGCAATCACAGCAGGCAACAACACCAGCGGCTTTTTTAATACATTAGGAATCTGCAACATACTAGTGCCCAAACCTTGAGATATCACGCCACTGACGCCGTTGTCTTTAAAGCTTGCAACGGCAAAGCCAATCATGTGTGCCGCACAGCCTACTACTGCTGCCCCACCTGCTAAGCCGCCAAGCCCAATTGCGATACAAATAGCAGCGCTGGACGTTGGCAATGTCAATAAAATACCCACCACCACTGCAATCACAATACCCATTAACAGAGGCTGTAACTCAGTAGCCGCTTGAATACCTTGGCCAATGGCAGCGACAGCAGCGACGATAGGTGGATTCAGTAGTGCACAAACTGCTAATGCTACCGCGCATACCAATAAAGGAACCAGTAGAATATCAAGCTTGGTTTTGCCAGCGACCCAAGTACCAGCACGATAAGCAAATACCGAGGTCAAGTACGCCCCTATCGGATTGCCCGGTAACGCGACAAAGGTCGCAGGCCCGTCTACTTGGGGCGTAAATAACGTCCCTGCCATTAATGCTTCAGAGTGTGCGCCAAGCATACCCGCCACCAAGCAGCTGAGCATGACGAGTGTTGGTGCTTTAAGGTAATAAGCAATACCCACCCCGATACCTGCACCCATTAGTACTGAGGCAAGCTTGCCCACCGCGACCAATGCGGGCAAATCTAACCAACCACCGATTTGCGAGATGATTAAACCAGCAATCAATGTGACAAATAGCCCTAACGCCATGCCAGTGAAAGCATCAATAAAATACTTTTGGAAAAATGCTTTAATGAGGCCAGTAGGCGGTGTTACTGAATGAGAGACTGTCATAGCCACGCTCTTTATGAAATTTTTGATGAGAGATAATAAACCAACAGAAAAAATAACTTTGCTAAAAATTAGAGATAAAAAAAACGTCATTGCGACGCTTTTTTTATTATTAATAAAGAACTAAAACTGCTATCAAATAGCGCAACTTAACGACGCTGTTCAACGATGATGGAATCAATGCCATTATTTTGTAAGCGCTGCTGAGCAGTGGTTACTGCTTGGCGATTATTCATCGGGCGAGAAATAACCTGATAAATTGGCAAACCATTACCCGTCGTATTCTTAACCACTCTAGCGTCTACACCCGCCATCAGCACTTGGGCACGGCGACGATCTGCCTCATCCGCATCACCGAAGCTATTGATCTGCAAAATGTAAGTTGCAGCAGGCTTTGCGGCCTGAACGCTAGCAGTACCTGCGCCTGTATTATTGGTAGAAGCACTATTACTACTAGTAGGCGTCGATCCATCATAGGTCGCGTCTTCTTCAACGATTACGATGTCGTCGCCGTTATTACTGGTAGCAGCGTTATTGCCACCGCTGGGCGAAATCACCGTATTTTCAGAGATACCAAAGTTACCGGTATCATCATTGCGACTGGCTGAGCCATCTTCAGGTTGAGTCACCACCACATCAGGCTCAAAGGCACTGATATCCCCTATACGATCATTGCCTGTTTCAGCAATGTCTTCATCAGGAATAGTCGCCATCTCTTGATTGGGCAAAATATCATAAAACTCATAATCGCCATTATCGGTATCAGTGTCGACACGTGGCTGTACCTGACGATCAGGATCATTACCAGCGGTGCTGTCAGCGGGACTGAAGTCAAATAATGGTGACAAGTATATGAAGACCCCTATCATAAGGGTCAATACAGCCCCGACAAACATCCACAATAAGCCGGATACGCTACTTGTTTTGCGTTTTTCAGTCGCACCTTTAGGTTTTTTGGCTAGCATGGATCTGGTTCTCCCTACTGAATCTAACTATCATCAAATTATGGCTGGCAGTCATCTATACTCATACTACATGTTAGAAAGTTACTACATGCTAGACGGTGCCGACAACCCTAATAAACTAAGACCATTGGCCAATACTTGGCGTACTGCCTTGGACAAACGCAAACGGGCTTGCATCAAATCCATCTCATTCGAGCTTGGTATCTCACCTGACGTCAAGCTCACTGGTAAGATGCGATTGCTGTCATACCAGCCGTGGAATAATGCGGCCAACTCTTTCAGATAGTTGGTCAATACATGCGGCTCATAACCCGTCGCGGCACGCAATAATGTCGCTGGATATCCTGCTAATAATTTAATTAGCTCATCTTCGTTTGGTGCGCTAAGTAAGTTTTGATGTTCTAAACCAATCGTATCGTCTACCACAAGACCACTGTTCTGTAGCTTTTCTAATACTCGGCAAACACGGGCATGCGCATACTGAATGTAATACACTTGATTGTCTTTGCTTTGTGATTTAGCCAGCTCCAAATCAAAATCAATATGCACTTCAGGCTTACGGGCGACATAGTAAAAACGCGCTGCATCATTACCAACTTCGGTACGTAAATCGCGCAGGGTGACAAATTGACCTGAACGCGAGGACATTTGTACTTTTTCACTGCCACGCCATAGTGCAACAAATTGCACAAGCACCACATCTAAACGCTCAGCATCAATACCAAGAGCCAATAAAGCGGCTTTTACGCGTGGCACATAACCATGGTGATCAGCACCCCAAACATTCACCACTTTATCAAAACCACGATCAAATTTGTTTTTGTGATATGCAATATCAGAAGCAAAATAAGTAGATTGACCATTAGCACGGCGCACCACACGGTCTTTTTCATCACCAAAATCGGTTGATTTGAACCAAATATTACCGTCTTTTTCGTATAGGTAGCCTTTTTCATCTAAGGTTTGCAAGACTGGCTCAATCTCGCTATCAATAGAACGTTCGCTAAACCAGCACTCGTAGCGCACACCAAAGTCGTTTAAGTCATCCTTGATATCGGCTAAAATACTGCTCAATGCCGCATTTAAAAACAGCTCATAACCCTCACCAAGCAAGGCTTTACTGTTGGCAATCAAACCATCAATATGCGCTTCTTTGTCACCTGCTAGCAGTGTTTTTTCGCCGTCCGCATTGATCTCAAACTCAGCATCTGCTGGCACATCTTTGGCGATTGCTGCAAAGCTATGAACGTAATGATCGCCGTGTTGCGCTTTTAACGTTTGGGCGATGTCACTGACATAATCACCTTGATAGCCATTAACTGGGAAAATTATTTGCTCGCCATTCGTTTCCAGATAACGCAAATAGGTACTGGTCGCCAAGATGTCCATTTGCCGACCCGCATCGTTGACATAGTACTCACGCGTGACATCATAACCAATCGCTTCAAGCAGGTTTGCCACGCTCATACCGAACGCTGCACCGCGACCATGACCAACGTGCAAACTTGACGTTGGATTGGCAGAGACAAACTCAACCTGAATTTTTTGCCCGTCAAACTGATCGCTTAAACCAAAGCGATCTTGCAAGGCAAAGATATCATCTAATACCGCAAACTTGGCTTCCGCATTTAAGAACACGTTAATAAAACCTGGACCTGCGATTTCCACTTGGCGAATGTCTTGGTTTTCAGGCAGCGCATTGACAATTTTTTCAGCAAGCTGACGTGGATTGGCCTTGGCAGCTTTGGCAGCTGTCAGCGCAATATTACTGGCAAAATCACCGTGGCTTAAGTCTTTAGTACGGGTGATTTGGCTATTATTTTGCCAGTCAGCTGGTAGGGTGCCATCTGCTTGTAGGGTTTGAATCGCATCGTTAAATAGTGATGCAAGTGTATCAATTTGGGCTTGTGACATAAGGATTTGAACTCGGTTAAATAAACAACAAAAACGGTATAAAAATGTGGCGAATGTGAGCAGCCGATAACTGCCTATTATAATAGCGACCAACATTACAGGGAGTAAAATAATACAAAAAGATAAGTAACCTGTAAATATAACAATCTTTGCCCTGTATTGCACCATTTGCACCAAAATTAGCACTAAAATCTTACGGTTATGACAGTTAATACTAATAATTGAGGTGACTAGGCCGTGTCCTCATTTTTAAAATGGTGATAAAAATGAGATAAATTGCCGTCAAACAAGAAAAGTAGCACAAATAATATTGAGATATTAATAAGCTGTTTGACGAAGTTTGGCAAAATTTAACCATTTAGAGGATAATCGATTGAATTGAGGGCGAGCCATACTAATAGGCTTGTCTGTGCTCTCGTTCACTATAAAGAAGATTGAGATGGACTCAATAGATTGGGATTTAGAACTGATACTGATCAGTCAGCCCTGCAAATTGTAGCGTTACTGTTGCCTCATACTTAGCAGCAGTTTATACCTGCTCGCTTCCGCGTTATAATAACGGTTTGTATTGCTGCCTGCTTATTTCTTATTTATTTTATAGATTATCGCTTATTTTATGAATGGCGATACATCACTCTGAGGGTAACGATTATCAGAAGAACAATAAAATAATAGAGGTGAATAGAGGCGGCGTTGCTATTTTATAGGATTATGCCATGTTTGCTATTGCTGCTAGTACCGTCACCAGTTGGGGACTGTACGTTTTATTGCCAATCTTCATCGCCTTCTTGTTTTTTATTATGTGGGATATTTCTAAAGAATCTCAAGCTGGGCGCGCGGGGACATTTTGGATCTTCTTAGCATTAGGCGCAGGGTTTGTAGGCTTCTTACTCAAGTTATTGTTAGAAGTCGCTTTTAAAAGATGGTTGATATAATTTTTATATAACTAGGGCGTGTCCTCACTGTCAATGATAGGTAATAAACACCTAGCCTATCACTGATAAATAGACGGGGAAATGGTCAATTAAAAAATGCATGGCTCATGACGGCTTCACTTTATAGTGTGTCAATCATTCCTATAAAAATATCACTCACTGAGCCTTGCTATCATTTTTTACGACTGCACTCACGTAAGTTGGTAAGTCCCATGCCCCACCAGCAAAACCTCGGCACATGCCCGTCGTTACCTCTTCGCTCTTAGCAAACGCTTTACCATTCCAAATCCATATCGCACGACTCCAGCAATCACCAACGCCTCGGCCTTTATGCATCGCCCAAATCTCTCCATCAGAATATTCACTGCCTGCTGTGGTGATAAGTACTGTCTCGCTTGGAGTACGATGATTTATCAACCAATAACCATAGCCTTCATTATAGGCGCCTTGCCAGCACAGATGGCTAGCAAGCGTATGATTGGCATCCACGGCTGTAAATTTCCAACCTAGTCTATCAGAACCATACTCTTGTATTCGTTGGTACGCTTCAGTTTTTGGATTAACCAACTCACAATTTCCCATATCATCGTCAGAGCCTACAAGTTGCTTAGCGTCAATATCGACCCAATTATTTATATTCTTTTGAAAATACACTAGCTTTGACGAGTCTAGTTGCTTGTTGTCAGCATAGGCATATGCTTTTTTAATCACAGGTTTTGCTTTAGCGGATTTGGGTGTCTGCTGATGTGGACTGCTCTTACTAACCAGTGCCAACGGTGTCCCTACACGACCTTGTGCATCATCTAGCCTGAGCAATACCGCACTCATGCCTTTATCGCTGATTGTCCAACGCTCACTGCCTACTCTTATCTCTATCTTAGTATTTAGGCGTGCTTGATTAATCAGGTACTTGGTTTGCTGAGGACTTAAATCATAGGTGTAACCGTCCGCATCTGGCTGTATCTCGCCATAGTTCTTACCATTTAACCAAAGCTCAGCCTCGGTATTATTCTGCTTTGGAACCTCTGGTAAAAACTGTACTGTGGCACTTGGTAAAGAAACTTTAGGTAATACTGTGAGCAATATTGAGGCAGGCGTATCTAACTGATCCTCCTCTGCATAACCTGCTGCGCGACAAGTTAACGTATTATCACAAACCACTTGCCAATCATCCTGCACAAAGCCCCAACCCTCAAATGGCGTACCGTAACCTGCCATAGCAGGTAGCGATAGCAAGCTGATAGTAGCCATAATCACAGTCTTTGATATTTTCATTATCCATATTCCTTATGGCAGATAGAGTAATAACGCTATTTTTTGGCGATCAAGGTCGCACGCATCGGTGCAGGATAGCCTTCAAGAGTTTTGCTAGAATCATTAGGATCTAAAAAATCTGCCAACGAATGATAAGTCATCCATTCCGTTTTACGCTGCTCTTCCGTCGAGGTCACTGCTACATCCACGCAACGCACATCTGAGAATCCCGCTTTTTCTAGCCAGCCTGTCAATGCCGCGACTGATGGTAAAAAATACACGTTATTCATCTGAGCATAGCGGTCATGTGGCACTAGTACCGTATTGGCATCACCTTCGATAACTAACGTTTCAAGCACCAACTCACCGCCTTTGACCAACTGCCCTTTAAGCTGTTGTAAATGCTCAAACGGCGATTGGCGATGATAGAGCACACCCATGCTAAATACGGTGTCAAATAATTGGCTATGCTCGGGCAATGCTTCAAGTGGCACAGGAATATAATGAGTACGATAACGGCCTGTACCATGAGCGTCTGCTGCGCCAACGAAATGACGAATCGCCATAAACTGATGATAAAACAAGCATGACGGATCAATGATAATGACTGTATCTGCTCCTGCCCCTGCCATACGCCAGCCGTGATAGCCAGAGCCACCACCCACATCTAATACGCGACGACCTTTTAAATTACCCAAATGCGGTGCGACTCGTTGCCACTTCCAATCGCTGTGCCATTCAGTATCAATCAATATTGGATTGCCTTCTTCACTACCAATTTGAAAAGGCCCTTTGCGCCATGGCATGAGCTGCTTTAATAGTGCCATTGTTTGCTTATGCTCAGAGGTGCTTAGTGTTGTCTCAACCGTCAACACATCGCTATTTAACTCGACATGATTGACCGTCAAATTCGGCAAGCGTGCTACCGAGGCTTGATAAGCAGGTGCATGCGCGTAGTTGGCTTTGTCCTTGATGTCATTTAACCATGTTGGTAAGCGCGTCAGCCATTCATAAGCGCTTGGCTGCTGCTGGGCTAACTCTAGCAAGGTGAGATACAGTTCGCGTTCGGCGTGAGTAATAGTGTCGTTGAGCATAAAAGCAAGTTACCGTATTGATCAAAAAAAACTGTGTTAAAAATAAGGATTATTTAAACGCCACAATTGAGACAAAGTTTAAAAACTGAAACCACGTCAGATGACGTTTAAAGCCAACTTGATCTAACCGTGCATGATGCTCATCTAATGTATCAGTAATAAGGACATTTTCTAGTGCATTACGTTTGCCACTGATTTCCATCTCGGTATACCCATTAGCACGTTTAAAGTCATAATAACGCTCAACCAACCACGCGTCATATTGCTCATCAAAGGCATGGGTTTTTTCAGTCAAGACCAGTATGCCACCTTCGCTTAGTGCCGCATAAATTTTCTCTAACACTGCGACTCTATCGGCGGCAGGTAAAAACTGTAAGGTTAAGTTTAAAATCACCATATCGCACGGCTCAAGCTCGACATCGCGAATATCCGCAGTGATGACTTCAATATTATGTTCTGGATAGTTATCAGCCAGTAAAGTAGTCGCTTCGGTCGTCATCGCTGGTGAGATATCAATCGCTTTAATTTGCAAATCTTGCGGCTCAAACTCACCTGCCAACGCCATACTTGCTGCGCCAAGTGAACAACCCAAATCATACACTCGACTGACGCGCTGACCACTATCGCTCTGTTGGCGATACTTACAATGACGTCGGGCAAATATGGGCAACATCGCCAGCACCTGACCATAACCGGGAACACTACGACGAATCATATCAGGGAAACAAGCCACCACTTGCTCATCAAAGGAGAAACGTGACGCTTTATCGAGTGGCGTGGTAAATAAGATGTCATGTTTAACAATAGCAGGCTTAGATTGACTCATGGTGCGACTCATTTTGTAATAATAGAACTTAAATTAGGAGATAATTGATGGTCTTGCTTGTCATTACTAGCTGAAAGCGGCACGACGTAGCAAAAGCTCATTATAACATTACTGTTTGTTACTTATCGCGGTCAGATGCCCTGCTAAGCTAAATAGGTATTGCTAAGTAAACATCACTTGGCTGGTATTTTATATTTATAAAAACAGGAAGAATTATGCAAACCATTATTTTAGGCGGTGGCTGTTTTTGGTGCACCGAATCGGTATTTTTATCCGTAAAAGGCGTGCAATCTGTCGTCTCAGGCTACATGGGCGGTGACGCTGTTTCTGCCAATTACGAAGCGGTCTGTAGTGGCAATACAGGGCACGTTGAAGTCATCAAAGTCGAGTTCGATGACTCTATCGTCCCATTAGAAGTCATACTCGATGTTTTCTTTGCCACCCACGATCCCACCACAATGGATCGTCAAGGCAATGACGTCGGTAGCCAGTATAGAAGCGTTGTGTTCTACACAGATGAAGCCCAAAAACCGACCATTGACCGCACCATCAATAAACTGCGCGATATGGGCATCAATGTGGTCACCGAAGTACACCCAGCCGTTGAGTTTTATCAAGCAGAAGAGACGCACCAGGATTTCTTCAATAGAAACCCAGGACAAGCTTATTGCAACTTTGCCATACCACCAAAACTTGCCAAATTGCGTAAAGAGTTTAGTCAATATATGGTGAGCTAAACCACAAATTGAAGATAATTTTCATTTGAAAAAAGGTTAGCTTAGCATTTCATTATAGCCAAACGCTTATTATATGAGCGTTTGGCTTTTTGATACCTTTAGCATTCTCACTCAAACGGTTATTATAGAGAAACCTCATAATATAAACCTAAACGAATAAAGGCGAAGGTATGAACGCTGAATTTTGGCACAGCCGCTGGCAAGAGAAACGCATTGGCTTTAATCAGTCTGCAGTGAATCCATTATTAATGAAGTACTTTAAGCAGTTAAACCTGCCAGCTGGTAGCCGTGTCTTTGTTCCTCTTTGCGGTAAATCGATTGATATGGCTTGGCTGGCAGCGCAAGGCTACGACGTTGTAGGCGTTGAATTGGTTGAAACAGCGATACAAGCATTTTTTGCTGAGCAGAATATCTCCCCTATTGTGCACCAGCATGCAGACAATCTAGCCATTAAATACTATCAAGGTCAATTGTCAGGACAAACCATTACCCTATGGGTTGCTGATATTTTTGCACTCACGGCTGAGGATATCGGATCTGTAAATGCCGTGTATGACAAAGCCGCATTGATTGCGCTACCAGCCGATATGCGTGTGAAGTATAGTGCGCAAATGTGTCAGCTCAGTGCTAATGCGCCACAATTTATCATCACTCTCACTTATGACCAAAGCAAAAAAGTGGGGCCGCCTTTCTCTGTCAGTAGCGAGCAAATACAGCAATATTATGGTAATCATTATCAAATCTGTGAACTGGCAAGTGAATCTGCTTCTATAGGATCTGCACCTGAGCTAGCGGTCTCGGAGCATGTTTGGCTGTTGAAATGAGTCGTTAATAAAGCCGTTTGCGCAGCGATTAATCCGTACTAAATCATGATGGAGAAATTGAATGAAAATATTAGTTGGGCTGATAAGTTTAATCTCTATTTTACTAGTCGCATTAGCAGGTCCGCTTTACAAGTTTGGCTTAGTAGATTTAGCGACTGCGTTTGCAGGGTTTAAGTTTGGTGTATTTGCTGGCATTGCAGCATTGGTACTATTAGGTATACAGCTTTTATTTAAACGAGATACGGCTAGCCTTGGTAGCGCGTTAACATCGGCAGTGCTTGCTATCACTGCCATTGCTATTCCACTAAGCATGATTAATACCGCCAAAAATGTACCGCCTATTCATGATATTTCTACTGACTTAGTGAACCCACCTGAATTTGTAGCCATTGCCCCACTACGCGCTAATGCACCCAATCCGATAGCCTATGATGGCATCGAGACAGCAGAACAACAACTTACCGCCTATCCTGAATTACAAACATTAAATTATCCCCAATCAAAATCCGAGCTGGTTGAGGCGACCAAACAAGCCATCGATAATTTAGGCTGGGAGTTGGTAAATGCCGACGCCGACAAGGGTATTATCGAAGCCACAGATAGGACGATGTGGTTTGGTTTTAAAGATGATGTTGTCGTGCGTATCACGGATAACGATAATGAACGTTTGGTCGATATTCGTAGCAAGTCACGGGTTGGTGGTAGCGATTTGGGCAAAAATGCGGCGCGTATTCATAAGTTTATTGAAGAGTTGGATGGGATTTTAGGTAAGTGATTAGGGTTTGAAGGAAATGGAAATGATTCATTCCATTTCTTGTTTAGTACTTGATGCATTTTAGCTTATCTATCCTAAACCCTATCCCAACCTCACGCCACCGTCAATTTATAGTAACCGCTTACTTCGATACCTTTTCTTTACCAATGAGATTGGTTACTCTAAGTCCATACTGCCTTAACCAGTTCTGCATCTTCTTTCAATGAGCACTTTGACGTTTATAGGATATTTTCATGCGTTTGACTCCAGTTTCTACTTTATCGTTACTTAGCCTTGCTGTTGGGCTGAGCTTTACTAGCACTGCTCAAGCCGCTCAGCCGCCAGCGCCAGACTTGTCTAATGCCGAGTTTCAACAGTGTTTAGACGGTTTAAAAAACTCTAGTAAATTTCGAGGGGTTGATAGTGCTACTTTTAATAACTATCGCCCTAGCCAGCCTGATCCTAGCGTGATTCAGTCACTCAACTATCAGCCAGAGTTTCAAAAAGATGTCTGGGACTATTTATCTTCACTGGTCGATAAAGAGCGCGTAGAAGACGGCATCCGCGCCAAGCGCCAATGGGCAGATACGCTACGTCAAATTGAATCACGCTATGGGGTCAAAGCCGAGCACGTACTAGGTGTATGGGGCGTTGAGTCCAATTTTGGACAGACATTGGGCAAAAAACCTTTGTTTGAATCTTTAGCGACGCTGTCTTGTTTTGATCGCCGTCAGAGCTACTTCCAAGGTGAGTATGCTAATGCGCTAAAAATTGTGCAAAACGGTGATATCGCGCCAAATGATATGACTGGCTCATGGGCAGGCGCTTTTGGGCAAACGCAGTTTATGCCAAGTACCTTTTTAGAGCTGGCCGTAGATTTTGATGGCGATGGTCGCCGTGATTTGGTCAATAGTGTGCCTGACGCGCTGGCCTCTACCGCCAATTTCTTGGACAATCGTGGCTATCGTACGGGAGAGCCTTGGGGTTATGAGGTCAAATTGCCTGATGGATTTTGGGCAGCGTCTGACCGTAAAAACAAGAAGTCTATCAGCCACTGGCGCAATCAAGGTATCACGCTCGCCAATGGCAGTCCATTGCCTAATGACTTGAGCAGCGCAGGATTATTATTACCTGCAGGAGCTGAAGGTCCTGCTTTCTTGGTGGGTAAAAACTTTGATACGTTTTATTCTTATAATGCGTCAGAAAACTATGCGTTGGCAATTGCGCATTTATCAGATTTAATCACTCGTGAAGACAGCAGCAAAACTGACTTTGTCACTGCATGGCCTACCGATGACCCTGGTATCAGTCGCCAGCAAGCCAAAGATATTCAGCAAGCATTATTGAACGCGGGTTACGATATTGGCGGTGTTGATGGCATCATTGGCGACAATACCCGTACCGCGATTCAGCAATACCAATCTAGTCGTGGTATCTTTCCAGCTGATGGCCGCGCAGGACAGAAATTCTACCGTGCAATCGTTGGGAACGCTGGAAACACAGCCCCGAGAAGCACGCAATACGGCAATCAATACGGGCAGCCGTCGAATAGCCAGCCTTTAAACCCTGCCCCTGCTGATCGTATGGGACAGCTGATTCAGCAGCAAACGAGTACTCCTAATACTTACTCGACGCAGCCTTCTGCGCAATCACCTACCTCTGGTAACGCACGCTATCGCCGTGTCACCGGTAGCGATGGTGTTATAAAGCTCGTTCGTGTTGACGAAGGCTCATAGTATTACGCAGATGTATCTTAGGTTAAGCACATAAGAAAAGCCACGTTAATAATAACGTGGCTTTTTTTATGTACTTATTCTTTATTTTTTAGTTGGTTTTTAACTTAAACGATAGGTGGTGGGTTTGGTTTACCATTGTCACCATCCCAGTTCTCACGTGCTTTGTCATCTAGATCAGCAGGCGTTTTTGGCTCCCACTTGCCATTTTCTTTCCACGTGGCATCACCCCAGTCTTCATCCTCCGCTTTTCTATCCAAATCTTTATAAGCTTGGCTAGGGTCGATACCGCGACGCTTCATGTCCGCTACCTGCTCTTCTAATGTATGAAATTGCTCGGCATCATGCATAGATTTCTCTAAACCATCAAGCTCTTTTTTTAATGCATCATTTTTAGCGTTACTCATCAGGTGCTCTCCTTAGTCAGTCAGTATTATTATGCGATTTATATGCATTCGATCTAGATGTATATAATTTATAAGTCAGTAATTTATAAGTCAGTAACTTTAATAGAACCAATGTCTTTATTATCAATCTCCGAGTAGTCTTAATATTACCAGTCTTAAATGGATTCACAACCGTTGACGCGTATGTTTTGTATTACAAAACGTAGTCATAGGCACACGTATGCTCTGTACATCAGATAGGCTATCTGACTATTTTCAGATTAGAAAGGCAGGATTACTATTAGCGAAGAGTGCGAATCATTGGGATTTATGAGGTACTTCGTTCAAGAGGTTTTTTGCATGGAAGGTCAACTTCCAAAGCTCTTGCGATACGCGAGTGCCATAGGTCGTGAGTTGTATCCAGTTTGCACCTACCAGCTGACGTTGCAGCTGGTTCAAATCATCTTGAGAAATTTGGCAGCGCGAGACGGCATGGACATTCGGCATATCTTTCTTGATGTCTTGCTCAGCTTTTGACGCGATTAAGCGATTCATAGCATTTTGCAAGCCATAGCTCGTAAAGGTCGCCGGTATTTTCATTAAGGCGATCAATATCTCTCGCCATGTTAAGGTCATTGGTCTGAAAACATCCGTCAGGTTACCGCCCTCATAGGCTTGAGCACTATATTGAATTTCAAAAGCTTCTAACAATACAATTGGCTTACTGAAATTATCAGACACAAATTCATCAGCAGTGGGGCTATTTTCCTTGAGAGTTTTGTCAGTGGACAATAGATCCGCAAACCTTTCCGCTACCGTTTGCTTGCTAAATTTGATCATTTCTTCACTGGCTCTCAGCCATCCACCAACGACCTGATGATTGGACACTGCATTATAGTAAGCTTGTACGAGCAATGGCTCGATATCCGCTTCTGTATCATAATAATATATCTTGTTGTCTTGCCGAGTCACTGAGTTAATAAATTCTTGCAGTTGACGACTGATAATCGCATCTGGATGATGATTTTTGACTAAGATTAGTAACGGTTTGAGCTTGGCCTTGGCATTTAAATAGCTCAAATGCATTTGGCTAACACCATTCCTTTGCACGGTGCCATAACTGTCTCCAATGAGCATCAGCGCATAATCACAGGAGTCGATGCACTGTCGACCATATAGTGATGCTTTTGGCAATTGGCTCGACACATCATAGGTCAAGAAGGCACGCGACTGGAAAAATATCGCCAAGCTGTCTAAGACCAACAATTGATCATTGTCAGCGCATATGATATGGATATGATAGCGACGGTTTGGCACAATCACCTCTAAGCTTAGGTCGTGACATAAAATAATATGATATAAAATAGAGCACAAATATCTTGTTCTGCACAGCCGAGCATACTCTTGCAGAAATACACTCAATTTATTTTAACTAAATCAATACTACAGGCAAGGGATTGGCGTAAATAGCTTTGCTAGCAATTACTCAGGATAGTATTGCAATACGGTCTCTTTACCAAGTAAGCGCTCAATCAAGGCGCCTAGTCTATCACTATATTTGGTAGCATGGAAAGTTAATGGCAATCCAATATCAACATTTGTCTTATTAATTGCACTCAAATCATGAGTACTTGTAGCGTTATCAAAAGTGGCTGACATCTGATTTGCAACCAATAGCTGCTTGACTCGCTCAGCAATTGCTTGTCCAGAATCAACGACCTGCATAGCCAATCGCTGCTGAGCAATCTCATCTAACAAAAACGTTTTGAAAAATGGATAGTGTGTACAGCCTAGAACCAATTGATCAACACCATCATGAGCAAATAATGTGAGCTGCTGGCGCAATCTCAAAGCAGTATCATCTTGCTCTGGCATCCCCGCCTCTACCCAAGGTACCAATTGTGGATCAAAATACTTAGTCACCACCGTATTGTTGGGTTTGGCAAAGTGATCGATGACCTCATTAAGTAATGTGCCATTCAAGGTAGCCTTAGTGGCTAATACTACCACACGACCACTTTTGCTCGCCGATATGGCTGGCTTTAGCGCTGGTACCAATCCGACGATAGGCAGCTGCGGATAACGCCGTCTGGCTGTTTCCAAAGCGTAGGCTGAGGCGCTATTACAAGCGATCACAATGAGCTTGCAGCCCTGCTCATACAACCAATCAACGGCTATCAAAGTCAAAGCTTCAATATCGGCGCTATCACGATTACCATAAGGTACATTTAAGGTATCTGCATAATAAATATAACGCTCGGCAGGTAACTGCTGTGCCAAATGTAGATAAACAGACAGTCCACCGACACCAGAGTCAAACAGTCCGATTGGCGCATTGTGCTTTTTATTATTCACAACTGTGCCGATATGCGTTTCATGGATATCAGCTTTAGCATTAGTTGCACTCTCAAAATTCTCAACATGGTTACCATCAGAAGTATCTGAGCGCATTTTCACTCTATTTAAGATATTACTTGCAGCAATATCCATCACTACTCTACCGCCATTTTTATACACATATCGTCATCTTTATGCTGTTTGCTGTTTGCTGTTTAGCATACTACGGTAAATATCAGGTGACTTATCACTATCTAGGCAGTAAATTATTTAACGGATAGATAGTTTGCAGCCATTCAGTTAACTGGCTGGCATCGACAGCTCATAGTATTTTCCGCCACTTTGTAACGTTAGTATCGTCTCACCATTTTGCTCTGTCAATTCACCAATTTCGGTCAAATGATAAAAAGTATTACGCCCAATAAGTGCGTCCAAACCATTTCTAACTGGCATATAAGGACGTACCTGAATATCCGTTGCTGTCTCTTGATGGTTTTCAGTATTTACCGCAGCAGTCGGCTGATCAATCGTATCTTTATCTATAGGATTATACGCCTTTAATGTGATGGCGTGCTCATCATCTAAACGCACCACATCGCCAGTTGTCGTCGTGAACTCTAACCAGCTCATATTGTCTTCATGCACAATACCGACATCGTTAATTAATAAAGGAGCATCTTCAACTTGGATACGGATTTTCTGTACTGGCGTCTTCAAAAAATATTCAATGACACCATTATTGTCTGCTTTCCATAAAATAGTCGCAAATAGGCTCACTAATGACTCTCTGGTCATTTGCCCACCTTCATGCCACCACTCGCCATTTGCTTTTATGACCAGATCCATATCAGCAACGTCTTCAGGATGCCATTGATCCAATGGTGGGATGGCACGTCCTTCACGTTTGCCTACGGTAGACTTTAGATACTGACTGAGTGAATCCATATTATTTAGCTCAGATAGCAGGTCTTTTGGCGGTTCAGCTGCCGTTTCATCGTTTTGAATGGTGTCTTCATTATTGTTATTCATCGTATAATCCTTTACCTAGCATTCAAAGTTTGGCAAATCTATTATTACTATAAATTTTAGTTTCGGGTATGATGAAAACATATCATCTTAGCACCCTCATTAGTTCAATCTTACCTTAACATCGATACTCATAAATGCGTATCGTGTTTGTAGGACTTTTCTTTTATAATGAGTAACGATTTTTTATTGAAATGGTCAAGTTGGTGTTGTGTTAATGACACATTTTACGTGATGTGTTGATATCTTTAAATACATGGATCTCAACAGTAGCGTGGTCAATTGATGTCGCAAAGACAGTTTTTATCAGGCAGCCATATGTCTGAGTAACGTTAGCACCGCAAGTCTATTATTCAACTGTTAAGCTAATGATGCCCTGAGATAAGCCACTAAAAGTTTAGGAGTAGGTATGCAAGAGCAAGACAATCAAAAGCCAGTCATTGATAGTGACACTGTGAATACTGACCCATCAGTAGCGACAGAGACGGCAAATCTAGATAAAGCAGAGCCAGCTGTTGTGGCCCAAGAAGTGCCGGCTGAAACAGTCTCTATGGACAAAGCGCCAGAGCCAGTAGTAGAACCTGTCGTGGCAGAGCCTGAGATTGAACGTGAATCCATGGAATTTGACGTTATCATCGTTGGTGGTGGACCTGCTGGGCTATCTGCTGCTATCCGCCTGCGTCAGCTCGCTATCGCTGCTGGTAATGATGAGTTTATGGTTTGTGTGGTCGAAAAAGGTTCTGAGTTTGGTGCGCATACCTTATCAGGTGCTGTCATCGAACCACGCGCTTTGAACGAGCTGATACCAGATTGGAAAGAAAAAGGCGCGCCGCTTAATGTGCCAGCGACCGAAGATCGCTTTTATTATTTAAACTCTGCCACGCGCTCTACTAAAGTACCTGACTCTTTGATCCCAGGGCCGATGCACAACAATGGCAACTATATTGTCTCACTGGGCAATGTAGTGCGCTGGTTGGCGGTACAAGCTGAAGAGCTTGAAGTCATGATGTTCCCAGGCTTCCCTGCGGATGATATTTTATATAACGATGACGGCTCTGTACGCGGTGTCTTAACGGGCGATATGGGTGTGGCTGCTAATGGCGAAGCCAAGCCCAGCTTTGAGCCAGGTTATGAGCTACTTGCTAAATATACTATTTTTGCCGAAGGCAGCCGTGGTCATTTAGGCAAACGCTTAATCAGCCGTTTTGATCTTGATAAAGACTCAGATCCTCAGCATTACGGTATCGGTCTAAAAGAGCTGTGGGATGTGGTGCCTGAGAAACACGAACAAGGCGTGGTCATGCACGGTCTTGGCTGGCCCTTGACCGAAACAGGCTCTACTGGTGGCTGGTGGTTATATTTCGACGAAAACAACCAAGTAAGTTTTGGTCTTGTCGCTGACCTGTCTTACCACAACCCATATATGTCGCCATTCGATGAGATGCAGCGCTTAAAAACCCATCCCGTCATCAAAAACGTCTTGGAAGGCGGCAAGCGTATCTCTTATGGCGCACGTGCTTTGACCAAAGGTGGCTTAAACTCCCTACCAAAATTCACTTTCCCAGGTGGCGTATTGGTCGGTGATGATGCTGGATTCTTAAACCCAGCAAAAATCAAAGGCACACACACCTCGATGAAGTCAGGCATGCTAGCCGCCGAAGCCATCTTTGAGGCGCTACAAGCAGATCGTCAACATGATGAAGTGGTTGCTTATACGACTATGTATAAAGAATCATGGTTGTACCAAGACAACTATGAATCACGTAACTTCTCACCTGCAATACATCGCATGGGTCTGTTTATGGGCGGTGCATTTACCTTTATCGAGCATAATTTATTGAAAGGTAAGATGCCATTTACCCTACACGATAACCTGCCAGATTATGATCAGTTAGAGCGTGCCAATCATGCTTATCAACCAACCTACCTCAAGCCTGATGGCAAACTGGTATTTGATAAGCTGTCATCGGTATTTATCTCTAATACTAACCATGCAGAAGACCAGCCGGTACATTTGAAACTGACTGACCCAACGGTACCTGTTTCCATTAACTTACCGCTATATGCTGAGCCTGCCCGTTTATACTGCCCAGCTGGTGTATATGAAATAGTAAAAGATGCGGAAGGTGCTAAGTTTGTGATCAATGCGCAAAACTGTGTGCATTGTAAAACTTGTGATATCAAAGATCCTTCACAGAACATCACTTGGGTAACGCCAGAAGGTGGCGGTGGCCCTAACTATCCTAATATGTAAACATAAACAATATTAGGATCCAGCGCTCATAACAAAAACCGCCCTTATGAATTCATAAGGGCGGTTTTTTTAACTTCAAAACATGAGACAAGTTTATCTTTAATCAGGTTAGATTAATCTGTCCATGCATCACGATTGGCTTCGTCTTTAAGCTTCACAAAGTCATCAGGATTAAACTTGATTTGATCACCGGTTTTACCCTCTTTAATCTGACGCTCATAGTCGCGTAATATTCTCAGTGCCACTGGAGACAGTAGCAAAATAGCCAATAAATTGACCAAGGCCATTAGACCCATTGATAAATCAGCGAAGTTCCATATGGCAGGAAGGCTGGCAATAGCACCAACAAATACCATGCCAAGCACCATAAAGCGGAATATCATAATCATAACTTTGGCATTTTTGGCACCAGAGATAAACTCAAGATTCGATTCACCATAACTATAATTGGCAATGATGGAGGTGAAAGAGAAGAAGAAAATAGCAATCGCAACGAAGATAACACCCATATCACCCACATACTGTGACAGCGCTAACTGAGTCAGCTGAATACCTTCTTGCTCAACACTAGGATCGACCACACCGGACAAAATAACAATTGATGCGGTTGCCGTACAAATGACAAGCGTATCCATAAATACACCCAGCATTTGCATAAATCCTTGCACCGCTGGATGATCGGGATAACTCTTCGCCGTTGCCGCCGCATTAGGCGCTGAACCCATACCTGCTTCGTTTGAAAACAGACCGCGCTTGATACCATTAATCATTGCCTGAGCAATACCATAACCAATCACCCCGCCTGCTGCTTGCTCAAAACCAAAGGCTGACTTAACAATCAATACAATCGCCGCTGGGAATTGACTAAAATTCGTCACGATAATGAACAATGCTAATAGGATATAGAGAATCGCCATAACGGGTACGATCTTACCCGCAATACGAGCAACCGAGCGCAAACCACCGAATACCACTGGCGCGACTAATACGACCAATACCAAACCTGTCATCCACGTTGGCACGCCAAACGCTTCGTTGGTCGCTTGTGCAATGGTATTTGACTGTACGCCATTAAAGGCTAAGCCGAACGCCACCAGCAAGCATAATGAGAAAAATATCGCTAGCCAGCGTTGACCGAGACCTTTTTCGATATAATAAGCCGGTCCACCGCGGTAAACATTGTCATTGTGCGGTACTTTATAGGCTTGTGCTAATGTTGATTCGATAAAGCTGGTAGACATACCAACGATCGCAGTCATCCACATCCAAAACACCGCACCCGGACCACCAAGGTAAATCGCAATCGCCACCCCTGCCAAGTTACCCGTGCCGACACGCGCAGCCAATGATGTCATCAGTGCTTCAAATGAGCTGATACCCCCATCTTTACGCCCTTGATTGGAAACGCGCAATAATTGCCACATATGCCCAAAGTGGCGAAACTGAATAAAACGTGTGGCAATGGTAAAATAAAGACCCGCACCAATCAGTACGAACATCAGTAATCCATACCAAGGGTTATTCACAATCAACCAATCATTGTTGCCCCAAATAATGCTGACACCATAATTTACGATGCTATTAAACCAACCTACTATCCCTTCGTCCATACTGCTATCCCCTCACTTACATTTCATACTGTTAGTATATTTTATGGATTGACGTGATTAATGATATTTCAAAATGCTTACTAAACTCTCTGCCTATTTACGAAACAGTGAATATCTGATCCAAATATGGGCAAAGTAAATCACTCACATCCTGTTGCTACATTTTAACTGACTAAAGATTATTTAACTATTTCAAACCTTTATTCTGTCAATTAAGCAAGCCCAAACTTTTGAAGGGTATCGCGATAAATATTAAAACATTATTTTTATAGACGAAATTCTATAGAAAACTTTTAAGACTAAATGCGATAGAGAGAGATTAAAACGTATTTAGATATGTGTCCCTCTAAGAAAAATTTTCACTGTCATAATATTTATTTATCAGAGTATTGCCTATATTTACAGAATGGATGACTTTTATTACCAATAATGCTCTAATACCCCTATAAAACTAAATCCTTAATATAAATAGGGTTTTAGCATAGCATCTGAGTAATGGCAGCTTTATTGTCCAATTCTTCTACATAAGTTGACCATAGTTTTCATGAAGCAAACATTTTGTTACATAAAGTAAATAAAATTTATTTATTGTTAATTAAGGCAATATTGTATATATTCCCAATAAGTTCATAAATATTTCTTGCAATACTTATCGGCATGAATAAGAAACTGTAATATTAAAAAATATCATCAGGAAGATGAGCATAATAAGACAGAGGACTGTCGACCGATACCGACCCTCCTTCATAAATCCTCATCTTTACATACTATAAATCTAGTCGATCTATACCCTTAAATCTTGTTCGGTAATTGGGTTTTAGTGGATTTAAACCAGTATTTTACAAAATCGTTTTTAGCAATATCGAGTAACTAAGAAGCATTTCTCGCAGCGCTTTGACTGATAGAAATCTGTTTAGTTTTTCGATAATATTGGGTTACTTACTACTGGTTGGTCATTCTGCTTTATCAATCTATAAACTGATTTTATCATCCGATTATAGACAGCGTATCAAACTGCATTCCACCACGTGATACATGCTAAAGCACAATAACTTGTCAGGCTCAAATAAGTAATCTTGTTTTTATGTTAGGCAAAAGGAGTTGTCCTATGGAAAACCACAACGATCCATCCGGTTATTGGCGTGCCAATGTCCGTCTTATTTTAGGTAGCCTATTTATTTGGGCGCTATGCTCATACGGGTTTGGGATTTTATTACGTCCTCTCTTAGCAGGTATAAAAATCGGTGGTACCGACTTGGGCTTTTGGTTTGCTCAACAAGGATCTATTGGGGTATTTATCATTTTAATTTTCTTCTACGCTTGGCGTATGAATAAGTTAGATAAACAATACGGCGTAGACGAGGAGTAGCCCCATGAGTCAATTTACGATTAATATTATTTTTGTAGGTCTATCTTTCGCTCTATACTTCGGTATTGCGATTTGGGCTCGCGCTGGTACTACGAGTGAGTTTTACGTAGCAGGTGGCGGTGTCCACCCTGTTGTCAACGGTATGGCAACAGCTGCTGACTGGATGAGTGCCGCGTCTTTTATCTCGATGGCAGGTATCCTTGCCGCTGGTGGTTACAGTGCATCAACTTACTTGATGGGCTGGACCGGTGGCTATGTACTACTAGCGATGCTATTGGCGCCGTACTTACGTAAGTTTGGTAAGTTTACAGTTCCTGACTTCATCGGCGACCGTTTTTATTCTAAAACCGCAGCAATGATTGCAGTGGTTTGTTTGATTATCGCGTCAACCACATACGTTATCGGTCAGATGACAGGTGCGGGTGTTGCCTTCTCACGCTTCTTGGAAGTTGAAAACACTACTGGTCTACTAATTGCTGCAGTTGTTGTCTTCTTCTATGCCGTCCTTGGTGGTATGAAAGGGATTACTTACACGCAGGTAGCACAGTATGTCGTTCTAATGATTGCTTACACCATTCCTGCTGTTTTCATCTCACTTGAGTTAACAGGTAATCCAATTCCAGGTTTGGGCTTGTTTTCAAACGATGTAGAAGCAGGTATTCCTATCTTAGCCAAGCTAGATCAGGTGGTTACTGACTTGGGTTTCACGGCCTATACTGCTGACGTCCCTAACAAGCTAAACATGGTGCTATTTACATTATCACTCATGATTGGTACAGCAGGTCTACCTCACGTCATTATTCGCTTTTTTACGGTTCCTAAAGTGGCTGATGCCCGCTGGACTGCTGGTTGGACATTGGTATTTATCTCGCTACTATACTTCACTGCACCTGCGGTTGGTGCGATGGCACGTCTAAACCTTATCGATACAATCTATCCACAGGGTGTTACAGAAGCGCCTTTGGAGTATGACCAACGTCCAGATTGGATGAAGACATGGGAAGATACTGGTCTTATTAAATATACTGATCTTAATAATGATGGTCGTATCCAAATGTACAACGACAGTGGACTTGGTGCCGCTGAACTTGCCTTGTCTGCTGCACAAGCGGATGGTGGCGATGTAGCCGCTGCCACTGCAGCCGTAGAGGCTGCACGTATTGCACAGAATCTAGAACTTGACGGGCGCTTTACAGCAGCAGGCTGGAAGGGTAACGAGCTGGATGTGAATGCGGATATCTTAGTATTGGCTAACCCAGAAATTGCAAACCTTCCACCATGGGTTATTGGTCTTATCGCCGCAGGTGGTTTGGCAGCAGCGCTATCAACAGCAGCAGGCCTACTACTCGCTATCTCGTCAGCGATCAGTCATGACTTGATTAAACGAAACCTTAATCCAAATATCACTGATAAAGGCGAGTTGAGAGTTGCACGTATTACGATGGGTATTGCAATTGTCGTTGCTACATGGCTCGGTATTAATCCACCAGGGTTTGCCGCACAGGTAGTCGCATTAGCATTCGGTATTGCTGGTGCCTCACTCTTCCCTGCACTGATGATGGGTATTTTCTCCAAACGTATCAACAATGTTGGTGCCATCGCTGGTATGCTAACAGGTCTGATCAGCATCCTTGTTTATATCTTTGTCTTTAAAGGTTGGTTCTTCATCAGCGGTACGGCGAACTTCCCTGATACACCAGAGTACTGGTTGTTTGGTATCTCGCCACTATCATTTGGTGCGGTTGGAGCATTACTCAACTTTATCGTAGCATTTGCTGTCTCTTATGCTACTGCTCCCCCACCATTACACATCCAAGAGCTGGTTGAAAGTGTCCGCTCTCCACGTGGCGCAGGCGGGGCAGTCGACCACTAAGCGTACTAATGAGGATATATCTTCAGTTACTATATATCACTCACAGGCAGTAGCTGCTTGTGAGTGATTTTTTTATCTTTTATTTATTATAAAAAATGTTAGATTTTTGCTTTATTGAATATACTTTACTAATTATGCTTAGTTAAAAGCACTCAATTAAAAGTGCCTAACGCATTAAGGAAGATTTTATGCTTTTTGAGTTTATCGCTACCATCGCTGCCGCGTTTGGCATGGCTGGTCTAGCACTGATTATAACTCACCTCAGTAAACTGGCTGGCAAACGCGCACCAAAGTGGCTTATCCCTTTGTTTGCGGCGATCGGTATGTTTGCCTTTCAAATACACCAAGAATATAACTGGTATGGTCAGCAAGTGAGCAAGTTACCAGCAGGCGTACAAGTCGTCAAAGTAGCAAAAAGCACCGAGTGGTTTCGCCCATGGTCTTATGTCAAGCCGCAAATATTGCGTTTTATCGCTGCCGATACAGGTAATGCTAGCGTACAGGTAGACAATCCAAATGTATATTTGGTCAATTTATATTTGTTTGAAAGACGCAGAAGTGTGCAGAAAGTACCACAAGTTATAGACTGTCGTATTCCTGCACGTGCAGATTATGTAATGCCCGAAAAAGACAGCAAGCTAACGATTGATGAACATGTGAGACAAACAACCGCATGGCGAGAGTTGGCAACAGATGATCCGTTGTTTATTAGTATTTGCACCGATAAAAGCTAATTTCCCCATAAATATATATATGAAATACTGATAACGCATATGATAATGATTAAGGGGTTTAAGTCTGCTTATCTTATAGTCATGTATTCAATTGCGCTGAGAAGTTGACGTATAAGTATGCTTAGAGTTAGCGCCTAGCAGCAAACCAGCACATAACCCACCGAAGTGCGCCGCAAAAGAGATACCTTGTTGCGGCATCAATCCTTGCTTGATAGTCAACCAATAGCCAGTACCCATGACAATACAGGCAAGCAAATAACCCCAGCGCCGCGCAAATATAGCTCCGCCAATCATATAACCGAGCATCGCGAAGCATAACCCTGATGCACCAATATGAATTGACAATGGCGAGCCAATGATCCAAGTGACCAATCCAGATGCGATAATGAGCTTAATTACCGTTCGATAGGCATTCTTCTCAAACAACCCAAACAAAAATAAAATTTGTAATAACGTCAAGGTGTTACCAAGCAAATGTGAAAAATTACCATGCATCGTCCATGATGCAAATACCCCAATCATACTGCCCACATCTAAGGCACGAGGCACAATCCCAAAGATATTCCACATGCCAAACAATGCCACTTTATTTAAAAAAAACATGCCCCACATCGGTATTAATACAAAAGCATATAAGCCAATAACCTGCTTTATCCGTATCATAATCAAGCTAAGCAATTGCTGCCAATTCATATCATGCCCTATTTTTTAATCTATATTTTTAGCCATATTTTAGTGACTTAGCGTAGAATTTGAGCACGTTACAGGTGTAAAATCTAACAATGCAGCATCTTTATCAGTCATCAAATAACTGTCGCTATGTAATAACGACGTCGAGTGGTAAGGCACCAACGCGGTAGGCACAAAGCGACGAGCAGCATCGATATGTTTGATAGAATCATCAAAAAAGATATGAGGTGCAAACGTTCTAAGTACGGCTGTTTTTTCTAGACCTCCTAAGAAAAATGCCATATCAACATTGACGCCCCACTCCCGCAATGTCTTAATCGCACGCAGATCAGCGGGTGCATTGCGAGCCGTTACCAATGCAATCTTTATTGGAGAGTATTTGAGACCTGCTGGCAGACGTTCCTGTAAATTTGACAATTTAATCAATAATTCAGCGTAAGGGCCTTTTTCAATCGGTAAATCACGCATTTGTATTTCACGATCATGAAAAGCTCGCAGCCCTTTTTGCTTATAGAGCAGCTCACCTGAATCATCAAACAGCACCGCGTCCCCATCAAAAGCAATACGCAACTGGTCGGTATCTAACTCATAGGTATTGACAGGGGTTGCGTCTAGTATGGCACAAGCACAGATATTGGCATCAGCCACTTGCTGAGCATCTTCACGATTGGTGGTCAAAAACAGATCAACATTGAAGTCTTTGATATAAGGAGCAATAGGACTGCCTGAAATAAATGCCGAACGTGAAATATTGATACCATGCTCTAAAATTGCGTTAAGAACTTGAATACCCGTATCCGGGCTACTTTTTGAGACAATAACGACTTCAACCAAAGGTGTTTCAATTTCTGAATCCTGCTTATCCCCACCATCACAATACTCATTTAAATTTAGCAATGCTTTAATTAATGGATAACCAGCACCAATATTTAAAGGGTCGTTTTCACGCTCGGTCATGTAGTCACGAAACTCTTTGATAGCGCTTGTCGGTCGCTGCGCCAATAGCTGCAATAAATAGTTCTCAGACTCTGTTAAATCAAAAAGCGCGGTTGCAGAAATCGCGACTATGAGCGTGTTACTAAAATCGACTGCCATTATTTTCTCTACTTATAAAATCATCTATTCAGAACTACCAACCAGTTTACTACATTCATAAGCCCTTAGAATGATAAGAAAAGTTATCCACGTATAATATAATTGAGCATAAAAATCACTTAGGCAATCAAAATGACCACTCAGGAAGTGTCCCATCGTATGACTTTATGTAGAGTAATTTAACCATAGAATTATTCGACCAACTTTTTCTTTTATCATAAAAAAGCCATATTGCTATGAAAACAATATGACCTTATTAGTGAACCATGCAGATGAGTTATAAAACTGTGATCTTTGAAGCTTGCTTTTATCAATAGAGCTTACGTTAGCAACACCAGCGAAATCGCAGGGAATATAACCAAGATTACTAATCTAACCAAATCCGACACAATAAAAGGCGCCACCCCGCGAAACATATCAGACAGCTTAATATGCGGTGCCATCGCCTTAATCACAAAGATATTCATCCCCATTGGCGGCGTAATCAGTCCAAGCTCTACTGTCAATACCGCAATGATACCGAACCATACCGGATCAAACCCTAAGGCTAGAATAATCGGATACACCACAGGAATGGTAATCACCAGCATCGCTAGCGCATCCATAAACAGACCCAGCAAGAAATACATGATCAAAATACAGATCAGCACAATCATCGGACTGACAGCCAAGCCACCAATCCAAGACGCCAGCGTATAAGACAAGCGCGATACAGAGATAAAGTATCCTAATGCCTCAGCACCCAGTAGCATAAAGAACACCACTGCAGAGAGCGCCAAGGTCTCAATCAAGGACTGCTTTAACCCATCCATACGCATGCCTTTCACGAACGCATAAGCCCAAGAGACAAAGGCACCAACGGCTGCACCTTCTGTCGGGGTAAACAACCCAAAGAAGATACCAGCGATAATCACAATAAAGATAAAGCTAAATGGTATGAGTCCCGTCAACGACAGCAGCTTGGCTTTCCAAGACGTTTTCTCACCGCGCTTTGCCAGATGCGGTTTCCAGCGCACCATAATCATGACAGTGATTGAGTACATCACCATCCCTAACATACCCGGCAAGAAACCTGCGATAAACATATCACCAACCGACTGCTGGGTTAGGATGGCGTAGACCAGTAAGGCTATACTGGGCGGGATCATAATACCTAACGTGCCACCAGCTGCTAAAATACCGCAGGCAAAGCCGGGCTGATAACCATACTTCTCCATTTGCGGTAGCGCAACCTTAGTCATAGTTGAAGCTGTGGCTAAGGATGAACCCGAGATAGAAGCAAAGATACCAGAGGAACCAATACCTGCAATACCAAGACTTCCCCTCACCCCACCAAAGATAGTTCGTGTAGCTTCAAACAGCTTCCCTGCCATCCCTGAATGAGTGGCAAAGACGC
>NZ_CAJHBC010000012.1:0-70451 GCF_904846535.1 Psychrobacter muriicola 2pS
GTCTTAAACCGTTGCCAGTTAAGCCATCTAGCGAGCCGACTATCTTATCATAATGATTTGAATTGTCAAGCTTTTTTATAATTTGTTTCTTCAAGTTAACTGCGTTATTTATGTGTAATCTACACACTAATCACTGCCAGCTCGTCTTGTGTGGGCGTATTATAGACGCTTTAAATCTTGAGTCAACCGCTTTTTAAAAGGTTTTTTGATTTATTTTATCAACTTAAAAACACCTGATATTTTTCAATAGGTTAGGTAAAATCTATTTATTAGAAGCTGAAGTTATATTCTGAAAACAGTCTTTGACTATCTAGTTCTTACTTATGAATAAGCTCAGTCTGCCCTCTAAAAGCAGCAAATCAATTTATGACGATAAAAGATATACTATTTATCTGTAGCTATAAACCACATCTATATTCATTACCCTTGATATTAATGCTGAGCGAACCTATATATAGAAGCTGACTTAACCCCCTGATATCTAGTGTTGATAAGCAGTTTTTGCTATAATAGTCGCTTTTATGACATTACTTAATAGTATTTCTGCTTCATGTTATTAAAAGGTCGTTTGTTCTACCTTTTTAGCGCTTTGATTATAGCTTATTAAATGGCTCTTAATTTCATGCTATATAAGACAAGAAAAAACAGTGCTATTAAGTCGTGCTTATCTCTTACAACATATCATAGTAGTTAGATATAATTGATGTGGTCTTACGGTTATATGATTGATGGTTGCAATCATCACTGCCAACGGACCCAAAAAGGTGAATAGATTATGGTAGCGATTACTTTACCCGATGGTAGCGTAAAAAACTTTGAAGGCAATACAACGGTCATGGAAGTGGCGCAAAGCATTGGCGCAGGGTTGGCTAAAGCAACGGTTGCTGGCCGTGTAAACGGGCATCTAGTGGATGCGCATGATCCTATTATTGCTGATTCCAAAGTCGAAATCGTGACGCCAAAAGATGCCGATGGCGTTGATATCATTCGCCATTCATGTGCTCACCTATTGGGTCATGCTGTTAAACAGCTTTATCCTGATGTAAAAATGGTAATTGGTCCTGTTATCGAAGATGGTTTTTATTATGACATCTATAGCGAAACACCATTTACCCCTGAGCATATGGCAGCGATTGAAAAACGCATGATGGCGCTGATCAAGCAAGATTATGACGTTATCAAAAAAATAACGCCACGCGAAGAAGTGATTAAGATTTTTGAAGAGCGCGGTGAAGATTATAAGCTTAAGCTCATCAACGATATGCCAGGCGAAGAAGCCTTTGGTCTATATCATCATCAAGAATATGTCGATATGTGCCGTGGTCCACACGTGCCAAACACACGATTCCTAAAAGTCTTTAAACTGACCAAAATGTCTGGGGCATATTGGCGCGGTGACGCCAAAAACGAACAGCTACAACGTATCTATGGTACGGCTTGGGCAGATAAAAAAGACCTAAAAGCCTATATTCAGCGTATTGAAGAAGCCGAAAAACGTGACCATCGTAAGATTGGTAAAGCATTAAACCTATTCCATATGCAAGAGCAAGCACCGGGCATGGTGTTTTGGCACGCCAATGGTTGGACGATTTATCAAGTACTTGAGCAATATATGCGCAAAGTACAACATGATAATGGCTATGAAGAAATTAAAACGCCACAAATCGTTGATCGCAGTTTGTGGGAGCGCTCAGGACATTGGGGCAACTATGCGACCAACATGTTCACAACTGCCAGTGAAAATCGTGATTATGCGGTAAAACCAATGAACTGCCCATGCCACGTGCAAGTCTTTAACCAAGGCTTGAAATCTTACCGTGACTTGCCATTACGTATGGCAGAGTTTGGCTCATGCCATCGTAACGAACCATCTGGCTCATTGCATGGTTTGATGCGCGTTCGTGGTTTTACCCAAGATGATGCCCATATCTTCTGTACACAGTCGCAAATTCAGCAAGAAGTCGCTGACTTTATTAAGCTGACCCTTGCTGTGTATGAAGATTTTGGTTTTGATAATATCATCATGAAACTCTCGACTCGTCCTGAAAAACGGGTTGGTAGCGATGAATCTTGGGATTTTGCCGAAAAAGCCTTAGCCGATGCGCTTGATAGCTCAGGTCTTGACTGGGAATATTTACCAGGTGAAGGTGCATTCTACGGTCCGAAGATTGAATTTAGTTTGAAAGATTCTTTAGGTCGTGTATGGCAGTGCGGTACTATTCAGGTTGATCCAAACATGCCTGAGCGCCTTGATGCCGAATTCGTCAATGAGCAAAACGAGCGCGAAATACCTATCATGTTGCACCGTGCCATCTTAGGTTCATTTGAACGCTTCATCGGTATATTGATTGAAAACTACGCCGGTTGGATGCCAGTATGGTTGGCACCGCAACAAGTTGTGGTGATGAATATCACGGATAAACAGGCAGATGCTTGTGAAAATGTGGTCAGCGAACTCAAAAATTCAGGTTTGCGAGCTATTAGTGACTTGCGTAACGAAAAGATTGGATTTAAGATACGAGAGAAAACATTAGAACGTATTCCCTATATGCTAGTATTAGGGGATAAAGAAGTCGAATCGGGCAGTGTCAATGTCCGTACTCGTGAAGGTGAAAACCTTGGCGTGATGAGTGTTCCAGAATTTATTACATTAGTACAGACCGCTGTCGCTGAAAAAGGCCGACAGACCCCAAAAACAGATGAGGAGTAATACCTATTAAACAGTCGAACCGTTTGAACATCAACGAAGATATCAATGTCAAAGAAGTCCGTCTCGTCAAAGAAGACGGCGAACAAATGGGCGTGGTCGATATCGAAACCGCGATGAAAGCGGCACGTGAGGACAATCTAGATTTGGTCGAATTGGTTCCAGATGCCAAGCCGCCTGTCTGCAAAATCATGGATTACAAGCATTTCCTCTATGATCAAAAGCAAAAGGCGAAAGAAGCTAAAAAGAACCAAAAGCAAACTCAGCTGAAAGAGATGAAGCTGCGTCCTAGTACTGAAGAAGCTGATTATCAGGTTAAACTGAAAAAAATCGTCAGCTTTTTGGAAGACCAAGACAAAGTTAAAATCAGTATTCGCTTTCGTGGCCGTGAAATGGCGCACCAAGATATTGGTCGTAAGCAGCTAGATCGTATTATCGAAGATACTGCTGAGATTGCTAACGTTGAGCAATACCCTAAGATGGAAGGTCGTCAAATGGGTATGCTACTTGGGCCAACTAAGAAAAAGTAATCTGTTTATTAGATGGCTGTTAGTCGATATAGATATTTATAATCTTAACCATCAATATGCTGCGGGATATTGATGGTTTTTTATTATTTGAATAGATACATATCTCTGTTAAATGTGTTGAGTCAGATATAATTGGCTGACTCTATTTTACAAAATCCACCTTCTCAACCATTTGATTACGCGGTAATCTAAAGGTCTGTTTTATATTTGCTAATCAGCATTTATCAAAAATTTCTAGTAAGTGTATAAAAATAACGTATATCACGACCATCAGAGTCGTTGACAAAAAACACTACTTTTATCCGATATCGAAGGAAATTTCATGCAAGAATTGACCCCACCAGAAAATGCAACGACGCCAAGTATTTCTCTGACCGCGCCTGAACCTGTGAGAGAAATACAAAAAAGTGAAGCAGATCAAATGGTCAAGTTGGATGACAGCCAAATCCCAGAGCTTGATGCCAAAGTCGATGCCTTTGTTGACCACGTTATCACTAACTCTGTGCATAGCGATGAGTTTCGACAGAACGTGCAATCGATTCACAACCTCGGAACCAAAGAGATTCGTGAATCAGCGCAAGTGTCTAATCGTATGCTCGATTTACCCGCCAAAAGTCTCAATGACAGCTTGTTTGACAACTCTCCTATCGCCAAGTCATTGACTGAGCTACGCGGTATTGTAGAAGATTTAGACCCGAGTAAGAAAGAGCTGACCAGTTCACGTAAATTATTCGGTCTCATCCCATTTGGCAATAAAGTACAAGATTACTTCCGTCAGTACGAATCTGCACAGTCACATATCAATGCCGTTGTTACCAGTTTATATAATGGTAAGGATGAGCTGCTCAAAGACAATGCTATGATCGAGCAAGAAAAAGTCAATATGTGGGAGCTGATGCAATCGATACGCCAATATGTTTATGTTGGCAAAAAGATTGATGAGCAGTTAGAGCAAAAAGTCTACGCCATAGAGGCGACTGACCCCGAAAAAGCACGCATTATTAAAGAAGAGATGTTGTTTTACGTTCGTCAAAAAAACACCGACTTTTTAACCCAGTTAGCCGTGAACGTGCAAGGCTATTTAGCGCTCGATACCATTCGCCGCAATAACTTAGAATTGATAAAAGGCGTTGATCGAGCCACCACAACCACCGTATCTGCACTACGTACAGCGGTCGTGGTTGCCCAAGCAATGACCAATCAAAAACTGGTACTTGATCAAATTACTGCTTTAAATAAAACCACCAGTAGCTTGATTGAATCAACCTCAGCGATGCTCAAACGCCAGTCAGGTGAAATCCATGAGCAAGCAACCAGTAGCAGCATTGAGCTTGATAAATTACAAAACGCTTTCAATAACGTCTATGATACGATGGATATGATTAGCAATTATAAAATTGAAGCGCTAGAGAACATGAAACAAACGGTCAATACTTTGACCACTGAAGTCGATAAGGCACAAAAATACTTGGATAAGTCTAATCAAACGACAGTACTAGAAGTATCGAAAGAGATAGATAGTAAAAAGATAACCAATAAATCAAGTACAGTCGATATCGACATTTGATTTGTTTTAATAGTTGTTGCCTATTAAACAACTTCCTGCTACCAAATACACTTAAGACAATTGACGCAAGATATTGCAACGTCGTTCGTGTTAAGATAGCCATTATTAATAATTTTAAAAATAGATACGGTAATTTATGAGTTGGAACGATCCAAACGCCTCAAGTGAGGCAAAAAGATATGACAATCCTATCCCTAGTCGTGAACTGATACTCAGTACGATTAATGAGCATGGTGAAGTCACGCATCAACAATTGGCAAAAGCCTTTAATATTGATGACCCAGACCAGTTTGACGCTTTAGGCAATCGCCTAAAAGCGATGGCACGTGATGGACAAGTAAACCGCGACGGTCGTCCTTATCGCTATCGCACGGTGACCCAGCAAGATATCGTCAGGGGTACTGTGTCTGCACATCCTAAAGGCTTTGGTTTTGTGTTGTTAAGCGATATGCCAGATTTGTTTTTGCATGAAAAGCAAATGCGCTGGGTATTTAACGGCGACACTGTAGATGCAGTCGGCACGTCGACAGACAATCGTGGTCGCACCGAGGGGCGTATCGTTGATGTCGTGGAACGTCGCCAAAATAACTTCATTGGTACATTGGCCCGTGATGAAGATGGCTACTGTGTCGAGCTTGGTAGTCCGAATAATCACCAACCGATTACTGTCACTGAAGAAAATGTACAAGCGCTGAATGCCAAGCAAGGTTCGCCTGTTAAGGTTGATATTATTGATTGGCCAAATCAGCATGAATTTGCGACGGGTAAAATCACTGAATTACTGTCTGATGACAATGATCGTGAACTGATTATTGAAACCACCTTACTCAATTATGATATCCCATCAGATTTTAGCGAAGCAGCACTGAAGCAAGCCAACGATTATCAAGAACCGACTGAAAAAGATCTAAAAGGTCGTACAGATTTGCGTGATTTGCCACTGGTTACTATCGATGGTGAAGATGCACGTGATTTTGATGATGCCGTATTTGCCGAAAAACGCTCAGGTGGCAACTATCGTGTCTTAGTTGCGATTGCGGATGTCAGTTATTACGTCACACCAAACTCGCCACTTGATAAAGATGCCTACGAGCGCGGTACGTCCGTATATTTCCCGCATCGTGTGATTCCAATGTTGCCTGAAGTACTCTCTAATGGTCTGTGTTCATTGAATCCTGACCGTGATCGTCTTTGTATGGTCGCTGATATCAAAATATCACGAGCAGGCAAAGTGACTGGTTATGAATTCTATCCTGCTGTCATGCACTCACAAGCACGTTTAACTTATAATCAAGTGAACGCTTATCTTGAGAATCCAGAAGATAAGAGCGTACCTACCTCATTAACAGGTAATAAAGACGTCAAAAAATCTGTCGATACCTTACATCAATTGTATGAGCTACTGCTGAAAAAGCGTGAAGAGCGCCATGCAATGGAATTTGAGACAGTTGAGACCTACATTAAGTTTAATGAGAAAGGTGGTATCGAAGCAATCTTACCGCGTACTCGCGGTGATGCTCAAAAACTCATTGAAGAATGTATGCTGCTGGCCAATACTTGTGCAGCGAATTTTGCGTTAAAGCATGAGCTTCCTGTCTTATATCGTAACCATGACAAACCTGATGGCGAAAAATCAATGCGTATTCACGAATACGCAAAGAACTTTGGTTTAAGCTTCCCAGAAGAAAATCCAACGCAAGCCGATTATCAACGGATTATTGAAGCCACCAAAGACAGACCCGATGCGATTAGTATCCACAGCATGCTGTTGCGCTCAATGATGCAAGCAAACTATGCACCTGACAATATCGGTCACTTTGGGCTAGCTTATGACGAATATAGCCACTTTACCTCGCCGATTCGTCGTTACCCTGATTTGATGCTGCATCGTGCCATCAAAGCAAAAGTGACCAATACTCAGCAGCCAGTGATGGACTTTTCTCTTGAAGCGGCTGGCACGCAAACCTCAGATACCGAGCGCCGTGCCGAAAAAGCCTCACGCTATGTAGAGTCTTGGCTCAAATGTCACTATATGAAAGATCATGTTGGTGAAGAGTTCGAAGGCGTGGTCACCACAGTCACAAGCTTCGGTTTGTTTGTCACGTTGACTGACTTATATATCGATGGTTTGGTTCATATCTCCAATGTCGGTGATGACTTCTTTGTCTACGATGAACAGCAACAACAGCTAATCGGTAAAGATAAAGGGACATTGTTCGGACTAGGTGATTTGGTTAAGGTCAAGGTCGCTGGCGTCAATATGGATCTGCTACAAATTGACTTTGATTTAAAAGCCAAATTACAATCTAGTGAAATGAATCAAACGAAGAACGCGCCTTCTAAGAAAGGCACTGATAAGAAAAGTACTGATAGAAGAAGCCCCGCTAAAAAGACTGGCAGCCGTAGTAAAGGCACAAGTAAGAAAAGCTAGTTTTAGCAAACACTTCAAATAATAAAAAAGGCCAACGTCATCGTTGGCTTTTTTTATACTTCATTTTTCTAATAGTCAGTTTTTAACACTATTGTACACCGCTCTGATCCAAGCGTTGCTGATCCGCTTGCTGTGCTTGCTCTATCTGTGTTGTTGCACTATCGAGAATCGCTTTTGGCTGCTCACCAAGCGGCTTGCTAGTAATATCGACTGAACTGTTTTTCTCATCATTGTTACTATCTGATTCGGTAACACCAGTAGAAGCCTGCTCAGTGCTACTACTGGTGGCTATACTCTCTCTATCTTTCTCACGTTGACTGCCATTAATAAGGTTAAAACCTAATAACGCAACCATGCCAACCAGGGCAAATATAATCAAGTGTTTCATTTGCATAAAAAATGTCTCGTATTTGAATAATCATTAGATATACGTTTCGTTGCATTTTTTATGCCTAGTTTTTGGCAGGTTTTTACAAATTATTCTTGCGGGCTATTATTATCCAGTAAATCAGTTTCGTCGGAACTTTCTGCAATTTCCTGTTCAACCTTTTCCATGAGTTTGTCGTCGGGACGAGCGTTGAGCACCTCATCAGCATTGCGACCTTGTAAAATCAATTTGGCACGGGCCTTTGCTTGTTTTTTGTCCTTATCATCAACGTTATTATCCTTATTTAGGTTTTCATTAGTCACTTTGGGCATGGTCGGCGTAATCGTCAGGTCTGACTTAGTACTATCAGTGTTAGACTGCATATGCTCAAATGCTTTTTCTAAGTTACTATTAAAACGCAAACGATAAATCGGTTCAGGCAAGCTGAAGCCTTCATTTTCTAACGCATGCTTGGTCTCACGAATGGCAATACTGCGTGCTTTCGAAAAGTCCGTGTCTGATTGATCTACCCAAATTTGAAACTCCAAAATGATATTGGAATCGCCAACATTGGTAATGACAGCCACTGCTTTTGGCTCATCTAAAACGAATGCTAACGTATATATCGCATCCAGTCCGACCTTAATAGCTGCTAACGGATCATCATTGGAATCAATACCTAGCTCAAAAGTAAATCGACGTTCTGAATTTTTGGTGTAATTTAAAATCGTTGCTTTAAACACTTCAGCATTAGGAATGCGCAACTGATTGCCATCTAAGGTCATTAGAATAGTCGCACGTGAGGTTAGCCGTACTACGATTCCCTCTTGATTATTAATCAAAATATGATCACGTGCGCGAAATGGTTGGCGAATACTGAGCATAAGCGAGGCAATGTAATTCTCAATAGTATCTTTGACCGCAAAACCAACGGCGATACCGATAACGCCTGCACCGCCAAGCAAAGTGCCTAAAATGGTTTCGGCTCCTATCAAACTCAGTGCAAGGATCAAACCGAAAATAATAAAAATGACTTTAACGGTTTGTGACAGTAATTCGGCGACAAACGGATTGGGCGTGAGCCGTTGCCACATTTTATTGCGATTAGACAGCCAACTACCAAACCATGTCACTAATGCAAATAGGACTATACCAACCAATAGTAATGGCAAGGCTTTGACCAGATTTTTGGCTTGTGCTTTAAGACCTTGATAAACGGTGGTGACATTTTCTTGTACATCAAGGGTACGGTCAATCCGATCTTCGACGGTGACCACATCTGTCAGACGGTTGGTCAAATTGATGGCTTGTTGCGCTTTTTTCTCGTTTGGCGTCTCTCCTGTTAAGGTGACAACACCTTGTGTAACGCTAACATTGACATCCTGCAAGCCTTCTATTTCAGAAAAAATGCCTTGAATACGTTGACGAATGTCATTGTCTTTTTGCGGAGTAGGAGTGGTTTCGATTTGCGCATTATTGGTGCTCTCACCACTGATTACCGGTGGTGGCGGTGGTTCAGATATGACAACTGGAGATTCTGAAACTTCCGCTTCTGATGCAGTATCAAGTAAAGGGTTATCAGCTGCCGTGTTTTCTGCTTTATCTGTCCCTAATTCGGTGGTTATGCCAGCCACTTCTTCACCAGCAGCATATACTGGAAAGGTAAAAAAGATGCTTAGTAACAACAGCATTTGACCCCACGCTTTTATAAAATTGCGCATCGTTGAACGATCAAAGTCAGTGTTCATAAGCATCCTTTGCTTTTTTGCGGATTTTTATTGCTAATTTCTCTTTACTAAATTTTGAATAAGTATTAACTGTCTAAATAAACTTGTGCCTCGCCCAAGTTTAACGTGCCTTCATAAATCGCGCGACCAGTAATGATGCCTTCAATACAATCACCATAAGGTTTCAGCAGTTCGATATCTTTCATATTGGTCACGCCGCCTGAGGCAATCACAGGCAAGCCGCCTTCACGTGCTAAATTGACAGTTTGTTCAACGTTGACGCCTTGCATCATGCCATCGCGGTTGATATCAGTGTAGACAATTGACGATACGCCAACATCAGCAAAGCGCTTCGCAAGCTCGGTCGCCTTGGTATCCGTCACATTTGCCCAGCCATGAGTGGCAACCATACCGTCTTTAGCATCAATACCCACGATGATATGCCCTGCAAATTCGCGACAAGCCTCAGCGACAAAAGCAGGATCTTCGACCGCTTTTGTACCAATGATGATATAAGTCAAACCCGCCGTAATATATTGCTCAATGGTGTTCATATTGCGCACACCGCCGCCCAGCTGAATAGGCAGATTCGGGTAAGCTTTAGTAATATCATTAACCACTTGTCTATGAACGGGTACGCCGTCAAATGCCCCATTCAAATCAACCAAATGCAGTCGACGTGCACCTTCCTCTACCCAGCGTGCCGCCATGGCCACTGGATCATTAGAAAAAACCGTATCATCCTCCATACGGCCTTGTTTTAAGCGGACACATTTACCATCTTTTAAATCAATAGCTGGGATAATGACAGGCACAGCACACATATAGCATTCCTTATAAAGCACAACAATAAATATATTTAGAAAATTAGATTTCAAAAATAAGGGCAGGTTGAACGTTAAATACCCCCTAAACACGCATAAAAAATATCAGTCAAAAGTGACTTAATATATAGACGAATTAAAAGGTATCTATGATAGACCCAAAATCCGTTTCGATAGATAGAAATGACAATAAAAAACTTGCAATCATAACCATAAGTTTTAATATATTGAATCACTGGCAACATTAGATAAATTCAATTACTGACTGGCAATTTTAGGTCAATTTAGCGTATAATCCTAGGTAAATTTTTATTTGTTTCTATGTGATAGTAACCATGCGCTGTGCTTTTTATTGAGTCATTTATGACTTAGTGTTGCATAGCGGTCAGGATGAGTCGAGCAGCAGTTAAGCGCATCTTTTTGATGCTGGCTGACATATTGCTAAGAACGGTTATATTAGAAATCTCAACTGGTGGCCTTTAAACAGTCTACTCTGCAGCACCAAATTCTAATTACGCCTCTTTCTTTTTTACAGTCTCTATCGTCTCTCTATCACTAGTTAACTATTTTAGAACAGTCATTACTAGCGCTATAGCTGCTTATTGGTATAAGTGAAATCTACTTAACAATGGCTTCGCTAGTTTGTCTGTCAACCAGTTTATCATCTATTTCGATAGATCATCATTTGGCTATATTCTTATTTAACTGAGTATCTATTGAGAAGATACCAAACCGATAAGGGTAGTCAATTGTACTGGTGTTACAAGCTTTAATTTTCAATGAAACGTATGATAGAGCTGTCTACTGCCTACACAATTATTTTGGCTAAAGGCTTGAACGATTGTGTTTGATTTGATGGTTTTAACATACACCTTGGTAGCCAGTCGCCACTTTGGTCATTCGAATAAGACATTAACGTGTTGTTAAGGAGTCTAAGGTCAGCGTTAATACTCTTACTAGTAGTTATGATCATGCGTTATTTTCAGAGACCCTCTATTACTATCCTACTAACTATAGGGAGAGAGACAGGGCTTTACTGAATGACGCAGATATTCATGCTACCGATATACCAAACAGGACGTCTGGTATCGTTTTAGACTATGGACTAAGTTTTCGCTTATGATTACCATCAAAAAAGGTTTGGATTTGCCCATCACCGGTGAACCCTCCCGCGAGATATCTGAGCACCAACCGACACATGTCGCCGTTATTGGCTATGATTATGTGGGCATGAAGCCCACAATGAATGTCAAAGAAGGTGATATCGTAGCAAAGGGTCAGCCCGTTTTTGAAGACAAAAAACGAGTTGGCGTTATCTATACTGCCCCTGCTGCTGGTAAAGTCGTCGCGATTAAACGCGGTGAACGTCGTGTGTTTGAGAGCCTTGTGATTGCGGTCGACCCAAACGGTGAAGAAGTAGACTTCGAGCGCTATGACTCCCAGCAACTTGCTGACCTAGATTCTGAAGTCGTTGAAACCCAACTGCTTGCCTCTGGTGAATGGACAGCGTTTCGCACACGTCCGTATAGCCGTGCGCCAGAAATCGGTGCCCGCCCTCATGCTATTTTTGTCACCGCTATGGATACCAGTCCGTTAGCATTTGACCCAATGCTGCTGATTAACGATCAGTTGCAAGCATTCAATGACGGACTTGCTGTCTTATCGACCCTCAGCCCCAAGACCTTTGTTTGCCATCATGGTGATGCCCAGTTGACGCCAGTCGCCAAAACGGCGGCTAATAATGTCACTGAGTATCATAGCTTTGCTGGTAAGCATCCTGCTGGTCTGGCTGGCACGCACATTCACTTTTTGCATCCCATCATGCGCGGCGTGACCGTATGGACGATTGGTTATCAAGACGTGATTGCGATTGGTAAGCTATTCACCAGCGGTCGCTTATATACACGTCGTATGATCAGTTTGGCTGGTCCTGCGGTCACTAAGCCACATTTGGTAGCTACCGAGCGCGGGGCTGATATCACTGCTTTGACCAAAGGACAGCTGGCGGCTGGCGAGAACCGTATTATTTCAGGTTCGGTGTTATCAGGTCGCAAAGTGTTTGGTAATACCGCTTATCTTGGTCGCTTTCATAATCAAGTCAGTGTGTTACCTGAAGGTCGTGAGCGCCCAGCGTTTCATTTCTTTAGTCCAGGTAAAAACCGCTTCTCAAAACTGCCTATCTATATTTCGCAGTTCTTTGGTGGCAAAAAATACAATTTCACCACCACAAGTAATGGCTCACCGCGAGCAATGGTGCCGATCGGTGTCTATGAAGAGGTCATGCCACAAGATTATCTGCCAACGCAACTATTGCGTGCATTGATTGTCGAAGACATCATTAGTGCAGTTGATTTGGGTGTACTTGAATTGGACGAAGAAGATTTAGCATTATGCACCTTCGTATCTCCTGGCAAATATGAATTCGGTGATATTTTGCGTGATAACTTGACGCGCATTGAGCTGGAGGGCTAACCACGATGAAATTTTTACACAATATGTTCGATCGTATGGAGCCGTCTTTCACCAAGGGTGGCAAACACGAAAAATACTATGCCATCTTTGAGATGTTTGATACTTTTTTGCGTCAACCAAGCTCAACCACATACGCAGCATCACATGTACGTGACGGTATTGACCTAAAGCGTATTATGATTACCGTATGGTTATGTACTTTCCCTGCCATGTTTTGGGGGATGTACAACATTGGTCATCAAGCATTAACGGCTATCGCTCAGCTTGGCTTGCAGCCTGAAGGCTGGCGTACCGTTATCACGAGCATGGCAGGCTATAATCCAGACAGTATCTGGGCAAGTTTCGTATACGGCGCCATGCAGTTTCTGCCGATTTATATCGTCACCTTTGGGGTCGGTATTCTCTGTGAGATTATATTTGCCGTCGTGCGCGGTCATGAAGTCAACGAAGGTTTCTTTGTGACCTCAGTGCTGTTTGCGCTATGTTTACCACCAGATATCCCATTATGGCAAGTTGCCCTCGGTATTATCTTTGGTGTCGTCGTGGCAAAAGAAGTATTCGGTGGTACGGGTAAAAACTTCCTGAACCCTGCCCTATCAGGCCGTGCATTCCTATACTTTGCGTATCCAGCCTATATGTCTGGTGACTCAGTGTGGACCGCCGTTGACGGTTTCTCTGGTGCAACACCACTTGGCCTTGCCGCACTTGGCGTGGTTCCACAAGACTTCGTCGACGTCTATGGTAATGCGATCACTTGGAGTGATGCGTTTTTAGGCAATATGCAAGGCAGTATCGGTGAAGTATCAACACTGGCTATCCTAATGGGTGCAGTCGTTCTACTTTGGACGCGTATTGCTTCATGGCGTATTATGGCAGGTTGTGTGGTGGGTCTAATTGCTACTTCTCTTGTCTTTAATATGGTTGGTTCTGAAGACAATATGATGATGAACCTGCCGTTCTACTGGCACTTGGTGATCGGTGGCTTTGCTTTCGGTGCTGTATTTATGGCGACCGACCCTGTCTCAGCTGCGCATACTAATAAAGGCCGCTGGGCTTATGGTATCTTGATTGGTTTTATGACGGTATTAATTCGTGTCGTTAACCCAGCTTTCCCAGAAGGCATCATGCTAGCCATTCTATTTGCCAACTTATTTGCTCCACTGTTTGATTACTTTGTGACCCAAGCAAACATCAAACGCCAAACCGCTCGGAGGGTTCGTTATGTCCAAGCCCAAAAGTAATAATGCGAAAACCATTAGTGTGGCTCTGATGCTGTGCTTGGTATGTTCAGTATTGGTCTCGGCAGCTGCTGTTGGTCTAAAGCCAGCACAAGTCGAAAATGCTCGCTTAGATCGTAACAAAAACATTTTGGTCGCCGCTGGCATGTACGATGCAGAGTCTGATACAGCGAGTGATGTTGCTGAACGTTTTAAAGACTTCGATGTCGAAATTGTTGACTTAAATAAAGGCAGCTACGTTGATGATGCAGCGCTAAAAGCAGCTGGCATTCCTGATCGTAATGCTTATGATGCAAGCCTAGCGACTAAGAATAAAGCACTGAGTGAAGATTTAGGCAACAATGATCCTGCTGGTATTGGTCGTAAGCCCAAATATGCCAAAGTCTATGTTAAAAAAGATGACGCAGGTAAACCTGAAATAGTTGTTTTGCCGATTCAAGGCTATGGACTGTGGGGCACTATCTATGGTTTCTTAACACTCGAGAGCGATATGAATACCATTAAAGGTATCAGCTTTTATGAACATAAAGAAACCCCAGGTCTTGGTGCTCGTATCGAAGAGCCAGGTTGGCGCGCAAAATGGAACGGTATCCACTCATATGACGAAAACGGTAATGTGGCCACTGGTGTGACCAAAGCGGGTACACCAAAAGAGAACTGGGTCGATGGTATCAGTGGTGCAACCTTGACCGGTCGCGGTGTCAGTAATATGATTCAGTTTTGGTTGGGTGAGCAAGGCTATAAGCCTTATTTAGATACGCTACGTAAAGAGAGTGGTCAAACGATTGATAATGCGGCAGATACACAAGCAAGTCAATCAAAGCCGGCAGCTCAACCTAAAACCGAATTGGCAGCCACGCTACCAGTAGCAAACGGCAAGGAGGCATAACATGGCTGACACTAAAAATATTTTAACCAAGCCTATCTTTGACAATAACCCCATTGCCCTACAGATCTTAGGTATCTGTTCGGCATTGGCGGTGACCACCACCATGTCAAATGCGCTCGTCATGTGTGTGGCATTATCATTGGTGACGGCATTTTCGAGCTTCTTTATCTCTATTATCCGTAAGCAGATTCCATCAAGCATTCGTATTATCGTACAGATGACCATTATTGCTTCATTGGTTATCTTGGTAGATCAGGTACTAAAAGCCGTCGCTTATGATGTCAGTAAAGGTCTATCTGTCTTTGTCGGTTTGATCATTACCAACTGTATCGTCATGGGCCGTGCTGAAGCATTTGCGATGAGTAACCCACCCATTCCAAGCTTTTTAGATGGTATTGGTAACGGTCTTGGCTACTCAGCAGTATTATTGTTCGTCGCAACTATCCGTGAGCTACTTGGCAGTGGTAATTGGTTTGGCATTACTATTCTACAGCCAGTCACTGATGGCGGTTGGTATGTACCAAACGGTCTATTACTGTTGCCACCGTCAGCATTCTTTATCATTGGTTTGTTCATTGCTATTGTTCGTATCTGGAAACCAGAACAGGTTGAAGAAGCTGAATTTGTAATGAAGCCGCAGTCTAAAGGCATGGCACATGGAGGCGGTCACTAATGGGACATTATGTTAGTTTATTTATAACCTCAGTCTTTATTGAGAATATGGCGCTGGCCTATTTCTTAGGTATGTGTACTTTCTTGGCAGTATCAAAGAAGGTTTCAACCGCTATTGGTCTTGGGGTAGCAGTGGTCGTCGTGATGGCGATTACCGTACCGCTAAACAACTTACTCTTTCAGTTCATTCTAAAAGATGGTGCGCTGGCATGGGCAGGTTTCCCTAATATCGACTTAAGCTTTTTGGGCTTGCTCAGTTATATCGGTTTGATTGCTGCAACCGTACAGATTCTAGAGATGTTCTTGGATAAGTTCGTTCCTAGTCTGTATAACGCCCTTGGGGTGTTTCTGCCACTTATCACTGTAAACTGCGCCATCTTAGGGGGTGTACTATTTATGGTTGAGCGTGACTATAATTTCGGCGAATCTGTCGTGTATGGTGTGGGCGCAGGCTTCGGTTGGGCATTGGCGATTACTGCATTGGCCGGTATCCGTGAAAAGTTAAAATACTCAGACATTCCAGCACCGCTGCGAGGTCTTGGTATTACTTTTATCACAGTTGGTCTGATGTCACTTGGCTTTATGTCTTTCGGCGGTATGTCAATTTAGACCGCTAAGCTTAAAAGCCTATTTAGCGATTTGACCTATTTAATTCATTTATTCTGTAGGGGTTCAGGAAACACGCAATGACGTCTTTTCGCACCCCTACTCCATAGATTAAGGATACCTACCATGGATTACGCTACGGCGATTGGTGGCGTTGCTATGTTTACCTTGATCATCATGGGCCTCGTTGCCATTATTTTGGCGGCGCGCTCAAGACTGGTCAGTTCAGGCGATGTTACCATCCATATCAATGATAATCCCGATAATGACGTAGTAACACCAGCAGGCGGTAAACTACTACAAACCCTTGCAAGCGAAGGTATTTTCTTATCTTCAGCCTGCGGTGGCGGTGGTACTTGTGCGCAGTGTCGTTGCCGCGTCATTGAAGGGGGCGGCTCTATCTTGCCCACTGAAGAAGGCTATTTTACTCAAGGCGAAATTCGCAATCACATGCGCTTAGCTTGTCAGGTAGCGGTTAAGCAAGACATGAAAATCGAGATTGACCCTGAGTTTTTTGATGTACAAAAATGGGAATGTGAAGTTCTCTCTAATGATAACGTTGCTACCTTTATTAAAGAGCTAGTGCTTAAAATTCCAGATGGCGAAGAAGTGAACTTCCGTGCCGGTGGTTATGTACAGCTAGAAGCGCCACCGCATGAAGTGCATTATAAAGACTTTATCATTGACGAAGAATACCGCGAAGATTGGGAAAAATTTGGTATCTTCAAATATGTGTCAAAAGTTGATGAGCCTGTGATTCGTGCTTACTCGATGGCCAACTACCCTGAAGAAAAAGGCCTTATTAAGTTTAATATTCGTATCGCCAGTCCACCGCCACGCGGTCCTGACGGTATTCCACCAGGCAAAATGTCTTCTTGGGTATTTAGCCTAGTACCTGGTGACAAAGTGACGGTTTCAGGTCCTTATGGTGAATTCTTTGCCAAAGAAACTGAAGCTGAAATGATTTTCGTTGGTGGTGGTGCAGGTATGGCACCGATGCGCTCGCACATCTTCGATCAGCTTAAACGCTTACACACTAAGCGTAAAATCAGCTTTTGGTATGGTGCACGCTCTATTCGTGAAATGTTCTATGTGGAAGATTACGATCAACTGCAAGCAGAGTTTGATAACTTTGAATGGCACGTGGCTCTATCTGATCCACTTCCAGAAGACAATTGGGAAGGTCCAACCGGCTTTATCCATAACGTGCTACTTGAAAATTATCTGAAAAACCATCCAAACCCAGAAGACTGTGAATACTACATGTGTGGGCCACCGATGATGAATGCAGCGGTCATCGACATGCTACATAGCTTGGGTGTGGAAGATGAAAACATCATGCTTGATGACTTCGGTGGTTAAGTGAGTAACTAAGCAAATGGTTACGTAAAGAAGTATTTTAAGGTGATAAATAAAAGAGAGTCTCAATTGAGGCTCTTTTTTTTGGCTTTGAATAAAAGGATTAACCGCAGCTAGCTTTGCTAAACAAGTCATAAAAGCCCTTATTAAGGGTGAAGAATATATCATCGTAGCAGGCAATAAAGAAAAGCTAGCGACCACGGTCAATCACCTATCTCCGCCAAAACTCTATAAGCTCATCCGCGAATCAAAAGTAAAATAAATCTAGGAAGCGAAGCAGATATGTATTAAGTCGATGATTGGCGTTATGGGTGACAAGGGGTGTAAAATAGGCAACGCTAATAGAACATGCCACTCACCCTTTTGCCATAAAAACTATTGTGATTAATATGAAAAAACCAATAATGCAAAAATTAGCCCCACTCTCATTGTCTAACAAATCGATGAAAACCACTTTATTGCCAGTTATTGCTATAAGTGCTGTATTCACTCTTAGTGCTTGCCAGCAAACGCCAGATTATGATTATCTCAGCGGTGAGACAATGGGAACTAGCTACCATATCAGTTATCAGCTACCTGAGGATGCGGATGAAGCAGCCATCCAAGCGTCGATTGATAAGCGCTTGCAGCAAATCAATGACAGCATGTCTACCTATCAAGCAGACTCTACTATCTCTAAGTTCAACCAGTTAGGTAAAGACATCCCCATCACTATCGATGCAGATTTTGCCCACGTGCTAGATGTGTCACGAATCGTCTATCAGCAATCTGGTGGAGCATTTGATCCTACCGTCATGCCATTGGTAGAGACTTGGGGCTTTGGTAGCACCATGACCGTTGAACGCTTGCAAAGTCCACCAACAGCACTTGAGATTGCTCAAGCAAAAGCCTTGGTAGATTTTGAGAGCATCGTACAAAAAGAGCAGAGCATTTATAAAACCAAAGACGGTGTCGAGCTTGATTTCTCAGCAGTTGCCAAAGGTTATGGCGTCGACGTGATCGCCGATGTGCTTAGAGATGACTATCAAATTCGTAACTACATGGTAGAGATAGGTGGTGAAATTGCAACCTCTGGGGTCAATAACCAACAGCAGCCGTGGCAAATTGCGATTGATGCGCCTATTGAAGACAGTACGGTCAGCGAGCGTCAGACAATATCAGCGATTCGTCAACCAATCCATACCGATAATCAGATGTATTTGGCCACTTCTGGCAACTATCGCAATTCCGTCATATTCGACGGTCAGCGCTACAGTCATACGATTGATCCAACAACTGGCAAACCTATCGCGGGTGGCGCACCATCGGTAACCGTTGCAGCAGACTCAGTCGCACTGGCTGATGCGTGGGCGACTGCGCTTACGGCGATGCCTTATCATAAAGCACTAAATGTCGCTAAAGCCCAGAACCTAGCAGCCATGTTCGTTGTGTTAGCTGATGATGCAAAAGTAGACGGTTCTGATGGTAGTGTTTCTGATGACGCTTCTGACGACAGTATTGATGATTGGCAAGTGGTACAAACACCAGCGATGCAAGCATTACGCGCTGACAAACAACTTTAGACGTTAGTCGCAATACTGTAAACGACTCGATAACCATCAACGAGCCATACAAAAATTTGCTATACTATTAAGGTGTTATCCTAATAGATAGCCACACTATTTTTAAAAATCGAGGTTTCCTCTATGCTTAGTCAATTGCTTCCCATGCTTGCCATTACCTTTACCGTATTTGTCCTGTTCTTTGTCTTTATGGGTATCGGTTATATGGTCAAAAAAAAGCCGCTTAAAGGCTCTTGTGGTGGTGTTGCCAAATTGATGGGCGATGAGCAGTGCTCATTTTGTGGCGATGATCCCAATAAGTGCGATTCCCTTATCGCTGAACAACAAGAGCACGCGCTAAGAGCCGCTCAGCTAGGCAAACCTGTATAAACTAAATTCGTATAAATACCGCGTTTGTTACCATACGCTGGTAGTATTTACCTAACATCTGTTCTTATAATAGCGTCTAGTCCTTTGAAAGGGACTGGCGCTATTTTTAGTTGTGCCAACCGCCATATATATAGTTATAATCACTTCAAGGTATTTTGGATATAAACAGTACCATTGAAATCATTGTTAACAATAGTAGGCTAAATAAGCCTACTCCATATCCAATTGATATGTGATTGAAGATAAACACGCTTTCAAACAGGTTACCCATATATGCTATTGCTCATATATGAAGGCACTACTCATATATTATATTTACCCTAGCTAATAGGGCAGAAAGCTCATATATCTTGTATTCTGCAAATAGTTTCTAGTTCTGATTTACGATTCTGATTGATGATTTTAGTCACCGTCTAGGTGCGTTTCTTTGGTGTTATTTACAAGCGACGATGCTTCGGCGCTGTTTAATGACGTGTCCTTTTTCTTATTCTAATAGTCGTGCTGCTATGTCTACCTCTTCTGATTTGCAACCTGATTTGCCGTCACAGTCTCATTCAGATACGCCGTCATCGTTTGAGCTGCCCTCCTCACGCTTCACTTTTTGGCTCATCTTATGTGCCATGATTTTGCTCGCCACTAATATGCGTGCACCTATTGTTGCTCTCGGCTCTATTGCCCCTGTCGTACAAGATGCACTCAATATTTCTGAGACGCAAATTGGTTGGTTAGGGGCAGTCCCCATGTTGACTTTTGCGGTGGGTGCACTGATCGCGCCATCCATTGGTAAGCGTTTCGGGCTTGAGAATACACTCATTGCGATGATTGCGTTATTAACGACTGGTATGATTATTCGTACCGTTATTCCCACTTGGTCTGGATTTTTGATTGGTACGTTATTGCTGACGTTGGCTATAGGTTTTGCGAATACCTTAGCTGCACCTGTTATTAAACAGCGTACACCCAAGCATATTCCATTAATAACAGGGTTATTTAGTCTAACGATGACGGTAACGGCAGGCATCGTCGCAGGAGTTGTACTGCCATTATCTGAGCAAGTGGGCTGGCAGTGGGCACTGGGTGGGTGGTCGCTATTGGGCATTTTTGCGATTATTATTTGGATATTTTTACGGTTGCGGCTTGGTTCGTCTAGTCATCAAGCGATTGTGCCACCTATCTCTGGAACTTCAGAAATCTCCATGTGGCGTACGCCTTTTGCTTGGCAAATTGCGGTATTTATGGGGTTGCAATCACTATTATTTTATACCGTTGCCAGTTTCTTACCCTCTATTTGGGTCAGTAAGGGGCTATCTGCAGTGCAAGCAGGGCAAATGGGTTCGGTGTTCCAGTTCATGGCGCCAGTCTCTATTCTGAGCCTGACTTGGCTGATCAATCGCGGCCGCCCTATTCAGGCGCTGGCAGTGTTTGCCGCTGTGCTCAACGTTATTGGCGTTTTAGGAATCAGTTATTTATCTACTGATCTCGCTTGGTTGTGGTCAGGTCTGATGGGCATTGGCTGCTCTGCTATTTTTACGTTGAGTATGATGCTGTTTTCCTTACGTACTTATACGACCAACCAATCTAGTGAGCTGTCTGGTATGTCTCAATTCGTCGGTTATTTGATTGCCTTTTTTGGTCCACTAGGGACAGGTTGGCTACATGAAGCGACTGGCAGCTGGGATTTGCCACTATTAATTATGCTCATTTTGATGGTTATCAACGTCGTAATTGCTTGGATGGTGAGTCGCCCAGTGATGGTTGATGGCAAAAAGCTTTAATATCAAAAACTAAAGTAACCTTAGGATAATATTGGTGTCTGTCTTATTTTGCTACACTGGTTTGATTGCTTATAGGACACAACACCCATGATGAATTCCCCCCTTCGTTTCGCTCAGCGCTTGCCTGCTATCGTTATACTCGCAGCCGTAATGGCGATCAGTGGCTGTCAAAAAGATGCCGAACCTACGGATGCACCTGACACGCAGAATACTGAAGCAACTAACAATCAAGCCAATACTGCATCCGTAACCACGGAGGCCGTAGCGCCCGCCGATCAGCAAGTCAATTCGTCACCAATCACTATTTTAGCCCTTGGCGATTCACTGACAGAAGGCCTTGGGGTTGATAAAGATGACAACTACCCTGCTCAGTTAGAAGATCGTCTGCAAGCAATGGGTTACGACAACGCTAAAGTTATCAACTCAGGATTGAGTGGAGAAACCAGTACTGGGCTGGTCAATCGCTTAGATTGGGTACTACAGACCAAACCTGATGTGACGATTTTGACCATTGGTGCTAACGATGCCATACGCGGTATCGATGTGGCGACAATTGAAGCCAATATCCGCACGGCTGTTAAACGTCTACAAGACAATGGCAGTGTCGTCATCTTGGGCGGAATGTCAATCTATGACAATCTAGGCAGTGACTACGTTGCAGCGTTCTCAGACATTTATCCTCGCGTCGCGAAAGACATGAACGTAACGCTTATTCCGTTCTTCTTAGAGGGCGTGGGCGGTGACCGTGAGCTCAACCAAGCGGATGCCATTCATCCGACTAAGGAAGGCTACACGATCATCGTCAATGACAATATCTTACCTATCTTAGAGCCCAAGTTAAAAGAGCTAGAAACAGCTGATGCAGAGAATACAACTAAAACGGTTCAAGCCGAAACGACAAAAAATACGCCAAATGAGACTACTTAACGAGACACTGTAATGACATCATCACCTTCGATTGCCGCTTCCACGCCACAAGCAGACTCTAAGACACAAGCCCTACTGACCGCCTCGCAGTTAAACAAAACGGTGCAAGTCGGTGAGCAAAAATTATCTATCATTAAAGACGTAGATATCTATGTCAACGCTGGCGAGTTTGTGGTCATCATGGGCAAATCAGGCTCGGGTAAATCTACCTTGCTAGGGTTACTCGCGGCACTAGACTATCCCGATAGCGGTACAGTGTCGCTAGCAGGTCAAATGCTCAGTAGTCTTGATGAAGATGCGTTGGCGGTCATTCGTCAACAGGACATGGGCTTTGTCTTTCAATCATTTCATCTACTGCCAACACTAACAGTCGCCGAAAACATCGCCTTTCCTCTTGATATTGCGCGGCGTCCAAATCCAGCAAGAGTAGACGAGCTGATTGATGCGGTCGATTTGGGTCACAGGCGGCATAGCTTACCCAATCAGCTATCTGGTGGTGAGCAGCAGCGTACAGCGGTGGCACGAGCTTTGGTCTCTCATCCCAAGATTGTATTTGCCGATGAGCCAACGGGTAACTTGGATGAGCAAAATGCCGATCAAGTGATGCAGCTGTTGTTGGACTTACGCCAGCAGGTTGGCTCGGCACTGGTAGTGGTGACTCACGATCCTGCGCTTGCCGAGATGGCAGATCGCGTCATTACCATGCATGACGGCCGGATTGTACCGACATGAATGAAAAGCCCACAGACAACAAATCGACTGATACCAGTATGCGTCAAGAGTCCAGTTATTCAAGCGGTATCTTCAATCAACTGTTTACCCGTACCCTAGGTTTTCAAACACTGGGCTCGCAAGCGCTCAGCCGTAGCTGGTGGCAGCGCTGGGTATATCCGGTATTATTTCTGCTAACGTTGACCCTTTCGCTTGCAACCTACCTGACCCTCGACTCTATACAGCAGTCTGTTGATCGCTATATCAATGACAATCAGCGCGCGCTCGTTGGTGGAGATTTGATTTTAAACAGTAAGCAAGACTGGCCAAGCGAGGTATTGGCGCAAGTAGAAACCATCCCCGATACGCAGACGGTGTATGACTATCAGTTTAGCGCCATGCTCGTCACCGATGAACAAACCTTGCTTGCCAGCGTCAAAGCCGTCTCACCGTCTTATCCCTTATACGGTACAGCTGAGCTTGCCTCAGGACAACCGCTGTGGGATCAGCTGACGTCCGACAGTGTCATCGTTGCACCTGAAGTGCTCAGCGGACTCAAGGCCAGCATCGGTGACCGTATCACTATTGGCGATGCGCAATTTACGATCAGTGATGTACTGACAAAAGAGCCTGACAGACCGCTGACTACATTTGGTTTTGGTGGACGTGTCTTAATGAAACAAGATGCCTTGGAGGCGACCAATCTATTGGGTCAGCGCAGCCGCATAAACTATCGTATCGAGATGGCAGGCGATCCAGAGCTGATAACGACGCAGCGTAAAAAGCTCACAGGCATACTGACCAGTTATCCTGATATCGAGCTTTCTGATGCCGAGTCAGCAGATACTTCCGTCTCACGTATCTCTGACAATGTCCTAATGTTTTTAAAATTACTGGTCATCGCGGTGTTGCTACTCTCTGCAGTCGCTATGTACGGTGTCATTAGCGCATTCGTCAGCAAGCAGCAGTCCAATAATGCGATTCGTTTGGCGTTAGGCGAGCCGCTTGGTTCACTCAAACGTAGCTACTATCAACTGCTCATCATAACGACTGTCATTGCTTGTGTTGCCGCGATTGTCCTTAGTCTGGGCTTGCTTAAAATTGGTCAGCCATATCTGGTTGCTATTTTGCCTGCCGACGTTGGCTTAGCTATCAATCCGATCAGTGCGATCAAGACCATTGTGATTGCCTTAGCCCTGACGCTACTGATTGCGCAGCGTGGTCTAAGCGCGCTTAACACCACCAAACCCGCTACCCTACTCAATCAAGGGGCAAGCACACAAACGAAAAACCTGCCGTGGTATCGACGCACGCCATTACTCTGGTATGGCTTGGTGTTGGCAGGACTGTATGCCTTCTTCGCTTATGAAGTGGGCTCGCTGTCATTAGGCGTACAGCTATTGGGCGGCTTGATTGGCTTTGTGGCGATATTTTGGCTATTGGCGCGTGGGTGGTTGTGGCTACTTAACAAGTTGGCGAGCAATACCAAAGTCAGTTGGATGCAGCGTATCGCCATTCATAACCTTGCACGTAAAGGCAATCAATCAGCGTTGTTCTTTGTCACCTTATCACTATCGGTGGCAGTGCTGACGCTTATCACCACACTCAATCACAGTATCAATGCGCAGTTTATCAATGCCTATCCTGAAGACGCGCCCAATCTGTTTTTGCTGGATGTGCAGAGCGATCAACATGACGATATCGATGCGATTATTGAGGCGCCCGTCACTTATTATCCCGTCATTCGTGCCCGTGTGGAGACGGCCAATGATGTGGCGGCAAAAGATATCGAACCTGAGGATGGGTTTGATGACCCCACGCGTGTCTTTAACTTAAGCTACGCAGATACGGTGATGGATACCGAATATATCGTTGACTCACTCACGGACGACGCGCTATATACCCCTATCGATGCGACAGATGAAAAAGTCAAACCCTTATCTATCTTGGATACTGCTGCCAGTATGCTCAATGTCGGTATGGGCGATCAGGTACGCTTTAATATTCAAGGTATCGAGATCGTCGGGCAGATCACCAGTATTCGCACGCGCTATGAGCGTGGCCCAAGCCCTTATTTTTATTTCTTATTTGAGCCCTCTGTACTGTCCGCTGCCCCGCAGATTCAATTTGCCACCGCGCACGTATCAGAAGATGCCATTCCAGAGCTACAAGGCAAACTGGTACGCGAGTTCCCTGCTGTCACCACCATCGATGGCACGGCAATTGCGAAACAAATCCAAGAGCTGGTGGTACAAATGAGCCGCTTGGTCTATGTGTTCACCTTGCTTGCCCTACTCACTGGCGTCATGGTGCTGATCAGTTCGCTACTGTCTACCTCACAAGATCGTATGAAGGACAGCGCGTCATTTAGACTGCTCGGTATGCAAAAACGCGACCTATATATGCTCAATATCTTAGAGTTGGGCGTGCTTGGTATTAGCGCGGCGACCTTTGCGGTGGTTATCGCCAGCGTTGGCGCATGGGCGGCCATCACGCAGTGGTTTAATCTACAATTTAGTGTGCCGTGGATGAGCTTGGCTATTGGTGGTGCGGCGTTAATCGTATTGCTGTTTGCTATTGCCATTATCTATGTGAGATTGGTGATTGGACGCGGGATTATGGCGCGGGTAAGGGCGATGATTTAGGGTGGGAAGCTAATCTTGCTTTTGCTGCTACATTAGATAACACAGGGGCAGGTGCTAAGGTTAGTTGACTTCCTGACTAAACGATAGCGCTCCTCCAATCTGTGTCAGGTTTAAACTCCAGCTTTAACATTGGAACCTATATTTAAATTTTAACGAAAACATATCGGATAAAACTTTATGGATCCTTATGAGTATCAGTTTGAAAACTTAAATATAAACTCATTACACTGGCATAATAAGTCCAGCGACTTATTTACATCTGCTAGGGTTTTGTGGGAGGCGATGGATAATGGTCATGCCATAGAATGTTGGTCGACTTATAAGATGCTTATGGGGTTATCTTTCGAGTTGCTATTTAAAGCAATTGCTATTCAACGAAAGCTTGCATTTTCTGCTACCCATCAGTTAGTTGAGATTGCTAATTCGGCGCACATTCGACTAACAACTGATGAAAAAGAAATACTAAGAGTATTGACTGAATACATACTTTGGGATGGTAAATATCCTGCCCCTCACAAAAAAATTCATTTAGAAAACCATTGGAAACACGAAAGTAAAGTAGCTTATGATAGCAAAAAGCATGGAAACCTAACTATTCAAAGGCAAAATAATAAACTTGATTTTGATGAACTTGCGATAATATGGAGAAAGTACTCTGATATCTATATGATTGAATATAGTAAATAGAGATTATAATTACATGGAAAAATAGATATGCATGAACTTGAACATTACGACACAATTAATAGAAGAATTGAAGATTTAGTTTGTTTTTTAGACTCTATGGATATAGAAGCTGATATCAAGTCTCACTTAGAAAATGATTACTTAATTGCTTGCGAATTTTATTCCGCTTATCAAACCAATCCATGTAACCTCCAAAATCATAGTGAAGGACGCTCTGCTTTTATGGGTTTATATGAGTTATATAAATGGATTTGGACTGTAAAAGATCTAAAGGGTTTTGAAAAACTAATGCCTCATTTGAAGCTTTTAATACAAGCCTCACCTTGTATAAATTCATTTGTTCCAATGATTAATCCCGTTACAAATAAGCAAGATGATCAAACGAATAAATTTATTGAAGCTATAGTAGGTTTTTTCGCTATAGCTTATGGCTCAGATGTAGAATTGGATGATCCCGTCAGATCTTCAAATGGTAAAAATCCAGACGTCATATTTACTTATAAAAAACAACGTATATCAGTTGCTTGCAAAACTTTGAGGAGTAAGCATCCTACTACAATATTTGATAACATTCGGTCTGGCGCAAGACAAATATCTGAAGCAGATTGCGATTTTGGATATATTCTTCTCAATGTTATGAATATCATCGAAGAAGAACATAATAAAATTAAAAATAATATATTCTCTGAATTAGAAGAACCTACTGTAATTTTAATTGATGCTATAAACAACGTTTATTCTAACCTTTTAAATGAGAGAAGAGATGAGTTAGATAAGCTATTTGAAACACACCCTAAAGTAAAACCATTAATTATTACTGTTCTTCATTCTACTACTAAATTAAGACTTCCTATTGGTATAACATCTACGTCATTAAAGGCTACACAAGCCCTTAACTTTATAAAGCAAGATAAGAGTAACGATACTGATCTTGAGATTCTAAAGTTATTCAACGAATTTATTCATAACCGTATAAAGCAATAAAAATAATTAACTTATAACGGGCGTCTGGTAGAGCCGATGGCGAAATAAACTACAAAACCCCTAATTTCTGAAACTACAAACTAAAACGCCCTCTATTCACATAGAAGGCGCTTTTTGCTTCATTCAATGTATCAGAATATAAACCTATATCAGCCATGCAGTTTGCTTATTTATTGGGGGGATTACCTAGCCCTCATTTGCTATACTAGCCTAACTTTTATCAATCAAATTCCTTATTACAACACCCTCCAAAACAGCATGGTATCCTTATGAAATTCTCAAAGTTCGGTCAAAAATTTACCCAGCCCACTGGTATCTCACAATTGATGGATGATCTGGGCGATGCGCTAAAAAGCGATCAGCCAGTCAACATGCTGGGCGGTGGTAACCCTGCCAAAATTGATGCCGTCAATGAGCTGTTTTTGGAGACGTATAAGGCGCTGGGCGTTGATAACGACGCAGGTGTACCCAATAGTAGCGCAATTATCAGCATGGCGAACTACTCCAATCCGCAAGGGGATGCAGGCTTTATCGATGCGTTGGTTGGCTTTTTTAACCGTCACTATGATTGGAATCTGACTTCAGAAAATATCGCTCTGACTAATGGCTCACAGAATGCGTTTTTCTATCTGTTTAATCTGTTTGGCGGTGCTTTCAGTGATAATAAGCTTGATGAAAAGAACGAATCTATCGACAAGTCCATTCTACTGCCATTGACCCCTGAGTATATTGGCTATAGTGATGTGCATGTAGAAGGTCAACATTTCGCAGCCGTATTGCCGCATATCGATGAAGTGACACATGATGGCGAAGAAGGCTTCTTTAAATATCGTGTGGATTTTGACGCGTTAGAGAACTTGCCAGCGCTAAAAGAAGGTCGTATCGGGGCGATTTGCTGCTCACGCCCGACCAATCCTACTGGCAACGTGCTAACGGATGAAGAAATGGCGCATTTAACCGAGATTGCCAAACGCTATGACATTCCGCTGATTATCGATAATGCCTACGGTATGCCCTTCCCGAATATCATCTACTCTGATGTCAATTTGAACTGGGATAACAATACGATTCTTTGCTTTAGCCTGTCGAAGATTGGCTTGCCCGGTATGCGTACCGGTATTATCGTGGCTGATGCGGAAGTGATCGAAGCGGTCAGCGCGATGAATGCGGTGGTCAATCTAGCGCCGACACGCTTTGGTGCAGCGATAGCCACGCCACTGGTCGAAAACGACCGTATCAAGCAGTTATCTGATAATGAGATTAAACCGTTTTATCAAAAGCAGGCGAAACTCGCTGTGAAGCTATTGAAAGAAGCATTGGGTGATTACCCATTGATGATTCATAAGCCTGAAGGCGCGATATTCTTATGGTTGTGGTTTGAAGACCTACCGATTAGCACCCTTGAGCTATACGAACGCCTAAAAGAAAAAGGCACGCTTATTGTGCCAAGCGAATACTTCTTCCCTGGTGTCGATGTCAGCGATTATCAGCATGCGCACGAATGTATTCGTATGAGCATCGCGGCTGATGAGCAGACGCTAACTGATGGTATTAGAGTGATTGGTGAAGTGGTGCGTGAGTTGTATGATGAGGCTAAAAAATAAGATTAGCGGTGTCAAACTCGCTTAGCCTACCATACGTAGTACTTACACGAGTTTTCCTTACTACTCTAATTTTTATAAATAGAACCATCATAAATTCAAATAGTAAAATAAAAAAAACGGACTTATTAATAGTCCGTTTTTTTATGGCGCTTGGTCAATGATTTAGGCTTATTGATGATCGCCTGAAAGAGTGTCGTCCACTTATTCAGCGCAAAAAGTACATAAGGTAACAGGCACGTATTGATCAAATCGCGGATACTCGCGACCAACTGTTCACGACTTAAGCCAGCCAAGCCTAGCGCTTCGATCGTATTTCGATTATCTAAATACTCGCCCAATAAAGCAATGCCTGTCACGACGACTAAAGCCATGAATAATCTGATACTTTGGCTTTTGATGATAGGACGCAGCACAAACAAACAAAGCAGGTAGGCACCAACACCGACATAGATATGCAAGGCATCTTTGGCAAGGCCAGTTGTTTCAACAACATTCATTTTAAAGGCGGTAAAGTCCACTAGAGTATTCCAAATATAAGCGAGCAGAAAATGATTGAGCGTATCACTAAACAATAATAACTAAAAATTGATGGTTAAGAATGACAATAGTGGAGAATAAAAAAGGTAGATTATATAAGTGATAATCTACCCTATTCTGAAGCAAGTGTGCAATTTACGTTTACTGCCTATCTACACATTCCACTCGACAAAGTTCTTTAACAGTTGCAAGCCAGCGGTATGGCTTTTTTCTGGATGGAACTGAGTCGCAAACAGATTGTCTTGGATGACACTGGCACAGAACGGCTGACCATAGTCACATACCGCCGCCACTTGCGCGCTATCAGTAGGCTCGCAATAATAGCTGTGTACAAAGTAAAAGTACGCGTTATCTTCAATACCCTGCCAAAGCGGATGGTCAAAATCCATACCGCTGATGGTGTTCCAGCCCATGTGTGGCACTTTGATGGTAGCGCCCTGCTGATCCTTCCACGTAGGGTCAAACGCCTCTACCGTGCCATTTAAGATGCCAAGGCAATCCGTACCACCATTTTCAGCTGATTGCTCAAATAGTGCCTGCATGCCCACACAGATGGCCATAACAGGCTTATTAAACACCGCATGGCGTATCACCTCATCAATTCCTGCTTCATGCATACCAGCGATACAGTCGCGCATGGCACCGACACCAGGAAAGACGATCTTATCTGCTGCCGCCACCACTTTTGGGTCATTGGTGATAGAGACTTCTGCCCCAACTACCGATAGTGCTTTGCTGGCAGAGTGTAAATTACCCATGCCATAATCTAATAATGCTACTTTGGTGACTTTAGCCATTAAAATGCCTCTTTAGTCGATGGCAAGGTATTGAGCGCACGCTCATCATATTCGCAAGCCATACGCAGCGCACGAGCAAAGGCTTTAAAGGTTGACTCGATTTGATGATGGCTGTTTTTACCTTTGAGATTATCCAAATGCACCGTCATCCACGAGTGATTGACGAACCCATAAAAGAACTCACTGAATAAATCGACATCGAAGCGGCCAACGTGCGATCGAGTAAATGGAATGTCCATGTGCAAACCCGGACGCCCTGATAAATCAACCACAGCACGTGTCAGTGCTTCGTCTAGCGGCGCATAAAAGTGCCCATAACGACGGATGCCTTTCTTGTCACCCAATGCTTTGTTAAATGCTTGCCCAAGGGTAATGCCAGTATCTTCGACGCTATGATGGTCATCGATAAAGGTATCGCCGTTGCATTTAATGTCCAAGTCAAACAAACCGTGACGCTTGATTTGATCAATCATATGATCCAAAAATGGTACGCCAGTGTCTACCACGCCTTTACCCGTACCATCGAGGTTTACGGTACAAGTGATTTGCGTTTCAGCAGTGATGCGCTCAACGGTCGCGATACGTTCAGGGCGACCATGTAGGTTTAGATTTTTTGGTGTATTTTTCTCAGGTGTATCAGCAGTCGTCGTTGCATTGGCTGTCATGGCTACTCTCTATCAGTTTTTTATCAGTGAAAAACGGTCAATAAATAGGGCAAAGACATGCCCAAAATATTTTACTAGTGTCTGGGTCAGCTCTAGCAAAAAATTTATTAGAAAATGATATATACAAAAGACATCAAGATATTAGGAGTTATACGTACTAAATATTATCTAGCCTCATCATAGCAAACCCTAACATTTACTGCCACGACCAAGCGGTAAACCACGCACAAAATTATCTCATTCTGCTAAAATAGTATGTTTAGTATTATCAATCATGACTCGCACTGACTTTGACAACCTCACCTTTATGGCATCACGCCTCATGACATTGTGCTGTCTCATATTATAGAAACTATCTGTTTATAGGAACTGCTATGCCTTTAGAAGCGATCGCCATCAATAGTTTGGATGCACCACTCATCAAAAAACCTGCTCGCGACAATGAGCTAGCAGAGCGCTTGCAGGCGTTGTACGATAGCGATGATGCGCAGCCTGACGGTCTCGAGGTATTAAACATCGTTGAGCAAGGGTTTAAGCGTGGACAATATCTATATGTCGGTATGTTCAATGACAAGCCTATCGCTGCTGTTGCCTGTTTTGATGATGGGCAAACCGACGCCAAGCGTCTGCAATATTTAACGGTACATCAGCAAAATCGCGGTCGCGCTATCGATGCCAAGTTTATTAAACTGGTCTACGATGCGGAAGTAAAAAAAGGGGTACGTGAGTTTGTCCCTGTCGACGCGGATATTCACCGTATTATGAGCGAGTATGAACTACTGCGTGTCAAAGATTGAATACGAGGTTAAAACCTTAGATTTGACTTATATTTGCCTATTTATGACTTTTTATCACATATTATGCAAAAATCACTTGACAGTAACGCCTATATTTAGTTTAATAGCGCCTCAACGAAGACGGCTCGATAGCTCAGTCGGTAGAGCAACGGATTGAAAATCCGTGTGTCGGCAGTTCGAACCTGCCTCGAGCCACCATTCGTTTAAGAATTCTAAAAAGCCCCGAACAGCAATGTTTGGGGCTTTTTTTATTGTCTAAAATAAAAGCTTATGACAAACGTCTTCTTAATAACATCTCGCAACGTTCACGCGAGTCTAAATCATAAACCGTCGCGCGGTAATCAATACCATGACGCCCTTCAAAAAATATCACTCTATCGCCCACTGCTAAGAAACAAGACGTGCGCGCATCATAGATAAAGCCATCTATTACAAACGCTAGATCGCGATCTACCTCGCGTACCGTATAAGTTTCTCCTTGCGGAATCAAACGCTCAAACCAGGCGCTATGGGCAGCATTGGTGCTTAATACGCTGATGATCAGCAATGCTGATACCATAAAAGCACTTTTTAACGACATCGTAAAAGTCGCGCCAGCTAGGCTAATTCTATTCAGGATGTTTTTATTAACTGTCATAACCTTAACCTGCTCAATAATTGATTCTATTCACTACGCTTCTCATGCTAAACGCTTACTGTCACGGTTGCATAACATTTTTGTGCTGTTTTTTAGACAGCGGCGCTCAGTATACTCGATAGCAATGGTCATAATAAATATGACAGATGACGAATACCAATAGGGAAAAGCGATGAGAGCGTTCGATTACGATTTGGATTATAAAAACCTAGATTTGCGCGTGCAGCCTGAGCTGTATCGGGTCGGTCGCGGCGAGCAAGGCGTATTATTGGTAGAGCCGTATAAGTCTGAAATCCTACCACACTGGCGCTTTGCTACCCCTGATATTGCGACTGAAAGTAGCGAGACAATTTATCAAATGTTTTTAGATTACCTGGCTGACGGTGACTTTGTCGGTGCGGATATGGCACGTAAATTTATTCAAATGGGTTATACCCGCGCCCGTCGTTACGCCAATCATAAAGGCGGCAAAAAATATAAAGGGCCAGTGCCCGATGATAAAAAAGGCCAAAGCGGCGCACATGGTCGTGAAGAGTTACCGCGCCAAGAAGAAGACCCAGTCAAAGCAGAGTCTGCGCGGATTTTTAAAGTTAAATGGGATCTCTGCCGAGAAAATAAAGATTACCTGAGCATGAAAGCCGAACACCGTGAACGCTATAAGGAGTTTGAATAAGCATAAGATACAGCCATAAAAATCACCCTCAGCCTGAAAAAGCAGAAATATTTATAATGCCAGAGCGTTAAATAATTAGACTTCATGATTTGCTGTGCTAAGGTAATGAGGGCTTGGAGCTAATACTCCAAAAAAGTACAAAATTGATAGCGTGGGCAAATAATAATGACAGTAGATATTAAGAAACTTTTGATTTTTGATTTTGATGGAACACTTATTGATAGTGTGCCCGATTTGGCCGATGCAACCAATGCTATGTTAACTACGCTTGGTAAAAAGACTTATCCTATCGAAACCATACGCAACTGGATAGGCAACGGGTCTCGAATGCTTGTGGAACGAGCCTTGGTTGGCAATATAGAAGTAGCAGCAGGTGCATTGACAAAAGAAGAGGCCGATCACGCAGAACAAGTATTTTTTGATGCTTATAAGAACCTTAGCGGTAGCAAAACCGTTGCCTACCCTGACGTCGATGAAGGGCTGAAAAAACTGCATGCAGCAGGCTATACGCTTGCCTTAGTGACCAATAAACCTATTCGCTTTGTGCCCAAAATATTACAGTCATTTGGCTGGCAGGACTTATTTAGTGAAGTAATGGGCGGTGATAGTTTACCCGTCAAAAAACCAGACCCAACGCCTCTACTGCACGTTTGCGCATCTCTTAACGTCAGCGTCGCGCAAGCCATCATGATTGGTGATTCTAGAAATGACATATTGGCGGGGCAAAACGCCAATATGGACACGCTTGGTCTGTCTTATGGCTATAACTATGGGCAAGACATTCGTGAGCTAAATCCGACTGAGGCATTTGATAGCTTTGCGGATTTGGTCGCTTGGATTATGAAAGACAATGCTTAGCTCATCCTTATTCTCTAAATTATAGTGATAAAAGAGTGGTAATAGATGGCTTAGATAAGGATGACTATTTACTGCGATAGCTTAGTGCCTCCGACACATGAGCGCTCGTGATATCTACACTGCTAGCCAGGTCTGCAATGGTACGCGCCACTCGTAATACTCGATGATAACCGCGTGCCGATAGATTTAAGCGCTGCTGAGCGAGCTGTAATAGCTGCTTTTCACTATCTCCTAGCTGAATATATTTATCAATCTCGCTAGGGCTCAGCTCATTATTGACTTTTTTTTGTCGATCTAATTGATGTTTATAAGCCACAGCTACTCGCGCGCGTACTTGCTTGGATGTTTCGCCAGCTTGAGCATTTTGTAAATCGGCAATCGGTAGTGCAGGTACGGTAATATGTAGGTCAATGCGATCAAGCAGTGGACCTGATAGTTTGTCTTGATAGCGTTTGATCTGCTCAGGTCGGCAGCGACAACGGCCCGATGCATCACCATCGTAGCCACATGGGCATGGATTCATGGCAGCGACCAGTTGAAAGTTGGCTGGAAAGGTCATCTGCGAGTTGGCACGGCTAATAGTAATTTGCTTGGCTTCTAATGGTTGGCGCAACACCTCTAAAACCGTACGATCAAACTCTGGCAATTCGTCAAGGAATAATATGCCTTTATTAGCAAGGGTAATTTCACCTGGTTTGGGACGTGAGCCACCACCGACCAGAGCCACTGCTGATATGGTGTGATGCACTTGTCTAAATGGCCTTGTCCCATAATCATAATCGCTATCTGCTACCGAATAAGTACTGGCAACCTCTAGCGCATCCTCAGCGCTTAAATCAGGCAATATGGTCGGCAGCCGTGATGCCATTAATGTCTTGCCTGAACCGGGTGGCCCTGTAAATAGTAATGAATGACCGCCTGCTGCTGCAATTTCTAGCGCGCGCCGAGCATGGTGCTGTCCTTTGACGTCGGCTAAGTCCACTTGATAGCCGACATGCTGCGGTGTTGAGCTCGGTGTCACAACTTTCAAAGAGTCATAGAATACACTTGGGTCAGCTAGCGACTGCAAATGGTTACAAACTGCTTTTAAGCTTGGCGCGCCCAGTATCGTCACACCATCGACGCGGCTGGCCTCAGCACCATTATCAATCGGTACGATAAGCTGCGGTGGTTGTGGTTCTTGCTGCGATTCGCTCAGCTCTTGCCCAGTGATCTTGTCCAGCTGCAATACTTTGGCCGCCAACGCCTCAGCTTTGATCGCTCTTGCGACGGCTAAGCTGCCTGTCACTTGCCGTAAATTGCCATTGAGCGCTAACTCACCGATAAATTCAAAGCCTGTCAATACTTCTGTATCCAACTGCCCGCTTGCCGCTAATATCCCTATAGCAATCGGCAAGTCTAGACGCGCACCATCTTTAGGCAAATCAGCGGGGGCCAAGTTGATCGTCAGACGCCGATTAGGAAATTGAAAACCAGAGTTCAGAATCGCAGATCGTACACGGTCTTTACTTTCACGTACCGCTGCCTCTGGCAAACCGACGATAGTCAATGCTGGCAACCCTTGTGACAGATGCACCTCAATAATGACTTTGGGTGCATGCAGTCCAACGACTGAACGGGTATAGACTTGAGCAAACGACATCAGCATTTCCTAATATGGAGAATATTTGATCATAAAGTATTATGTATCAGTGCGCAAATGTCGTGTTTTTTTGTCTATTTTATTTACTAGCATAGTTATCAAATGGTAGTACCGCTGCCTGTAAATGGGGAGTTGATACAGACTCACCGCAAGCAGGTATTTTTGGGCGCTCAAACTTACCTTTCTTGATTCGCGATGACTATGTTGCCAACTCAAATGATAGCTATTGGGTAAGCAACTTAGAGCAACCGCTGACTGGGTTTTCACCAATTCTACGTCGTCGTTTAACCCCTTTCTGAGGTGCTACTCCAGTAGATGGATTACCATTGCTTATGCGCTCACGCATGGGATTGGTTCAAATACAAGATCGGCTCAGTAATAAAGATAGCTTGGGCGGTACTAGCTTCAATTTAGACAACATGCAAGAGGTCGTCTATGGCAATCGCAGCTATGTTGCTGAGTTGGTACTTGACGACGTATTAGCAGATTGTCGAGCGAATGCTAATTTACCTTTGACTGTTGGCGCTACTATTGATGCAACTAATTCTTGTAATATCTTGAGTAATTGGGATCGTCGTAATAATTTAGATAGTAAAGGCGCGCACGTTTTTAGAGAGTTTTGGCGCAATGTTGATTTTAATGAAACTACTGATACGATATTCAGTGTTAAATTCGATGTAAAGGATCCAGTCAATACGCCTCGTGGTTTAATTATTAGTAATGACACACGTACTGCTTTAGGCGACTCTATTAAGTTCTTCCGAGATAAAAATATCGCTCTTGATGCATCTTTATCTGATTTTCAGTATATCGTTGATGCTGGTAAAAGCGACGAGCGTATTGCTATGCATGGTGGATTTGGTCGTGAAGGTGTATTCAATGTTGCAGAAACGCGCGGCACAAGAGCTAATGATGGCGCAAACTACGTCATTAATTTTGGTCCGACATATATGCAAACCATTACCTTTGATAGCAGCGGCCCTGTAGCAGAAGCCTTCTTAGGTTACTCGCAAGCTTCTGATACTACTCGACCATTCCATCGTGACCAAAGTCGTCGTTATTCTGATAAAAAATGGATTCGCCTACCCTTCAGTGCCAGTGATGTTAGTGACCAAGCCGTTGGTGATAAGATGCAGCTAAAAGAATCAGCTTGATATAACTTAAAGTAGCGTTAAAAAAGACTTCAGGTATATGCTGGAGTCTTTTTTGCTTTATGGAAGCAAGCTGTTTGAATATAGTCGATTCACTATTAAGAAAACTCGCCGACCACCCCACTATAAACAGGGATTTGTTATACTAATACTTATTGATGGCTGTGAATTTAGCCGTGAATAATACTGTGAAAATTATTATTGATAACAGACTCATTATGGTGACTAACAATCTATCAAACACATACTGGCTTTCAGACATTTGGCCATTAGAGATGTAAAAACAGTAATACTTAAGGTCAAAACGAGGAGTACCGCATGACAGAACATTCAGAATCAAATACTCAGCAGCCTTACAATCGTGCAGGTGAGCAACCGACCACGACACGCCCTGTTATGCAACCAGAAAGCCCCTATGCCAGTACGCGCGGCAGTATGATGAGCAAGCAGCTACCCGCTTTTGATGAAGCGATTATTAATAAATACAACCGTTCAGGCCCACGTTATACCTCTTATCCAACCGCTTTAGAATTCTCACCAATCACCAATGGCCTTGAGGCAAAAATCCTTCAGAACCGTGAAGCCCGTGCACCGCTGTCGTTATATTTTCATATTCCTTTTTGTCGTCACCTCTGCTATTACTGCGCTTGCAATAAAATTATCACCAAAAAAAATAGCGACTCAGGCGATTATTTGCAGTACTTAATCGCTGAGATTAAGCATAAACGCCGCCTGTTATCTGTCCCAGAAGGTAGCAGCAAGCCCCTAGTTAAGCAGCTGCATTTGGGCGGTGGCACGCCCACATTTTTGCGTGATGAAGAAATGGTTCAACTGTGGGAGTTTTTACAAACTCAGTTTGAATTCTTACCTGAAGACAAAGGCGATTACTCTATTGAAATTGACCCACGTGAGCTGAGTGGCGAGACATTGAAAGTATTGCGCAACCTTGGCTTTAACCGTGTCAGTTTAGGCGTACAAGACCTCGATGAAACGGTACAAATCGCCGTCAACCGTGTACATTCAGCAGAGCTCATTGAAAATGTGTTAAATGAGGCGCGTGACCTCGGTTTTCATTCTATCAATATCGACCTGATTTATGGTTTACCGCATCAAACACCCGCAACCTTGGATAAAACGGTACGCCGTATCATCGAGATGTCGCCGGATCGCTTGTCTGTATTCAATTACGCACACTTGCCAGAACGTTTTAAAGCCCAGCGCCAGATTCAAGAAGCCGATTTACCAGACCCAGCATCCAAGCTGACGATGCTTGGCAATACCATCAATACGCTGACCGAAGCTGGCTATCAATATATCGGTATTGATCACTTTGCCAAGCCTGATGATGAATTAGCCGTGGCGCAGCGTGAGGGTAAACTGCATCGTAACTTTCAAGGTTATACCATCATGGGCGATTGTGATTTATTGGGCTTTGGCGTCTCCTCTATCAGTCAAATTGCCAATGCCAATACCCGCTATATTTTGCAAAATAATACAGATTTACCAGTTTATCAAGCGAATATCGATGCTGCACAAAGTAACTCGGCTGCCATGCCTGCGGTAAAAGTCATCAAAACATCCATCAAAGATCGCTTGCGTGAATATGTGATTATGAATCTACTCTGTCACGACTATATCGACTTTAAAGACGTCAATCAAAAATTTGGTATCGATGCCATCACTTACTTTATCAGTGAGATTCAACAGCTTGGCGCCATGCAAGAAGACAAACTCATCGATATGGACGCGGCTGGTATTCGCGTGCTGCCAAAAGGTCGCTTATTAGGTCGTAACGTCGCCATGGTATTTGATGAATATCTTGAGAAAAAACATAAAAATCGTTTCTCAAAAGTTATTTGATTGAGTTATCCCTCAAGTTAAAAAGTAGCCATAAAAAGACCTCACTCAAGGTCTTTTTTATGGTGTTTGATAAAGGTGATGATTGACGGAAAATATATCTAGCCGACTCAGAAGGCATCACAATATATAGTCTATTTGCATCTTCTATGGCTTTTTTATTATCAAGATATTTTTGTTCATTAAACGAAGCATATGAGTTATTCATTAAATGTAGTGTTCAGTACAATTCGCAGTCGAAAAAATAGCCAGCGCCTAATAAGCTAACTGACCATTTTTGATATGACGTCAAGAAAGGATAATCAAAACATCAAAATTTTACCGATTAAAATTTTTATTACTGATTAAACTTTAAGCTTATCACCTACCATACCCTTTATCGTACTTAGGATATCAGCAGGTAGCACCACCATTTTTGCGTTGTCAGATTCGGCTAACTGACGAATCGATTTGATATATTGCTCACCGAGTAAGTAGACAATGGGCATCTCTTCTTTACCCATGGCCGCGGTAATCAGACGAATAGACTCCTCTGATCCTTTTGCCAGTACTACCTGCGCTTCAGCATCACGGCGTGAGGCTTCTAAGCGACCATCAGCTTCTAAGATAGCAGCCTGCTTTTGCCCATCAGCGCGGGTCACTGTCGCCCGACGTAGACGCTCTGCTGCTGCTTGCTCTTCCATTGACGCTTGCATGGTTTGCGAAGGGTTAATATCTTGAATTTCTACTGTCTTTAATGTGATGCCCCAATCCGCAATATCTTCTGATATCGCATGCTTTAGTTTAGTTTTAATTTCATCACGGCTAGACAATGCACTATCTAAGTCCATTTCACCAATGATTGAACGTAGTGACGTCTGCACTAAATTACGAATACCGTATTCATAATCTTCGATACCATAGACCGCCTTATCAGGACGCACGATATTAATATAAGCCACAGCATTGGCGATAATAACAACGTTGTCTCGCGTAATAACCTCTTGTGATGGAATATCAAGGACGATGTCTTTGGTCGTCACTTTATAAGCGACATCATCAACGAAAGGAATAATAAGGTTTAGACCAGGTTCTAGCGTTTGACTATATTTGCCCAATCGCTGCACCACCCACTTATAGCCTTGTGGCACGATTCGAACGCCTTTGAAAACCGTAAAGACAACCAGTGCAACCAAAACCACCATGACAATGCTGAAGCTTTCCATAATTCATCCCTATTATTATAATTGCATATCTTTATTAATCGCTGCCTGCGATTTCATACTGCTCACGATCAGCTCATTACCAACGATATCGGTCACCACTACTCGATCGCCGACTGCCACCTGCTCACCTTTAGTACGGCACATCCACTCCGTTGCACCAACAATAGGCACACTGAATCTAACCGTACCCGCTCTATCTGGCTGTGGCGGCACGATAATCATACCCGTCTCGCCGACGATAATACTACCGCCCAACCCAGCCTTGGTACGATCTACCGATAAAGGTTTGATAAACTTAAACCATGCCAGCAAGAATATGGCAGAAAGCACCAACCAAATAATAATTTGCAAAGAGACAGAAATAGGCAATAGCCACGAAAGCGCAGCAACGATGATGGCAGCAGCGCCGAACCAAAGGCTGGCGAATGTCGGCACAAACATCTCAATGATCAGCAATATAAAGCCTAATACTAACCAGTGCCAAGGTTCAATCATCCAAAGAGTCTCCATCATCGCTGTATTCCCTATCTTTGTCATTCTAACTTTTAATGTAGCACATTTTTGATGTTAATAATTTCTTAAAAATCATCAATGTATCACATACGTGCCTTAAACAACTTTAGGGGAAAGTTAGGAAAATTTAAAGAAAAAAAACGCACCTCGAAGGGTGCGTTTTTTACTTATTATACTACTAACCGAGGACTTAGAATTTTAGCTGAGCGCCAACAGTCATCAGATCTGCGTCGCTGCCTAGCATGTCGTATTCAGCTTCAACACTGAAGTTCGGGTTAACTGAGTAACCAAGACCTACACCACCAGCAAGACTAGTATCATCTTTAGAGATGGTTTTTCTGTTAGAGTCTTCGACGAGATAGTTACCTTCGATTTCAGTCTTAGCAACACCTAGCTTACCTTTGGCGTATAGCGCTGTATTTGGGAACTGATAACGATAAGTACCGTACGCGCCATAGCTCTTGGCATCGATGTCACCATTGTAGTAATCAGCATCATCTGAACCTACGTATTCTGCTTCGATACCAAAGTTAGGATCAAAATTGTAACCACCATAAACACCATAAGCTGTTGGCTTATCAGCACCGTTTACATCTAGGTCAAACTGACCGACTTTTACACCAACATATGGCTGACCAGTGTAGCCGTTGCCATAAGATACGGCAGCTTGTGCACCCATGCTTAATAAAGAACCGGCTGCTAGTGCAAGTAGCGTTTTTTGTAGTGTTTTCATAGTATTCCCCTAGGGTTATATCTTTAATTGTTTATCTATAAAGTATCTGTGTAAGAAAAGGTTATTGACTACACCCTTGCTCATTTGTTTAGCTGACTAATCATCTATTTTAACTTTAGAATTTTAGCTGAGCACCAACAGTCATCAGATCTGCGTCACTGCCTAGCATGTCGTATTCAGCTTCAACACTGAAGTTCGGGTTAACTGAGTAACCAAGACCTACACCACCTGCAAGACTAGTATCATCTTTAGAGATGGTTTTTCTGTTAGAGTCTTCGACGAGATAGTTACCTTCGATTTCAGTCTTAGCAACACCTAGCTTACCTTTGGCGTATAGCGCTGTATTTGGGAACTGATAACGATAAGTACCGTACGCGCCATAGCTCTTGGCATCGATGTCTCCATTGTAGTAATCAGCATCATCTGAACCTACGTATTCCGCTTCGATACCAAAGTTAGGATCAAAATTGTAACCACCATAAACACCATAAGCTGTTGGCTTATCAGCACCGTTTACATCTAGGTCAAACTGACCGACTTTTACACCAACATATGGCTGACCAGTGTAGCCGTTGCCATAAGATACGGCAGCTTGTGCACCCATGCTTAATAAAGAACCGGCTGCTAGTGCAAGTAGCGTTTTTTGTAGTGTTTTCATTATTAGCTCCTTAAAATCAATTTGGACAAACAAGTTATCTAGTTATATCAGCTTTTATAGCCCTATCGCCTTGTTTGCTAACGATGGGTATATAGTAACAAACTATTTCAAGCAGTCTGTCAGTGTTTGATGGTATGAGAGTTAAGATTTGCAAGTATTTATCAGTGCTTGGGTTACAAAGGCAAAGATATGAAATCTTTTGTTACAACCATGAAGTTTATGCAATAATCCTTACTCATTTCACCGTCTTTCTAGCAGAAATAAGCCTAAAGCAATAATAGATGCCAAATATTTTAAGGTAAAAATAATGACTGGACGCATAACTAGCCGTTTGCAAGAAGCGCTTACAGCACTCAAAGCAACCCAACAATATCGTCAATTACCCAATCTTCAACATCATGGGCAATACGTTATTAGCGAAGGCAAAACATTACTCAATATCGCCAGCAACGATTATCTTGGCTTGGGCGGCGACACTGAACTGCAAAACGAATTTCTCAGTCAACTAACACAGTTATCAGACGCACAAATGCCTAAGATGAGTGCGACGTCCTCACGCTTGCTCACTGGGAATGATGCACAGCTCCAAGCGCTAGAGTCTGAGTTACAGGAATGGTATCAAACCGCTGTAGGCAAACAAGATATCTCTGACTCAAAATCGGTGTTGGTGTTGAATAGCGGCTATCATGCCAATCTTGGTATATTGCCAGCCCTCACAGCGTTGCCAGTCAAAACGCTTATCTTGGCTGATAAGCTAGTACATGCCAGCATTATCGATGGTATGCGTCTGAGCCAAAGCAAGATTGTCAGCTATCGCCGTTATCGTCACAATGATTATGAGCATTTGGCTACGTTTATTGAGCAAGCAGCGCCAGACATTGAGCGCATCATCATTGTCACTGAGAGTATCTTTAGTATGGATGGTGATCGTGCGGACTTATGTCAACTGGTACAATTAAAAGCTAGCGATGCTCGTATTGAACTGTATGTCGATGAGGCTCATGCCATTGGTGTGTTAGGTGATACAGGCTTGGGACTAGCGGAAGAAACACAGACATTGGCTGATATTGACTATTTAGTCGGTACTTTTGGTAAAGCCTTTGCCTCAGTGGGTGCTTATATTATGTGCGATGATGTTGTCAAACAATGGCTGATTAACCGCATGCGCCCGCTAATTTTTAGTACGGCATTACCACCTATCAATCACGCATGGACGCGATTTATTTTAGCAAAAATGCCAACGCTAAATGACCAACGTGCACATTTAGCGCACTTGTCGACCAAGCTAAGTCAAGCCATCGACATACGACACCGTGTTTCCCAAACCCAGACCATCCAACATCCAAGCTACGAATCGCCCATTGTGCCTTACGTGTTGGGGGATAACGCCAGCACTCTTGCTAAAGCGCAACAGTTGCAAGCAGCAGGTTTTTACGCGCTGCCTATCAGGCCACCTACTGTGCCAGCAAACACGGCACGTATTCGTTTAGTCATGAATGCCAAGCTGACAAATGAAGACTGCGAACAATTGATAAGACAATTATAACGCTGTTATCTCATAGGAACATCAGCGCTACTATCGATTGCTAACTGGCTCACTTGGATATAATAAACCGTATGAAAACACTCGCCACGCCTAATAACTTTAGCGCCAGAAAACAAACCATCGCTCGTCATTTTGCCAATGCCAGTGACTATGATCAGCAAGCCAATATTCAACAGCAAGTCTGCCAATATTTGCTAGACAACCTTGCCCATACTAAACACGACAGTGTACTTGAAGTCGGTGCAGGAACTGGTCAAATGACACGCCTACTAGCAGCACATATTCAAAGTCAATATTGGCTGATCAATGAATTATGCGCTGAACAAGCTGCGACTTTACAATCCATAGTACCAAATGCTGACATAGCGATTGGCGATGCTGAGACGATGGACTTTGAGGGTGAACATAGCTTGATAATCAGTGCCAATGCAGTGCAGTGGTTTGATAACCCCTTAAGTTTTGTTGCGCAATCAGCACGCCGCTTACAAACTGGAGGTCAACTGCTGTTTAATACTTTTACGCCAAATAATTTTTGGCAAATTAGGCGTTTGACTGGTCAAGGGCTCTATTATCCAGATATAGACGAGTGGCAATTGGCACTGGTCAGTGCTGGCTTTGAGATAATTGAACTGTCCACTCAGCGTTTTGAATTACCGTTTGCCAGTCCCTACGCTATCCTAAAGCATATGAAATTGACGGGCGTATCGACCAATCGGACGCAAGTAAACACCAGTAATACCCCACCCTTTATGTGGACCAAGGCACGCTTGCAACAGTTTGAGTCAGATTATTGGCAACATTTTTCAGCGCAAGATGACGCTGGGCAGCCTATCGTTCATTTGACTTACGAAGTACTTATAGTGAATGCATTTAAACAGTGAAAACAACATATAGGAGTGGTAGGTAGGATAGCTCTTATAAATAATAGCCATAAAAAAACGCACCCCGAAGGGTGCGTTTTATCACTTAACTACTTATGTGCCTATGAGCAGTCTTATTTTTTGTCTTCGTCTACTTCAGTAAACTCAGCATCAACGACGTCATCATCAGCTTGGTTGCTATCTGCTGCATTATCCGCGCCTTGTTGGAACTGGCTTGGATCCATACCTTCAGCGCCTGCATCAGCATAAATCTTCTGACTAACTGGCAAGAAGGCATTATCTAACGCTTCAAGCTTAGCTTTGATGTCATCATGATCATCTTCTTTAATCACTGCTTCAAGATCAGAGATAGCGGTTTCTACTGTTGATTTTTCTTCATCAGTCACCTTATCTCCCGCTTCTTTTAACGCTTTTTGTACCGCATGGATGCGACCATCTGCTTCGTTACGAACTTGCGCTAAGTTAGCGAATTTCTCATCTTCAGCAGCATTGGCCTCTGCATCACGAACCATTTGTTCGACTTCTTCATCCGACAAGCCTGAATCTGCTTTAATCTGGATGCTTTGTGCTTTACCAGTACCTTTGTCTTTCGCTGAGATGTTCATGATACCGTCAGCGTTGATGTCAAAAGTAACTTCGATTTGCGGTAGACCACGTGGTGCTGGTGGAATGTCCGTCAAATCAAAACGACCAAGCTGTTTATTTTGGTTAGCAATTTTACGCTCACCTTGATAAACCTGAATGGTTACTGCTGGTTGGTTGTCTTCAGCCGTTGAGAATACCTGTGATTTCTTAGTCGGAATCATGGTGTTTTTCTCAATGATTGGCGTCATTACACCACCCATCGTTTCAATACCAAGCGTTAGTGGCGTTACATCAAGCAATAGTACGTCAGTTTTATCACCAGACAATACTGCACCTTGAATCGCAGCCCCTGCCGCTACTGCTTCATCAGGGTTCACATCTTTACGTGGTTCCTGACCGAAGAACTCTTGCACTTTTTGCTGTACCAGTGGCATACGAGTCTGACCACCAACTAAGATAACATCATCGATGTCACCAATTTTAATACCAGCATCTTCAAGCGCAATCTTACAAGGACCCATCGTACGTTGTACCAAATCCTCAGTTAAGCTCTCAAGTTTCGAGCGACTGATAGTGACTACTAAATGCTTAGGACCATTGCTGTCCGCAGTAATATAAGGCAAGTTCACTTCAGTGCTTTGAGCACTTGATAACTCAATTTTTGCTTTTTCTGCCGCTTCTTTTAGGCGCTGCATCGCAAGCGAATCACCTTTTAGATTAACATCTTGGTCTTTTTTGAACTCATCAACCAAATAATCAATCAAAGCTGAGTCAAAGTCTTCACCACCAAGGAATGTATCACCATTGGTTGCTAGTACTTCGAACTGCTGCTCGCCATCAACATCAGCGATTTCGATGATTGATACGTCAAAAGTACCACCACCTAAGTCATAAACAGCAACCGTGCTATCGCCTTGCTTTTTATCCATACCATAAGCAAGAGCAGCGGCCGTTGGTTCGTTGATGATACGTTTCACATCAAGACCAGCAATTTTACCCGCGTCTTTTGTTGCCTGACGCTGTGAATCATTAAAGTAAGCAGGTACTGTTACCACTGCTTCCGTAACTGGTTCACCAAGATAGTCTTCTGCTGTTTTTTTCATTTTTTTCAAGATTTCAGCAGAAACCTGTGGTGGCGCCAATTTTTTACCGTTAATTTCTACCCATGCATCACCGTTATCTGCTTTGGCGATTTTGTAAGGCACCATACCGATGTCTTTTTGCACGACTTTGTCATCAAAACGACGACCAATCAAACGCTTAATCGCAAACAATGTATTGTTTGGATTGGTGACCGCTTGACGCTTGGCCGACTGACCAACCAGAATTTCGTCATTTTTATAAGCGACGATCGATGGTGTTGTACGAGTACCTTCAGCATTTTCGATGACCTTGACTTTGTCACCTTCCATTACTGCGACACACGAGTTAGTCGTACCTAAATCAATACCAATTACTTTACCCATAATTATTTACTCCTGATTTATTTTAAATATTTGTCTATCCAGACCGTAGTTGATCTCTTGTTGCTATATATATCGGTTTACTTATGAATTTTTTCAAGTCAATAATCATGCAAAAACTGTCTTTCATGTGACTTTTTGTGAAAACCCTTAGTTATATTGGGGTTTAGTACACTAAAAATCCAGTTTTTGATATTACTGTCCCACACGCACCATGGCTGGGCGTAATAAACGACCGTTCAAGCTATAGCCTTTTTGTAATACAGTACCAACAGTATCAGCTTCCGCCTCTGCATCAATACCCACTGCTTCATGAAGATCCGCGTTGAATTTCTCGCCTTGCGGGTCGACCACTTCTATACCGTTTTTATGCAATACTGCTAATAATGCTTTATGCGTCAATTGCACGCCTTCAGCGACTGGATCATTGGCATCAGCGTTTTCGATAGCACGCTCTAAGTTATCAACGATCTCTAACAACTCTCTGGCAAATTTCTGTAGCGCAAATTTTTTGCTCTTATCCGCCTCTTGCTCCATGCGTTTTTGTGCATTGTAAGCTTCGGCATTGGCACGAGCGGTACCTTCTTTAGCTTCCTTCACCTCACCTTCTAGCTCAGCGATGCGGGCTTTAAAGGTGTCAAGATCGATTTCATTTTCGATAGTCATTTCTTCACCTGAGTTGTGTTGTGGATCAAACTCTTTCATGGTTTCTTCTAAAATACTGTCACTGTGTTCAATATTGTCATGCGCCACATTTTGCTCAGGGGATTCGTGGTTGGTATTTTTCTCGCTCATGATGGCTCCTTAGAATTTTAATAATGACGATTGATATAAGAGGCAACAAACGCACTATTTGCTAGTGATACTGTGCTCTTATCAAATAGTTAATCAGTCTTACTCATTGTTTTTATTAATACGCTTTACTAGTTGCTTGATAAAGGTGGTGGAGGCAAATTTCAAGCCTAAGCCATAGGAATTTTTCTAATTTACAACAAATGCTGCCTAAATCTGCATTAAAGCGCTCAAAACTGAGTCTTATATGCTGTCAATGGGTATAAATAGTCATTAACAAAAGCTACAAGAAAGTAGTATTTGTTCTCCAAAAATTACCGTTGCTACATAAGCTATTACTAAAAAATACTCACCTTTATTCTTGATTACTCTATTGTTGCTACAAACAGTATCACTCACAAAACAGTATCACTCACATCGGAAGGCAGGCTCATACTGACAATCATTAACGAGAAGTGTTATGACTAAATCAACCGTGTTATCCATCAACGCGCTATTGAATAAAGCGCTGATGACGATGAAACTTGCGTCAACAAATTGTAGAGATCATGAGATAAAGGGAAACGACGCTCAACAGGAGAGCTTGACTCTCAAACAAAAGATGCGCAGCTACAACCTGATGACTAACTGTCAGCCGCATACTCTGCACTATGCCATGAAAGGAATAGGCTATCTGCCAACGCCGATATTAGAGAAATTGATTGGTTATTTGAAAGGACCGACGTCGAAACAATATCTGCACGCCAACGCTCATCTGCGTCTGATACTTGCTGTGAATAGCAAGCTTAAAACACCTCTTGAGCTGACACCAATGCATGAGCTGCGTGAAAGATTCGCCGCTGACGCTGTGGCCATGCAAGCGCCGCACGTATGGCAGCAAGCAAATGATACTATCATCGGCAATATGAAACGCTTTACAAAACAAAATGAGAAGCCTGTCCACTGGGAAGACAAAGTGATTACCAATGCTGATGATGGCGATATGACCATTCGCTGTTATCAAGCAGACGCTAGCTCTCACGGCCTAGGATTAAAAAAAAGTGATATTCATAATCCTGATGAGACCGTTTCTGATGAGACCGTACTGTTATATTTTCATGGTGGTGGATTCTGTATTGGTGATATCAACACCCATCATGAGTTCTGCCATGCTGTCTGCGCACAAACCAGCTGGCCAGTCGTCAGCGTTGATTATCGCTTAGCGCCTGAGCATCCAGCACCAGCCGCACTAAAAGACTGTATCACTGCTTACGCTTGGCTAGCTGAGCATTGCCACACCCTAGGCGCTTCACCCTCACGAATTGTGCTAGCAGGCGACAGTGCTGGCGGCGGATTGTCTACCTTGATTGCCCAACAACTTACTGCACCCTCGCAAGCCGCATGGTCAGATTTAGGCATTGCAGGTCAAAGAATGTTCGATTTCTTAGAGCGCTTACCAAAGCCGCTTGCGCAAATGCCTTTATATCCTGTGACTGATATCGAAACGGATTATCCAAGTTGGGAGTTGTATGGTGAAGGCCTGCTATTAGATCATGCCGATGTGGCAGTATTTGATGCGGCTTGTTTAGATAACAGTCCTTTGCCACGCCAGCATATCCTTAACTGTCCAATGCTTGGTGACAATAGCAAAGTATGCCCTACTTACATTGTCGCTGCAGAATTAGACGTATTACGTGATGAAGCCTTTGCTTATGCAAAGCAATTAAAGATTCATGGTATAGCAGTCGAGACTCATACCATTCTCGGTGCGCCGCATGGTTTTATTCATTTTATGAGTATTCATCAGGGTATTGGACAAGATACAAGCAACATTATCGATGGCTTTGCGCATTTTGTACGTGACATCATCAGTACGCAGGCTTTATTAGCAGCATAATTGGATATCTATCATAATTAGTTATCTACATCGGTGTCATTTACTAGAATGGCTACCCGAACTATGACCCGTGACGGTAATTAGCCAAATCTCTGAGCGCGAACCCAAGCGAAATGGGATACCCCAAAAGCCGTAACCAGATGACACCACAAAGTGACTGTCATTGATGATTTCATAGCCATAACCCAAGCGATTGATGGCACTGACAATAAAGTTAGCGGGGAATATCTGACCGTTATGGGTATGCCCTGAAAGCTGTAAATCAATCGGCATTTGACTGTGCTCAGTAATATCACTTGGCCTATGATCTAGCAGTATCACTGGCTGTGTGGTATCAATTTGGGCTAGGAGATCGGTTGTGGCTACCCGCTGCCTTTTATGGTTATCAAAACGCCCAACCAGCCAGATTGGTTGACCTTTATGCTCGATACTGAGTACTTCATCATTTAATAACTGTACACCTGCATCACTGAGCGCTTGGCTGATGGGTTGTTCGTGACCATACAAATCATGGTTGCCCAGCGTTGCATAAACACCATACGGCAAGCTTTTGCATAACTCAGCCAAGTTTTCTGCCATATTATAATCAGCAAATGCTTGCGTATTATCATCCATAATATCGCCTGGCATCAGCAAGATGTCGGCTGTATTTTTTACAATAAGATGATGCAGCCTATCTATTGCCCCGCTGCCAAACAATCGCCCTATATGCAAATCACTGGCGACCGCAATACGTAACGGCTTAGCCAAAGGCTTATCAATATCAATAGATAACTCACGTACCACAGGCACATAAGCACTATATAAGGCATAAACAAATAATCCAATAAATACTGCCAATGCCAATATGCGCAATCCAAAATCGACGGTAGCAGATACATTAGGTACTTCACCAGCTAGTGACAGAAATAACCAATATCCACCATAAAATAGGCTGGTAACTAAGGTGGTCAATAGTATAAAGTGCATGACTAACATCCAGCCACTGATCCATCGATAGCTATTGGCAAATGCTCTATTGACACTGAGTAGCAGCAAACCGTTGGTAATCACGAATATGATGATCCATACGCAAGTTTGCAAATTTGCTGTTTGCCAAGGCTGTAACCACCATTGCACGCTTAGAGCAGCGCCGACACTAAAGAGCTGCAATAGCACAAAGATGGTGATAAAAAACGTATAACGCATGAAGAATCCTTGAGTATGATGGCAACCATGCAATATATCGTCAGCTGACAATACGAGCAAAGCATCTATTAATAAGCCTAACAGCAAATAAAAGCCTCTACCATTTAGATATGGTAGAGGCTTTATCGTAGGTATGACATTATTTATCTAAATGACTTATGATCCAGATTGTAACGTAATTATCCAAATCTCAGAACGCGTACCAAGTCTAAACGGTACTGGACCAATGCCATAGCCAGAGGTCACCAAAAACTGTGTCTCGGCTATTTTTTTGCTGCCGTAGTTTAACGGTGTCAACCAATCCATCAATATCGTTAACGGAAAAATCTGCCCGCCATGGGTATGACCAGACAGATGCACATCAACTGGCAGGACGCTCACCTCATCCATAGCGCTAGGACGATGTTCCAAAAATATAATTGGTTTATCTGTCTCTACTTGCGTCAATAACTCATCCACTGACAGTCTGGTACGATCCATATCATCAGAGCGTCCCACCAGCCATACTGAGTCATCTAATAGCACACTCTCATTATCAAGGGCTTTAATACCGGCTTCTTCCACCGCCTGTGTGATCTGTTGGTCATAACCGAAATAATCGTGATTGCCTAAAGTCGCATAGACGCCAAGCGGTGCCTTTAGCTTTGATAATTGTTCATGCATATTCGTATTATCGTAAGCAATGGTGTTGTCATTCATAATGTCACCAGCGATAACCACTACATCAGGATGCTGCGCATCGATGAGGCTCACCATTTTTTTTATCTGTCGATTACCAAACCACCTACCCAGATGCGTATCAGAGACAAGCGCTATGTCCATTGGTTTAGCCAGCGGCTTATCTATAGTAACTGTAAAACGATATACGACGGGTGAGTAAGCGTTAAATATTGCTAAGCTAACAATGGCTATATAAGTCGTGACAGCTAGCGCGCGAATGAAAATTGGACGAGATTTTCGTTTAAAGAGCGGATAAGCTAGTAGCGCTACCGCAGCGGTGATCAAACCAGCATAAAGCATAAAACTTTGCAAAATACTAACGACCAGATAGACCTGAAAGCGCTCACCCCAAAACTCAGTCAAACCATAAATAAGAGCACTATTATTAATAATAAAGACAGTAGCTATCAGCGCAACTTTAGCAAAAGTAGTTTTTGGCTTTATTAACCACCAAAGAAGCATGCTGGTCATAACAGCTAGCAACTGATTGAAAACAATGAAGAAACCCATAATCAAGTCTGCTCAGATAAAGATAACGCTATCTTACGTGAAAAATTTAATGCTCTGAATATAGCGTCTTTTTTTCCACGAAAACTTCATATGATTTTCTTCTAAGGTGCTGTTATCGCAAAACTAAATAGTGAACAGTAAGGACGATTTACCGCTTGTCTGGCGCTATTTTACAGACACCATTTTCACAAGCTTGCATCACTGCTTTGCCATAAACCAGTTTGGTCACCCAGTTCGGAATTCTATAGCGATTGCGCGCGACGTACGGATACACAAAGTCGCCAAGTTGTTTGACTACTGGCAAAAACAACAACGGTGACCATTTAACACTGCCTGTCCTGTAGAGCAGCCGTACAGCATCCATATGTGTGTACCAATTGCCATAGCTGTCTTTCATACACATATAAGTCATCGCATCCTCACGGCTAAAACCTGCAACTGCCAACTCATCTAGCCCCTCCTCTACAGGAACTAAGCGTATCTTCTCAGGCTGACGCATTTTCATATTGTGCGCCTCGGTGCTGCATATGACGCAAGCATCATCGTAGTACATAGTGATGGATAAATGCGCTTGCTCTCTATAGCTGTTGATATGATTTTGAATAATCATCTTACGACTCCTTTCTGAGTGATATAGTCAATTCTATATAAATCAGATACGGTGTCAGGCTCGCTTGGTCTACTATTTGTAGTACTTTCGCTCGCCTTCCTTGTATCCAAATTATATTGAACCGACTATAACTAAATATCAAAGTGATGCGAATGGACACTGGATTTTTCGGTCACCCCAGATGGTTGATATTGATTGGCTGGGGCTAAAAGAGGGATTACTGGCTGCTGCGTCCACTGCGGGGCGGCGGCATCTAAACGCTTGGCAAGCTTAGGTAAATGATTGGTCGGCACCGCTGGAAATAGATGATGCTCTATATGATAGAGTAAGTTAAAGGTCAGTAAATTAATCAGTGGATGACGCTCACTGCGAGCATATACCACGTCATCACAACCATGATGGACGCTCCATACTGCAAAAAACCCCACCATCGTATTGGCCAATATCATTACCAATACGTGATACATCAATATTGGATGCATCGTGATAAAAGCGATGGCAATCACTGCAAAAATAAGCAGCATATCAAAGGCAACGAGAATACGATTACGGCGGCTACCATGCGTCAAGCCGAACCACTGAATCGCCATTGAAAAAATTCCGCCTCCCAATATCGCCTGATACCACGGCAGGCGAGCCCAATTACCCTCAACATCACTATCTCCAAGCGGATCTCGGTGATGATTGAGATGTGTGTGCCTAATAGCATGTGTGCTACAAAGCATCGTGATACTGAGAAAAAACAGCATGAGCTCAGTAGCGAGCCTCCCTACTCCCAACGTTCGATGATAACAATCATGCGCTTGTCTAAGTGCGGCAGTAAAAAAGAAAAAAGTCGCCACAAGTGCAAGTAACCACCATCCTTGCCACGCGCTCCACCATGATAATAATAAAAAAGGTAAAGATAAAAAAATATTATAAACAGTCTCGCTAAGACGAAGCTGACGCAAATCTTGCCATTCAATATTGGCTAACGAAGGATGACGCACGATGTTCTCCTTATTTAGTGATAAGTAGTAGCTGTCTTACTGGCGCGACCACTTAATTTAATTGGCTGGTTTTATTTACTTTATTTCTGTCAAAAGTGAAATAACTAGATAAATTTTATCTGTGGTTATTATTTTTGCTTAGGTAATACGAACCATCCTGTGATGATAGCGCTGACACCTCCATTACAGCAAAATAAAATATCACTTGTCATAGAAGAATTTACAGAGTCATCCCCTATCATGAACCACACTACGAATAAAAACGTGCTCATAAACCCTATTATAAATAAGGGAAAAACCTTCGCTACCGAATTAAAATATATTTTGAACTTAGATACGATATAACCTGTTAATAACGCTGGTAGTAAACCTCCGAAAAAACCTACTAGGATAAATGCTGGGGCCATTTTGACGAAGGGTAGTGAATCTCGCAGTGGAATGCCAATATCTATCGACATTCCTATCGCTATATAAAAAAAGAGGATTAAACCTCCTACCACCCCGCCCAATAACCCATAGGCTTCTATCACCTTACCTCTAGGATAGCTGGGTACAGTAATTGTAGCGTTGCTATCAACTTTACTCATAAAAAACCCTTTTTTAGGTTTCACATGAAACAAAGCATACGATAATAAAAAATTACGTTTCACATGAAACAATCTTCATAAGTATCTATGACTTCTGCTCTTCTAACGCCTGCTTCAGTGTTGGCTGTTTAAAATCATAACTTGCGTCCTGTAATGCTTGTGGCAATACGTTTTGACCATCAATCAATAGTGTCGACATCTCACCAAACATCAACTTAAGTAAAAAACTTGGTAAGGTAAAAAAGGTTGGACGGTGTAACCACGCCCCAAGTGTTTTGGTAAAAGTATGATTGGTCACAGGATTGGGTGCCGTTAGGTTATAGACTAGCGCTGGCGTATCATTTTCCATTACCTTTTTTAATAAATTATCCTGTGTGGCCTGACTTTCCGTATAACCAGCAAGGTGCTGCTCAATGATAAATATCACCGCCCCCACCCAGTCTTCACGACTGATCCAACTCATGATTTGTTTGCCATCACCCAATTGTCCACCGACACCCATTTTAAATGGCGTTAATAATTTACCGAGCATACCGCCATCAGGATGGATAACCACCCCAGTGCGCACGATAGCCACGGGCACACCATGTTCAGTGGCTTTGAGCGCTAGTTGCTCCCATTCATGACATAATTGATGAGCAAAATCAGTTTCAAAACCACTGCTTTCGGTAAGGGGTTTATCGCCTTGTGCGCCATACCAGCCAATCGCTGAGCCGCTAACCATTAGCTTGGGCTTAATACTGGTGTGCTTAATAAATGCCAATAAGGACTCGGTAGGTTTGATACGGCTGGCGAGCAATTGCTCTTTACGCGCATCACTCCAGCGCGAATCAGCGATACCCGCCCCTGCTAAATTTAAAATAACATCAAAGCTTCTATCCGAACTCGCCAACTCATCATAAGTCATCATTTCAATATCATTCGGATGCACCTGACTACTATCACGCGTCAGCCAAGTAACATGTAGCGCTCTATCCTGTACACGGTAACGCGCCATGATTTCATTGCTAAATGCACTGCCCAAAAATCCTGAGCCGCCACTGATTAAAATATTCATGTCCTACTCCCTATATACATTAATTATCATTGTCATCTTTCAGTAAACCTTAAATCGTTATAGTTATCGTCTGCTTTTTTAGTGCTGATATCAAAACGACTTTTACATGCTTTTGGTAAAGCAATGCAGCTGGCGATAACTGAGTTAGTAGCGCCAAATAATCCTACGCCAATCATAAAGGCCAGTAACACGCCCACCTCTATCCAGGAGTTGATGCCTAAATATAAGACAATGGCACCCATATAACCTGCTGAGGTTATAAACCCAATAAAAAATGTCGTGCTTCTACTCTTATGATCACTACGCCATATATGCTTATAAGCGACGATAATGCCGGTTAATAAAGCCGGAATAAAACCAAGTAGACCGACATAGAGTAATGGTTGGTAACCAATTTGCGCAAAATCTGCATCCCTAAAAATAAATAATAAAGCCAGCTCTGCAATCACCCCACCTGCCACGCTACCAAGCCCTGCAAACAAAATAATCACTGATAAGTAAGGGTAAGCACCTACATTATTATTCGTTTTCATGATATTTATCCTATTAACATTCGTCGTTAATTGAGTATAAATACGGCATTGGCAACGCCAATGAAATTACTGTGGATAATTGGTGGATAAGTATCTTGGTTTTATTTAGCCTGCTTATTAGACAAAACGTTTACGAATAGGACAGTCATTCTCATCGTGATTATGGTGAGAGTTATTTTTCAATTTGTTCCAACGATTATTAATACATTCCATAATGTCAGCCATTGTTGGCAATACCCGCTTCTTGGTTAAGTGTGGCACTGCCGCATCTAAACGCTTGGCAAGCGCTGGTAAATGATTGGATGGCACAGCAGGAAACAGATGGTGCTCTACGTGATAGAGTAAATTGAATGTCAATAAGTTGACCAGTTGATTACGCTCGGTGCGAGCGATTGTCTCATCACAATCGTGGTGCACGCCCCACACAGCAATGATACCGACACTGGCATTAGCTAACATCATGGTCAGTATATGATATATCAACACTTGCGCTAATATCGCGAGGGTAGCAATAGTAAAGGCGGTCAATATAAGGGTAACTATGACGACTGAACCAATCAAAGCAAACTCTAGCCAAGCTAGGTTTTGATTGCGACGGCTGCTTAGATGCAGTCCTTGACGATAAATATCGAGCCGATAAGTTATCCCGCCGAGCATCGCTTGCCACCATGACACTTTTGCTAGACTGCCTTCAATATCATTGTCGCCCAATGGGTCTCGATGATGCGCCATGTGAGTGGCTCGAATGCTGTGCAAACTGGTCATCAATAGCACGCTAAGCAACAGTAATATGGCGGTGGTCGTGCGTTTTCCCGCCCCTAAGCTATGATGATAGCCATCATGGGCTTGGCGGAAAGCAGCAGCAAAGAATAAATAGGAAGCACCGCATGCTAAGACATACCAAGATTGGCTGGCAAACCACCAAGACAACAACAAAAATGGATAAGGCAAAATAACGTTATAAGCGATTTGACCGCGCGTTAACTGGCGCAAGTCTTGCCACTCGACTGCAGCGATAGCCTTTTTAATGGCTTGCTCTTTATTAGCGTGTGTTTGGTTGACTGTCATTTTACACATCCATTTGTCGTTGCTATTTTTGTTGCTGCTATTTTTACTGAAACTTGTATCACTTACACTTAGCTGGCTTTTATATCTATTACATATATTTCTGTCAAAACAGAAACTACATCTCAAATTTTTTATTTTAAATCACATAGCTTACTATTAACGTAAAACCTTTTTGATACTAGCGCCCAACTTGAGGACTTTTTTGAGGATGCTTGTGGGTAATTTAAGCATCTCAGATGACCATGTGGTTAGGGTACTAACGAATTCTTGGGTATCACGAATACGTGACTTTACCTCATTATTTTCATGTTCAAATTCAGGACTGTTCATCAGCTCCTGTAAGAACTGCACTGTGGGCTCAAGCTCACGCTTCTGACGCTCTACAACGATAATACGTGCCAACTCCCAAACATCAGTATTGGTCGTAAAGTGGTCACGACGATCACCTAATATCGAGACCTTTTGTACCAAGCCCCAGTGCTGTAATTCTTTAATACTGTTTGAGACATTAGAGCGCGCGACGCCAAGTGTTTCGGTGATTTCTTCAGCATTTAGCGGCTTACCAATGATAAATAATAACGCGTGAATCTGTGACATGGTGCGATTGACGCCCCACTGCGAGCCCATTTCACCCCAATGTAAGATAAATTTTTCGGTCACAGGATTCAGTTTCATGATTAATCTGCACTCTATTTTATAAGTTTTGGTTATTTATTGACTTATCTTGCGCTATTCTTTTATTTCTGTCAACAGTGAAATTAAGAAGTAATATTCATCGTTTGGTTGAAGGTTATGCGCTAACGAATAACTAAACCCGTGGTTGCGTCACGAATTTGGCTCGGTAAAGTATAGTCTAATGTTTCAGCCTGCAAGTAGCTGATTTGCTCGCCAAAATACCCATACGCATCAGTGAAAGTCATAGCAGGCGGTTGTCCTGATGGATTACAGCTTGTGGAAACCAATAGCCCAAATGGGTTTTGAACGTCGACCAACTGTTGGCACAATTGACGAATTATAGGATGGGCAATGACTCTAACCGCCACTGTTTGATGCTGCCCCGTGATCCAAGTAGGGATAGTCGTTTCAAGTGTCTGCGGGATAGGCAATAGCCATGTATGGGCTTGCTTACCTTGTAGCTCTACATTGTCACTATCTGCCTGCCAACTCTTGATGATTTGTTGGCGCTGACCTTCTTCTAAAGACTCTAGTAACGGCATTAAACGCTCAGCGCTGTCAGTAATGACGATCATGCCTTTGGCTTGTGGACGCTGTTTGATGGATAAAATACGTTGAACGGCTGCTTCGTCATAAGCGTCACAACCAATACCCCAAACGCTTTCGGTGGGATAAGCAAGTAGCTGTCCTTCTTTAAGCCACTTGGCAGCTTGAATAACAGAATCAGTAGTGAAGGATGTGCGTTTTTTCATGGCTTGAAGACTTCAAAAAGGTAAAAATTTAAGCCTTTATCATAACACAAGACTAAGTAAAACTAGGGCAGCGAAGTTTAATGCTACCTTATTAAAAGACACCGAGCTTGTACGGTGGTCAACCATTTATAAATGGCTATATAAAAAACCTAAAGCGGTAAAAAGTATAGTTTTAGACGCGCAAATAACGTCCGCCTTGCACGCTAATGATGCCTAGTAATTCAAGCTCCATTAACTGTCCAATCAACTGCGGTGTGGTAAGTTTGGTAGCGATAATCAGCGCATCTAAATCCTGCCCGTGCCAATCAAGCTGCTCATACACAAGCGTTAAATGCTCTGGTACGACGATAGCGCTCCTAGGAGACTTTATATTAGACGGTATTGGTTGGCTCGCTGTAGCAAGAGCTATTTCTGCAGTATTAGAAGACTGGATACTATGCGATGGCTTATGATTAGTACTGACTGTCTGTTCTGCTGGTCGATAGCTATTATTATCATAATCCAACTGACTATTTACATCGTCGAGCACTTGCTGGGGATGATAAATTAAGGTCGCGCCTTCACGTATCAAGTAATGACAGCCTTCAGCATTGCTATTATCAATATGACTTGGAATTGCAAAAACTTGCTTACCCTGCTCCGAAGTTAAACGCGCGGTAATCAGCGAACCACTCTGAATGGTCGCCTCTGTCACAATCGTTGCTAAGCTCAACCCAGCAACCAAACGATTGCGCCGTGGGAACGTATGCTTATGTGGCAATGTATGCGGCAACAGCTCACTAATAATACAGCCGCCTTGCTCAATTATCTGGGCAAACAATTTATCATGATGATTGGGATAGTTGACCTCAATACCTGTACCCATCACCCCAATTGTTCGACCTTGATATTCAGCATCCGCCTGTGCTAACGCGCCTAGATGTGCTCGCTTATCGACACCCATGGCAAGACCGCTGGTAATGATATAACCAGCTTGCGCCAAATATTGCGCGATATCAAAGGTGATTTTTTGGGCATGGGCGGTGGGTTTTCGGCTGCCAACAATAGCGACTTGTGCCTGGTGCAAGCGAGCTTTATTGCCTCGGTAAAATAATACAGGCGGTGGGTCATAGATTTGCGAGAGCTGTACGGGATAATCAGGCTGGTCAGAAAATAGCAGACCGTAGCGTCCTTCGATGAGCGCTTGCTGAATTTTATCAATACTGGCTTGCGTTTGCTCTGGCTGTTCATGACGGGCAAGATGGGTATGATGAATACCCAATTGCCGCCACGCATCTACTTTAGCATACCAAGCAAGCTCTGCCGTGCCAAAAGAAGTAATGAGCTTATGATAAGCAGATAATGATGCATTCACCTCAGTCCACAGCGCCAGTACTGCGCGCTGCTTGTCTGATAAAGAAGAAATAACTGCCGTCATAATCATCTGGCTCGTATAGGCTAAGTTAGCGTATTTTGTCCAAAAATACGCATGATGCTCACTTATAGATATGGAGGTGGTAACAGCTGGTCGCCGACGTTTAATGGTAGCTCTGAATCAAGCACATAAGCATAGCTAATATTATCGAAAGTATTGAATACCATGACCATACCGCTTGGCTCATTTGGTAAACGTACTGGCGTGTCATTGTCTTTAGTATCGCGGATCAAAGCCCCTTTTTGATACACAGTCAATACATCACCAGGCTTAGCCCCATGGGTACTACCTAAGTTGATAGCAACGACACTACCCTTCGCCGCCGAGCTGATTGAGTCCATGACGCGGACAATCATACCACCACGACTCACAGTTGCAGGGGCTGGATAAAAGACGGGCGGAATAGAGTTATTCAACTCAACGAATACGCGATCACCTTCACGCACTTCTTTGTCATAACTGTCGGTAAGCTGCAAACTGCTAACGCCGTTGGTTTCTGTCGAAGTAACCAAACCAGTCGCAACTTGCGTGACTTCTAAACCGATAACTTCTTGGGTTTTTGGCTCAACATATAGCTCTCCTTCACGGTAGATACCATAACGCTGACCGACGATCAGTGGCACACCTTTGGCATACACTTTATCGCCACTGGCAGTAATCAAATTGCCTTTTTTAGAGGCCAATATATAAGGCGTGGTATTAAAATCTTGTGGATTAACGATGACGGTTTTATCTAACCAGTGTTGTATAGCAGACCACGGAAGCGGTGGAATACTATTGGCTGTTGAAGTGACTGTGACCGTGCTAGATACCACTTTGCCTGTTAATTGCTTTTCAACCCCAGCACAACCTTCGCCAGTATCAACACCAATCAAGGTTTTACCTTGAATCACGCATAAGATAAGAATGTCATTAGGATAAATAAGATTGGGGTTTTTGATTTGCTTATTGGTTGCCCAAATCTCTTTCCAGCGCCACGGACTGTCTAAATAACGTCCTGAGATGTCCCACAACGTATCGCCTTTTTTGACGATATAGCGATTGGGTGCATCCGCTTTGATGGCTGGTGGTGGATTGTTAGCGTGGGCAGCACTCATTAGCATGGCACTACTAAATGTCGTGATTAACAGTGCTTTTGCTATCATTTTTAAGCTCATCTTCATTGTTATATCCACAATATGTACCACTGTTATCGCCACAATTCATACTATTTAGACCTATCACTTAACCTTAATCCCTGAATGTCATTAAAATAATGACAAGCAATGAGGGTCGTAAAAGGACTCGACAGTACGGCTACTATGACGCCTATAGGGCAGCTGTTCAGTGTAATTGGCTGGTGTGATTACTAAAAAAGCGTCTAGCAAAATGATGAGTCGCCGACGCTGTTTCTAATATTACAATTATATCTACCATAACACAATCATAAACACTTTATTACAATGGCGTAACTTTTATATAAATACTGTTTATGGAGTTTCTTATGAACTACATAGTTTCTTATGAAAATAAGCGTTAAAAGCCACTCTGATTTATGCTGGATTTGGTGTTACATGCTGCCGGATTTGCTCAGCGACCAGTTCAGCGTTGTTATCTAGTACCACCACATGTTGTGGTAACGCTTCTAAGCCTTCGGTGTGAGCAGGACGTGCAATTTCTATCGATCCAATCGCTTCGATGATCGTATCAGCAAATTTAACGGGCAATGCCGTCTCCGCACAAACAATCACTTCACCTTCGCGCTGTAATTCTTTGGCGACTTTGATACCGTCAGCGGTGTGTGGATCAACTAGCTCTCCATGCTGCTCATAAAGTGTTTTGATGGTTTGCAGGCGGTCGCTATGGGTAGATTTACCCGCAGCAAAACCGTAGCGAGTGTTGACCGCCTCCATTAGGTCAGACAAATCAAAACCTTGACCAGATTTCACCCCTTCAAACAACTCATGAACACGGGCACTGTCTTTGTCGAGCAATAAATAAACGAAACGCTCAAAGTTAGAGGCTTTTGAGATATCCATTGAAGGGCTTGAAGTCACATAAGTCTTTTCAGTCGGACGTGGCTGATAGGCACCTTGGTTAAAGAAGTCGTTTAGTACATCGTTTTCGTTGGTTGCGACAATCAAACGCTCAACTGGCAGACCCATTTCACGGGCGATGTGACCAGCACAAATATTACCAAAGTTACCTGATGGCACGCTAAAACTGACTTTTTCATCGTTGCTTGTAGTGACTGCAAAATAGGCTTTAAAGTAATAAACAATCTGCGCTAGGATTCGACCCCAGTTGATAGAGTTTACTGTCCCTAGATTATAAGCCGCTTTGAACTCAGCATCTTGCTGTAGCGCTTTAACGATGTCTTGGCAATCATCAAACATGCCGTCGATGGCGATATTATGGATGTTATCATCGGTCAGGCTGTACATTTGCGCGCGCTGGAATTCACTCATTTTGCCATGCGGTGACAGCATAAAGACTTCGATATTTTCTTTGCCACGCAGTGCATACTCTGCCGCACTACCTGTATCACCACTGGTCGCGCCAATGATAGTAATACGCGCGTCTTTCTTCTTGAGCACATATTCAAAAGCATTACCCAAGAACTGCATGGCAACGTCTTTAAATGCTAGCGTTGGACCATTTGATAACCCTAAAATATATATATTATCTTCAAGCTTACGGACAGGAACAATCTCATCAGAGCCAAATACCTCAGCAGTATAAGTACGCTCAATGATGTCTTGCAAATCAGCCATAGGAATATCAGTGGCAAAGCGTTGCATAATCGCCATCGCTAGCTGCGGATAACTAAGCGTGCGCCATTCATCAAGCGTTGCATTATCGATATTTGGATAATGCTCAGGCAGCATCAAACCACCGTCCGGCGCAAGACCCATCAAAAGCACATCACTAAAATCCATCGGTGCTGTCTGACCACGGGTACTGATATATTTCATTAGATTGTCCTGTCTATAATGAGATGATTAATTAAAACAGTTTATTCAGCAGTTTTGTGCAGCAAGGCATAATAGAAACCATCGCCGCTCTCGCTATCAATTGGCAAGCACTGGCGACCAATCGCTTGTTCGATACCCCAATTGCAATCGTCGTTAAATTCAATGGCTGCTACATTGTTGTAGTGAGTCATGAAATCCTGCATCTGCTCGACGTTCTCTTGCTTTAGGATAGAGCAAGTAACATATAACAGATAACCACCAACTTTAAGCTGTGGCCATAGGTTATGCAAGATATCGGCTTGTAGCAATGCCGTTTGCTCGATGTCTTCTTCAGTACGCAAAATACTGATGTCAGGATGACGACGAATCACGCCTGTTGCCGTACAAGGTGAGTCTAGTAATATAGCGTCAAACACGAGCTTGCTCTTTTTCTTACCCGCCCCTTGCCATGTGGTTGCATCTGCACAGACGATATTAAGTGCGATATTTTTCTCTGCTTGCTTCAAATCGTGCTGACTTAAATTTAAGCGCTGTAAATTTTCATGAATACGCTCAATACGCGGTGCTTCATTATCGATAGCAGTTACTTTGATGTCGGTAATCACTGGCGCCGCTTCATCGTTTTGTTTCACGTGAAACAACGGTGATTGGTCATTAGAGCTTATGAGCTCTAACCAATGCGCCAATTTACCACCAGGTGCAGCGCAAGCATCTAAGATATGCAACTCAGTCGACTTATCAGTGCTTACTTTATTCATCAAGGCAGTATGAATAATCGGTGCGGCAAGCTGGGCATGCATGTCTTGTACACTAGAAGCCCCAACAGCAAAATCAGGCAAAGCGTTAACGGCAGTGCTTTGATGTAGTCTAAGACCTTTGGTTGATAACGCTATTGATGGAGCTTTATCTGATGAATCAAGTAGATTAAAACCACTTTTTAGCTCAACGATATCTGCTTCAATCTCTGCCCCATCCAATGCATGCTGATAGTCCTCTACTGAGCTAACCGCCGAATTCACCCGTAAAAACATTGGTGCTGGTTGGCGTAAACCTTTGGTTAGCTCATCATACTGCTCGCTCCAGTCTTGCTTAAGCTGATAAGCGAGCCAATTCGGTAAGCTATGCTTTTTATCGCACTTCTTACGGAATTTGCTAGGGTTTTTAGCAACTTTACGCAAAATAGCATTCACCAAACCAGTCGAATGAGCAAAATCAATCTCTTTTGCCGCTTCAACCGTTTCATGAATCGCCGCATGGTCAGCCACTTCTAAGTATAGTAACTGCACTAATCCCACTTGAATCGTGGTACGAACTTCAACCTCATCAATAGGGTTATCCGCTAAAGTATCGAGCAAACGCGCTAACGCATACCACTGGCGCAATGTCGTTAATAATAGCGCATGAGCAAAACCTTTATCACCATCATGTAGACTGTTTAGTAACGGGTCAAGGACACTTGCAAGCGACTGACCATTTTGAATGGCCAGTAAAGTGCGAATCACGCGGACGCGGACGCTACCATTCATGATAAGGTTGCTTGACGGTTTGAGCTTATTGTTTCTTGGCGCAGTGCTTCTCATTAAATTGAATTTCCTTGACGTATGATCGATAACGTCTGATAAAAGTTGGATTATTTGGTATCAAATTAAAAATATTAAAATAAACGAGGTGAAACTGTATTAATTTGGTGGGCGTTATTTCGAATCAGTCGTGAACTGATCGCCATCATTTAATTGGTTGCCATGACAGATTTGCTCGGCTGTCATCGGCTTACCACCAGCAAACTGCAATTCGGTAATGGCTAAAGTACTGGCTGATGGCTCAAGACTTTCTACTTTACTATCTAGTTTAGTATCAGCTTGTTTGGTATCAGCATCCTTACCACAAGCTACCAATATCGCTTTGCGTCCAACGCTGATGACCGTGCCAGCAGGCTGATTGGTTTGCTGCGACGGATTCACAGACAAACTGGCTAGAATTTTGACGCGCTGCCCTGCCAAAAAAGTATAGGCACCTGGCCATGGCGTCAGCCCACGAATTTGTCGCTCAATTTCAGTAGCGGATTGTGTCCAGTCGATTTCGCCTTCAGTTTTGACCAGTTTTTCGGCATAATTGGCTTGACTGTCGTCTTGAGGTACAGCCTGCGCTTGATAATGAGCCAAGTCTTTTAGCACGGTAACAATGGCGGTCGCGCCAAGCTCAGCCATCTTATCATGTAGGCTGGCAGCCGTATCATTAGCTTCAATAGGAGCACTGACCTTATAGAGCATATCGCCCGTATCTAAGCCTTTATCCATCTGCATGATAGTGATACCTGTCTCGCTATCACCAGCCAATAACGCACGGTGAATAGGTGCTGCACCGCGCCAGCGTGGTAGTAATGACGCATGAATATTTAGACAACCATACGTAGGCGTGGTCAATACGCCAATCGGTAATATCAGACCATAAGCTGCAACAATCATCACATCTGGCTGATAACTACGTAGAGTCTGGCGCGCCGCCATACCTTCGCTACTAGACTTTTTAAAGGTGAGAGGTTGCTCAACCGCAATATCATGCGCCAATGCGACTTGCTTTACCGCAGAGGCCGATAGTTTTTGACCCCGCCCTGCTTTACGATCAGGCTGTGTATATACAGCGACGATTTCTATATTTAGCGCTTCCTGTTGGTTGATAAGCGCCTTAAGGCTAACGGCGGCAAACTCAGGAGTGCCAGCAAACACAACCCTTAAGCGCCTATTAGATGAGCGATTGTTTGTTGTAGGCAGCATGGATAAATCGGAGGCAGAAGCAATTGTAGTCATAAACAGGCATTATATAGGGTTGATTGGCTCATTATAGGTGAGTTTGCGATGTTGTGCCATGGTTGTAATAATGGTAATCGAGCGTTACTAATGACACGGTTTGTCTTTATAATAGAACGCAAGCAGAGCTCTCTTATTGATGACTTTGTTTACAAAACGACGCGGTATTGGGCAATATTGCACTACGATTCACCATTTTTTATAGATAATAGGTGCAGACTATAAAGGGTAAAATAGCTTGAATAAACCAACTGCTGTGCCAAACTGACTATTTACCCACTATGTTTTTCGTGTCGATATAGGACCACGCTTTCATGCAACAGTTTCAGTCCTTACAACGCTTACTCATATTCTATGCGCTGACGTTGCTGGTGATGCTGGCGCTGTATTATGTCACAATATTTCACGAGATAAAAAAACACAGTGAACAACACAGTATCGATACCTTTTATGCATTGCAGCATGAGGTCACTGAACGTGATGGTCTTCTAAACCCTGACATTAAAAAGATTTTAGAAAAACCCGTATTTGAAGACATAAGCTATCAGCTGGTTTTTATGATGCCATCTGGGCAGACTTATATCCATCGCCATACTCGGCCTAATGAGACTGCTTTCGCTACCGTGACTTTTCCTATCATTAGCTCATCGCCTTCTAATAACGGCAGTCATAGTGCTTATACTCTCAATAATCGCAACTTAACGGGTACCATTAAACTCAAAAGTGGTCATCAGCTTTATATTATATTGCGCCATAAGCCGCCTACTATTGAATGGATATCATATCGCTACTGGTTGCCATTGATGGCAGCAATAATACTTTTTATCATCGCTTTGCTTTATATGCTCAATCGTCGCGCCAATTGGGAGCAGCTGCTACTTTATACTGACAATCTAAGTAGCCACGCAAAAGAAGCCTACAGTCCACCGCCTTTTTTGCACAAAAAATCTACGACTGAGTTTCTACGTTTAGGCCATGCGTTGAGCCGTGTCAGTTATCAGCTACACAATGACTATCGCCGTATTAAAACCCTAACACATCGTCTTGAACGTTTGGTGGATCAAGCCCCTTTACCGATGCTAATGATTATGCGTCATGGTCAAGTCAGCTTTTTTAATAAACGTTTTGAACAAACATTCATGTCTTTACCGCAAAGTGATAGTAGCTATGAATTGACGGATTTTATCGTGGGTAAGGATGAGTCCACGCAGCGATTGCTCCAAACGTTATCTAACCTGCGCTTCACTCGTACCTTAATAGTCTACGGATTAAAAAATAAACAGGCTTACCAATTGCATATTACACCATGGTTTGGTGAACATGGCCAAGTCCACGGCTTTACGGTACTGCTGAATAATATCAATGAATTTGCCAATCAAGTCGAGCAGTTACAGCAAAAAAATCAACGACTACAGCGAAAACTTGACGAATTAAATAAGGTTCGATCGCTGACAGGTCATCAACTACGCATACCGCTAGAAATGATGATAGATACGCTTGAACCGATCGATCCTGCGACATTGACTACCGAGCAGAATGACATTTTAATATCATTAATTAAAAGCAGTCAAAATATGCTAACGACACTCAATGATGTGCTAGACATCGGGGAAATAGAGGTAAGAAAAACTCGCCTTAATATTGAGCCTGTCGATATTTATAAATTAGGGCAAGAGATCAACGACTCAATAATAGGTAATACGAGGCAGCAAGGGTTAGAGCTGATTTACTTCTTTGCGCCAGATTGCCCGCGCTGCATCGATACGGATGATATTCGTCTACGACAAATTCTCTTAAATTTATTAAAAAACGCGGTTAAATTTACCACTTCTGGCTATGTGGCATTGACCATCGAAACGGTGAGTAATGCAGAGGTATTAGCAACCAAAAACAGAGGATTGGTAGATGACCATACGCTTATTAAAAACAGTTATATTAATAAAGACAATACCAATCATGCCTCAAACGACTGGATTCGGTTTAGCATAAAAGATAGCGGTATGGGAATCGATATAGCGAAGCAACATCAATTGCTGACTTACCTTAATGAAAGCAATAACCAAAACAACAATCGAAACGTTGACTATATTCAAAAGAGCACGACTGAGAAAGGACTAGGGTTAAGTAACGTCAATAGTTTTGCGCGATTATTGGGTGGTTTTATTGAAATAAAAAGTACGGTGACTAAAGGCAGTACTTTTAATCTGTATCTACCCTGCCGCTGTCCAAATTATCAACCGGTCTATCATCACAATCAACACTTGACTCAGATTTATCTTATCGCTGTTATCAATCAACCGCTGGTTGCTGAAAATTTGCAGCGCTTGTGCGAACACCTATCTATATCAACGACTATTTGTACGTCGATAACCCTCTCTACTATAGAGAATATTGTGGCTAAGTTAGCGCAAAATAAGCAGACACGCGCTCCTATCTTACTATTAGATTATGAATATTATGAAACCGTTTCTATTGCTTCTGCTAATCAGGCGATAATGGATGATGATAGACATCAGGCGTTAAATATCCTGCTCGACAATCCGTCGCTACCAAAGATACTGTTTAGTATGAAACCAGAACGCCGCATTCCCTCTATATTATTAGATAAATATGAAGGGTTTTTGACCAAACCGTTAGATGCTACTCTATTGCTGTCTGAATTACTGCGCTTAACCTTACCAGCGAGACAGAATCTGGTTCAAACCATAGATATTAAAGAAGAGAGTAAACAGTTAGCAATCGAAGCAGATAAATCTACCACCGAAAATGTATCGCCACTTATCTTGGTGGTAGAAGACAGTCCAACCAATCAGAAAATAACCTGCAAGATATTGAGTAAACTTGGTTATCGTAGTGTGGTTGCAGAAGATGGTCAGCAAGCGTTAGATACGCTACAACAACAGCGTCAAGATATCTCACTTATTTTGATGGACTGTCGTATGCCTGTCATGGATGGGCTACAGGCTACCCAAGCGATTCGTGCACAAGGCGATAAAATTGCCATTGTAGCGCTGACCGCGAACAACACCAAAGAAGATCGCGACGCTTGTATAGAAGTGGGCATGGATGATTTTTTATCCAAACCTATCAACAAAAAAGAGCTAGAGGCGGTTTTACAGAGCTTTATCAAATCATGACAACCTGTAAAACCCACTCTTTAAGCTTAAACCAATTACTTCATAAACCAATTACTTCATAAAACCGTTATCTGCTAAAAATGCTTCTGTAATTTGGCTTTGCGGACTTGGCGTATTCATGCCACCCGTTTGTGACTTATTTAACAAACGTTCTAAATAGCGCGCGACGATATCTACTTCGATGTTGACCTTATTTCCAACTAGCCAATGCTTAGCGATATTGGTCACTTGTGCGGTATGTGGAATGATATTTAAAGAGACAATATTGTCTCGTACAAGATTAGTCGTCAGGCTAATACCATCAACCGTTATAGAGCCTTTGGTCGCTGTATAATGCGCTAGCTCTTGTGGTATCTCAATCTCGATATAGATAGAGCGTGCATCTTGTTGCAGCTTACTAACCACGCCTACGCCATCGACGTGGCCTGCGACAATATGACCACCAAAACGCGTGGTTGGTAACATCGCTTTCTCTAAATTAACCGTATGACCCGCTTTTAAGGTTTCTAACGCGGTACGAGCGATGGTTTCACGTGAGACATCAACGGAATAATGATTACTACCTAAGTCTACAACGGTTAAGCAAATACCATTGGAGGCGATAGAATCTCCTAACTTCACATCACTAAAGTCCAAATCATCAGACTCTATCGTTAAACGTATATCACCGCCCGTAGGCTGCATGGACTTAACCTTTCCAACACTCTCTATAATTCCAGTAAACATATCGACCTCATTTCATTATGATATTGTCTTCATAGACAATATATCTTGATTTATTGATATTGTGTCAGCATTTGTCTGAGCCAGTTTTTTTATGGCAACGTGAGCTTAATTGAGCATATGACGGGATAAATTGTGGATAAGTACTGATAAATCAACTCATAGCGTATTAAAACACTCATTTCAATTAAGTTATCCACAGGAAATGAAATATGGATTAACATTAAAAAAAAGCGATGGCTAAACCTAAGTTATTGATTACATTAATTTAATATCTAAATTTTTACAAAAATCCTAATTTTTTGTTTCATGTGAAACAAAGTTATACACAGTTTCATGTGAAACCCTCTACTCCACTGGCTGCTCATCCACACTTAGCAAGTATTTAGCACAAACTGTGGATAAGCTGTTTATAAATAACAAGTTATAGTGGTAATAAAGTCAGTTTAAGATCAGGATTTAATGTTTCATGGCTATAAATATCGAAACGCAACTGCTGAGCTAGAGACAGTGGGTTAAAATCGACCATCGGTCTAGCTTGTGCGCCTAACAAACAAGGCGCCTGATAGACAATCAACTCATCTACCAATTGTTGGCTTAAGAAACTACCAGCAACGCTAGCACCCGCCTCTATCAACACGTCATAACATTGGTGATCACTGACCAATTTTTTTAGTAATTCAATCAAGTTATCTTCACGCCAATAAATCGTATCCGGTCGACGGCATAACTGATACTCAGACTGTGAGCTGTGTTCTAAACGCTGACGCCTATCGAGTACAACAACCTTGGGAGCAGGAACTTGCTCAGGTGGTACACCTAATTGGTTGGAACGTACGTTAAGCTGTGGATTATCAGCGATAACCGTTTCACTACCAGTAATAATCGCGCCACTTTGTGCACGTAGCTTCTGTACATCTTCGCGGGCAGCCGCTGAGGTAATCCATTTCGACTCACCAGATGCCATCGCGGTACGACCGTCAAGGCTGGTGGCAATTTTAAGTCGTACATAAGGCATCTGGGTGCGCATTGCTTTTAAGAACCCACGATTTAAAGCTTCTGCTTGCTCGGTTAATATACCGACTGTTACTTGAATCCCAGCCTGCTCTAACAGTTTCACACCGCGTCCTGCCACTTGCGGATTGGGATCAAGCCCTGCGATCACGACACGTTTCACACCGGCATTAATAAGACCCAAAGCGCAAGGTGGCGTACGCCCCGTATGACTACAAGGCTCTAAAGTCACATAAGCAGTTGCACCTACAGCCCTCACACCCGCTTCTTTTAGCGCAAATACTTCTGCATGAGGCTGACCAGCTTTGGGGTGGAACCCTTGACCGACGATCGCTTCTGCTTGCACGATGACACAGCCTACCGCTGGATTAGGTCTAGTGGTATATAAACCCTGTTTAGCTTGTTCGATCGCAAGCATCATAAAGTAGCGGTCTTGCGCATTCTGAGTATGGTTTGAAACTGGCATAAAAGTAGACTTCATTAATGATTACAGGAGATTCTATCTAAGAAAACAGGCGTTTTAAGCTCAAAAATAATTGCTGAAGATTCGGATACATTTATCAATTTACTTATCATTTGGACGGATATTGGCAATCTCTTGATGGAAAGCATCAATATCTTGAAAGTCGCGGTAAACACTGGCAAAACGCACATAAGCAACATCATCTAACGTTTTAAGCTCACTCATGATAATCTCACCTAACACTTTACTACTGATTTCACGCTCACCCATTTGTCTGACACGTTTCTCAACTCGACTAATCATTGCCTCTTGCTCATCAATAGTGATGGGGCGCTTTTGCAAAGGCAACAAGATAGACCGACGCAGCTTTTCATTGTCGTAAGGTTCAATCTTGTTGCTAGATTTGATAATCCTTGGCATCACCACTTCTACCATCTCAAACGTTGTAAAACGCTCTTGGCAACTATTGCATGAACGGCGGCGACGCACTTGCGCACCTTCTGCAGCAAGACGTGAGTCGATCACTTTTGTCTCTGATGCATTACAATATGGGCAGTGCATAGCGTTTCCTTATTTTAATATTAAGCGCAAGAGTCACAAGTCACAAGTCACAAGTCACAAGTCACAAGTCACAAGTCACAAGTCACAAGTCACAAGTCACAAGTCACAAGTCACAAGTCACAAGTCACAAGTCACAAGTCACAAGTCACAAGTCACAAGTCACAAGTCAC
>NZ_CAJHBC010000013.1:0-70214 GCF_904846535.1 Psychrobacter muriicola 2pS
TAGTTATTGAGTTAACACTCCAATTTGTAAATTATAGCTTCCTGCATACTCTAGATCGCTGTTATTGGGATTTAGGGTTACTCTAGTGCCAACCCCAAACCAACAGTCGCGATAACGATTAAAAATCGTACCACCAGTAAAGTACTGTTCTTCAGTAGGATTTGCATAGTAAAGGTCGATATTAGCGGTTAAATCTTTTGTCGGATTTATGGTTGATTTTAACTTAGCATCTGTAATCTTCACGAGACTGGTATTTGAAGTAGTATCTTGAGCAATAGAGGAAAATGGAGTGTTGAGCTGAAAAACATTAGGATTATTTCTCAAAAAACTTTTTATGGTTTGGTATTCGCCCTTGCAATCATCGTTTCGATCTGATGAACGAATATAAAAGTTGAATAAGCTTGGCGACCCAAAAGCGCCATTTGTATTGGGGAAATTTGCAGACAATTGATTAAACGCTAAGTTAGCCACATTGAAACCCATTAGATCAGCACGATTGCTTAGAGGGAAACTCTGAATGGTATTGCCTCTAGAGATGGCTTGACTACCCCCATTAAGTAGCTGTCTTTCAGTTGGTGCGAAATTTAAACTACTGTTTGGGAAGATTTGCTTACAGAAATATATTGAGCTGCCATCAGCTGTACCAACACGATTAGCAGCGTCTGTAATATTTATACCTTCAGTATCAGGACACGCTGCTAATGCTGTTTGTCCAATTAAGCCAGCCATTGCTGTTAAACCAATTTTTAACAAAAATTTATGGTAATAAGCAGTTGCAGATATTTTAGACATAAAAACCTCTCATTTGACGTTATATTATTTAAAACACTATTAACAACTCGCTATTAAAATTGGAAACTAAACTTATTGTGACACTGTATCCTTTATTGGGTTTAAAACAATTCGCATCACAAAGTCATTAGTAATGTCTACAAACTGATCTTTATAGCCTTGAGCCTTCAATATATAAGTACTTGGAGTCAAACCAAAAGCCTGAAAGTAACCATAACTGCCTGTAGTGATGCTTTGTATCAGTGCATCGCCCCGATAGATATCAATTACAACCCCTTCTTTAGCATCAGCAAGCCTACCTGATACACCATAAGACTTCTGTAGCTGTATAGGCACTGAGGTAGGTGTATAATTGCTGACCCGTATGCGCGGTGTCTGTAGCTTGCCAGTGCTATATTCTAAAGGTAAGTTTTCGCTATCCATGGTCAGCGTATAATCGCCGGCTTTGATATTGCTGATTAAGTACTGACTCTGCGTTGCCTGACTCCCTAGCAAGCTAGCTTCTACTTCTTGATTGTCAAGCTCAAAGCGTATGTTTTCATAATCTATAGGGGTGTCAGCCTGATATTCGATATCCACTATGACGCTACCGTCGCGCTGAAGTGGAATGTCACCAAATTGTAATCTTTGTCTGGGTGCTTTAAACATATCAAATGATAACCTAGCATATAGATAGTTATTCTGTGTCCAAGCCGGTAACTGGTAATCATCAATAAATGAACCGTCATTTATTAAGTCAAGATAGCGATTGCTAGATATTGAATCTACATAACGATGTTTATAACCTAAGCCAAAGTTTATACCTTTACGAGTATTCAGCTGCCAGTCCAACAACCAACCAACCTGACTATCATATAAGCTATAACCTGCATTGATTGAACTGTCTATCGAATTCCCACCTATACTACTTGTGTCAAAGCGGTAACTGACATCACCTCGATACAAGATATCGTTATTTCTGTGCAAACGACTAATGGACTGCCCCAAACTAGTACTATTATCAAGCTGACGTCGTAGCGATAGTGTGTCGCTATCATTATCACCAGACAATCCTATAGTGCTACGCGTTCTACCAATGTCAACCGCCTTATCATGTGTGATAGGTCTATAAGCGTCCTGCCATATGAAATTATAGCCATAATGATTGTCTCCACTGCTCCAGTTAGCACTGCCATTTAATGCTTCATTAAACCTATGATTAACACTAGTGTAAGTGTAGTAGTCATCTGTATCCGTTGTCTTAGCAGACATATCATCATAATATTGATTGAAACTAATATTAGTTCTATCACTCGGGCTATAGTTGATAAGTAACTGATGACGTTGATCATTCAATCGCGCTTTTTCACTGTTGTTTGGTAAGAAAGTATTTAATCCAGCGTTGTCATACTGACGAGCTTGATACTGATAGTTTGCCCATAGCTTTTTGCGCTGGTACTCTAATTGAGCCTGCCAAAAATCTTGGGTTGGTGTATTGGCGTAGCTAATGTCAGCATTACTATAAGGCGAGAGGCTATAATTTGCCCCAGCATGCCACGAGAGTGAGTCATTGTCTTCTTGAATATTTTGTATGTTACTATTGACGCCGCCACGTACTGCCAAGCGATTATTGACACCATATTCGGTATATAGATGTGCGGCAGTATCACCCCTGTCATTATTGTTTGAACGTCTTCTAGTATCGCTATTAATTAGATTGCCTGTGCGGCCTATACCGGCTTCTACTATCAGTTCATTAGTCGCGGCATTGGTACGACGTTTACCAAGTAAAATAGGACGAATTTCAAGTGGTTGGCGGGATAATGGATAGGCATAAATTGCCACTTCAACCAAGTTATCTGTTAATGATAGTTGGCTAACATCGAGGTTTAAAAACTCGTAACGCCCATCCAATCCAATTTGTACTCGAGCAATAGGACGACCATTGATACGCAGTTCTGCTACGCCACCAGCCTCGCCAATACCCGTCAGATGCTGATAATCTTGGCTAGTATTTTGTAATAAGCTACGACTGTCTTCATCAAAATAAGATAGATGCCGTGCGATATTACGATTACTATAGGCAAACATGGCGCCAGTAAATTCAGAACCTGACGTCTGTGCTCCCTGACCTAGGGAGTTAGGTTGATTAATACCAAGGCGTGTGGCTAAGTGCTCTCCAGATTTTGCCCAATACAAGTTATCTATTTCCCAGTCATCCCATTCTGAGGGCAAATAGGTAAAGCCGTCTAAAACAGTTCGACGAAAGCTATCGTTGTTACCTGATCCGTCTTGGCCACTATCTCTGTACTCATTATTACTATCATATCCTCTAGCATTGACACCCCATACACCACCTAGCGCATAACCATAAGCACCAATATCAGCATACATTTGATGGCTAGTAGACGTCTCGTTGTTTTGACTGTTATTGCTTTCGCTAGCACTTAACCTAGTGTCAAATGATAATCCAAGCAAACCTGCTCGGCTAGGATAGTAGTCAATGGGTAAAGCTTCTTTAACGTTATTATCTTTTAGTGAAGGGGTGTCTTTTGATGGACGCCAGCCCATGTTTAAAATGATAGCTAAATCTGGCTGGCTATACTCTGCGGTAATACCCAGTTTTTTTAATACATCAAGTGCAATATAATTCTGCCCTTGGTAAGAAACGACTTCATTAGCAGAAAGCTGCACATCACCAATCGGGGTGCTGACAGCATAGCCACCTGTCGGATTAGCTCCGTTAAGCCTATTAGTATTTTGCCTACCAATAGGTACGAAACTGACATTAGTTAATTTAATTAAGTCATCGATAGATAAAAGATAATGACTATTTTGGGTATCACTCTCAAAGTCAGATCCTGACTCATGAAGAGCATCAATACTGCCCTGCTCTTGTCCGTTAACTAAGACACCTACCAAAGTAGGCTCTAACACTCTATTAGTTTTAATAGCCCCTGTAACAGATGAGACAGGGGCTATCGAGTTGGCAGCGATATTTTGCATTTCTGCAAACGCTGACGGACAATAAGCAATGACGCAAGGTAAAGACACCAAAGTTACTAAACATACTTTAGGCTTACTGAACATCAATAGTAATAGGTAGACCATAACGAGAACCTATCTCTAAGGTGGCTCCTCTACCATCCGTATTGTAAGTAACAGCATGATCAATTTGCTGCTCAATTGACAATATAGAATGGCGTTTACCTTCAACAAATCCCGTTGGCAAGCGTATGGACATACGTACCGTCTGATAGCCGCCTGGTGCAATAGTAAACTGTGTAGGGTTAATCAATGTCCATGGTTTGAGCGTACTCTCACTAGGCTCGATTGGTTTCCCTGCTTCATCGACATCTATCAAGCTTAACTTAATGACTTTAGGCTTAGTACCATAATTGTATAACGTGAAAGATTGGTTGAGCTTGGCTAGATTTTTGCGTTGGGTTAAAGATACCATCTCATCCACTACAGATGGTTGAATGCCTAATTGTGCAGGTGGTAGCCCGTCCTGGCTAGCCTCACTAATCACCATCTGAACTTGTCCTCCATCATCTATAGAGTTATTTATGATCAGTTCAGCTTGGGCAGGATAGGAGAACATGACTATAGTTGTTAAAGCAGCGACTGAAAGACCAGGGGCTAGCTTACTTAATTTTTGGCTACCATTGAGAGAGGATGTCATATGTTTACCTTATTATATTAGATTGCTGGCTAGACACTATGTTAATAAAGACAGCAAGTGACTGAAGATGCTTACGGTTGAAAGTATGATATAAAAATACCAGCAATTTTAGCTGGTATGTTCGTATCACCGTTTAGCTAAAATCGATATTAACTAAATTCTACTTCATATAATTATGGTGCTGCAGCACTAGTCAGGGTTAACAAGAAGCTATCAGTAGATTGAGAACCGACATCGCCAGCACCAGATGTCCCGCTAGCGCCACGGGTATTATATTCGCCAGCGCTATTAGCGTTAGATAAATCTAAATCAAAAACGATGTCGCCTGTTACGGGAGCCCAACCAGAAAGAATATTTAAAGTCGCGGCCGTATTACTACCAGTAACCTTATCGCTGGTAGACTCTAAAATAGCGCCACTGGTAGTAAGAGAAGATGTTGGATCGATGGTACTTATAAGCCTAGGATTAGGATTGGTTAATTCAAGCTGAACACCATTCGTATTAGATAAATTACGTACTGCCCAAGCATCTTTCAAGGTGACTCTTATTGAAGTTGAAAACATATTAGCATCAGTATTTATAGCAGGACTATCAATTGTAGCCGTAACCGTAGTAGTTCCTAGTTCAGCAGTTCCTGTTCGAGTAAGCGTACTATCATTCTGAGCAATACTGTCAGCGGTCAAATTCAATACAACATCATCCCAGTGATAGAGCACTAAAACTTCAGGTAGAATTACTCGAAAGTCAGTACTGCCACTAACTGCTGCTGATGCAAATGAAGATAATGACAAAGCCAGACCAGTTAACGCAATTTTTGAGAACATATTCATAATTTGAACCCTTTAATTAAAACTGATGTATTTTTGATATCAACTAGAATAATTCTTTAGAAGTTTAGTAAAAAACAAGAAGAATCGAGTAGCGTATAAGCTGATACTATTCACATAAGACAAGCTTCTCATTACCTAATAAAAAAACTTTACCACAATAAAAATTATTTATAATAATAAAAATTGTATACTACCGTAACAATTGTGTATCACAGTAAAAATATTTACTTAGGGTAGATATGACAAATCAGAATCTAACAGATGAGCGGTGTCTTTATATCGATGAATGGTGATATCAATATACATAATTGAAATATAAAGATAATTTTGGCTCTTTATTTGACAGCCATAAAAATCTCCTTAAATTTACATTCACTCTATAAAACCATCTCTCCAATTATTAATCATCTCAACCTATCTTCCAAAGCTCCGTATTGACCTGCTATCGACTTATCTCTGCGAGTAACAACAATAAAACGTTATCTCAAAACAGGGTACATTATCATGGCATGAACCAGTCTTTTGTCATAACCTATATATCGTCTAAAACAATAGCATCGTAGAAGATTCAGTGAATATATTGCCTTTAAATAATTGTATAGCTGTTCCCAAAGAACTCATTCTATTAGGGCGAGTTTTATTGATCACTATTGGCAGCGTTATTATCGTCGACTGTGCCATTTTAATGGCATTTGGTAAGGTAAATTTTGGCTCTGTCGTACCGTTTTTATTGGGGATAGTGTTTGTCATCCATGGCATTTTTTGGCATAAAGTAATAGCGTTCATCCATCAATATCGTTGGTTAGTTTACTTTTGGTCTGGGCTATGGATGGTATTTTTCATTTGGCTAGTCAGCTTTAGCATCTTTACTTACGTCTTACAGCAGCAGATTAAACAGAGCACTAAATCTGTACCTGCAGTCGCTGCTATCATTGTATTAGGCTCGGGCACGGTTGCAGGTAAGCCAACACCGACTCTCGCCAAGCGCTTGGACACCGCCGTGCCCCTTATCAAGACGCAACCCAATGCTTTGGTAATAACCAGTGGTGGCGTTGGTTTTCAGCGTACACGTAGCGAAGCCGACATTATGGCCACGTATTTGCATGAGGTACATGGCGTGGCATTCAAATGCATCTTACAAGAAGGCAAAAGTACCAGTACAGAGGAAAACCTCGCTAACAGCCGAGCATTGTTGGAAGCAAAAGGGCTTTCTATCACTGATCCTATCGCCATCGTTACCAGTGATTTTCATAGTATTCGCGCAGCCAGCATTGCGCGCCATCAGGGCTATACACAACCGCTCACCATCGCCAGTCCCACGCCTTTATCCACTCGTTACAATGCTTGGTTTCGCGAATATTTTGCCTTTGTCAGTGGTTGGCTGTTAGGAGAATATTAATGGCGACATATATCTTCATGAGCTTGAACAAGCTTACTCCTAAATACCATAACTGCTAACCTTACCTCATTACTGCTTTTACCAATCAAAACAGTGGGAGTTTTACAGTGCGCTATAATCAATAAGAATCGCTGATAAATACTATAAATAAAAACAACAAGGACGGGAGGCACTATGCTTTTGAATATATTTTTAATCATTCATTTTATGCTGCTGATACTGATCTCGTTGCGAGTGCTCGCTCGCCATGATCTGACTTCACCTGCTAGGCTAGCCTGGATCGTCATCTTGTTTATTTTACCTTATTTGGGAGTGGTGGTTTATTGGATGTTTGGTGAGGTGCATCTGGAGGGTAACTTTAAGCGCGAACGTAAGCAGATCATCAATAAACTGGCGGCACATAGTCCTGATGTGCTTGGTCATGAGACAGCTTTGTTGGAGAATATCAAACCTGAATACCAAGCGGCCTTTGCCTACGCTGCAAATGCGACTGGCTATCATACAACGGTGGGAAATCGTGCAGAGCTGATGGCAGATGCAGCTGAGACTCGTAAACGTATGATTGCCGACTTTGATGCAGCGACCGATCATATCCATGTGCTGTACTATATTTGGCTGATCGATGGTATGGGACTTGATACTGCCCAAGCGCTCATGCGGGCAGCACGGCGCGGCGTCACCTGCCGAGCGATGGTCGACGGTTTGGGCTCACGGAAAATGGTCAGCTCAAAGATATGGCAGGAAATGAAGGAAGCTGGCGTACAAGTCAGTGTTGCCCTACCGATTACTCCTATTTTAAAGGTACTCATGTTTAGCCGAATCGACTTGCGAAATCACCGCAAGATTACGGTCATTGATGGCAAAATCAGCTACAATGGCAGTCGCAACTGCGCCGATCCTGAGTTTCGTGTAAAGCCAAAATTTGCGCCGTGGGTAGATATTATGCTGCGGGTCGAAGGGCCAGTTGTGGCACAAAATCAGATGTTGTTTGCCAGTGATTGGCTGACTGAAAATCCCCATACGCCGCTCGATAGCTTTCCTTATTTTATCAACCCTCAACCAGAACAACAAAAATCATCTCAGGCAGAGGCTGATGAGACCTTACCAATAACACCGCCACCAAAAGGCTTTGCTGCACAAGTTTTTTCTGATGGTCCCACCCAACGACGCGGCACCACGCCGCAATTTTTAGGCACCTTAATTGGGCAGGCGAAGCGAACCCTCATTATCTCAACCCCATATTTTGTGCCTGATTATTCGCTCGTTAGCATTTTATGTGCGACCGCTTATCGCGGTGTGCAAGTAACCATGATTTTCCCAAAGAACAACGATTCAATAGTCGTGGCTGCTACCAGTCATAGTTATTACTGGCAACTGCTTGAAGCGGGGGTAAGCATTTATGAATACAAGCCTGGCCTATTACACGCCAAAACTTTGACTGTCGATGGCGAAATCAGTCTGATTGGCTCGACCAATCTAGACTTGCGTAGCTTTGATTTGAACTACGAAAACAACATTGTGTTTAGCGATAAAACGCTTACAGCAGACATTGTTGAGCGACAATATCAGTATATCGCTGATTCTGAAGAAGTCACTCGTGAGCAAGTTGAAAACTGGCCGTTGTCCTATAAAATCTGGAATAACATCATCGCTACCATGGGACCCATTTTATAACCCGACTCTTAGCAAATAAGCTAAGTGTCATGGAAGAAATACTAGTTACATGAAGCCGGTTTATTCAGCTACCGTCTTCTGCAAAATATAAATGACAAACTTAGCTTGCGTTGCAAAAGGTTCTGTTTCGACCGAGTCTAGTAGCGCCTGCCTTTTTTCATTAAGCGCGCGATAAGCATAAGGCGTCATGGTCATCAAATCAGCCAAATCAGCGGCTGACAAAGTCATCTCGGTACTGACACGCTCCGTACCCATTAGCGTGAAATATGGGGCTAATTCATGCAAAAATTTATCAGAATCATGCTCGCGGACGCTATCAAATAATGCTTCTCGCATCGTCGCTAGATGCCCGACATCTGGCTTGGCGATGATTAAATAACCGTCTGCAGTCAATACCTCATTGAACGCTTCTGGCAAGATAGGGCTAAAAATACTGCTAATACCCTTTATGCTATGCGTGCGTAACGGCAAGTGGGCAGCGCTGGTAACAAGTGGATAGATGGCTGCTGACTTAACTGTCTCATTAGTAACACTGTCTTTAGCTTGCTGATACCAAAGACGACCTAAAGCCTTACTCGTTTTCGCAAGTTCTACCACAGCAGGTTTACTGATATCTGCCGCGATGAGCGTATCCATTCCCGTCTGTGCCATTGCCTGCGTGTAATAACCTTCGCCGCAGCCAATATCCAACCAATTGACCACCTTGCTATCCTTTTTAATTATTGGCTCATTTGTTGGCTCAGTGACTGAATCATTTTTTGACAACAATTCCCTCATTTTTTGGCAAATAAGCGTTTGCAATGGCTGATAATGTCCGGCATTTAAAAACCGTTTGCGCGCCTCGATTGATTGCTGGCTATCGCCTGGTGCTTTGGATTTTTTTTGTTGCACGGGTAATAAATTGACATAACCCTGACGCGCCACATCAAATGGATGAGCCGTTTGTTTTGGGTGTAAGCTGCCATCGCAGCGCCACGTATCTGCGGCGGGTTGTAGTGGTGATTGGCAAAGGGGACAAATAAATAAGCTCACAAGTATCTCAACGTCATAGCAATATGGCTGCCATTTTAACAAAATTCAGGCTTACTGCGTGATAAAAGGCGCGATAAACAATGCAGAAAACAAGCTATCAGCAACCAAAAAAAAGCCACCTCAACTAAAGTGAGATGGCTTTTGCATAAATGATATTCATATTAATGTTCAAGCGATATGGCTGTGTTAACGCAGTTTTAAGGTCATTAGCCCAAGGATGACAAGAATAATGGCTATAATCCAAAACCTTGCCACTACTTGCGTCTCTTTCCAGCCAATTTCTTCAAAGTGATGATGCAATGGTGCCATCCGAAAGACGCGCTTTTTACGCAGCTTATACGAGCCAACCTGTAACATGACCGATAACGCTTCGGCGACAAATAGACCACCCATAATAGCAAAAGCAATCTCTTGACGGGTCATAACGGCAATCGTACCGAGCATCGCCCCAAGAGCAAGTGCCCCCACATCACCCATAAATACTTGGGCTGGATGGGCGTTGAACCACAAGAAACCAAGCCCCGCACCAATCATCGAACCACAGACAATGAGAACCTCGGAGTTATAGGCAATATAAGGCACATGCAAGTAATCAGCAAAGCGTACATCACCTGATACATAAGCCATCGCGCCCAAGCCTGCCGCTACCAAAACCACAGGCAAAATGGCTAAGCCATCCAAGCCATCGGTTAAGTTGACAGCGTTAGAAGCACCATTAATCACAAAGTAGGTAAAGATAATAAAGCCAATACCAAACGGCACTGCCGAGAAAGGAATCATCCAATCTTTAAAAATCGGTAGTAGCAAATCCTGCATCTCGCGCGTGGTCGCGATATCTGGTTGCAAGGTGGCGATATAATATAAAGACACACCGACGAATAATGCGCCCATAGAGAGCCAAAAGTACTTCTTGCGGGCGATTAAACCTTTGGGATCTTTATACTTAATTTTTAGCCAATCATCTGCCCAGCCAACCGCGCCAAAGATAATCATGACGATGAGCAAAATCCAAACGTACGGATTACTCAAACGCGCCCACAGTAAGGTGGATACACCAATCGCACTTAAAATCAGCACCCCACCCATGGTCGGGGTACCAGTTTTAGCCAAATGCGATTGCGGACCATCATTGCGAATCGCCTGACCATACTTAAGCGCACGCAGACGTCGAATCACACGCCCGCCAAAAAACATGCTAAATGCGAGGGCGGTAATGACCGCAAGTAACGCTCGTAGCGTCAACGAAGAAACCGCAGAAAACGGCGTATAATACTGACCAAGCCAGCCAAACAACCAAACTAACACCGCCTACTCCTCGACTAGCGCATTGATAAGGGTTTCCATTTGCATGGAACGAGAACCTTTGAACAGTACCGTACAAGGCTGCGCCTGTTGCGCTTGCAAATACGGCTGTAAATATGCCAATAAGCTGTCTTTATCCGTAAACGCATGGGCACTGATATCAGAAATCTCTTGCGCACCCGCCACGGTATAAGGCGCATATTCACCGACACACAGCAGCACGTTGATACCGGTGGTCGCAATCGTACGACCCAAGCTTTGATGCTCGCTGACCGCCGCCTCTCCCAGCTCCGCAATATCACCCAATACCATCACTTGCGTGCCCGTTTGCGCCGCCAATACTTTAGCTGCCGCTCGCACCGAATGCGGATTGGCATTATACGTATCATCAATCAAGCGATGCATACCCAGTAATTGACTGTTCAAGCGCCCTTTAGCAGGACGGGCATTTTCAAGCCCGACAACGATATCACTAACATCGATATTTAACGCATGGGCACAAGCAGCAGCGGCTAAGGCATTATTGACGTTGTGCTCGCCCGCTAGTGGCAAGTTAATATCATGAACTTGATTGCCGATATGCAGCTTAAATTCACTACGCTCAGGCTCAACATCTAAATGACTGGCACTGACATCGGTATTGCCAAAACCAATCACGTGTGATGTATGCTTTTCAGCGATACGGCGTAATTGATTGGTAAAATCATCTTTATCAGGAACGATCGCAAATTGGCTATCATTCAAAGTGTGGTAAATCTCCGCCTTGGTTTGGCAAATCCCTTCACGGCTGCCAAACTCACCCAAATGCGCCGTACCAATATTTAAGATACACGCAACATCTGGCTGGACAATCTCTGTGGTATAAGCAATTTCGCCAATATGATTTGCGCCAAGCTCTAGGATGGCATAGCGATGATGATCGGATAATTCGAGCAGCATCATCGGCACACCCAAGTCATTGTTTAGGTTACCACGGGTAATCAATGTCGGTGCTAGTCTGCCAAAAATACTGCCGAGCATCTCTTTACAGGTGGTCTTACCGCTAGAGCCAGTAATAGCAATGACGGTTAAATTTTGATGCTGTTGACGACGATACGCAGCCAATTGCCCTAGCGCTAAACGGGTATCGCTCACCACTAACTGCGGAATGCTATTTGCATCAGCCGTAGCAACGGGACGAGAGACAATAGCCGCAACCGCACCTTGTTCAATAGCAGTATCAATATAATCGTGACCATCAAAATTATCACCGCTTAGTGCTAAAAAGATATCACCAGGTTTTATCGTACGGGTATCGGTAGCGACGCGAGTGCTGCTAATTGAGTTGCTTGCGTCATTGCTTGATACTGCCTGTTCTTTATCGAACTGCCAATGCCCATCGAGTGCGGCGGTTGCCGCGAGCAGATTGTCTGCTTGCCAAACATACAGCCCTTGCGACTGAATGCTGTTATCGTTGTCGGCTGTCATAATGATTACCTTATATATGATGACTACTTATTTATTTTTTATAGTTAACGACCAATACTTCTTAAGCAGTATGCAAAACTAACTGTAAACGCTCTCAATTATTTATAAAGGCTATACACGCCCTGCTTGCCTTAAAGCATTTTGTAAAATAACACTGTCGTCAAAATCATAACGAACATGGTTAATTTCTTGATAGGTTTCATGACCCTTGCCAGCGATAACGACGATATCATCAGCTGCTGCGTGATTGACTGCGTATTCAATCGCTGTTTGCCGTGCAGGTTCGATATGGGTACGCTGATACTGCTCGCTCGTCATGCCCACTTGCATATCCTGCAAAATCACATTGGGGTCTTCGGTGCGCGGATTATCTGCCGTTAAGATAACTTGATCTGCGCCTGCCAATCCTGCTTGCGCCATCAAAGGACGTTTACCCGCATCACGGTCGCCACCACAACCAAACACTGCCCACAGCTGTCCCTTACAATGGGTTTTTAGACTGGCAAGCACTTGGCTTAAAGCATCTGGCGTATGCGCGTAATCAACGATAAAGCAGCCATCATTGGATGGCACACGCTGCATACGTCCAACTGCACCTTGTAGCTGCGGCACGACGGCGGCAATACGCTCAAGGCTAATTCCTAAGGCGACAGCAGCGGCCATAGCGGCAAGCAAATTGGCAACATTAAAGCGCCCCAATAATGGGCTGACGATAGTGATGCTATTGGTTTCTTTATTTTTAAAATCAGTATTACCAGCATCAGTATTGCCAAAATCAGTCCGTAGCGTAATCTCGACACCTTGTAAGCTTGGCTTGATTTCAGCCGCAACAAAGGTCGCAGATTTTGATGGTTCTAGACTGTAGGTCCATACCGTTAAATCACTAGCGTTTGCCGTATCTAACATAATCTGGGAATGTTCATCATCGATATTGATGATGGCGTGGGTCAACGCTGGAAAATGTGCTTTATCAAACAGTCTAGCTTTTGCTGCCGCATACTCTGCCATATCAGCATGATAGTCTAAGTGGTCACGGCTTAAGTTGGTATAAATCGCCACCGACACGGGCATACCTTGTAAACGCTGCTGATCCAAACCATGCGAGCTGGCTTCCAATGCCAATAACTGAGCATTCTCTGTACCCATTTGATATAAAAATTGCTGTACCGCTAGGGCGTCGCCCGTGGTATGGCTGGCTTGCACCAAAGCACCAAGCCTGCCATTACCTGCTGTGCCCATGACCGCGCTGCTCATGCCAGTCAGCTGCGTCAATTGCGCCACCAATTGACTGATGGTGGTTTTGCCATTGGTACCCGTCACCGCGACCACCTTTGGCAAGGTCACAGGCTGCTGATATTGCAAACGTGCTTGAATGAGCGTCCCTAAAAAATCACGAATATTGGGCACGTATAAAACGGGGCAAGGCAGTGCTGCTAAATGCTGCTGCGCTTTAGAAGTACTATCATTTGGTAAGGTGATATCGGCATGATTTGACACGCTAGTGACACTAAGCAAAGCCGTAGGATCTATTTCTGATAGGATGAAAGCCGCATTTTCAGCGGCTTGATAAAGGTTGTCACGACTTTTTTGACAGTTTGGTATGTGGCTTTTTAATAACACAAACACATCGTTCGGCTCTAGCTGACGACTGTCTAAACGAAACTGCTGGAATGGGATATTGGCAACCGAATTCACTTGCTTGGAATCACTCTCAGTCAATGCCTTCTGAGTCGATAGTTTTTGCAATACCTGCTCTATACCTGCACCATGCCTATTGCTGCTACTGGATTCAACCAGCTGTTGCAAGGTGACTGGGGTGCTGCTTGGCGACGAGGGTGACAGAGTCATTGGCAAATCCTAAACGGTTAAAACACATCAAATAGTTAAGAGCTGAACATTTAAAAAACTTACTTCTGTGGCTATTGGTCTTCCGTTTTTAACGGTTTATCTAACGGTACATTGTATAAACGCAGCGCCTCTTTCATAACGTTATGAAAGACCGGAGCTACCGTTAAACCAGCATAAATCTGCGCACGTGGGTCTTCGATCAACATCACACCCACTAATTTTGGGTTAGATGCTGGTGCCATACCAGCAAAAACGTTGCGGTATTGGTCAGTATAGTAGCCACCTTTTGGATTGATACGACGCGACGTCCCTGTTTTACCAGCGACGCGATAACCATCAATCGCCGCACCTTTAGCAGTACCACCCTGCTCGGTGACACTTTCCATCATTTGTACGATAGACATCGCCTGCTCGTGTGCCATGATACGCTTGCTTGGCTCCGGCTTGTCATCTTTAATGAGGGTCAATGGATGCATCACACCGCCTGCCGCTAGCGCCGAATAAGCCTGAGCGACCTGAGCCAGTGTTACCTGTAGACCATAGCCATAACTGACCGTTGCACGTCTTGAAGTTTCTTTTTCTTTTGGCGTGACGACCAGCCCACTACCTTCCCCTGGAAACTGTAGCGGTGTCTTTGAACCAAAACCAAATTGCTTTTGCATATTGGTAATCGCATCAGGCGGTAGCGACAACGCAATCTTGGTGGAGGCGACGTTACTAGACTTCTGCAGCAGCGTGCCCATATTAATCATACCTAGATTGTTATGATCGCGAATGGTATAGCCACGGACGCGGATAGAGCCAGGATTGGTATCGATTAGAGAGGTGGCCGTGTACTTGCCTGAATCTAAAGCGGCGGCAACGGTAAATGGTTTCATCACCGAACCGGGTTCAAAGACATCAAGCAGCGCACGGTTACGTTGGTTTTCACCCGTCATCTCATTCAGATTATTGGAGTTAAATGATGGCCATGTTGATAAGGCAAGCACCTCACCGGTTTGCACATCAACAATCATCCCCGTCGACCAGCGTGCTTTTTGCAAACGCCCTGCTTTCTCTAACTCTTTATAAAGTAAATACTGCAGGCGTGAATCAATGGTCAGTGCGACATCTTTGCCCGGTATTTCTGGCTCAATCTGTTTAATTTCTTTTAAACTATTTTGTTTGGCATCTTTTAGCACCAACACTTTACCATCGTCACCTGCCAGCTCAGTTTCATACTGACGTTCGATACCAGCACGCCCTTCGTAGCCACCTTCAGGATCGCTGACATTTTGTCCCATAAAGCCCAATAGTTGCGAGTTTGGTTGCGGCTGCGGGTAATAGCGCTGGAAGAAGTTTTTTTCATAGACGCCAGGAAAATCAAGGGTGCTGACACTTTGGGCAATCTCGGGCGTTACTTTATTCAGTAGCGGCAGATAATGCGAGCCTGCACCCGACGGTAGCGCCGCTTTAACCGCTGCTTCATTGGTCACATCGACACTATCATCGATAGCAGTGACTTTTTTTAGCTCAGTGACCGAAATATTCGCAGCAGCCGCAAGCGTGGTCAGATCCATATTATCCAAACGCTTTTGCATCCGCGCAACCAGTTGCGGGCTCTCAGGATTGGTGATAATAATACGCTTAAGCTCGTAATATTCGCGCGCGTAATCATGCGGACTGAAGGAGACTGTCGCCAGTGGTGCACTGACTGCAAGTGGCAAATTGTTGCGATCGGTAATCATGCCACGATAGGATTTTTGCGTGCGCACGCTGGTGATGAGCTCATCGCCTTTGTCTTGATAAAACTGAGCATTGGCGACTTGTAAATAATAAGCACGGGATATCAGCAAACCCAAGACAACCAAGGCAATGAACCAAATAGTACGGAAACGGTTTTTATCTTGCTCAAAACCACCGCGAGAGGAAGCGCCAGACGCTTTACCTAAAAACCCTCTTTTATTTTTCAGGTTTTTGACACTGGTATAAGCGCCTTGTTCTTCATTCTTTTTCAAACGACCAAATAACTTGGCTTTGCGGTTACCAGATGGTTGACCTTCAGGCTTACTGCTCGTTTTTCCCGATTTGGCTGCACTGGCAGGACGTAAGGGCTTGGTAACCTTGCCGCTGGCTGGCTTTTTACTCGCATTTTTTGCGGTTGTTTTACCACTATTGGCGTTGGATTTTTTGTCACTCATTGTCCTGCCTCCGCTACCGTGGCTTCGGTGATAGGAGCATCAGGCGATAAATCTGTGGAAGCCCGTGGTTCGATAACGTCAGACTTATCCTCATCTGAGTCAGTATCGATGACTGGCACCTGCGCTGTGGCAACACCTGGCTGGATAATGAGCTTATCTTTTAACGTCGGTGAAAACATACCCAGTTCAGCCACCGCACGGCTGGCAATTTGCGGTGTCGCACTAAAGGTCTGCTGTTCGATAAGCAGACGCTGATGTTCAACTTGCAGATTACGCTCTTGTTTTTTCATGTCTTGCAAGGTTTTATAATCCTGATGATATTGCTGAATGCCTTCGGCTGTTTTGATACCGCTCCATACAATCGCCACTGCTAGCAGCAATAGCACCACTACATAGATACTAACCACATTAAATCGGCGCACGAATAGCTCGCCGATATCGGTATTATTTGGCATTGTAGCGCGACGGTTTGCAGGTTTGTCAGATATTGCCATGACGATCTCAAAAAGTGGACTTCAAGTATGAAAATTGGCAACTGTTTTAGAGCAGTAAGACGCTTTGCACAGAACCATCAATAAAGTAAAACCAAACGAAAAAGGAACAGCCGAGCCTAGCAGATAATGTTTACAGATTTTTAACAGCCGCGTAAGTATTAAGACTTTCTATCCTACCTAATCGCTAGCAACCAACCACCAGTAACCCAGCCAAACACCTTCTCGATAACATCATGCTACTACCTGTGTGTTATTGCTCAACGCTGGATAAGTAGTCAGTATCGGTACGAGTCGCCATGCGTAACCAAGCGCTACGCGCGCGTGGATTTTGACTGGTTTCAGCTTTACTGGGACCCACACGTTTAGGCTTACTAAAATAACGCGGACGCTTCGGCGGCATCGGCAAATTCTCATCTTCTGGATATTGCCCTTTACTATGACGCTGCAAAAACTGCTTGATACGGCGATCTTCTAACGAGTGAAAACTAATCACTGCTAGCTGCCCGCCTGCTTTCAAGATCGGAATACTTTGTTCTAAAAAGTCATCGACATCGCCCAGCTCATTATTAATAAAAATGCGCATCGCCTGAAAACTCTGAGTCGCTGGATGTTTACCGCGCTGCCAATTAGGATGTGCTACTTTAATCACTTCAGCTAACGCTAAAGTAGAGTCGTAACTTTCCATCTGCTTAATAGCACGAGCGATACGGCGACTGTGACGCTCTTCGCCAAACTCATAAAGCACATTGGCCAAAGTTTCATCGTCGACTTTTTCTAGCCATTCAGCGACCGACTGCCCACGGCTGGTATCCATACGCATATCGACCGCACCGTCGCGCATAAAACTAAAACCACGGCTACCATCATCAATTTGCGGCGATGAGATACCCAAATCTGCCATTAAGCCATCAACTTGCATGATACCCATTGCGGCTAGACTATCTGTCAACGTCGCAAAACTATCATGCACCACTTTTACGCGACTATCGGTATTTGCCAATTCGCGAGCAACGCTAATGGCGGTTGGATCTTTATCAAAAACAATCAAGGTTGCGTCATCAGCCAGCTGGCTTAATAATAATCGACTATGACCACCACGCCCAAAGGTAGCATCGACGTAGATGCCTCTCATCTGCAAGCTATTTTGGCAATCGTCTGTTTGCTTAGGCAGTGATTTAACGCCTAGCACTGCCGCGACGGTTTCTTGCAACAGCACCGCATCATGGACAAAGCTCAATTCATCAGAGGTGTTTTTATCAGTGACAGACTCTTGAGGCGGCTGATTAGCAGAATCATTCTCTACCATAAAATCGTTTTTTGCAGCAGGCAGCTCAACCGCTGACGCAGCATTAACAGTGGCTAAAGAAGGGTCTATTTTAGAATCTTGCTTAGTATTCGGCGTATTTTTTGGCTTATTATTCAATATGGACACAAACGACTCAGTAGATGACGACCATTTTGGTCAGTAAGAGTGAAAAATCAGATGAAAATAAACAAGTTATGACTTGTCTAACATTATTATCGCAAGGATACACTGGTAGTCAAGCACTAGACGGGCATTTCGTTAAAAATATTCCCTCTCTCTGTTATACTAGCGCTATATTTTACGCTATTTTTCCATATTGACGGTTATTGTTTCATCTGTATTTTTATTAAAATCTTTGATTCATATTTGTCGTTACTATTTTTTAATCGCCATGTTTAATCATTATGTTTAACTGCTATTTTTTATTACCATCTTTCAGTGCCATCTTCATTAACTAGCCTATTCTGAGATTTCTATGACGCAATCTACGACTTCTACTAGCAGCAATCGCCCTGTCCGCACCCGCATTGCACCATCGCCTACTGGCTTTCCGCATGTCGGCACCGCTTATATTGCCCTATTCAATTTAGCATTCGCTAAAGCCCACGGCGGCGAATTTATTTTACGTATCGAAGACACAGACCAAACGCGCTCAACCGAACAATCTGAAAAAATGATTTTGGATGCGCTGCGTTGGGTCGGTCTAGATTGGGCAGAAGGTCCAGATATCGGCGGTCCGCACGCGCCTTATCGTCAGAGTGAGCGTAGCGATATTTACAAAAAGCACGCCGAACAGCTCATAGAAAACGATCATGCGTTTCGCTGCTTTTGTACCAGTGAAGAGCTAGATGCCATGCGTGCCGAGCAAATGGCCAATGGTGAAACGCCACGTTACGACGGTCGCTGTGCCCATTTAGCGCCAGAGAAAACCGCGCAATTGGTCGCTGAAGGCAAACCGCATGTGATTCGTATGCGTGTGCCTACCGAAGGTATCTGTCAAGTACATGACATGCTACGCGGTACGGTTGAGATTCCTTGGACACAAGTCGATATGCAAGTATTGCTAAAAACCGACGGCATGCCAACGTATCATCTCGCCAACGTCGTTGATGACCATTTGATGGACATCAGCCATGTGTTGCGTGGTGAAGAGTGGCTCAACTCTGCGCCTAAACATCAGCTGCTTTATGAGTATTTTGGTTGGGAAATGCCAGTCCTTTGCCACATGCCGTTACTGCGTAACCCAGACAAATCAAAGCTTTCTAAACGTAAAAACCCTACCTCTATCACCTATTATCGTGATGCAGGCGTCCTGCCCGAAGCGTTGCTAAACTATCTCGGTCGTATGGGCTACTCAATGCCTAATGATGCTGAGCAATTTACCTTAGAAGAAATGATTGCCAGCTTTGATATTCAGCGTGTGTCGCTTGGCGGCCCTATCTTTGACATCGAAAAATTGAACTGGCTGAATGCCGAGTGGCTACGCGCCCTCACGCCTGAAGAGTTAAAAAATAAAATCCTTGAGTGGGCGAATAACAGCGATAAATTAACTGCTATCGCAGCGGCGATTCAACCACGTATCGAGCTATTGTCTGATGCGGTTAATTGGGGCGGCTTTTATTTCCAGAACCTACCTGATATCAATGCTGAGAACTTTACTCATAAATCGCTCACGCCTGAGCAAATTATCGAGATGCTCCAATTAGCGCTTTGGCAGCTTGAGACCCTACCAACTTGGTCAGAAGAAAACATCTACGCCACGTTAAAAGGCCTTGCTGCTCACCTTGATATTAAGATGCGTGACTTTATGGCGCCGTTCTTTATCGCCATCGCTGGTAGCACCTCATCGACGCCTGTCATGAACTCTATGGCGATTATCGGTGCTGATATGACGCTGACTCGCTTGCGTCATGCTGTTGATGTACTGGGCGGTTTGGGTAAAAAGAAACTGAAGAAACTTGAAAAACAAGCAGCAGAGTTGCCAGACTTCTTAGCTGATAAATAGTTTGGCTGCTGAATAATAATTAGCTAAATTTTATGCATTCAAAGGGGTCAGGCCAGTTCTGACCCTTTTTTCGTTATTAGTCGGTATAACTACCCTCATACTTTTAAACATCTTAATTGGAAACAAACATGGCCGCCAAAACCGTCACAATAGAAAGCAAAGATTATGTATTTAACACCCTAAAAGAAGCGCAGAAATACTATGATGCCATCGTAAAAGAGCTGTTCGAGGCAAACCTTACTCTTACCACTGGTCAAGATTTTGAAGATTTAAAGTGGATATACACCACTTACTGCAGTTATACCAAGCATAATCTAGATAAATTAGCCGATTTTGACATCATTGGCTTTAAAGGCATCAGAACAATCCGAGAAAAGGGTGGTCAATATATGCCAACTGAATGCTGTGCGATTGTTTTTTCTGATGGCAGCGAAGAAGAGTTTTATACCGATAAAGCCATCAAAGAGATCGCTCTCAAGCAAAATCCACGCTAATTTAAGCTTGTTAGGCCATTAAAACAGGCTAAAACACTTTTTTTTGCATATTTATTGATTATTTTTAAAATAGTAGTTGACAGGACTGCTGGTCTTGCATAAAATACGCACACTCTTAGCGAGGGGCTATAGCTCAGTTGGTAGAGCACTTGCATGGCATGCAAGGGGTCAACGGTTCGACTCCGTTTAGCTCCACCATACTATTTATTGCAACGCTCAGTACTACTGAAACGTAACTATAAATACTCGCTAGTAGGACGATATCAGCACCTAGGCAAGGCTTGCTCTATTATTAATAGATAAGCACTCTGATATTGTGAAGTACCGTTGTAGCCTTTTTGGTTATAACACTCTATGCGTCCCCATCGTCTAGAGGCCTAGGACACCGCCCTTTCACGGCGGTAACGGGGGTTCGAATCCCCCTGGGGACGCCACTATTCGGCGTCACTTATTAGCACTTTTGCTTAGCATTAGATCAGACTAATAAGCGAACAATAAAAAATCCCAGTCATCATACGGTGACTGGGATTTTTTATGTCTGTCATTTCTCAAATATTTATTAACGCTATTCTCACAGCCCTATAACTATCCGCGCTATTGCCAACCTATCTAATGCTCGCTACTATCTACCCCTTAAGAGTTTTATAAAATATATACAGACTGTATAACATACGGACAATTAGTATTATCAAAGGGAGGTGGTTGCAATGTTTGGTATCGAGAATTATCTAGGGTTTGTCTTAGCCGCTATTTTATTAAACCTAACCCCTGGCACAGATAGCATGTATATCATCACCCGCAGTATTTCACAGGGACAAGCCGCAGGGTTTTATTCTGTGTTAGGCATTACCTCAGGTGCTTTAGTACATACATTATTCGCGGCGCTGGGACTGTCAGTACTGCTTGCCAACTCCCCTACAGCCTTTATGATCGTCAAATATATTGGTGCGGCTTACCTGTGTTATTTAGGCTTTAAAATGCTAACGAGCAAAAACTCGAACTCAATCGCAAACAGTTTGTCCAAAGCTCAGGACGTGACTAGACACAAGGCCGTAGACGGCTGGAAAATCTATCAGCAAGGCGTATTGACCAATGTATTTAATCCAAAGGTTGCCTTATTCTTCTTGGCGTTCTTCCCTCAGTTTATCGACACTAGTTACGCTTATGGCATGCTGTCATTTTTGATATTGGGTCTGACTTTTGCTACCACTGGCTTTATATGGTGCTTATGTTTGGCGCTATTGGCTGCGCGGTTTAGTACACGCCTACGAGAAAACCCCTCTATTGAAACAATGCTCAATAGAATTAGTGGGGTGGTGTTTATTGGGCTGGGGATTAACCTGTTGACTGAGAAGAGCTGAAACCATTTAAACAAATAGTAGAGGGAATAATAATGAATAATGATACTAAGCAAAAAATCACTTTATTACTTGAAGAGTTAATTAATACTCCATGCTCAGAGTCAAGGCAAGTAGAAATAAAGCTTGAACTAGATAAACTATCTCCTGACCCATTTTGGAGTGACTATATATTCTGGAGTGAGGGGTATGTAAACGAAGACCTGAGTATAAATTACGAAGAATTTTTTGATAAAATTTCTGAGTATCCAAATTCTTATGAGTATAAAACAAAGAGTCGCATTTTAGAGCTGGCTCAAAAACTTATTATTAAAGACTTCTCTGACATTAGTGAAGTTGATATGGTAAATAAAATCAATGAATTGTCTCCTGATATCAGTTGGACGAATTACCTTTTTGTCGATAAGAGCTGCTTAAACAATGACGGTAGCATCGATAAAGAAAAGTTCTTAAATAAAGTATTTAAGGAGAACTGGAATGAGAATTTCAGATGATTTAAGGAAATAGATTTTCAGATACTTTTTTCCCTTTTCCTAGCTCAATAAAAAAGCCCAATCCCCTACTTTGACTGGGACTGGGCTTTTTTTTCATATTAAGTCTAACTTACCATTACGCAGCGTCTTTATTCTCAGCAGCCAGTTGACGTAGTACATAGTGTAACACGCCACCATGACGCACATATTCACGCTCTTTTGGTGTCTGTAGCATGACGTTGACATCAAAGCTCTCAGACGAACCATCGGCACGTGTAGCAGTGACTGTCGCTGTTTTGCTTTCACCATTATCTAGACCAGTGATGCTAAGCACTTCAGAGCCATCTAAATTATAAGTCTCTGCATTTTCACCTTCTTTAAAGGTCAATGGTAAGACACCCATGCCAACTAAGTTTGAGCGGTGAATACGCTCAAATGAGCTGGTCAATACCGCTTTTACGCCGAGTAAAATTGTCCCCTTCGCTGCCCAGTCACGGCTAGAGCCAGAACCATATTCTGCACCGCCAAGCACGACTAACGGACGCTTATCTTCTTTATACTTCATCGCCGCATCATAGATGGCCATTTCTTCACCGTCTTGAAGCGTCGCGCTATCGCCTTTGAAGTAATAGGTATAGCCACCCTCTTTGCCACCCATCATGGTGTTTTTGATACGTATGTTGGCAAAAGTACCGCGGGTCATAACCGCATCATTACCACGGCGTGAGCCATAACTATTGAAGTCGGCTTGCATCACACCGCGCTCTTGCAAGTATTTACCTGCTGGCGAGTCTGGATCGATGTTACCAGCTGGTGAGATATGGTCGGTGGTGATTGAATCGCCAAATAAACCCAAGATACGCGCGCCTTCAATATCAGGGATACCTTCTGGCTCCATGGTCATACCATCAAAGAACGGTGGGTTTTTGATATAAGTAGATTCTTCGCTCCACGGATACAGCTGGCTATCGGCTGAGCTAATAGCGTTCCATGCTGCACTACCGTCAAACACTTCACCGTAATTCTTGCGGAACATATCCGCGTCGATATTATTAGCAATCAACTCATTGATCTCTTCTGACGTTGGCCAGATATCTTTTAGATAGACATCATTACCATCTTGATCCTGACCTAGCGGATGGGTGGTCATGTCAATATCGACCGTACCGGCTAAGGCATAGGCGACAACCAACGGCGGTGACGCTAAGTAACTGGCTTTGACATGTGAGTGAATACGGCCTTCAAAGTTACGGTTACCGGACAGTACCGCAGCGGCGACTAGATCATTCTCTTCGATACCTTTTTCAATGCTTTCTAGCAGCGGCCCTGAGTTACCGATACAAGTGGTACAACCATAGCCGACTAAGTAAAAACCTGTTTTTTCCAGCTCATCCATTAGCTTGGTTTTTTCTAAATAGTCAGTCACGACTTTAGAACCCGGGGCGAGCGAAGTCTTAACCCAAGGCTTGGCTTTAAGACCTTTTGCAGCCGCTTTTTTGGCAACTAAACCAGCACCAATCATAACCGCTGGGTTTGAGGTATTGGTACAAGAGGTAATAGCGGCAATCACGACTGAACCATCACGCAGCTTATGTTCTTTTTCATCGATTTTAATGGTAGAGAAAACCCCATTTGCAGGCTGATAGCCTTCATCTTGGCTGTCATCAATTTTTGGCTGTGCGGCTAAGTGTTCAGCCTGCTCTTGCTCACCGCCTTCTTGATCAAAGCGTACTTTGCCTTCTACTTCTGACTTGCGATCTTTGGTCATTTTTTCTAACGTTTCGCCAAATTTTTCGTGCATATCAGACAGATTGATACGCTGTTGTGGCAAGTTCGGGCCAGCAAGTGCGGGCTGTACTGAAGACAGATCTAGCTCTAACTTACTTGAATAAATCGCCGCTGGCGTGTCAGCATCGTGCCATAAGCCTTGCGCCTTGGCATACTTTTCGACCAACTCAATTTGCGCCTCATCACGTCCAGATAGACGTAGATAATCAATCGCCATTTGGTCAATCGGGAAAATACCACAGGTCGCACCATATTCTGGTGACATATTGGCAATGGTGGCACGATCTGCAAGCGGCATACTGTGTAAGCCTTCGCCATAGAATTCAACGAATTTGCCCACCACACCGTGCGCACGTAGCATTTCAACCACACGCAATACCAAATCTGTCGCGGTGACGCCTTCGGTAAGTTTGCCTTTTAGCTCAAAACCAACCACTTGTGGAATGAGCATCGATGATGGTTGACCGAGCATAGCCGCTTCCGCTTCAATACCGCCCACACCCCAACCAAGCACACCAATACCATTAATCATGGTGGTATGACTGTCAGTACCAAATACTGTATCTGGATAGGCAGTCAATTCGCTTTCACCATCAACATTGACATCTGCTGCCATGACAACACGAGCTAAATATTCAAGGTTGACCTGATGCACAATACCGGTGGCTGGTGGTACGACCACAAAGTTTTTAAACGCATTACGACCCCAATGCAAGAACTCATAACGCTCATTATTACGTTTAAATTCAATTTTTTCGTTCAAATCCAGCGCATCTTCACGACCATAAGCGTCAACTTGTACAGAATGGTCAACGACCAATTCACTCGGGATAAAGGGGTTAATTTGCTCAGCGTTACCGCCTAGCTCAACAACGGCATCACGCATCGCGGCCAAATCCACAACAGAGGGCACACCCGTGAAATCTTGCAAGACAACACGCGCTGGCATAAAAGCGATTTCTTTTGACGCTTCTGCGCCCGCGTCCCAGTTGGCAACCGCTTCAATGTGGTTTTTGCCGACAGACTGACCATCATCTTCATTACGTAATAGGTTTTCTAAGACAATTTTCATGCAAAATGGCAGTTTACTGATGTGCTCAAAAGTTTCGGTTAGCTTCGGCAGACTGTAATAGGTATGTTCCTTGCCATCGACCGAAATGGTGTCTTTTACATTAAAAATATCACTCATGGTAGCTTCCTTATCGTTGTTATAGATCTTAAGCCTAAACGGTTATATGTTTATACTGAGGATTGGTGGCTAGATAGATGATTGTACGCGTTGTATTCAAAACCATTATTATTTGACACAGTAAAATATAAAGTTGGGTTAACAAAATAGCTAAGCGACTCTTTAGTACTTAACAATAACGCTCTTTTACCATAACAAAACGACGGCGCTTTGTTAACGCCTAGACGTTGTCAAATCGTGGCATAATCGTAAACGTAACAAGGGTTTAACGATTTATTTATACATACTCTGTTCTAAGTGCCCAACTTCCTCTCAACTCCCATGCTTCTGGCTTCGACCATTACGCAAAACATTACCATTATAAAAACTAGGATTGTCATCCTCAGCCAAGCAGGATGGCATCGTTAACATTGGCAAGACTACTAAATGACCTGATTTGAGATCACTCCTTGATAATAATTTGTCCATATTGGACTTTGAATGGTTTCGCTGGCACCGTTCAATTGATTTAAATAGAACAACCATAGCACTTGTCAATTAATGTCAATGAAGCTTTCATAAAACATAAATACACTCTCACAAGGAACATCAGAATCAAGATTGATGAGTAAACCGATGGCGGGCATATAAACCTTATCTGTTAGACGTTTGGCTGCGCTATGCTATTATGGTGCGCTTTTTTACCGCTAGGCAAACGCCTCGAAACAATCGTTTCGCGCGCTATTTATTGATGAGTTTTTATGGCAAATTTTAACACCCACCTAAATGTTGCATTCATGGTCAGTGGTACGCTCAGTTTGACGGTTTATAAAGCGGGATTGATTGATGATTCGGGGTTTTTAGTTTGCGTGGCGCTTGGCACCATCGGTGGGCTACTCCCTGATTTGGATTCTGACAACTCAACACCGATTAAGCTTGGTTTTAATATCACCTCGTTTATTTTTGCCTTTGGTTTGGTCATGCATTGGCGCAGTGAGCTGAGTTTGCTCGCCCTGATTGCATTATGGCTGGTAGGCTACGGCTTTATGCGTTATGTGATTTTTTCTATTTTTACCAACATGACCGTGCATCGCGGCGTGATTCATTCCGTCCCTTATATGGCGATAATGGGTCTTGGAATGACCTATGTCAGCTACGATATTTTAAACTTACCATTAACCGCTAGCTGGTTCTACGGCTTATTTTTATTCGGCGGCGCGCTGGTGCATTTGGCGTTGGACGAGCTTTATAGTGTTAATTTATCCAATATGAAAATGAAGCGCTCATCAGGTACAGCGATGAAGTTTTATCAGCCTAAAGATAAGTGGTGGTATTTATTACTATATACACTGCTCGCCATGTTGGTCTATTTTGCCCCGCCGTTTGATGCATTTTGGCAGCAGCTGCGCGACCCAGCACCATGGGCACAGCTAAAAGTCGGCATATTGCCAGAACTAATAAAAAGCATGCTGCGATAAAGATACTGTAAAGCAGTAAAACCCAAGCAAAAATGAGAATAAAACATGCAACCTAATCTACACGTTTGCCCTTGCCAAATTCATCCATCATCAAGCGCTATTAGCTCACCACTACTTTATAAAGATTGCTGCCAGCCTTATCATGACAGGCTTTATGCTCCCGATGGCGAGCGTTTGATGCGTAGCCGCTATAGTGCGTTTGTGCTCGTGAAACCAGACTATATCGTCAAGACTACGCTGCCCGCACAGCAAGCATTGCTTGATATTAACGCGATTGAATCGTGGGCAAAAGAGACGAATTGGGCAGGATTGGAAATCGTAGCGCACATGCCAAAGCTAGGTAAAAGGCACGCACAAGTTGAGTTTAAAGCTTATTTTAATATCAAAGATAATACAGCTAATTTAGAAGAGAAAATGCAGGCGCACCATGAATTGTCTGCCTTTGTAAAAGTGACAGACAAAGTCAATAATGATGTACGTTGGTATTTCTTAGATCCAACGGTTGCGATGACAGTGAATCAAAAGCAGCCGTGTATTTGCGGTTCAGGGGAGAAGTTTAAGCGGTGTTGTGGGGTTTATTTGGGTTAGTTTTTAGAGTATTTCGTCCAATTTATAAAGCGCATATAAATTTTCAAGTTGTGGTAAGTGCTTGTCATTAGATAATAATTCTATACCATTTATTTTAGCTGTAGCAAAATGAAATATATCAAACTGGCGCTTGTCGATATTTTTATTAATGTTAGCATTATCTGCTTCAAACTTATCTAATCGATATAAATCTGCAGCCAAATCTGCTACATCTTGGCTGATGTCTAAGGTGGTTAATCCATTCATGACATTGATATATTTTTTCATCTCACTTTCTTGTGTTTTCCACAGAAAGTATCTTAAAAACTCATAGCGAATAAGTGGAGTTATCACTACTTCTACATTGTTTAAAGCTATTTCGCTACGCAAATTTTTCAAATTCTGTAAAAGCTCAGTATCATTTCCATCACTTTTACCTTCAAGCAGACCAATCAGATAATTTGTGTCTAACAGTTTCTCTTTCTCTTTCATGATTGCCCTCCCTCTAACTGCCTAATTTTTTCATCTAATAAGCTCAGTAATGCCTGTTTTGCTTCTGTTTGCTGCGGTGCATTATCACGCGACAGCTTCAAGCGATTGATATCAATATCAAAGGCATCTTTTAACAAATCTACAAATGCGGCATTGTTGGGATGTTCTATCAGCTCAGTTTTGACAATTCCATCTTCTTTATCACGATACAACTCATAAGCTTCGCCATGTTGCAATTGGCTCAAAACAATAGCGGAGTGAGTGGTAATATAAAACGTCGTATTGGGAAATAAATGCTTTAAAGTAGGAATAATAGTCGCTTGCCACTTAGTATGTAGATGGCTTTCTATTTCATCAATGAATACCACGCCTTTAACGCGAGCAATATTAGTTTCATTGGTGAAATAACTATAACCTGCAATGATAGATTGCATGATTTTAAGAATTGAAGCAAAGCCGCTAGAGAGCTCGGATAATTCAGTTTTTTTATCAGAAACTTTTATAAACACGCGATTATTTCCTGAGATTTCAAGGAATTCACTATCAATTCGCTCGTCAGCTTTGTTAAGCAGATCCAATAATGTGATGATTTCAACTTCTCGGTTGTCTTCAGCAGCTTGATAAGGATTGGCAGATTGAGCGCGTTGAATAATCCATTGATTCAACAGTTCATTCATTCCAAGACTTTTCATCTCTTTATTATTCAAAGCAGAAAAATTGTTATTAAGATGATTTGACATACGAGCGCCATAAGCCCAAATATTTTTATCGAAACTACCTTCCTGATACTCGATTGTGCCTCGATTTAGTGCACCAATCATCACTACAGCTAAGTTATGACTATCAACATCTTTCATGCCTTTATCAGAGTTACTGTTGAGCTCATGCCCATCAACAACTATATTCTCAAATGAATAGTAATTATCGTTAAAGACCTTACTATATATAATTTCATAATTGGTGAAGTATAGAGAAAATAGCGCCTCCAAACACTTCGTCTTGCCGATGCCATTCTCACCAATCAGACAATACACTCTTTGGTCAGGTTGAAAGCTAAGATGTACATCACCAACACCTACGAGCTGTTTTATTTGAATGTCATTGCCTAACATGGCTACACCTAATTATTAGTTCACTATTAACTTTATGATTGAACGACCAATGTCAAAATACAAGTCGATCAACCTCTAAACACTCGCCCCAACTGACCGTGCAACCGCAATCCCTTCCTCAATCGTCAAAAACTTCCGCTGACTTGGACTGTCTTTATAAATGACGTCGCCATCTTGGAATATCAGACACTCATTAACGGCTAACTGTTGCCATTTTTCATTTTCAGTCAGTGGCACTGTCACTAGTATCGTCACTTTATCCGTGTCTGTGGTCACATCACCAAAGTTAATGGCTAAATCATCATCTGCCAATTTCGCCTCGCCAAATGGTGCTTGGCGCGTGAGATAAAATAGCAAACTACCCGCATATGCCATTTGCCACTTACCATTTGATATCAAGCAGTTAAATAAACCATTGGCAGATAAATAACGACATTGGGTGGTCAAAAAATTAAACAGCGTTTTGTCATCAGGGCGCGACTTAAAGCTACTCTTTAGGCGATTAACCAAATAGCAAAACGCCATCTCAGAATCGGTTGAACCGACTGGCTGGCAGTGTGAAGCATTGCCGTTGTCTTGCAAGCGCTGACAGCGTTTGATAAATTCGCTATTCATCTGTCCATTATGAGCGAATACCCACTGCTCGCCCCAGACTTCGCGGACAAACGGATGGGTGTTTGCCAAGCAGTTCTGCCCTTGGGTCGCTTTACGAATATGAGCGATGACGTTCATGGCTTTTATTGGATAATTATTAACCAAGTCAGCGACTGGTGACAGGTGGCTTGGACGATTGTCATGAAACAAGCGCAGCCCCGTTGAGTCATTTGCCGATTCATCATTATTATTAGCGCATTCACTGCGCTCAAAAAATGCAATGCCAAAACCATCTTCATGACTGTCCGTCATGCCACCGCGGCGGCGAAAGCCTGCAAAGCTAAAGCCAATATCGGTTGGGGTATTACAGTTCATTCCTAAGAGTTGGCACATTTATAGAGTACCGCCGTTATTTTTATCTTGTGCAGAATTTAAAGTAGGGTTAATTTTGGCTGCGGACGTTTCATCAAACATCTCATAAGGCGTTGCCCCATCGGTGTCAATATTCGCTAAAATGCGCTGTGCATGCGCCAAATCGGTATCCTGTATCCACAGCACAATCCCAGAGTTCATACCGGGCATCGCACTCAGTGGTTGCAGAGACACCCTAATACCATTGTTACGCAGCAGATTGGCATGCAGCTCACCTTGCATATTGGTATCGTAGCGTGCCAGTTTGTGCCAGTTATCAACTTGATCGGTCATGGGATCGCCCTTATGGTTTTGATACAGGAATGGTCGAACAAAAACAATTTATGCTCATTGATCGAGCGTATATTCTTTGATGGCAAAATGGCTACTATCACTTAATTTATCACGCGCCTGCTCAGCTTGGGTAATATTGCTAAACACGCCGACTATTTGATTATCATGTTTATTTGATAGCACAAATACTGCATTCTGCGCTTTTTCCACATGCGCCCAATGATAAGCGGCAAGGCGTTTCATCAGATCAGGATTTTTGACCATGATATTATCGCCAGTCCGTCCTTCGGTACGGTTATAGTGAATAACGTTTAAACGCAACAGCCAAAAAATTACCGCCGCTTTTGCCAGCATAACCGGTAAGGCACGTTTTTCATCGTTATTAAGCGTGCGTTTAGACTCATAGCCTTGTAAGAAAGCTGCCATTTTACTGCGGTCAAAATTTACCGACTCGCCTTGTTCAGCCATACCCCAAGTGGTACAAAAATCATTAATCGTAATGGCAATATCCATCACATAGTGCTCAACACTGACTTCGGTAAAGTCCAATAGACCCGTCAGACGTTCTTCACCTTTTTGCAAATCCCATAAGGTATTATCGGCAAACATATCTAAATGACATAAGCCTTTTGGCAAAGTGGCAAGCGGCAAATCCGTATAAGACTGCCAGATATCACTCATCAATTTGGCTTCGTCACCGGGCATAAACTGCATTTCACGATCGCGCACCTCGCTCCATGGGTATAAAGGCACGCCATATTCTTCCGCAGGTTGTAGTGCTTGCAATGTCTCATGCAGCATCGCTAAAGCAGCACCAATCTCATGACACATCGCTTGCGTGGTCTGCTCTGGGTGCAAGCCTGCTAGGCATGGCACTAAGGTAATGGCTTTATTATCATAGCGTATGACATAGCCTTTTTCTGTGCTATCAACTAACGCCAACGGCGCGGCGACCGGTAATTTACCGTCCAGTTGATTGAGGATGACGGCCATCTTCTCGATGTCTTCTGGTGGACGTTCTTCAAATAAGGTAAAGACATAAGAGTGTGCGCCATCTACATCGTCAGTCGTCTGAATAAACCAGTTAGAGTTTTTGATACCTTGGGTAATCGGAATGGCACGCGCGAACGCTACGCCAAAACGGTGGCAAAAAGTGGCAAACTGGTCATCGGTTAACTGGGTATAGACGGACATGACATCTCACTTATGACAATTAAAAGAAGGTAAATAGGATAAATATCGACGGTAATCACAGTGATTGTACCGTGCATGAGCAAACTTTGGTTAAAAGCATAATAATCTTGCGAAAATCTGCCTGATACGGTGGTGATTTTGCTAGACTAGCACTTATAGAATGAATTGATTATAAGGTGAAAGACCCTATGTTAGCAAAGCGTATCATTCCTTGTTTGGACGTTGATAATGGCCGTGTGGTCAAAGGTGTACAGTTTGTCGATATCAAAGATGCAGGAGACCCTGTTGAAGTAGCAAAACGCTACAACGAACAAGGCGCTGATGAAATTACTTTTTTGGACATTACTGCCACCAATGATGAGCGCGATACCACCTATCATACCGTTGAGCGTATGGCTGAAACCGTATTTGTCCCACTCACAGTTGGCGGCGGCGTGCGTAAAATCGCTGATATCCGCAATCTGTTGAATGCTGGTGCGGATAAAGTAGCGATCAATTCTGCGGCGGTCTTTACCCCTGAGTTCGTCGGTGAAGCGGCGCAGAAATTTGGCAATCAATGTATCGTCGTTGCTATCGATGCCAAACGCGTTGCAGATATTGAAGTTGATGGGATGGTTATGCCGCGTTGGGAGATTTTTACCCATGGTGGTCGCAAACCAACGGGCATTGATGCGGTGGCTTGGGCGAGCAAAATGGCTGAGCTTGGCGCTGGCGAATTACTAGTCACCTCGATGGATGGCGATGGCACCAAAAAAGGCTATGATTTGGCATTGATGAAGCAAATCACTAACCGCGTCAATGTGCCCGTTATCGCGTCAGGCGGCGTCGGTAATTTGCAACATTTGGCCGAAGGAGTGTTAGAAGGTGGCGTCGATGCCGTACTTGCCGCCAGCATCTTCCATTTTGGCGAGTATACGGTTCAAGAAGCCAAAGCATATATGGCAGCGCAAGGGATACAAATGCGCTTATAGTACGCTCGTAAAATACAAATAAAACAGAAAAAAATGTTATCATAGCGCTAACCACTTATTTTCGTTCATTTAACTGATTATCTAACGGATAATAAGCCATTTGAACCTAGCAATATATTTAGCTCATTATTTATTCCTACATTTTAATTAAAAGCCCATTCGGCAAAGGATTTTTTATGTCAAATCTACAACAGCAGCGCAATGACGTGACTCATATCGATGGTAATTTACATCAAAACAAAGACGTTCGTATTGGTATCGTCGTCGGTCGTTTTAATGGTTTTGTGGTTGAATCTTTGGTAGATGGTGCGATCGATGCATTGCTACGTCACGGTGTATTGGGTAGCAACATTACCGTTATCCGCGTGCCTGGTGCTTTTGAATTGCCATTGGTTGCTCAACGTGCCGCCGAGTCTGATCGCTTTGATGCCATCGTCGCTTTGGGCGCAATTATTCGTGGTAGCACGCCACATTTTGATTTCGTTGCAAGCGAATCTGCAAAAGGCTTAAGCGCGGTAGCTATGGATTATAATATCCCAGTTGCCAATGGCGTACTGACGACTGACAGCATCGAGCAAGCGATTGAGCGTGCGGGTACTAAAGCGGGTAACAAAGGCTCAGAAGCGGCGATGGTTGTACTAGAAATGCTTGCGGTACTATCACAGCTAGATATTGAAGATGATAGCGAAGATGCTTAATCAAGCCATCATTTGATAGGCTGTTTGTTATTTAATGAGCGCTGTGGTTTCTATGAGCTTGCATTTTTATCGAGAGCCACAGCGTCAGTGTTACAAAGAATGTTACCAAGTACGATATAAAACTCGACTGGCACAGCCTGCCAGCTGACCACTATTTAACATTTTATTTTAAAACTTTTTATCTTAAAAACTAGGTATAGACCCCCTATGACTGACCAACTCAAGCGCGCTATCAGCGCTGCGAAAACCGCCCAAACCAATGATAAACAAGCTGAAGCCACGCGCATCGCGAGCAGCAGTGCGGGTGATCAAATCTTCGATATGAGTGAGTCTTCTTACAAGACCAGTCACACCGCTATCCGTAAAGCGCGACGCTTTGCGATGCAAGGTCTATACGAATGGCTCGTCACTGACCGCCGCTTCGATATCGATGGTAAGCTTGGCTGGAAAGACAATGCCCCACACGATATCGCTGCTCGTACCCGCGCGACCAATGCCATGCATACCGTACATATTGGCTATTATCATGAAATGATGCGTGATATTCCAGAGCAGATCGAGGCGCTAGATGTCCTTATCTCTCAGCATCTTGACCGTGAAATCGATAAATTGGACACCGTTGAGCACGCCATTTTATTGATTGGTGCTTACGAGCTACAAAACCGTTTAGAAATTCCTTATAAAGTGGTACTTGATGAAGCGATGAAGCTGAATCATCACTTTGGCGCTACTGACGCGCATAAATTGATTAATGCCGTCCTTGATAAAATGGCAGTAGAGCTACGTGCTATTGAAGTAGAAGCAGATAGCAAAGCCAATTTACGCACCTCACAAAAAGCGGCTGCTAAACCTGTAATAAAAGCTGATACCAATGCAGAAACTAATGCTGATATAGAAGATAGTGCCGACACACCTACTCTTGAAGAAAAACCAACCACTTCAAACAAGCTTCGTATCAGTGCCAATAATGCTACTGTCAAACGCAATAGCGCTAGTAAAGCTACTGCCAACATTAGTGACTTTAAAGCGAGCAAAAAAGCGATTGAAACAGACCGCACTGATGTAGACAGCAAAGACTAATCATGAATGAGTTTGAGCTGATTGAGCGTATATTCTCCCAAATGCAAGCTGCACAGTCATTGTCCAGCAGTGTCAATAAAGGCAGGGTCGAAAAAGGCATTGGTGATGATGCAGCAGTGATGAGCTTGCCTGCGGGTGCGCGTTTGGTCAGCTGTATTGATACACTCGTTCAAGGTCGACACTTTAGCGCCGATTGGGAGCAAGTGAATAAGCTTGCATTTGCCATCGGCTATAAAGCTGTAGCAGTGAATGTCTCAGATATTGCCGCGATGGGTGCAACTCCGCATAGTATTCTGCTAGCGTTAGCATTGCCTGAGCGCTTGGCGAATGAGCAATGGTTAAGTGAATTTGCTAAAGGCTTATTTCATGCTTGCCAGCTATTTAGGGTGACGCTGATTGGTGGTGATACCACGCGTAGCGACAATTTAGTTCTTAGTGTCAGCGCGCAAGGGTTACTCACCAAAGATACACCAGCCGTCTACCGTTCAGGCGCGCAAGTTGGCGATAAACTCTATGTCTCAGGCACTCTTGGCGATGCCGCTTATGCACTACAGAACCCTGACAATGCCGTCGGTATTGAGCTTGCGCATCGGCTACATATGCCAACCCCGCGTATTGCACTGGGCGCAGAACTAGCAAAAATCGGCGCTACGGCAATGATAGATATCTCTGATGGTCTGTATCAAGATCTTGGTCATATCTGCCAACAAAGCAGCGTTAGTATGCGCATTCATCTCGATCTGCTACCTACCAGCAAAGCATTGGCAAACGCTGAGTTAACTGAGCGCTTGTTGTGCCAGTTGGCTGGTGGCGATGATTATGAGTTGGCTTTTACTTTGCCTGCTCATATTGAACCGCCTGTTAATAACAGTAGCAACACACCTATTACCTGTATCGGCGAAGTCATAGCCGTAAACAAGACAAATGCTACCAAAAATTTACGACCAGAGCTTTTTTATCAAGGACAGCCAATCACACCTACCCATCCCGCTCCCTTTATTACTTGGCCCAATCTGACGGGTTACCAACATTTTGCAGGTTAACCCATGATTGATCACAACCTATCTAAGCCTGATATCCGTAAAGCCAATGATTGTCCACCGCTACCCACTACTGCTACGATGCTTGACCGTTTGGTTTATTGGCTCGGTATCGGCTTAGGAAGTGGTTTGCCTCGCCGTGCACCCGGCACTTGGGGCACGGTTGGAAGTATAGTCATCGCGATACCATTGCTAAGCTTAGGATTCGTGCCATTTTTGATTATTACCATTCTCTCTTGTGTGATTGGTAGTTGGATATGCGGTCGTACCTCAGAGCTAATGGGTGGTCATGATAACCCGCACATTGTCTGGGATGAATGGGCGGGCATGTGGCTTACCCTACTGCCGCTATCTTATATGGGTATCGCTGACGGTAATTTTTGGCAAAATATCGCCCAAACATCTTCTATTATTGCCATCATTATCGCCTTTATATTATTCCGATTTTTTGACATTATTAAGCCACCACCGATTGGCTGGGCAGATAAAAAAGTCGCAGGTGGCCTAGGTATTATGCTCGATGACATCATCGCAGGTATCATGGCAGCAGCCGTTTGGGTTATTATTTATACCACCATCCTCACACTGGCAAATTAGCCACGCTTTTATATAAGCGACGGTCTTTGATAACCGATTGTCTTTTTTGACTCGCCCACTTTTTTAGTAATGCGTTTGTGACGACAGACAATTCATCAGCAAGTCACCATTAAATAATAAGCCGATGACAAACAACGCAGGTTACAAAGATGTCACGACATAGCATTTTAGTTAAATGACAGTTTGCGTTATAATTTGAAATTATATTTTGTTACATTTGTAGGCTATTATGACATCTCCTCTTTCGGTAATTATCCTCGCTGCGGGCAAAGGCACGCGTATGCAGTCAGCCAAGCCAAAAGTGCTACAGACATTGGCTGGTAAGTCGTTATTGGGTCATGTTCTTGACACCTGTCATCAACTAACGGTTGATGACACCATCATTGTTCATGGTTTTGGTGGCGAGCAAGTCCAAGCAGATATTAATGAGCAATATGCGCACCTGCCTATTACTTGGGTTGCCCAGACTGAGCAGTTGGGTACTGGACATGCGGTAAAAGTGACCCTATCTGAATTACCAAAAGAAGGACAAAGCCTGATTCTCTATGGTGATGTGCCGTTGGTCAGTTGCCAAACGTTAACGGCATTGAAATCTGCCAATACGGATGGCATGTCAATGTTGACCTTGACCGTTGACAATCCGTTTGGTCTCGGTCGTATCAAACGTGACAAAGACGGCAATATCAAAGCCATCGTCGAGCAAAAAGATGCAAGCGCTGATGAGCAAAAAATCCAAGAGATTAATAGTGGTATTTACTGCGTCGATAATGCGTTATTGCATAAATATCTGCCAAAGCTTTCTAATGATAATGCGCAGCAAGAATATTACCTGACGGATATCGTTAAAATGGCGGTCGCTGAAGGCATTAATATTGTCGCGATTGAGCCTGAGCATACCTTTGAGATTGAAGGCGTCAATAACCGCCAACAGCTTGCTAACTTAGAGCGCACTTGGCAAGGCAAACTGGTTGCCGACTTGCAAGAAGCGGGCGTGCAGTTTGCTGACCCCACTCGCGTTGATATTCGTGGCACGCTTAGCGCTGGTCAGGACGTGTTTGTCGATGTAGGTGTGGTATTTGAGGGCGATTGTATCTTAGGTGATAATGTGTATATCGAAGCGGGCTGTGTCATTAAAAACGCCCACATTGGTAATGCCTGCCACATAAAACCTTATTGCGTGATTGATCGCGCTGAGATTGGGGCAGGTGTTGATGTTGGTCCTTTCGCCCATTTGCGTCCTGAAACCGTATTGGCTAACAACAGTAAAGTCGGTAATTTCGTCGAGATTAAAAAATCAACTGTCGGCCATGGTAGCAAGGTTAATCACTTGAGTTATATCGGTGATGCGACCATTGGTACAGATGTCAATGTCGGTGCAGGCGTCATTACTTGTAATTATGATGGTGTCAATAAATCACAAACCATCATCGAAGATAACGCTTTTATTGGCTCTAACGCCAGTCTGGTCGCGCCAGTAACCATTGGTGATACCGCAACAGTTGCCGCAGGGTCAGTGATTACCGAAAACGTCGATAGTAAAGCATTAGCCTTTGGACGGGCGCGACAGACTCAGAAAAACGACTTTCAGCGTCCGACTAAAAAGTCAAAATAGTAACGATCAATCACAAGCATTTTGAATAATGTCTATTAAAATAATACTAAGCAGCATGACAATTTTTGTGATGCTGCTTCCTTATATTTATAGCGTCAAAATTGTTAATATAAAAGCTATCATAGTATGAATTTCTATTATTTATTGACTGAACATTATCGCCTCTCAAAGCATTTGATCTGTTAAGCATTGAAGCTGTCAAAAATCAAAACATAAAACATCGAATTTAAGGAATAGTTATGTGTGGAATCGTTGGAGCAGTCGCTGAGCGTAATATCGCCAATATCTTACTTGAGGGTCTTAAACGTTTAGAATACCGCGGTTATGATTCTGCCGGTCTGACCGTCATTCGTGATGGCGAACTTCATCGCGAGCGCCAAGTGGGTAAAGTGCAAGCGTTGGTCGATGCTGTGGCAGTCAATCCTGAATTTTTCGATGGTCATATTGGTATTGCGCATACACGTTGGGCAACGCATGGCGAGCCGGCTCAGCGTAACGCCCATCCGCATGTCTCAGGCAAGATTGCTGTGGTACATAACGGTATCGTGGAAAACTATGCCGAGTTAAAAGAAGCATTGATTGCTAAAGGTTACGTATTTACTTCGCAAACCGATACTGAGGTCGTCGCTCATTTAATTAATGATATCTACAAAACAACGCCTGATTTACTAGAAGCCGTTCGTGCTGTTATTCCTTTATTACATGGCGCCTTTGCCCTGGGTATTCTGCATATCGACTGCCCAGAAGAGCTAATTACTGTTCGTTTAGGCTCTCCATTGGTGATTGGAGTGGGTATCGGTGAGAACTTTATTGCTTCTGATCAACTAGCCCTCCTGCCGGTCACCAATCGCTTTATGTATCTAGAAGAAGGCGATATTGCCAAATTGACGCGTAGTAGCATTCAGGTTTATGCCGATGGTGTCGAAGTAAAACGTCAGATACATGAAATTGACGCGGCCCAACATAATGCGGATAAAGGTGAATTTAAGCATTATATGCTCAAAGAAATCTATGAACAGCCAGACGCGGTCGCCCGTACTGTTGAGATGGCTGTAGATAGCGACGAGCCGTCTAAACTGCGCGATGATTTTTTACAGCGTCACGAAGCACAATTAAAAGGCATTAAGCACGTCCAAGTCATCGCTTGTGGTACCAGTTACCACTCAGGTTTGGTCGCAAAATATTGGTTTGAGAGCCTTATTCGTGTGCCTTGTTCAGTTGAAGTCGCTAGTGAATTCCGCTATCGCAATCCTGTCGTCGTCGATAACACACTCGTCATTTGTATTTCTCAATCTGGCGAAACAGCAGACACATTATCAGCGCTACGTGATATCCAAAAGAGCACACCAGCAGGTTTAGTCAGCTTAGCACTATGTAATGTACCAACATCATCTTTGGTACGTGAGACGGATATATTTTTACCAACGCTTGCCGGTCCAGAGATTGGCGTTGCTTCTACCAAAGCATTCACCACTCAGCTTGCCGCTTTAATGCTATTGGTCTTAAAAGTGGGTGTCGTTCAGGAGCGCATGACTGGCGAAAATTTGAGTACCTTGCTTGGTCAGTTACAAGAGCTACGTGGTCAACTATATGCCAGCTTAAACCTTGATGCACCTATCAAAGCCATGAGTGAGCATTTTGAGTATAAAAAGAGCTGCTTGTTCTTAGGTCGTGGTTTGCAGTTCCCTATTGCCTTGGAAGGTGCACTGAAACTAAAAGAGATTTCTTACATTCACGCCGAAGGTTATGCAGCAGGTGAGCTTAAACATGGACCATTGGCATTGGTTGATAAAGACATGCCCATCGTTGTACTAGCACCAAAAGACAGCATGTTCGATAAGCTAAAAGCCAATATGCAAGAGGTACACGCGCGTCATGGTGAGCTGTTTGTTTTTGCAAGCGAATCTAGTCAAATGGTCGCAGAAGACAGATTGCACGTGGTCTATGTGCCGGATGTTTGTGAGACGCTTGCCCCTATCGTCTATAGTGTGCCAGTACAGCTGCTGTCTTATCATGTCGCAGTAATGCGTGGCACAGACGTCGATCAGCCACGTAACCTCGCAAAATCAGTGACTGTTGAGTAGGTTCATCGTTCACTGACAATTTGTGAACGAGTAATAAAGTATCATACTGAATCCTTTACCATCTTATATAAACTAGATGGTAAAGGCTTTTTTATGAATAACGAAATATAAAAATATTAATCACTTATATACTAACTTCCAAATATATTTAACATAAGATTCGTTATGAGAATAATCAAGTATTTTTGGGGTTATCTACCGCCCATTTCAGATAGTAAAAAGGTAGTGAATTGACACTATTATGGGAATATTTTCGGTTACTTATATAGATATTGAACGTGTTCAAACAACCAATGTGATGGTAAATACCTGCTAACCTAACTTAAATAACGATAGTATTTAGATTAATTCTTAGGTTATTACATGCCCTTTCGTAATCTTCTCTCTTTATAAAATCTTCTGTAATACTAAACATCATATCTTCAGTCTCAAATATAATTCTTTTAGCTTCGTCTAGAAATATAATATTAGTTATATTATGAGTATTTAGTAGCCTACTACCTGTATCTATGAATTGAGACATAAACTTAATCCTTATTTTAATGTTAAAACTTATCTCTAAATAATACCTTTGACGAGCTAACCAAGTGCTTTCATTGGTTTGGTACCCTAGTGAGGACTTGAATATTAAGCTATATGCTAATGGCATCAATGGTTTTGATTATTTATACTATTGTAGTGTACTTCACAGTGTACTTGTTGGGCGATGCAAGGTTACTTGAATAAGATGGTATCGAGACCAGAATAGTTACTATATTAAGTTAAGTTGTAATTATAAATCCCAACTTCTTCTATGATGGAGTCGGGATCTTCTTCAAGCTCTAAGCCACCGGCTACAAAGTATATCCCTTCAATCATCTGTCCTTCGTTATCAGCAAGATAATGTATATCTTCAGCATCGTCCAAAACTAAGGCATGATCTATATCTCCAATACGGCTACCAATTTTAATGTTACCTTCAAAAATATCACCTTTATAACCAGCGCCAGCGCTAATATCGCATAGAGTTCCTTTTTCAGTAAAGCCTAATTCTAGTTTAGGTTCTGAAAAATATATTATATACCCGTTATTATTTGGTATCTCAAAAAGTAAGACGCCTGTATTGTCTAAGGCTAAATCAACCGTCCATTCCTTAACATTTCCATCAACTGTCTTATCGATAAAATGAAGAAAGCTTTCCAATTTTTCACCTAGTGTGAACCCTGCTAAGGATTTACCAATCTCTGCTTTAGCATGTATATCCAAATGAGCCATTTATTTAATTAACCTTATATTGACTAATAAGCTTTACAAGCCCGAAAATAGTATTAAATCGTGATCGATGCGCTATACAGGAGTCGAACATACTCTAAAAAAGGACGTTATGGTAAAAAATCATCAAAATACACAAGCTAATTGCAAGGTCATAAAATGAATAAAAGCGAGATAGATACTCTACTGTACAGTATTCCAGACAACGTGGATTATACTGAAATACCAGACGAAATAGATTTAGAAGATGTACCCATAGAGCGTCTTAAGAAATTGATAGCACTACTAGAGGTCGATGATGAATCTCTTTTATTTGATGTCTCCAGGTTATTAACATCTTGGGGTGTTAGAGAAGGATTCGATACTCTTAGAAGTCTTTTAATGAATAATCGTTTACAAGGAATGATCCAACATCGCTTGCACGGTTATGATGATACATATAAACATGTACTGGATAGCATTATCAGTTACTGGGCTAGCTTATCAGACTTAGGACAAGGGGCTAAAGCAAGACAAGAGATATTCGAACCCATATCCAAGATTATTAAAGATTCTAACTTACAATCATTTGAGATTAGTAGAGTATTTTATCTAATCCTTCGTAAAAGATTTTATGAATATATACCTCTATTGAAGGAGCATCTGGAAATTATTATTAAGAAACCTGAAGATAATTATTGGAAAATAAAAGATGCTCTTGATTTGTTTTTAAAGATTGATCCTGAATTTGTAAAAGTTGTTCTTAATAATAATTCAAAAACATTGGCTGATTTTGGGTTAAATGAAAACCTGTGAATATTGATTTAGCTCTTTAATAATCAATGAACACGATGTGTCTTTTTGGCTATACCTCAAGGGAACCAGTTATTTTACCCTATAAACCTATTAACAGACCACTTAAAATAGACCTTTATCATGGAACCACTTATATTAGACTGCTAAGTTAGGTATGATTTTCGGCACTAAGCAATACAATTCCGTTTGTGAACTTTGCACCTGAAATGCATCAATATAAATACTTACATTAGCCCTTTATAAAGAAAGTAAAACCCCACAACCGTTAATAACACCGCAAAGCATTTCTTTAAAAGCTCTGGTGATAGTATATGGGCGACTTTTGCACCTAGCTTTGCGGTGAAAAAGCTCATGATACTAATCCCTAGAAAGGCATAAATGTGGACAAAGCCAATGGTATTGGGTGCATCAACTTGTTGCTGCATCCCAAAGAACATAAAGCCTAATGCTCCAGCAATAGCAATCGGCAGACCACAAGCAGCGGACGTGCCAACCGCTTTTTGCATGACTACACCATAGCGCGTAAGATAAGGGACGGTTAAGCTGCCACCACCAATGCCGAAAATGGCAGAAGCGATACCGATAACCCCACCTGCTGCCAATTGCTTAGGCGTTGACGGCAATGCTGTTTGGGTAGTACTGGCATCATTTGCTGTACCATCTATCCGCTTTTTGCCGCCAGTAAACATGTTAAAGGCGACCCACAGCAAAAACGTACCCACGATAATTTGTAGATGACCGCCTGAGATCGCGCCTGCAATCCCCGCCCCAAAGAAGCAACCAATCGCCATGCCTGGCGTCAGATTTTTAAAGACAGGCCACATGACTGCGCCTTTCTTATTATGTGCCATTAACGAGCTTATAGAGGTGACAATGATGGTCGCCAATGACGTACCTAATGCTAAGTGCATGATATTGTCAGGACTGTAACCCATCTGCGTAAAAACGATAAATAATAATGGCACAATAATTGTGCCACCACCCACACCAAATAGCCCCGCAGCAAATCCTGCTAGCGCGCCTATGATTAAAAAAATGATTAGTTCCACAGGATATTTACTTCTTATTTAGAGTTAGTACGATGGTTATTTTAGTTAAGTGACAATCAGTCAGTTAAAAAGCCAACTTAAGCGATTTCTACTTGATCCACTTGACCAACCCGAGAATAGGCACGATTAAAATACACCAAACTTTCCTCTTGCTCACTTTGTCTGATGGCGACCACTCGGCACATGAAGACGCTATGTGTGCCCACTTGCTGAATGTCCTGAATTTCACAATCAAAACTGACCAACGCATCTTCTAAAACGGGAGCGCCAGTTTTAAGCTGTGACCAAGAGCCATATTCAAATCGCTCTTGCGAACTCAATTTGGAGGCAAAAGCATTGGATATTGGCTCGTGCTGTGCGCCCAACACATTAACACTTAAGGTTTTATTCTCAACAAAATGGCCATGTGAGCGGGACGTCTGATTCATGCAAACCAGTAAGGTTGGCGGTGTATCGGTGACGCTACACACCGCAGAGGCGGTAAATCCGTGGACACCAGCGCTGCCTTCTGTGGTAATAATATTGACCGCGGTTGTTAACAAAGACATGGCGTCTCTAAAATCGGTGGCTTCAATCATGACTTAACTCCTAAATTTTAAATCTTTAAGTACATTGATAACTGAGGTCACTTATAAGCCCAAACAAGCTAGGGCTCATTAATAAAACTAAACGGTCAGCTCTTGACGAACGATTGCTGCGCCAGCACTCAAAACCTGTAACTTGCCTCGTGCCACTTGGCGAGACAACGGTGCCATGCCGCAGTTGGTCGAAGGATACAACTTATCCGCATCGACGAATTGCAGTGCTTTGCGTAACGTATTGGCCACTTCTTCAGGAGTCTCAATGGTATTGGTTGCCACGTCAATGGCGCCAATCATCACTTTTTTACCGCGAATGAGTTCAATCAAATCCATGGGAACATGTGAGTTTTGACACTCTAAAGAGACAATATCAATATTCGACTGCTGCAATTTAGGAAAGGCTTGCTCATATTGACGCCACTCTGAACCCAGTGTCTTTTTCCAATCAGTATTGGCTTTGATACCATAGCCGTAGCAGATATGCACCGCCGTCTCACACTTTAGACCTTCAATGGCACGCTCTAAAGTAGCAATACCCCAGTCGTTGACGTCATCAAAGAACACATTAAATGCCGGTTCATCGAATTGGATAATATCCACCCCAGCCGCTTCTAACTCTCTGGCTTCTTGATTCAGAATTTTGGCAAACTCCCAAGCCAATTTTTCACGGCTTTTATAATGACCATCATACAAAGTATCAATCATCGTCATCGGCCCCGGCAGTGCCCATTTGATTGGCTGATCGGTTTGTTGACGCAAAAACTTAGCGTCTTCCACAAATACGGGCTTTTGACGGCTGACAGCACCCACGACTGACGGCACACTGGCATCATAGCGATTACGAATGCGCACGGTCTCGCGCTTCTCAAAATCGACGCCATCCAGATGTTCAATAAATGTGGTCACAAAGTGCTGACGGGTCTGCTCGCCATCACTGACAATATCAATGCCTGCATGTACTTGTTCTTGCAATGTCAAACGTAGCGCATCTTGTTTGGCTTCAATCAATTGCTCACCCTCTAATGCCCAAGGTGACCAGATTTTCTCAGGTTCTGCTAGCCAAGAAGGTTTCGGTAAGCTGCCAGCGGTTGACGTCGGTAATAATAGTTTCATGGTAATTTATCTTTTATATTTTGGTTTTTTATGGTCGATATGAAGTGTCGATATTAAATAAAGTAGATACGTTATATTTTTGACGCGAGACTGGTATAAATTTTTCTTGCGTGCTGTGTCTACGCGGACAGAGGCGGCACAACATTCATTCCAGTCTCACTATATTGTGTCTATATCGGATTTACTATTAATTTTAGTCAATTTAAGCAGCGCGTTTTTTAGTAGCAGGTTTTTGAACATCATAGCTTGCTGCCCATTCCTCAAGAATGTCTTGGTAGGGCTGAATAAACTGCTCTTCAGTAAACTTACCTTGCGTTACCGCCATCTGACTGCGTTCTGCACGATCATAGACAATTTGTGTCAGTGAATAATCTTGGTACTTCAAACTGGGTTGATACACTTGCCCAGCTGTCGAATTGGCATTGTAAATTTCAGGTCGGTAGATTTTTTGGAAAGTTTCCATCGTACTGATTGCACTGATCAGCTCAAGATCGGTGTAATCACTCAGCAAGTTACCCGCAAAATAAAAGGCTAAAGGTGCAGCACTACCAGCAGGCATAAAGTAGCGAACGGTTAAGCCCATTTTATGAAAATAGTCGTCGGTTAACGAATAGTCATCTTGTTTGTACTCAACGCCCAACACAGGATGCTGATTGGTCGTACGCTGATAGGTTTTACTGGTGGATACACTGAGGCAAATCACCGGTTGTTTATTGAAGTTGGCTTGGTAGGCGGCTGAGTTCAATAAATATTGAAACAGCTTGCCATGTAAGTCACCAAAATCTACTGGTGGTGGCGATGAGGGATTTTTATCAAAATGGTCTAACAGTACGACGCTAAAGTCATAATCGCGCACATAAGAGGAGAAACTGTTGCCAATCATACCGTCAATACGGGTGTTCTCTTTATGATCAACAATCGTTGTTTTTAGCATCTCGATGATAGGGAAGGTATCGCCATTTCCTTCAACATCCATGTCGACAGAAATAATATCAACCTCAACAGAATAACGGTCTGCGGTTGGGTTATCCCAATGTGCCAAGGCGTTAAAACGATTGTTTATCATTGTTAACGTTTTGCGTAAGTTCTCTTGGCGATGCTCACCACGCGCCAAATTCGCAAAATTCGTCGTTAGACGCGTGCTATCTGCAGGATGATAGTTTTCATCAAAACGAATGCGCTTAATTGCACAGCTAAATTCTTTACTCATGATAATTCGCTACCCTAATCTACTCTCATTATTTGAGATAAAACCAAATTTGTGTATGAGGTGAATCATACCCAAACTATTACATGAATAAAAACGATACTATTTAAACATAAGATGAATATCATTCATGTTAATAATTTATTGGATAGTTGATTCAGGATTATTTTTATATAAAGGAGGTAGATGACATACTACAAACAGCAGTCTAAGCAAGGCTGACAGCCTACCTAAGTGAGATATAATATGGCTAATATGGCTAATATGGCTAATATGGGGCTAATATGGCTATACCATCTTAAAATAAAAAAGATGATTGGCTTATAAAACCAATCACCTTTTAATATTTATTATGATTATTTTGGTTGTATTAGCTGGCAAATTGAAGCTTGTTTATACTGCCGATAAGCACGTTAAGCTTTTGCTCAAGCTTACTTCTTTCTAACTTCTTTTTGGCCACAACTTTCATGCTTTCATCTGCTACCTGCGCATTACCTTCCGCTACTGCTTGCTTTAATGCGAGTTTCTCATATACAAGAGCGACTCTCAAAGGCTCAAGTTGATTAATAATGCGATTGATAGACTTATGCAAGTCTGACTTTCTATAATATTCTTTAACCTCAAACGATTTATATAAGATACTGTCCTTATCATGCCTTGCGTTAGCGAGCTTCTCTATATAATCGGCGGCTATCTTATCTGCATATTCATCTTGAATACCAGTCTCTAAGAGCTGCTCTTGTATAGTGATACCCATTTCTTCTAACTCACTATTTTTGATTGTATTTTCTGACATTTTAAACATTCCTTTGTGATTGTCGGGATTTTGGATGAAATGAGTGATAATAAAGATGCAACTCTTATCAATTACTTTCGATAATAAGTGGTATTTATAGTAATAAATATGATTGGCATGTGGATTGATTATCTGCATAACCCAAGCGATTACGGTGACAACCATGACAATCAATTAGCAATAAATATGATTGATACATACTTTATTTATCAAGCGTGGCAGTCCATTCTAACCTAGGTGTACAAGTGTACACAATAGTCGTTTAAGCCTTTTAATATATAGGCTATAGAATAAGAGAGTGCCCCTATCTGCTAGTCAACCTAAACGTATGAAAATGTCAGTATGATGAACGATGACGCCATAAAAAAATCCAAGACTCAAATAAGTCTTGGATTTTTTTAGCCGCTCATAGGCGATATAAGGCGACGAATCACCAACTCTATCGCTTAGCTGCTTCAATCTGAATGTTCAGCTGAACTTTTTCCGTAATACCCAATAATGTATATTTGCTGATGCCCCATTTGGTGCGATCAATGGTCGTTGTAAAATCCCCACCGCAAACTGGTTTTTTCAGGATCGGATTTAGGTAGCAATTGAACTTGGTGGCCGTCAGCGTAACGGGATTAGTCTTGCCATGTAGTGTCAACATACCATCAACCTTACTGACATTTGAGCCACTACCATCAGTCGTAAAATACCACTTGGTAGACTCAAATTGAGCCAGTGGAAACTGCTGAATATCGAAAAAATCTGCGCTTTTTAGTGTAATATCAAATGCTGTATTGCCTGTATTTAAGCTGTTCAGAGGAATTACTAGCGAGATATTACCAGTCTTAGCCACTGGATCATAATCTAGCTGTCCCGTTAAATTATAAAAGCCTCCTGTGTTGGTAGAGGTATTAAAATGATCAATAGCAAAGCGTACATTGGTATGGGTGGGGTCTATATCGTAAGTCATCGCATAACTGCTGGCGATACCTAACATGCTTATACACAAAGCTAGGAGAGACGTTCGAGAGGACAGTATGACTGCCGAGAGGGACATTTGATTCATAGTGACATTCCTTTGCAATAATAAATGACGGGGTAACCACATCCTTTGTGATTGTGCTCTTATATATTGTGCTCTTATATATTGTGTCTAAGACAGACAAGCCCATACTTAATCAATAAGTATGGGCTTGTCTGTCTTAGACACAATATTATCACTGATAACGCTATGTCATGTGTGTGGTCAAATAAAAACGTTAAATCATACTTTACTGTCCGTTGTTGCCTGCTCTTTGCCACTTGGCACAAGCCATTTGGCAAACCATCCTGACACATCGTCCATCAAGGTATAGACCACTGGAATAACCACCAAACTTAATAGCGTTGAGGTCACTAGACCACCCAATACCGCTGCTGCCATCGGTCGCCTAAACGTAGGATCGGCATCGCCCCAACCAAATACTAGTGGCAACATCCCTGCACCCATCGCAATAGTGGTCATGATGATAGGCCGCGCACGCTTACGACAGGCATCCATAATGGCCTCAAAACGCGCCAGCCCACGACGCTGAGCAATCAATGCATAATCAACGAGTAGGATCGAGTTTTTGGTCGCAATACCCATGAGCATAATAAAACCAATCATCGAAGGCATCGACAGACTACTATTGGTAATCACCAGACCCACAAACGCGCCGCCTATCGATAAAGGCAATGCCATCAAAATGGTAAATGGCTGTAATAAACGGCCAAATAATAAAATAAGAACGCCTAAGATACAGACCACACCCACTGACATCGCAATGATAAACCCACTAAAGAGATCGGCCATGTTCTCAGCTTGACCTTGATCAATAATGGTAATCGAAGGTGGCAATTGCTGCATGGTTGGCACTGACTTGACCGCTTGTACTAAATCGCCTAGCTCGCCATCTGCTGGTTGCACTGTGATGCTAATCGCACGCTCCCGATCTAGCCTGCTGATCTGCGCAGGCCCTGTACCAAAATCGAGCGCTGCGACTTCGCCCACCCGTACCCCTTGCTCTGCAGGCATGGTACTCGGCACATATAAGCCTTCTAATTGACTGACGTTTTGCTTGGCTACATCTGGTAGACGCACCACGATAGGAATCTGACGAGTATCAAGATTGAGCTTAGACAAGCGCTGCTCATAATCGCCAACAGTCGCCACACGTAACGTGGTCGCAATGTCTTGCGTCGTCACCCCTTTGTCAGCCATCGCTAGTCTATCTGGCGTTACGGTGAGCTCTTGGCGTGGCAAACTGCGATCACTGGTCACCGCGCCTGCACTAGGCAGACCGCGTATCTCAGTCATGATTTTTTGCGCAGTCTGTTCGAGTAGTTGAGGATTGGTACTGGTTAACGAAAAATTATAGCCACTCTCTCCGCCACTCGATAGCCCAACCGTAAAGCGAGCACCTGGCACTTCGGTCATTAATTTACTAATTTTACGTTCTATTTCTTGCTTGGTGCCTCGTTCTGCACGTGGGGCAAGTACGATATCCAAGCCCGCAATGTTTTCAGCTTTACCGCCACCACCATCCGACGCACCCATCGATGCCTGTGCCTCTCCCACAGACGTAAATATATTAGTCACCTCAGGCATGGCCAAAATACGCTCACTGGCAAGCGCCGCTACCCGCTCTGTATCTGCAAGCGACACATCGGGCGTCAGCTCAATTGCCACTCGAGTTTGATCGATATCGTTATCAGGGATAAATGCCGTTGGCAGTAGCTTGACCAGCCCTAGTGAGGCCACAAACAATATTAATGTTGCACCCATGGTTAGCCAGCGACGATGTAATGTCCATGAGACAATTTTGAGATAATACCCCATCATCGCGCTTTGCTTCTCGACGTGGTTTTTCTCAGGTCGCAATATGTAGGCCGCCATCATCGGTGTGATCAAACGCGCCACCATGAGCGATGCAAAAATCGATAACGCCGCCGTCCAGCCAAACTGACGGAAAAACTGTCCAACGATACCACCCATAAAGGCTGTTGGCAAAAACACAGCAATCAAAGTAAAGGTCGTAGCTACCACCGCCAGACCAATCTCATCAGCCGCTTCCATCGCAGCTTCGTAAGGGGTCTTGCCCATACGTAAATGCCGTATGATGTTTTCGACCTCAACGATCGCATCATCGACCAGTACGCCAATGACCAACGATAATGCCAGTAGCGAGATAATATTGAGGCTAAAGCCAAAGAGATACATGCCCAAAAAGGTAGGAATCACGGATAAAGGCAAAGCAACAGCGGCAACGATAGTCGCCCGAATATTGCGTAAGAATAGAAATACGACAATAACAGCTAAAATACCGCCTTCGATCAACATCCGTAGAGAGGCTTCATAATCCTCAGCAATGGGCGTCGCTCTGTCATAAACCTTTTCGATGCTGATATTGCCCACATCAGCAGTCAGCTTGGCAAGCTCGTCATCGACAAGCGCCATGACATCAACCTCACTAGCACCGCGCGAGCGAGTGATGTTAAATGCTACTACCGTTTCACCATCAAGCTTAGCAATAGAGCTTGGGTCAGCGGCGCCATCGGTGATTTGTGCCATCCGTCCAAGCGCTTGTGTACCGCCAGTGGGAACCGCGACTTGTACGTCGTTAAGCTCATTGGCTCGCTCAACGGCACCAAGTACACGGATAGTCTGCGTCGTATTTCCTACTTCTGCCTCTCCGCCAGAGCTGTCTTGCTGGATGCCCGCGATTTGTTGCGATAGTTGGGAGATGGATAGTTTTAGACCACTTAGCGCAATTGGGTCAGCGGCAACCGTAATTTCACGCTGAAGCCCGCCAACACGGCTAACGGTACTAACACCCGGTATATCAGATAGTCGCTTGGTAACGGTGTCATCTACAAACCACGATAGATCTTCCACACTCATATTTTGAGCTGCAACAGAGTAAGTCACGACTGGAAACCCTGCGGTAGATACCTTGGTAATAATAGGATCATTAGCGGCGGCTGGTAGATCGCCACGTACCTCGCCGACCGCCGAGCGTACATCGTCAACGGCTTCTTGAATATCTTTTTCTAAGTTGAACTCAGTAGCAATCGTCGCCGCACCCGTCTGTAGCGTAGTACGAATATGGCTCACACCCTCAATACTGGTCAATTTATTTTCAATCTTTTTGGCGATATCATTTTCGAGCTGCGAGGGCGCAGCACCCGGTAGTGTTACCGTTACTACCACAGCGGGCAGGTCGATATCCGGGAACTGCTGTACCTTCATTTTCATAAAGCCATAGATGCCGCCTAATGTCAGAAGCACAAATAGCAAGATCGCAACGAGCGGGTTTTTTATCGAATAAGAAGAGACATTTAGACTCATGATTGTGCCTGCGCTGCTGTAGCCGTTTGGCTCACACCATTAACGATACGCACCAAATCTCCATCATTTAAGAAACTACCGCCTTGCTTCACAATATGACTGTCATTCGGCAATGGCTCTAGTACGGCGACATTTTCGCCAAGTCGCTCGCCCAATGTCACTCGTTGTTGCTTGATACGACCCATCGACTTACCGTCTGTCGTAGTTAGATCAGTTACTACCATCACATAGTCATAGCCATCATTGCTGACGATAGCACTATTAGGAATAGTTTGCGTGCTGGTACTGCCGAGCAAAAACTCACCCGTCTGATACATGCCAGCACGTATGTTTGGATTAGCAGCGAGACTCGCATAAATCGTGATTTGGCGATTATTATCTGCCGTCGGTGCGATACGGCTTACCTGCCCCATCACAACATCATCGCCCGGTAGCCCGACTCGTACCGGTGTGCCAATGTTGATATCGCCGACAAGCTTAGGATCAATATCTGCTCGCCACTCCAATATGCCACCTTTGATAATCGTAAATAATGGATCACCACCTGCAACCTGTCCAACCTCGATCATTTTTTCACTGATGATACCACTGACAGGGGAGACTACTGTGGCATTATCAAGGGTCAAACGCTGAGTATTTAAACGGGCTTTGGACGCTTGCAATGCTGCGCGGGCACGCACCTCAGAGGTACGGTAGCGATCGGCTTCTTGTTTGCTAATGGCATCAATATCTATCAGTGGCAATACACGGGCAGCATCGGCGCTAGCATTGGCAAGCGTTGCTTCTGCCTCTGCGACATCGGCCTCAGCTTGCAGCACTTGTTGCTCCATGGCGTCTGTATCAAACATGGCCAACACTTGCCCCGCTCTCACACGGTCGCCCTCTTCGACCAATACACGCTCGATAGCCACACCACTGACTTTTGCACTGACATTAGCGATATCTTTGGCGTTGATGGTTCCATCAGCGCTGAGTGTGCTACCGATATCATCTTGGCTTGGACTAACGGTTTCTACTGACAGTACAGACTGCTCCGTGCTCGCATTACCATCAGTTGCCTGATCGCTGACCGCACCATTAGCGGCGGAGGCTGTCGACTCGTCTTCCACTCCACTGTCATTGTTGCCCCAATACTTTCCAAGTAGCACGCCAGCGACAAGCACGGCTGCCAATATGGGTAGCAGCCATAATGGTAGTTTTGAAGAGGTTTTTTTAGAAAAAGTATCAGATTGACGATATGGGGGCAGCTCAACGTGTTGAGATGACTCAATATTGGTTTCTTGCTCGCTAGTCGGTGCTTGCTTATCATCAGGGTGTTTAAAATCACTCATAGTCGGTCTCTATAAATAAGCACGGTACTAACGCCGTAAAAAGCATAAGGGAAACAAAATGATGCAGGCCGATCTTAGCAAAAATGGTCTTTTAACATTGTAGACTATCTCGTCATTGGGTCAATTGTGTTAAGTATCTACATAGTCAATTGTTGATAGTAATCTAGATATAGTAAGACACTGAACTTAATAAAGATATTAATACCAAAGTTATAAGGTGAACGATAAATAAAGACAGACGACCACAACATATGCCCAGTGCAGTCCCTAAATATTTTTTACCCAAAATCCTCCTTTCTTAAAACTTATTCACCCGATGAATAGGTAATTAACTGTGCGGTGCGGGCATATTGAACAAGTTGAGATAAGACAAATATTCTTGGAGTAATCCCTCACAAAAATTAACGATACATACTCCCTACAGTTTAGACTTGTATTTATGAGGTAATTTGTCATTATTAATATAACTCAATTAATAAAGGAACCAATCATGGCTAATAAATCAGACGTAAAGAAGTTTAAGCAAGAAATTAAAGACACTAAAGCGAAAATTAAACAGAAAAAGAAAGACCTCAAAGATCTCAAGAAGTCATTGAAAAAAGCGAAAAAAGCGAAATAGCTTTGTTTCGAAAAAATGGCTCTGTAGCAAAAAAACGTAAGAGGATAGCGTTGGCTGTCCTCTTTTTTTTTGCTATTAATTTATTGCTTAGAGACTGCATCAAATCATAGTGCTGACTCACTTTGATTAGGGCGTGTCCTCATTTAAAAAATGGTGATAAATTGCCGTCAAACAAGGAAAGTAGCGCAAATAATATCGAGATATTGATAATCTATTTGACGATGTTTGGCAAAATTTAGCCATTTTTAGTCCATTTAGAGGATAATCGATTGAATTGAGGACACGCCCTAGGCATTGGTATAACGACTCGCCTCGGGCATCCAGCGGTGAATCAGTTGGCTAACATCCGCTTTGCGCGTAGGATCTGTAATCAAATGCTTGGCCAAGCGCTGGGCAATGGCAAATAATTGCTCATCACGAATGAGATCGGCCAAATAATAGCCCACATTACCCGTTTGGCGTTTACCCAGTAGCTCACCCGGTCCACGCAGCTCTAAGTCTTTTTGAGCGATGACAAAACCATCGGTGCTATCACGTAGCACGTTCAAACGCTCTGTGCCTGTTTCTGATAACGGTTTTTGGTATAACAAAACACAAAAGCTCTTGGTTGAGCCGCGCCCAACGCGCCCGCGCAACTGATGCAATTGTGAAAGCCCTAGACGCTCCGCATTTTCGATAACCATTAATGATGCATTGGGTACATCGACACCCACCTCGATGACGGTTGTGGCAATTAACAAATCCAAATTACCAGCTTTGAATGCCTGCATAATGGCTTGTTTATCAGCGGACTTCATTTTGCCATGAACAAGACCAATGCGAATATTCAAGCGCTCATTTAAATCTTCATAAGTGGCTTCAGCTGCTTGTGCATCCAGCACACTAGATGCTTCTACCAATGAGCACACCCAGTACGCTTGCCTACCCGCTTCGCAATTAACCGCAATACGCTCTATCACCTCATCGCGTCGATTACGATCAATGGTCACCGTCGTAATTGGGGTGCGTCCCGGTGGCAGCTCATCAATAATCGAGGTGTCCATATCACCGTAAACACTCATCGCAAGCGTACGCGGAATCGGGGTGGCAGTCATAATCAGCTGATGCGGCGTGCTATTGGCTACCCCTTTATTAGTCAATGCCATCCGCTGCTCAACGCCAAATCGATGTTGCTCATCAATAATGACCAGTCCCAACTTAGCAAACTGTACTTGCTCTTGAAACAATGCATGGGTACCGACGACCACTTGGACAGTGTTTTCTGCAACTGCTTCCAATGCTTCGCGGCGCTGCTTGGCCGTTTGCTTACCAGCAAGCCACCCAACACCAATACCCAATGGCTCAAACCATTGTTTGAAATTAACCAAATGCTGTTCTGCTAAGATTTCCGTCGGCGCCATGACTGCTACTTGCCAACCACTATCAAGCGCATAACCTGCTGCACCTGCTGCGACCAAAGTCTTGCCAGCACCCACATCGCCTTGTACCAGTCGTAGCATCGGGATAGAAGTTGCCATATCAGTCGTGATGTCTCTCATCACTCTTTTTTGTGCACCAGTTAAATCAAATGGCAATGCCGCAAATAGCCTATCGGTAAGCGGACTTTGCGTAGCACATTTAGGTGCTTTATGCTGATGCAATTGCTGACGACGATATAATAGACTGAGCTGATGCGCCGTCAGTTCCTCAATGATTAAACGCTGACAGGCAGCATGAGTGCGGGTACTTAATTGGGTCAATAACTTATATTGTTGACCTGCGTCGGTATAAGTCGGCGGGGTATGCAGTAATACTAAGGCTTCAAATATCGTCAGGTTATAGACATTGTTATGAGCAATGCTAGCAGCCACGCTATGGATTTCAGTATTAACGTTATAGGTAGATGGGCTGGGTTTATATACACTATTACCAGTCGTATTATCTGGCACACTACGTGCCAGTGTCGAGAATATATCTTCTGGGTATTCTGCCTCTGTTACTACTATTTTCGTCGGTTCAAAAGGTGCTAATGGCAAGTCAGCCACGACTGCAAAGTCTGTAGGGGTAAACAGCGTCATCGGCAATCCTTGACTGCGAACCGTCTGTAATGCCAACTTAATCAAGGTACGCAGCTTATTTTGGTGCAAGCCTTTAACGCTTGGATAAATAGGCTGTAGGCCCGTATTGACGATGGCTTCATTGCTGCTAATAATTTGATATTCAGGATGATGTATCTGCTTGCCATAACGGCTGACTTTTACTTCACCAAACACTTGCAACCGCGTCCCTAAGCTCATGGTTTGTGCAAGACCACGATAAACCTTAAAAAATCGCAAAGACATCGTGCCCGTATCATCATCTACCACGACTGTCATACCGCTGCTCTTGCTATCGACGTGCACCACGCGCCCAGTGATGAGCGCAGACTGCCCATGCCCCACCTCTGCTATGGACAACAATCGGCTACGATCTTCATAATCACGTGGTAAATGCAGCAATAAATCAAATATTCGTTTAATATTCAATTGTGCCAACTGCTCTGCCACTTTTAATCCCACACCTGCCAGTGCGGTCACTGGCATATCTAGTGCTGAGAGTGACAAATCAGGCCTTATATGGTCTGCTGGGCTGGTTAAAGAAGAGTTCACCGATACTGACATCAAAGATCCTAACGATATTATTTTTAATTTCCATATACTCATTCAAGTATTTTCAATATACCGTAGATGATGACAGTTTTTATAAAACAGCTGTCATAAACAGGACACATCAAAACACCGACTCAGTTCATTATAGCTGACAATACAATTGCTTATGCTCAGCTATTTAGTAATACTGCGTCAAAAAGCCTGAAAGGCAAACTGCTCATTTGTATCCTATCAATAACTGATGTCTTATTTTCCATATTATGGCCATTTTATAAGGTGTTTTTATGTTCGCTCCTACCCAGTATCGACAATCTCGTCATAGTCTAAAATGGCTACAAACCAGCTTAGTTACCGTACTCGGATTTTATATCAGTGCCTGTAGCACCTTGACACCGACAACACCCGTGGCCGAGCCTATTATAGAAGCGCCCAGCGTCGCATTGGTATTGGGCGGTGGCGGTGCCAAAGGCTTCGCCCATGTCGGAGTGATTAAAGCACTAGAAGCAAACGGCATTAAACCCACGCTCATCGTTGGCACTAGCGTCGGCAGCTTGGTTGGTAGCCTATATGCCAGCGGCTACACACCAGTACAACTTGAGCAACTGGCACTGACCACTACAGACAGTGAATTGACAGATTTTGTCTTATCCAATCAAGGTGTCATCGAGGGCATCAAGCTCAAAAACTTTATCAACGATAAAGTCGATGGACGAGTCATAGAGGATTTTCCCATCCGTTTTGCAGCAGTCGCAGCGGAGAAGCATACTTTGAAAAAAGCCATTTTTACCACTGGTGATGCGGGGCTTGCCGTTCAAGCGTCCTGTAGCGTACCTAATATTTTTATCGCCCCCCGTATCCCTGAAAGAGTCGGTAAAAAATATATCGATGGCGGTGTGGTCAGCTTAGTACCTGTCGATAGTGCGCGTGACTTGGGCGCTGACATTATTATTGCCGTTGATGTAACCGCTGCTCCAAACAACAGTGCTTCTGATGGAAAAGCTTTAACTATCAGCTCATTAAGTGATTTTTGGGGATTGCTTGAAACCAATGTCGTGTCACCCACCAACCGCTCCTCATCGATACACCGTGAACGAGATCGTGCTGATGTGCTGATTACTCCTGCGGTCAGTCATATCAGCTCAATAGATACCAGCCAGCGCCGTGCTCTCATAGCTGCGGGCTCGCAAGCCACTACCGCACAGATGGCTGCCATTAAGCAATTAATCAAAGAAAAATCTGCCCGCAAATACGCGACGCTTTAAGCGCCTTGTAACGGCGTACCAAAACCCCTTACAACCCATAAAAAAGCACCACAGCAATGAGCCGTGATGCTTTTTGTGATTCAGCGAACATTAAGCCCGTATTACATAAATAACACTTATACAAAACTTAGTATTAAATGACTGACTTATTTCACACGTGCGCGATATTTAACCACCACAGTGTCATTAAGACCGACACCCTCTAAATCCCAGCGTACCGCTTTATAATATTTTAATGGAATTTCTTGCAGTTGGTTATCCACTTTTCCACGTAATGGCATACGGGCAAAAGTATTGCCATCTGCACTGCCGTATGGAAAATCAGGTGATACTGTACGCAATAACTCTACCTGCTCAGGGATACTCATGGTCACGGTCATTTTACGGACGCGATCTGCATTAGTATTGGTAAAATAACCTTGGTACTCTAAGACATTACCTGACTGTAGGCGCGTACTGGCATTCACCGGAGCCAAAACCTCTTGACCGTTTGCATCAACGCTAATCAATGACGCTGTAATTTTACTATTGACGGCCTGTGCACTTGAGTTGCTGCTTTTAGTGGCATTGGCCTGTACAGCTGCGGAACTATCAACGGCTTGTTCTGGCGTTGGTAGCATTGCCGAGGCTTGCGTCACTACCATCGCACCGATGAGCGTGCCAGCCACAACGTGAAATAAGCGATGCCCGCTCCAGGCACTAAATGGGCTAGCAAATTGGTTACTTTTTTTCATGATTTTCATTATCCCTGATTAATATGTCGGTAAAACGCAGCTGGTAAAACTTGAATAACTTGTGATGTATGTTTAATCGTTTACAGGTAGCACAATTTAGATGAAGCATGGCTAATTATAAGAAACATGACTAATTATAAATAGTCGATTGTTATAGTATTGACATACCTAATACTTAGTATCGATCACCTGATTATAGTGACCACTGATGACAAGCACTGCATGCGTCCATATTGTCATAGCTGGTCAGATTAGCGTATAAAGTGCTTTATTTTTATTGATTATCTTCGTTCATTGCCTGTAAAGCAATAGCGTTTAGCATAGCAAAAAGTGTTTGTAGGTACACTAACCCCGTGTTGAGGTTGTGTATATAGTTCATCAGCGATAAAAATTGATTGACACTACTGAAATAAAAGATAGCTCATAACGGCGTTTTTTGCTATGGTAATTCTTTAGCGATAGGCATTTTTTGCTACGCCCCTTTTCTTATCCTCACTACTATTGCCCTTATTATGACTACTAGCGCCATGCCCCAAATCAACCCTGAATACGTCCATTGGTTCCGTAACTCTGCCCCTTACATCAATACCCATCGCGGCAAAACGTTCGTGATTATGTTTGGTGGTGAGGCGGTCAATCATCCAAATTTCAGCACTCTGATTCATGATTTTGCTTTATTACATAGCTTAGGTATCAAGCTGGTATTGGTACATGGAGCGCGACCGCAAATCGAAAAGAACTTGAAAGATGCTGACATTACTTCCCCACTGCATCAAGATATTCGAATTACACCGCGCGTGGCGATGCCTGCTATTTTACAAGCGGTAGGCGCTATTCGCCTGCAGCTCGAAGCGCAGCTGTCAATGGGACTGGCCAACTCGCCTATGTATGGCTCACGCATCGATGCCATTTCAGGCAACTTTGTGACCGCACGTCCTTACGGTATTCGTGATGGTATCGACTACCAAATGACTGGCGAAGTGCGTTCTATCGATGTTGAAGCCATCAAAAACAACCTGCTACACGACCATATTGTGATTTTAGGCTCGATGGGTTATTCAGCGACTGGTGAAGTCTTTAATTTGCTAGCTGAAGACGTGGCGCTCAGTGCAGCCGTAGCACTTGGTGCGGATAAACTTATTTTCTTAGGCGAAGAAGCAGGGATTAATGATGATGATCGCTTACTAAGAGAGATGATTCCTAATGAAGTCGATCGCTTCTTACGTGATCGTGACTTAAATTGCGAGATCAATTATTTCTTAAATTGTGCCAGTTTGGCTTGCCGCCAAGGCGTCCATCGCACCCACATCATCTCGTACGCCAAAGACGGTGCCTTATTAGAAGAGTTATTCACTCGCGATGGCTCTGGTACTCTTATCAGCCATGACCCTTACGAAGAGATTCGTCGTGCCAATATTGACGATGTGGTCGGACTGATTGAGCTATTATCACCGCTAGAAGAGCAAGGCATATTAGTCAGCCGCTCACGTGAACGCTTAGAGCAAGAGATTGACAACTATAGTGTCATCGAGCGTGATGGTATGATTTTGGGCTGCGCGGCGCTATATCCATTGGATGCAGAATCAGCAGAAGTTGCATGCGTCGCCGTACATCCCGATTATCGTAGTGGTAGTCGCGGTGCGGACTTACTGGCATTTTTAGAGCAGCAAGCGCGCAGTCATGGTCTCCATAAGTTATTTGTGTTAACGACACGGACGGCACACTGGTTTGTCGAGCAAGGCTTTGCCGAAGTCGAGGCCAGCGCACTACCTGAATCGCGCCAAGAAAAGTACCATAATGGTCGTAATTCTAAAGTCTTTCAAAAGACTCTTTAGACTCTCAAACTCTAGTCATAAAAAAGCCCTCGTAAATATTATGAGGGCTTTTTTATGACTTTATTTTTTAACACGGTTAACTAAGCTTATTTTACTTTTAATAGCTCAACCGTAAAAATAAGCGTGCTGTTAGGCTCGATACCTGCGTTACCCGCTTCGCCATAAGCAATATCTGATGGGATATAAAACTCGTATTTGCCACCCTCTTTCATCAACTGTAGACCTTCTGTCCAGCCAGCGATGACTTGGTTCAATGGGAACTCAATTGGCTCACCGCGCTCATAAGAACTGTCAAATACCGTACCATCAATTAACTTACCTTCGTAGTTTACTTCAACCACGTCAGTCGCTTTTGGTGACTTACCCGTACCTGCTGTGATGACTTTGTACTGTAAGCCAGAAGCCGTTTCTTTGACGCCTTCTTTTTTAGCATTTTCTGCTAAGAATGCAGCGCCTTTAGTTTTGTTTTCTTCAGCTTTTGTTTCCATGTCTTTAACGAACTTTTCTTCTTGCTCTTTTTGGTAAGTCGTCAATACTTCCTGCATTTGCTCTTGGGTCAGTGCTGATTCATTACCTTCATAACCATCACGGAAGCCTTTTTCAAAGGTATCAAGATTCAGATCGCCGACCGCTTCTTTATTACCTTCAGCCATCATATAACCCAAGCTATAACCTACTTTTTCATTTGCTGAGCTTTGCTCGGTGATTGAAACGCTTTGAGCAGCTGTCTCTTGGTTACCGTTATTTGTGCTACAGCCTGTTACTAACAACATAGCACTAGCAAGTGCACCAACGCTTAAAGTAGTGATTTTTTTCATAAAGTACTCTCAAATTGTAAGGATAGTGGCGAGATGTCACATGCTCCTATAATAACAAATCTTAGTTTTAGGAACCATGTTTGCCATCAAATTATCGGGCGAATGTACAGTCTATGTTAATATTTATCGTCATAATAACAAGTTATCACACAAATACAGTAACACGTTAAGCTTTCTATCTTTAAATCCCCTAGTACATCAGCTAAGCTGAATTAGTTAAGGTGATAAGTAACCGAGTGTACGTCTTTATCATGGATGATTAATATTGGCAGTGAAGCAGTTAACACAAGATAAACCAACGTTTTTTGATAAGGTTACATACTCAAAAATTATAATATCATCGCATAACTTACTTTAAAGATACTATTTATCATAACCATCTATGTATTGGCTTCGCTTAATAATAGCTGTACTCATGATATTGTTTAGCTGATTCTACATGATGATTAAAGGAGGATAAGATGAACCCAATGTATACATCTTTTAACGGTTATCTTGGTGGGCCTATCGGCTCCATTATTGGTGCTATTTTAATATTTATTATCGGTTGGCTAGTGGCACTGGGTATCGCGGCGCTGGTTCGTAATGTATTATCTAGGGTCAATCTAAACCAACGCATGAGCTCTTCAACGGGTAAGACCTACGATTTAGAAGGTATTATCTCTAAGGTTGTATTTTGGTTTATCTTTATCATCGCGATTTCTGGGGCGCTGAACCAATTGAACTTGAACTCAATCTCGACACCGTTTGCAAATATGGTCAATCAAGTCCTAGCATTTATTCCTAACCTAATCGGTGCTATCGCTCTAGGTCTTATTGGTTGGGTTGTCGCCACAGTGACTCGTACAGCCATCAATGCTGGACTGGCTAAGACGTCAATGGATGAACGCTTAAGTGCGCAAGCTGGCGTAAAACCAATGAGCAGCACGATTGCTGATATGGTTTATTGGTTCATCTTATTGATTGTTTTAACGATAGTATTGGGTCAATTAGAACTTGATGGTTTATTTGCCCCATTGACTAACATGGTTGATAAAATCTTTAGCTTTATTCCTAACATCCTCATTGCTGGTATCGTCTTTGTTGTCGGCTATATCATTGCTAAAGTGGTACGCGGCATTGTGACCAATCTTGTTGCTACTTTTGATGTCCAAGAATTGGCTACAAAGGCAGGTTTAAGCGAAAAGAATAGCTTACCTAACATTGCTGGTTCATTAGCATTTTTAGTAGTGATTATCCCAACTATCATTGCAGCACTGAATGCCCTTAAAATCGAAGTGATTGCTCGTCCTGCAACGAACATGCTGAACAAAATCATGGAAGCACTGCCGAACATCTTTATGGCAATTGCGATTTTAGTCGTAACCTTCTATGTAATACGTATGGTTGCCAATATCATCAAAGGTTTGATCGAAAACACTGAGATCAATCAGCTACCTGCGAAAGTTGGTTTGCAAGAAACCATGGGTAACAAGAGAGTCTCTGACTTAGTTGCTTATGCAATTATCTTCTTTGCAATGTTATTCGCCTCGATTGCCGCCGCTGATTTATTAGGTTTTGAGCCTATCTCAGCCATTATCGCCATGTTTATTGCGTTTGGTGCCAACATCATCTTGGGTGCAATCATTCTCTTTATTGGCTTTTGGCTTGCTAATATCATTGCTGGTGTCGTTGAGCGTTCTGAGCAAGGCTCGCAGTTCTTAGCAAATATCGTCCGGGTATTGATCATGGGTTTAGTACTTGCCATGGGTCTAAAAGCGATGGGTATTGCTGATTCTATCGTTAACCTAGCATTTGGCCTAACCCTAGGTGCCGTAGCCGTGGCCTTTGCCCTCTCATTTGGTCTTGGTGGTCAAGAAGCTGCTGCACGTTTCCTACGTAAAATGCAGGATAAAATGGACAAAGAACGCGAGGAAGCTAAAGCGAAATCTGTGTTAACACCAAGTTCTTCTACTCAAGAAAAAGTTGCTGACTCAGTTCGTGAGAACACTCCTGCTGCTTCAGGTACAATGACTAATGACTTACCTACGAGCACTGTTGATACCAACAATCTTAGTACTGGTCATGTAGATATCACTCATGTTGAAACAAGTGATAACGATATCGACACTGGTTCAGATCTAGCGCCAAGTAAAGACTTTACTGATGTTGATACTAACAATGGCTTAAAATAAGCCCTAGTTAACGATACATTTTGAACATAAAAAAGACAGCCTAGGCTGTCTTTTTTATGGCGTCAACTTAGTGTTTACAAAAATATCGCTACAAAATTATACTCAGGACTTGGTCTTCCGTGCAGGTATATTCAAACTTAATTGCATTCGCATTGACTCATCTTTACCTGGTGATAAATTATTTGTCGTTTGTTTTTTACACTGTTGATTTAAACGCTGTAATTGCTTGGTCAGCTGGCGCTCACGCTGAGTCATTGGATCAACTGGTTGAATCCACAGATCAATATCAATAAAGGTGTCATTAGACTCATCAATAAAATCAATGCCCAATACAATCACATGATGCAGCTCAGCTATTGGTAGGCGGCTCGCAACATCCTGTGCAATCTTGGCTAAGTTTGGTTGAATAGCCTGTTTACTGTGTTGGCTGTCAAAATCTTGCCCATAAAATATCAATACATAATGCCGTCCCAAACTCTCATAAGAGTGTTGATGCACGACATAACCCTCTTTTTGCAAGCTACTCCCTTGTTTAGGATATCTATATAGAGTTCGAACCAACTCATGGCGTGAAAATAAAGACTCATCCAATAGCTGCTGTTGCCAATGAGAGCGTTTTATTCCTAATGTCTCTTTATCAGCATCGTCTAGCACCTCTGCATCGAGCGTCTCTATCATTTGGGCGCTTAGCTGCGACCACAGAGCTGCCGCTTGCGCCATATGCTGATGATACATCTGCGCAGTTGTACTTTTGTTTTTGTAGGCAAGCGTCATAGCGACTAATGCAGGGTTGGGTTCATCCTGCATTTCATACTTGATAAGTGTATTATCTACTGTGATAGCATCCGTAAATAAAGCTAGGCTATGCAAAAACTTAGTGATCAAATCTACTTCTGATTCAAAACTAGCGACATGATTACTGGCCGAATATTGCAACTGCCCTAAACGATAATTCAAAAATCGCCATAGCTCGCATGGTGTGTGTAGGCTTGCCAATATCGTCTGCCAATCATGCCAGCTAAAAACTTGTAGCTGCTGCACACTGTCACTCATATCTACAACCAAATCTTCCATAAAATAGCGAACACCAAAGCCATGAGTGAGCCGTTTTAGGGATTGTCGTTGCTGGGGATTTATCTTAATTTTATTAATTTCTTCACCTTTTTCAGTGAACTGAATATCAAAAGCTAAAATATCATGGCTCATGTTGTCGTTATTTTTATGCTGAGCAAGATACGTCTTGTGCCATATTATCGCGGCCTTTACTACCGCCATGCGCGCGGCCTCAATATCGACCAGACTACTTTTAGCAGGCAAATATAATATGAGCTCAAGTAATGATAGTTTACCTAGTGGCAACTGATAGTGATAATGCTGAGCACGGTAATACGCGTCATATTTATGCTCAAAATTTTGCATATTGGCCAAAGTAATGTCTACGGCATCTTTCTGCAAATAGCAGTTCAACTCATTAACAAGATAACCGTTATCAGATAGGGTAATAGTTGAGTTAGACACAGTTTTAGCCTTTTATTATCGAATGGATACGTTGTATGGTAAGTTGCTATTGATGATCATGACATTAGAGCATGTTGAATATTCGCAATATGTGTTGGCTATAACTACGGGCTGCCAACGAAAAATTTAACAAAATAAGCCCTATTAAATGCAGTCGCTTTCAGGGCAGTGAGTTGTTATGATAATAGCAAAGTAGCATGATTTGCAGTTAAAATTACCGCGTATATGCTGCTTTCGATTACATTTTTTAAAAACATTTATCAAAATTATTTAATGACCATCATATAATAACAAGGATTGAACGTTATGAAGCGCTTTAAAGAAAAAACGGTTATCGTCACAGGTGCAGGCTCAGGTATTGGGCGTGCAACCGCCATTCGCTTCGCTCAGGAAGGCGCTAGCGTCGTGTTAGTAGGACGCACGGCTGCGACATTAGAAGACACTGCAAAAGAGTTTCCGCAAGATCGTACTTGGATTCATACTGACAATTATCTCACCATTACTTGTGATATCAGTGTACAAAGCCAAGTGCAAGAAATGATAAAGCGGGCGATAGATAAGTTTGAAAAAATTGATATTTTGATTAACAATGCAGGCAAAGCCATCCAAGGCAAAATAACAGAGTTGTCTGCTGAAGATTGGAAGTTAGCCATTGATGTGAATCTAAATGGGACTTTTTATGTCTCACAGGCGGCGATGCCGCACCTCATTGCTACTAAAGGTAATATCGTCAATGTCTCATCACTTTCAGGGGTGGGCGGCGATTGGAATATGGCCGCTTACAATGCCGCTAAAGCGGGCGTAACCAATTTGACTCGTACACTAGCCCTAGATCATGGGCCTGACGGCGTGCGTGTGAATGCTGTTAACCCTAGCGTCACGAAAACTGATATGACTAGCGCTATTCAAGACAATGACAATAAGACCGATAAGTTCTTAGCCCGTTGTCCGCTCGGACGTTTGGCAACACCAGAAGATATTGCCGCTGCAATCACGTTTTTAGCGAGCGATGATGCTTCTATGATTACTGGCGTCAACTTACCTGTCGATGGCGGCGTCAGTGCTTCTAACGGTCAACCGCATTTCTAAACAGACTTAATATGAGTTGAATATTATCAATTTATGATAAAAAAAAGCCCCTGATATTCTAGTATCAGGGGCTTCTTAGTATAAAAGACTTAATAAAAAAACGTTACTCAACTGAGCTATTGATATCCTGTAGCGGCTGCGATAAGCGTTCAGGATGTCTTGGTATCACACCTTTATACTGAGCATAAATTTTTGGTAAATCTGCTTCGATATCACCACTAGGATAAACTGGCGACAGAAAACGAACTTCCTTAGTATTATAATCCATCGCTACTGGCAAAATAGGTACACCAGCACCTAATGCCAAATAATAAAAGCCAGTTTTCCAGCTTTCAGTATATTGACGAGTACCCTCTGGCGCCAATCCTAAAAATAGCGGCTCACCAGTTTTGAACTTATCAATACTAGATTGTAGCACTGAGCCTTTGTTACCTCGATCAATAGGAATAACCCCTATCCAGCTTAATAACTGCGCGAATCCTGGCACTTTAAATAGCGTATGCTTGCCCATGATGCTGACTTTTAGATCCAACGCAAATAAACTGGGAATGGCATAAACGCCATCGACGTTGGAAGTATGTGGAAGCGCCAGTACCACTGCCTGCGAAATATTGGGAATATCACCAACATTGCGCCAGCCTGCTGATTTTAGCAGCATGGATCCAATGGCTGGAGTAAATTTACCACCACGTTTTGGCACTAAATTGCCCAGCTGTTTTTTGCTAAGCTTGGGTAGTATTTTGGAGCGAGCAGACTGAGAAGCTTTGGTTTTTGAGCGCTTAAAAAAACTTGATGTCATGACGGCACCATATAATAAAAGATACCTATATAATAACATTAAGCGTATGCTACTACCTTGAATTTTATAAGCTTTTATTGTCCAATAGCTTACTCATTTATAAACTTATATTAATAAAAACGGAGAAATAAATAGGCAAATAATGAGTAAGCAATCAAGCCTCTTACGATATATCTGCTAAATCACCTTTGCTCTCAAGCCATGACTTGCGGTCAGCTGCCCGTTTTTTGGCTAATAGCATATCCATCACACTATTGGTCAATACCATGTCATCCATATCTAGCTGTACTAAACGACGTGTATCACGGCTCATCGTTGTCTCACGTAACTGCTCAGCACTCATCTCGCCCAGTCCTTTAAAACGAGTGATTTGCGCTTTTTTATTGCCCGGTACATTGGCTAAGATATGTGCAAGCTCTGGCTCATCTAACGCGTAGTGAACCTCTTTGCCCACGTCTACTCGGTACAAAGGCGGCATCGCTACAAATAAATGACCCGCATCCACTAGCGCAGGGAAATGCTTCACAAATAAAGCGCAGATCAGGGTCGCGATATGTAAGCCGTCAGAGTCAGCATCCGCCAAGATACATATCTTGTCATAGCGCAGCTCGGACAGATCATCAGAGGCAGGATCCACACCGATTGCAATGGCGATATCATGAATCTCTTGGCTTGATAGCACCGTGTCTGATGATACTTCCCATGTATTTAGGATTTTACCGCGCAGAGGTAATATCGCTTGATAGTGACGATCACGCGCTTGCTTGGCACTACCGCCAGCCGAATCACCCTCTACTAAGAACAGCTCCGCACCATCACGCAAATCACCGCGACAGTCTGCCAACTTACCAGGCAGTGCGGGGCCCTGAGTAATTTTCTTACGGGCGACTTTTTTGGCTGATTTTAGGCGACGTCCTGCTTTATTAATCGCCAATTCCGCAATTTGCGTGCCCATGTCAGCATGCTGGTTTAACCACAGGCTAAAGGCATCTTTTGCCAAGGTCTGTACGGCACCAGCAGCTTCACGACTCGATAGGCGCTCTTTGGTCTGTCCAGAAAACTGCGGCTCAGAGAATTTGAGAGAGAGAATATAGTTCACCCCATCCCAGACATCTTCTGCCGTCAGCTTCACACTACGTGGCAATAAGTTGTGAATATCACAAAATTCACGCAATGCTTCTAAGATGCCCGTACGCAAGCCATTAACATGCGTACCACCCTGAGCCGTTGGAATCAGGTTCACATAGCTTTCTTGGATTGGCGTGCCACCATCAGGCAACCAAGACAACGCAAAAGTAATGGCAGCACGTTCGCCCGCTTTCGCATCGTAATTATAATAAAACGGCGCTTCTGGCAATGTTTCAAGACCATCTAACTGTTCACTTAGATACTCGACAACCCCGTCGGTAAACTGCCAAACAACCTTTTCATCATTGATATCATCGGTGAACTCAATCGTCAGTCCCGCTGCCAAGACCGCTTTGGCTTTTAGATTGTGCTTGAGCTGCTTAACGTTAAATTTTGGCGTATCAAAAAAACTACCATCTGCCCAAAAATGTACTCTGGTACCACGTTTGCGTTTGTTTGAGCTGACCGCTTCCGTCAATGGCGTCACGGCTGCGCCGTTCTCAAACGCCATATCAAACTGCGTACTATCACGCCATACCGTCACCTCAACGCGCGTGGATAGAGCATTAACGACAGAGATACCCACCCCGTGCAGACCACCTGACACCTCATAATTAGAGGTCGAAAACTTCCCACCAGCATGCAAACGGGTCAAAATCAGCTCAATACCAGATTGACCAAACTCAGGATGAATATCAGTCGGCATACCGCGCCCGTCATCTTCGACAGATAGCGAGCCATCACTGTGCAGCTGCACCTTGATGGTTTTGGCATAACCCGCCAACGCTTCATCCACCGAGTTATCAATGACCTCTTGCGCCAGATGGTTCGGGCGCGTGGTATCGGTATACATACCTGGACGACGACGTACTGGCTCAAGTCCTTCTAAAACTTCTAACGATTGCGCATTATATTGACTCACAAATGCATCCTTAACTATTCACGTGCGTTTAACTCTATGAAACCATTATAACGAAAAACAGCGACGTTAAGGTCAATAGTCCATCGTTCACGTCATATAATGTCGTCTATCTAAGACTTTACTAACTTTCGTAGCATCTCTATCACCATCGGTAGCTGCTCACCAAAATCACTAAAGCGATGATCGCCACTCGCCTGTACCGTTACCGCTGCGCCCTGCCCTTGATAAAAGGCTTTAGACAATTCAGAGCTTAGTAGCTCATCACCTTCTTTAAGCAGTACAGCAACTTTATTGGGATAAGTTACTTGAGAAATTTGATGATCTGCAAACCATTGTAAATCTGAGTGAGTAATAGCCCAGCCACCTGCCGTCGTATGCAGGACGTTACTATGAGATAACTCATCACTGCTTTCTTGACTTGATACTGAGATGTCAGAAAAACGTTGTAGCGTGATATGAGGTTGAATACTAGGGTTTAGCAATAGTGTAGGGCAACCTATTTGATTACTGATTAAGGTAGAAAAATACCCACCCAATGAGCTACCGATTAGTACCGTATTGAACGATCCTGTCTGCTCATCTTTGCTATTGTTCAACCCTTCTATCAATGACAACAGCTGCTCATGCACTTGCGCAGGGGATTTGTTCAAATCAGGACGCAGCACAGTGATATCAGGATGATGATGCTGGCAGTATTTTTCTAACAACACCCCTTTGGTAGAGTTCGCATCGCTGTCCAGTCCATGGATATAAATCAGGTTCACGTATCATCTCACTTATTAATTTTGTTATGATTGTCTTATATAGACCAGTGACGCTAAGCATAGCACCCAATGCAAAAAAATAATAACAATAAAACGGCACACTATTAGTTGGTATTTGCGACATAATAATATTGTCATAATGGTTTTGTGCCAGTCAAAGGAATGACGGTAATAGCAATGGAGTCGCCATGAATCAACAGTTTGAGCTGTTCGACATTGACAACCCTTGTATCGGTGTCTGTCAAAGCAATAAAAAAGGCTATTGCTTTGGTTGCCTGCGCAGTCGAGCCGAGCGCCAACGATGGCATCATATGACGACAGAGCAGCAACGCGAGGTGCTAAGGCTTATCGCTGGACGTAAGCTGCGTATCGAGCTCATGCGGCTGCGTAAAAACGAGCAGCTAGGATTTGATTTTGAGGAAGACTTTGAGATAGGTGAGTTGTTTTAAGAAGTAATTAACGAGATCAGACATGCTAACAGCATCCTCAGAATGCATTAAATTTGGCTAAAATATATGCCCAATAACCTAATAGTAGAATCAGTAGTCCCCACGGTATGGCAAAGCACCAATAATATAAATCGCTAGTAGTAAATACATAAAAATAAATAGCCATTCCAACACTGATTACAAGCGAAGCTGCATATCCAATCAGCAAGGTAAAGAGAACATTATTCTCAATTTTGGTTAAGCTTGGGCTATTTTCTGCACAAATATAAAAAAGAAACCCAGTGGTAAAAGCACCGCCAATAGTAATATGCAAAAACGATATTAGAACTAGCAACCAAATTGACACGCATACTTCCTTATTCACCTAGCTTTATTCACTTAGCTTTATTCACTTAGCTTTTATTTAGATATAAAAAACTTTTGTTGAACATTAATAAAAAGGGAGCTACGCTTCTCTTACTCTAATAGTTTTTCAGAGAGCATTAACGTCTTTTAGTACCCAAACAACGGCGTTATATCTATAACTGAATAAGACGAATGAAAAAATAATTGTTAACTTAGTATTTTATATGTCACTTCTAGCTAGTCATAATTTCGTATGCCATAACAATTTGTTCTATTTGGATTGAAGCGCTTCTTCTATCATCAGCTACTGCTGTAATAAACTTAGTTTCTGTTCTCTGGGGCAATTCGTCAGATGTCAATAGCTCTACATCCATCCATTTTCCGTTATCAGATATTGCTGTGATACTTCCAATTGCAATAGTATGACCATCAGCAGTTACTAAACCAAAATACCACTGATCCATCATCATTCTTCTCGTATACCAAGCTGGAAGAATCTCAGATACTTTACCTGTATCGCTCAACATACCAATTTTAGCTTTGACTTTCTTCCATTGTTCATTGGAAAGCCATAAATTTCCCAGCCCTATGAGAACAGCAATTATTGATAATATAGTGGCCAACATAAATATCCTTATTTATTAAGCAATACTGTGATTTTATAGTCATGTAAATCTAGCATTAATAAGTATCAACCAACAATAAAAATTCATTAGAAAAGCTTACTATAATAAATTTCTGGTTATGAACAATTTTATCTATTCTCTGCAAACGTAAAAGGTGATTGAAAAAAATAACCGACGTGAGGATAATTCCAACCAAACCCCCGCACAAAGAAAAACCCCCTACTGCATAAGCAGAAGGGGGTTTTTCTTTAGAATAGAGAGCTGACGATGACCTACTCTCACATGGACGAATCCACACTACCATTGGCGCTATGATGTTTCACTTCTGAGTTCGGGAAGGGATCAGGTGGGGCCATCATGCTATTGTCGTCAGCAAAGGGGGTTAGATATGAGTCTGTTGTTGTTATTATTGACTTCAAGGTTACTTGTCGTCGACCAACATAAACCTAACTGAATCAAGGTTTAAGGTGATATCGAAATATTCTTTCTTTATTCTAAAGCTTTCGCTTTACAAGATAGATTCTTTC
>NZ_CAJHBC010000014.1:0-39114 GCF_904846535.1 Psychrobacter muriicola 2pS
ACTGCATAGCACGATTGGTTATGTGTCACCTTTTGAGTTTGAAAAGCGGTATTATGATAATTTAATCCTGTCAGGTATTGCTGCCTGACTCAAGTAATACACTCTCCGATATAGTCGGGGCGGTTCATACCAACCATTGCCAGTCCTTCCGAAAAATCATAAGCCTCATTGTAATCAACCATCATCAATGAATCAGATCTATCTAAATAACCCCATTTACCATCAAGTTTTATACGAGTAGGTCCTTCCAAAGAGTCTGCGATATAATCAAATTTTAGCGGAGTTATTAGGTTATTTACGCCATATATACCATACTTACCATCTTTGGAAACGGCAAAGGTGTTTTCGCTAATGATATCCACGCTATCAAATTGGGTAGGGACAACTAAGTTGCCTCTTTTATCTATTGCTCCGACTTTGTCACCTTTATATAGCGCTAGCCAATTCTCATCGGTCCAACGTTCATCTGAATAGAACCCACTATCAGGTTCAAACTCAACAGGTTGTATCATATTGCCTTGATAATCATAAATACCCATTTTATCGTCATTAAACACGAATAAAATGTCATTTTCTTGGTGAATCTCGTCAAATTGCGCTGGTACAATAATTTTACCTGCCTGATTCACAGCACCTTGTTTACCATCTAACTCAAAGATGGCGATAACATTTTCATTGAGTCGTGGATAACCAAAGCCATACACTATGCTATCGAACTGAGGTTGGATAACGACATCACCCTTAGTGTTTATATAGCCCCATTTATCATCTTGTTGAAATTGTGCTAACCCTACTGGAGTAAAATTCTGTGCCTCTTGAAAATTAAATTCGGCTATTTTATGATTTGCTGTATTGATTAGCATCCACTTATCCGCTTTTTTTACCAGTACTCTACTTTGCAAAAATTCTACTGGCGAATCATATTCAAACGGTATTACCGCAATCCCCTGTCGATTGACAGCACCATACTTCTCTGTTGAAAGCTTCTGTGCAGGGGCAAGCTCATTACTAAATGAGCATAGCCAGTTAAAGCCAATATCTTCAGGTAGCTCATATCCCTGATTTAACTCACAACCAAATTTTGCATGGGCTTGGGACAGGCTTATTAATAGCGCAATAGCAAGACAGCTTTTGATAACTTGATTAAAAAAAGAAAAGTGAGTAAAAGAGAGCGACATAGTTTTTATGTTCCGTTACAATTTTTAGTAGCGTTCATTCATTGGTTAAAATTGAAATAATCGAGGTTATACAATGTATTAACAATACACTGTTAACTCAATCTGATTTACTTTTACTCCGACGACACCGCTCAGAACAATAAATCACCTGCTCCCAATCTTTCTCCCACTTCTTACGCCACGTAAACGGACGCTGGCAGACGGGGCAGGTTTTTTGCGGTAAGTTTACTTTTTTATGTGCCATTGTTTACTCCCATCTACTTTTGACTATTTACGTTGTGGTGAAATCTTACTTCTGATGCTCGACACCCTCATACTTCTTGATTCGACGGCATTGGTCTGAGCAGTAGACCATGCTCTCCCAGTTTTTATCCAGCTTCTTCGTCCAACTAAACTCGCGCTCGCAGACAGGGCAGAGTTTTTTTCGAACATTCTTCTTTTTGTGCGCCATACATTTCTCATTGGTTTGTTTACGACATCAGTCAGGTGTCACTATAGCCTACTACGTATCATTGCTATTAGTCACAGTTACTAGTCATAATCGTCAAATATTTTATTTAGGCGATTGAGACTGTTGACGATCAGTTTACCAGATTGATCAGTACTACTATCAATCGCTAGCTTCTCATCCATGCGCATCGTCAGTGGTGCCAGTGCTTGCTTGAGGGCGTTCGCCATCAGTGTGGTCTGCTCATGGATATCAGGCGTATTGCTCTCTACAGCTTTACTGTCATCATTCTTAATTAGGCTTTCGGCTAAGCTACGAGACAAGCTATCTGCCATATTATGTGCCAGTTGTTCCACGGCATCGACCAGCTGCACCATCAGTGCTTTTTGTACGTCTTGGTTTTGCTTGAGGTACTCGCTTTCCGCCTTTCCAGCATTGTGGTCATGCTTATATATTTGCAGCAATTGGCTCACGCTTTTCTCAAAGCCATTATCGATGCTATCGCTGACGACTTTGGCGTTATTGATCACGCTATCGGCGAGGATTTTTTGTGAGGCTAGCTGGGCTTCAATCTGAGTCTCTAACTGAGCTTGGTGCTCTGCTTCTCGTAAGCGGGCGATTTGCTCTGGATCGTTTTTGGTTAAGTACGTCTCAAACTGACGACTGATGGCATTGAAGCCACTCGCCAAGTCGACCAACTGTGCGACGATTCGCGCGCCTGTATCGCCGTCCGCGCCACCCATGGCTTTGTTACGTAAAAAGTCGGCTTTGATTTGTGCCCAACGCTCTGTTTCCGCGTCGGTTAAGGTGCCGCGCATCTCGCCAAGCTTGAGCAAGTTGCTCTCTGCACCTTGGGTCAATAGCTGCGACTCGCCCAAATAGTGATCATCTATCAGCTGGTTTAGCTCATTCTCATTCATGACCGCCGACAGCTTTTCGGTCATCTTATTCATATTACGATAACTGCCTTGCAGCTTAAATATCGGCTCAACACGATACTTATCATCTTGCGAGGCGGAGGCAATATAGGCTTGGTTGACGTCCAGAATGACTTCTTGCACCCTAAACATATGACGCAAGATGGCGACAATCTCGTTAATCTCTGAGGTGCTATACGGATAGGTCAGATCGCTGCTTTGCGCTTGCGCGAGGTTGGCATTGTCCGTTTTTGCCATTTTGATCAGGCGATGCACATCGCTTAAATCACGGTTTGCCAGTGGTGCGAGAACCGTATTAGAAGTCAGCGAGTTTTCGATGTAACTGAGGGCAAACACCTCTTCCATGCCACTCATGATATCGCCTAAGTTGTAGATATCGGCACGGTTGGCAAGCATGTCAGGTACTTTAAAGGCCTCGCCGCTCTCGGTATACGGGTTACCCGCCATGACCACGCAGAACTTTTTGCCGCGCATGTCATAGGTCTTGGTCTTGCCTTGCCAGACGCCATCGATACGGCGCGTACCATCGCCCAATGAGATAAACTTCTGTAAAAACTCCGCATGCGTATGCTGAATATCATCGAGATAGAGCATGACGTTACTGCCCATCTCAAATGCCAAGTTGATTTTATTCAGCTCTTCTCTTGCGGTAGCATTGGGGGCTTTTTCTGGATCTAATGAGGTGACGTCATGACCGAGTGATGGACAGTTAATCTTCATAAAGATAAGGCCAAGACGATTTGCCACATATTCCATCAAGGTAGTCTTACCATACCCTGGTGGCGATATCATCATGAGGATACCCATCAAATCAGTCCGCTTATCCTCGCCGACTGTGCCCATCTGCTTGGCAAGATTATCACCAATGAGTGGCAAATAGCTCTCGTTAATCAGACGGTTACGCACAAATGAAGACAAGGGACGCGGCATAAATTCGTCCAGTCGCAAGGCTTCTTTTGACTCATGCAATATTTCTGAGCGCATCGCCAGATAGCGTCGATACGCTGGAATCACTTGGGTATCATGGTGATGCAGACGGTTTAAAAAGTCATCAACGGCAAAGGTTAGGCTCTGCTGATGAATACGCGAATGCTCACCCAGTAGATTATTTACTTGTATTTCAAGTGATACTTTACCCGTGTGACGCGCAAAGCTTTGCACTTGATTGAGCGGGTTATTGATACTGGTCAGTGACGTTGATGATGACATTGAAGGTGAAGAGAAAGACAAAGTGGAAGAGGCTTCAATTGTCCCTTTATTCGCGCCACCTTTATTAAAGCTCGCGCCCGAATCAATCAGTCGCTGTATTAAAGCTTCACGCTGCGTATCGTTCAGTTGAGTAATTAAAACAGCAATCGCTTCGGGCACATAATGACGACCGCTCTCTAGTTGCTGCTGGCGTAGCGCTTCTTTTTCTTGACGTTCAGCCAGCTGCGCTTCACTAAGCGCCTCGCCTGCCTCATTTAGGCCATCATCTGCTACGTTAGCCGACTCACTATTGCCGTAAGTCTTATCAAGTAATGCATGAAACCATGTAGCTAGTAGCTCATAGGCTGATTTGGGTTGGAAGCCAAGCTTGCCAATTGAGGACTGTAGCTGCGCAAAACTGGCACTACTTTGCGTACTGACGGGTGAACTACTCAGCGTTTGGCTCAGCTGCTCACATAATTGCTCGGCCTGCTTACTGGTCTGCCAGTTCATTGTGTTATATGCGGCGGCATTTGGCTCTGCTGACTGCCCCATGACGCTGACCAAGTATTCGCAAGCCAGCTGCACATAGCTGGGTTTAAAAATATTGGTGTTATGAATATCGCTGATAGTTGAATCTGACTCTGACTCTGACTCCAATGCGGTGTCTGACGGCTGATTAGCCTCATTACTACTACCAATACGCTCGTCACGATAGGCTGTGACAAAGCGGTGCATCACTTGGCTCATGTCCTCAACCAGTAAGGATTTGGCAGTGTCACTACCAAGGGCACGGCGCAATTGCTCAGCGGTAGCCGCTCTATCCGTCCAGTTATTTGCGCGGGTCAGCACTGATTCATTCAGCCAATTATCGTAGCCAAATTGACGTAGACTATCTAGACCCAGCGCTTGTATGATATTTAACTGCCAATAGAACAGTTGCGCCAATGCACGTACTTGCGGGGTATAAATCAATAGCCCGGCCTCGCGCAACGTTGGCAGTATTTGCATCAATAGTAGCGTGGCATCATGGTCATGAATACCTTTGTCATAACCGAGCTGATAACGCGGGGTCGCGTAAGCTTTGACCAGTTTTGCCAGCGGACTGTCATTATCGATATCACCATTGATATCTAACGTAATGACGGTTTCGTCGTATGCTTGGTATATGCGCGTTTCGGTTAGGCCGTTTTGACTGTTTTTGGCGCTCTCGATAATGCTATACGCCAAGTACTCGGCGCGGTATACCTTGTCAGACTCGGAGGCAATATTCATCTCCCAATACGGACGCAAGGCATTTAACTCAGTATTATTGAGCGCTTCGTAATAGTCTGTACCTGTCAGGTGCAAATTGAGCACGCGCGTACCATCTGATTGCTGACGACTGAGTAAGGTCAGATCCAATGGCTGGGTGTTGACTGAAAAGCGGTGCTTGCCCAGCTTGATGATCTGACCGCCATCTTCAAACAAGTCCGATTTGTCTTTTAGACTTTTATAACTCTCTATTTGAATGGCTTTTAGGCGCGCATCAATGTCATCAGCTTTGACACTAAAGCCCATCGCCTGTAACTCTTTTGCGATGTTACGGACTTTTTGTACCAGACCATCGGAGGCAAAGTAAGTATTGAGCGATTCTTCCTCGGTAAAGCCGGTCACACCTGTGCTTTGCGTGCGCTTCTTGATACTCTCAAGCATCCGCAGCGCCCCATCGCCTAGGTTCTGCGCTTTGCGATTGCGGGCATCGAGCAGTTGCTGCTTATGATTTTCAAAGGTCTCGTAAATCTCTTCACGCTTACTGATGATATCGGCTAAAAACTGATCGCCACTATTGGTCTCTGGATCAGCGAACTGGCTTTCTAATTCCTCTAACTGTACGAGCAGCTTTGCCATTTGCTCATCTGATTTCTCAGGCGTATTGGCAATGGACAAGGCATTGGCAATCGATTGACCAAATAGCTTAAACTGCGCGCCAAATTGCGCGACCGCTTCTGCCGATCCTAAGTTTTTGCGTTTATGATTGAGCTTGGCTTTGCTCTGGTTGAGGCTGGCATAGATAGTCGAGATGTCATCGATGATTTGCGTGCGCACCGTGGCATCAGCAACATCCAACGTGCCGAGCAGCTCGGTCAATAAATCTAACCCTTGCGCCGTGTCATCAATTTTATCCAACACTGGCTTTAGTTCGGCATTGGTCTCCGCCGTATTTAGACGCTCGCTGACATCGACTAATATCCCTTCGTAGCTTGATAGTGCTTCTTCTCCACTTAAAAACAGCACGGTTTTTTCGGCAAGCTCGCTTTCTGCTTCTTCTAGCTGCGCCTGTAATGCTTCTAATTTATCACTGTCTAAATAACGCAAACCTTCTAGGCTAACCAAACGACCCTTTTGTCGTCTTAATGCCGACAGCTGCTCGACATAATCACTGGCAGACTCAAATGTCGTAACGCGTATCTGCCGCAAAATCTCATTTTGCTGAGATTCGGCATCGGCGAGCGCGGTTTGCGTTTGCTTTTGGATACTTTGGACTTTGGCAAACTCATCAATGACCAACTCAGCCGTTGCCGTCACTTCTTTAATACTACTCGCAATTTCGCTCAGCTCAGGCTCAGACAGCCAGTAGTAACTATCAAACAATCTGCTGGTATTGTCCGACAGCTCTTCATAGAGTTTTTGCGATACGCTTTGGTTGTCGATGAGACGAGTAATGCTATAAAGATCAGAGATGCCGCGCACCAGCTCTTTGTTACCGATTTTGCCATAGAAGCTGGTACTTTCAGGCAATTCGCTCACATACTCAGATGAGGCATAAGGGGTGTGCCATATCTGCATCGGGTGAATACGCGACGGCTCACTTTGGTCACTGAACAGTACCAAGCGACCATTGTCTGCCAAGGCCATGCCATTACAATAAATCGGGTTTGCCAGTTGTTTCTTGATCAAGTTATAAGGAAACAGCCCTGTAATACCTAGCTCTCTGTCATAAAATAAGAATAAAACATCTTCACCATTCGTTGAGATGATCTTGCGCTTAAACTTTAAGTTTTTGGCACCGACACTGTTGGCATCGAACAGCTTATACTCGCCCGTTTGCAGATAATAACCACCCGGAAATATAATGCCGTGATCTTCGGGCAACTGAACACAGGACTGGCCAATCGCATCTAAACGCAGCACCGCTTCGGTCAAGATGTTATAAACAAAATAACGATAACTGTCCTCGCGGTACGGCAGTATTTTGAGCAGTATGAGACTGCCGACCTTGGCGTAAGCAATCTCAGCATCAGTCAGCGACTGCGTGCGATCATTGACAGGCTCGCTATAGATACCCTGCCCTGACTGCGTATTGTCCTCAATCTTAATGGTCAAGTCACCACCAACGGTTTCCACAAATATCGTATCCAAGATATTCATGTGGGGATACTTACCATTGACCATCTGATCTCGCGTGGTCTCGATCCAATCAAAATCATAAGCAGGCGGCAATTCAATGTCACGCTCGCCTCGATTGTCTACGTAGGCGACTTGAGCAGACTCTGGTGTGCCTTGGCTAAAGTCTAATGCAAAACGAAACACACGAATATCAGTGATGCGTTCACCAATCTGAAATGCCAATAGCAACTTGCTGTCTTTAACGGTCAGTTGAATCAGGCGTGTTTGCTTGTAATAGCGATAAAGCTCATTGAAGTCTTGTACAAAGGCATCTTGATCTAAAAACGTCCCTTTTAAATCGACCTCTTCAAGCTGATACTCTTGCTCAGTACTTTCTTTATGAATGCTATCGTTACTATCGATATCACTCTGCTGACTCTCATCACTATCATTTTTATCAGCAGGATCTATCAAGCGATATAGCGACAGCACATCTTTGATATTGCTGGCGCGCTTTAGCCCCATAAACACATTGTAGCCAAATAGCAGATAGTCGCCAACTTGCACCATATCCTGCGCCACACAGTTATGTTCGGTACGAATCCGCGTGCGGGCGATCACCTGCATCTGGGTGCTGCCAAATTCCGTCAGGCGTGCGTTGTTCAGAGTAGCCGTTTGTTGTTCTAAACGGCTACCTTGCTCTGTTAGGCGTTTTTTGATGAGCTCATAGGCATTGCCTGAGGCAACGGCCTGATCAGTTTGGTTCACTTGGTTAGCGTTAGGATCACTTTTACTATCTGAATTGGTTTGGTTTTGCGTGTCCGCCATCGTTGCTCGTCCATTTTTATATTTTGGCAATAAGGAATAATTGAAGGTAAAGAAGCACTTGGCTAATCTAAAAAAACGCGTCACTTCTGCTGGTTTTTTAGATTAGCCAACTCACGATTCATCATGAGTTGGCTATCGCGCTTTAAGACGCTTAGCGCGAATTGATCGGAACACTCTGCCACCTAAATGACAAATTGCTTATAAATACTGACATTTATACCAGTCGCACATCACTTAAGCTGTTCTGTCATTATTTGACTGATTTGCCTTCATAGCCTGATTGGCCATAACCCCATTGATGATACCGCTCAACGTGTCTGACTTACCCGCTAGTCCATCAATCGCTTTACCGATCGACAATGATTTGGCAAAATTGTCGAAGAAGTGAGCTTCACCGCCCACGATATCGATTTTGGCTTTTTGGAGCGCCACTGCCAAGACTTCGGCGTTTTCTTTGGCAATCTCTTTACCTGCATCAATAGATGCCAAGGCTTCTTGTAGCGCGGTCTCAAGTCCCATGCGGAACTCTTCGTGCTCACGTGCCTCTTTGCTCATGCTACCCATGGCATTGAATTTCTCGACCAGACCATCTGCTTCGGCTTGGAAATGTGCGCGAGTGACTTCGGCTTTTGCCAGTCCGACAACACGCTCTGCCTTGGCATTTGACTCACCGCGCGCGGCGATGACCTGAGCATTTGCCATACCGACATCACGCTCGGCTTTGGCGTTAGAGTCACCACGAGCAGCGATAATCTCAGCATCAGCCATCCCTTTTTCACGCTGTGATTGTGCCTCAGCTTGTCCAGTCGCTCTAATGATATTAGCTTTGGCAATGCCTTCTTTTTCCAAAGAGACCGACTTGGCTTCTTGGATAGCGGCTTCAGCAAAGCCATGTGCAGACTCTTCTGCTTTGATACCTTCAGCCATTTTGATTTTGGCTTCTGACTCTTTAGCAGAGGCTTCAAGATTGGCAGTAGCAAGCGTGGTAATCTCGACGGCTTTATGCTTGGCAGATAACTCTTCTGCTTCTGCTTTTTTCACCTGACGCACTTTGATTTCTTCAGCGTCCGCTTCCGCAGCCAGTACGCGCGTTTGTTTCGAACGTTCGGCTTCGCTAACTTCGCGAACTTCTTTGATACGCTCTTCTTCTTGCGCCACTGTTTTGTCTACCGCGATGCGCTCACGAATGACATTGGCGATTTCTTTTTTCTCAAGCTCAATCGCGCGTTCGGCTTCGATACGTTGCAAGTCAACTTCACGCTCACGAGAGACAATTTCTAAGTCACGAGCACGCGTGACTTTTTCTTCTTCGATAACCACAGCACGTAAGCGATTCTGTCCAGCCACTTCGATCTCACGTTGCTGATTCTCACGCTGAATCGCCAAATCTTGTTCAACCATGATAACGGCGGTTTCTGACTTTTTGCGCTCTTCTTCTTCAATCTTGCGAGTTTCAGCCGTTTCACGGGCAATCACTGACGAGATTTCACGCTTTTGCTTGGCTTCAGCATCGGCTTGTTGACGCTCAAGCTCCAACATCGCCTCTCTGGTCTCTACATTTTTTTTCTTAACTGCCAGCTCTTCGTCACGCTCCAACTCATTGGTGATAACGTTTTGAAAGGCGGTTAGCTGAGTAATCTTTTTGATCCCTTCAGCATCTAAGATATTACTTGAATCTAATGATGTCTTTGGCGTTTGCTCTAAGTAGTCAATCGCTACATCTTCTAGGACATAGCCGTTTAGATCGTTACCGATTTCTTGAACGATACTGTCACGGAACTGGCTGCGGTTTTCAAACAACTTGACGAAATCAATCTGTTTACCAACCGTCTTGAGTGCTTCTGAGAATTTTGCATTAAATAGCTCATTGACCGCTACCTTGTCTGAGGCTCTGTCTACGCCAACTGATTTGGCGACTTTAAGAACGTCTTCTTCGGTCTCGTTGACGCGCAAATAAAACGCTACCGTGATATCAGCACGCATATTATCGGCACAAATCAGTCCTTCTTTACCACGTCTGTCCACCTCTAGAGTGAGCAACGAGATTCTCATGAGTTCTTTTTTGTTGATAACTGGCCACACAAAGCCACCATCAAAGCGTACAGCGATTTTATTGACGCCGTTAATAATAAGTGCTGTGCCCTGATCCACCTTAATATAAAAGGCTTTGAGCATCAAAAGTGCGACCATCATAAAAACAAACGCCAGCACCACAACCACGCCGACGATAATGAGTATGTCCATATCCATTCCTTTAATTAAAACATTCCAAGCGAATTTAAAACCCTTGCTATATTTACTAAATGCTTATTTTTTATATGTTATTAAGCCACCATTCACTGACCAATATCATTGATGAGCGTTATTTGTCTTTAACTGGCGTTACTCGATAGGTATTGGCCTCATCCAGATACTCTACCAACACTACTTTATCGCCTTGTTTTAGTGAATTATCATTGATGTCTGATCGAATTTTGAGTATCAATCCTGCGCCGCCATCATTGAGCACTGCTTCGCCATGTTTGTCGGTCACACTGAGCGTGCGCACAACAGCGATTTTACCCACATTATTAGACGAATTACGTTTGGGAATTTTGGCGATATTTTTGCGGATTGGCGAGATGATAAGACCAGTCAACCACATGGACACAACCAAGACAAAAACGAGTGCCCCTGTGCCGAACAAATAATACAAAATGCCTGAGTCAAAATACTGGTGTAAAAAACTGGTATATAGGTAACTGAGCAACCAACCGATCAAACTAATCAGGCTTAGTATGATGATTAAAGGAACGCCATAAAGACCAAATTTGAGCATGAGACCTGTAAAAAAGCCAGCTGAGGATAAGTCAGCAACTTCCCCTCCTGACTCCCCAAGCTCTACGGTATCCATATCTGCCATACCAAGTAAAGATACGACCCAATATAAGGTGACGAACATCACAAGCCCGGTAAAAATAATCGTGGGGTATAAACTGATTTTAGTGATAAATACTAAAAAAGCTTCTTGCATTAAACCTTCTCTCCCTTTGCTCACTTAATTTAGTATCTTAATGACTCGGTTGTACAATTTGGTATGACATGAATGACGTTTGCTCGAATTGATGCTGTTATATCTATATTTCTAGAATCGACTTATGTTTCTTTATTAATGATTATATATACATTTCATTACATAATATATAGCTCTTGCTATTAACGACCCCATATCGGTGAGCGCACGACGCCACCATTTTGACTATTGATGACGTAACTTGTATTTCCTAAGAGCGAATGAATAACCAAGTCTCCACCATTTTGACTTGCCGCTTGCCCTCCTTCTTGCGCGCTGATTTTTGAATGACGCGTTGGATAGACAGCATAATTTCCAGAAGGAGATAGACGTGCCGGTTCATCGAGTCCAGTTTCTGCCAGATTGACTACTTGTCCAGTCGCCAGTGTCATGACAGCAGCCTTACGACCATTTAGGTAAGCCATGCGCTGACCATCCATACTCAGCTGCGGACTGGCGGCATAACTACCTGTCGATAGGAGTACGGCATTACCCGTGGCAAAGGTATAACGATAAATACTTGGACGACCCGCGCGAACTTTATCACTGGTATAGACAAAGCTTTTACTATCGGCTGCATAGCTTGGTTGAACCTCTGTACTGGGTAAGGTCGTGAGCTGCTTTGTGCTACCGTCGCTCAAACGCATCTCATAGATATCCGCGTTGCCACCGACAGTTGAGCTATAGAGTAGATATTGACCATCAGGTGAGAATGACGCTGACATATTACTGCCTTCGACATTGACTACCAGATTGCGCGTTTTACTACTTCGATCATATATATAAATCTTGGGATGCTCGCGCGGGGCTTGTTTGCTATAGGCAAGCTGCTGACCATCGGTTGACCACGCTGGTGCATATATATAGCCATTGATCTGATCGATAAGCTGACGATCACTGCCATCGGGACGGATACTATAGAGTGTCGATACTTTGGCTGTCCCTAACCCTTGCTCTTCCACATAGGCAATGTGGCCTTGGCGATCAATCTGGGGCATACGGGTGGTTAGTGGATGACTCGCACTCATATGTTTAGCAGGCGCTTGAATCGCTTTAGACATTGTATTCGGCAGCGTCTGACAACCCGTTAATAGCATAAAAGTCGTTAGTGCAGTGATATTACTTGTCATGCGTATATTGACGGATGATTTTGATACAAGCATTTTTGACATAAGGTAACGTCCAATAAAGCGTTGATTATTACGTACTGAGAATATCGATAAGTAAGGTTAAAATATTGAGTGCATTAAAATATCGTAGTCTAAAAACGTTACTTAGCAGCCAATGACAGTGTAGCGTAAACCATGCCAAATTTTGGACAAAAAAATACCCCACTAGATAGTGAGGCATTCTTCAAATTACATCTTACTTTTATATAGCATCGCTTTTAGCAAATACTATTTAATCATCTGTGATGATTGGATTATTTAGCAATGGCTTTGAAATGGGCAACTTGATTGCTATTAGTAATCGTCAAGATAGGCGTATTATTGGCATTTTTGCTGATGCTATATTTACCTTGTACAGTTGCTAAAGTTGCTGTATCGAAACTCGCTTGCGGCTCAGGGCAGGCCATCATAGTAGATAAAACATTACCTAATACGACATTGCCATTCACAACCTTGTACTCAGCACCCATGTTATTACAAGTATTAACGAAGGTAACGCGGTCATTACCAGCATCTTTGAAGAATTTCAATGTTAAAGGTTTAGATGGATCAAAGAATAACTGAGTAACCTTTTCGCCATTCGTGCGCTTAGCATCAACAAGCTGCCAATCATATGCTTGTAGTGCATTAGAAGTAATTGGTTGAGTCACTGGGGCGGTTACGCTAGGAGTAGTTTGGCAACCAGCAGCCAATGTACCTACCGCAAGCGTCGCTGCCATCATCATTTTAGTCATGTTCTTCATATAAGCTCCTTTAGTGGTTTAATTTAGAATAAAAAATAGCTTTTATACTAAACATTCATTTTTATTATGATTAATTGATTGTTTTATTTATTAACCTAAACAATGTGGCTATTATGCACAACTGATGCCTCACTGTCATTATAGGTTGAGTGTATGATTACACTGATATTTGTTGCGCTCTATAGTCTTTTTGCTAACCTCTATTGTTAGACGGTACATTAACTGCTAACACTTTTTATATAACTTCTCGAACATCCTCTAAAAACTAACAATTTCTCGTTAAAACTATCGTTTTGCTCATTCATTCTAGGCATTACTCTAGATTGGCGATGTTCTGTTGTTGCAAAGCAGCATATCCTGACAAACGCTTGCGCTCAGCCTCATTAAATAATTGCTGTTCGACTTGATTGATTTGGTTTTGTATTTGTACTTTATCCGTGTTTTGGTTTAATAAACGCTGTTTTTGTGCTTGATATTGGTCGAAACGTTGAGCAAAGTTAGCATCCTCTGCATCGACTTGCGCGAGACGTGCGGCGGCTGGAGCGCCTACCAGATCACGACGCATGTTATACAACTCCTGAGCCGTTGCCCCTTTTGCTTGCATCTGTGTTGTGCGATTCATCAGCTCGTTCAGATTGGCTTGCTGAGTGATACTGGCTTTGATCGTATTGTCTGGCATGCGGCTAATGTAGTTCTGCCGCGTCGCCTCTTTTTGCACATCTGTTAGCTGCTGATTTTGGTCAATTCTGACCATCTCCATACTATAATCATCATACTCATCTTCTACACCAAAGAAGGCGGTAATGGTTTCTTTCGTAAAATACTGTTGACGCAACTTGGCTACATCTTGCTTTTGCTGAGCGACGACATTTAGATCCAGCTCACCGCTTTTTGCCGCTTGTAATTGCAGATTGCCATAACGCTTTTCTATCTCAGGAAGTGCTTTAAGATACGTAATATATTGGTCAAAGATAGCGACCGCTTGACTGGCAGCAGGCTCTGGCGTGTGGTGACGGATATAACTCTCAATACGGGCAAATATAACGGCTTCGTCCTCCTCTCCTAACGATGATAAAAAATAATCGAATAAACGCCGTAGACCTTCAGTGACGACCAACTGCTTGTTTTCATCGATGATGATTTCGCCGTCAACTTGCGTGCCTTTCAATGAGCGCGGCAAACGCTCCAATCCAGTGACAAATGGAGACTGGTTCTGAGCTGAAGTCGTTTGTCCTATTTGGCCACTATTCAGCACAGTTGATAGCGTGCTCTCAGACTCATCAGCAAGTGCATTGGATACTGGGTTTGCTGGATCCATGCGTGTACTGTCCGGTTTGAACCACATAATCACCGCCGCAGTGATGACTATGATGACCACGGCGATTATAGCGATTGGTAAGTAGGCTGGGCGGCGATTATTCGACATAAATGAGAGTTCTTATGTTACAAGTCAGCTTAAAGGTTGGCGTTTTTCAGACGATTGACCTGAGTACGATAGATAGATTTTGGCTCAGACTCGCCCCATGCGGTCAGACCTAATACTTGATCCGCTGAATCCAAATGGTTCATGATGTAATTATCACGAATCACATAACCAAGACGACTTGAACAGGCAGATACCAAGCCATCATTCGACTCTCCGGCAAAAGGTACACTTGTTGCTGCAAGTAGATAATCGCTAGGATCGAGTGCGCTGGTTATTTGTCCAACCCCACTGAACGAATAGTATTTGATACCATTGACGGCAGTACTGGTCGGCTGACCGCAGTAGCTTTTTGGCATTGCTGCTGGGAATTTGGCATTGAACTTAGCAGCACCACTGGTCGATAGCGCCATGAGTGCCTGCCAGCCATCTTGCTCTTGTATCTGTTTAAAACTGATACCCGAACCAATATCTGTAAAGCCACCGATCAGGTTAAATATACCTGACACTAGCTCTGTTGTGATGTTTGATGGATTACCTGTGGCGTTGTTTGGCTCAAGAGTATTTTTGACAAAATCGGCCGTTTTGGAACCTTGCTCTGGGCTTGATACTGCCGTGACTGATGCGACGTATTTTGGCGCGACACCAGCGACATAACGAATATCTATACCGCCTTGACTGTGCCCAAACAAATTGACTTTAGGGTCGCCTGAGATGGCAGTGATGGTTTTGACTTGCTGTAATAGCTGCTCGCCGCGCACTTCGCTATTATTAACCGCTGACGTTTTGGTGCTATATACCTCTGAGCCGCCTTTCATCAACTCTTGAGGAATCCCATTGAAGTAATCAATGACCCCAAACAGCTTGGTGAAGCCGCCAAGTCCATGAGCCATCACCACTGGATACTGAGTTTTGGTATAACTAGAGGTAAAATACTTGCTATCGACTAGCGTACAGCCATTGGCATTGGCATTGGCACAATTATAGTATTGGCCTGCTGCTTGAGCTGAGGTGGTTTGCAGCGTCATCAAGATGACACCAGTACTGATGGAACCCAGTATTGGTAAAAATGCTCTCGGCGTGAGAGCCGCACGAGCGTATGAAGAAAGCGTCATAACAACATCCTTGTTATCATTAATTTTGGTTATCTTTACCTCATAACATCGGTAAAGATTGCGGCTAATTCCTTTAGCATGCAAAATTACATTACTTATATCGTCTGCAACATTCAACTAAATTGTCAAAATATGAATATATTATCGTGACTAGAGGGTCATAACTGCCCCTTCTTCGCTGTAAAGCAATTATTATCAATAATAATGATAGGTTCGCTATCACTTAACGTAAAACAGCGGCGTCTTCATTTATGTTATAATTCAAGCCATTAACTCCATAACTATAAGTAATATAATGATGACTAAAAAATCCCTTATCCAGTCCCCAGAAGCCATAGAAAAAATGCGCGTAGCCGGTAAACTTGCCAGTGATGTCCTTGTCATGCTCGATGAGCACGTTCGAGTTGGCATCAGTACCGAGGCACTTAACCAAATCGCCCATGACTATATCGTTAATGTGCAACAGGCTATTCCTGCACCGCTCAACTACAATGGCTTCCCAAAATCAATTTGTACCTCGATTAACCATGTGGTTTGTCACGGTATTCCAGCCGAAAACAAGCTACTCAAAGATGGTGACATCATCAATATCGATGTGACCGTGATAAAAGATGGCTACTATGGCGATACCTCAAAGATGTGGATCGTTGGTAACGGCTCTATCATGGCGCAGCGTATCTGCAAAGTCGCACAGGATGCCTTATATGCTGGCATGAGTGTTGTCAAAAACGGTGCGCGTCTAGGCGACGTTGGTGCTGCGATTCAAGCAGTGGTCGAACCTGAGCGTTTCAGTATCGTTCGTGAGTTCTGTGGTCACGGCATTAGTAATGAGTTCCATCACGAGCCGCAAGTCATGCATTATGGTAAAAAAGGTACGGGCTTTGAGCTAAAAACAGGCATGACCTTTACCATTGAGCCTATGATTAACCAAGGTACATGGCAGACTAAGATCTTGCCTGACGAATGGACAGCAATTACTAAAGACCGCAAGCTATCTGCGCAGTGGGAGCACACTATGGTCGTGACAGATAATGGCTGTGAGGTATTTACCACGCGCCCTGAAGAAGATTTAAGTTTTTTGACCCAGTAATATCAAAAAAGATCGCCTAGGCGGTCTTTTTTTTGGACTATAATTAAGTATAGTAAATGCTGCCTACATTTTTAGTTTTAACGATCTACTTTTAAATTCTTAACTGGATAACACTCATGTTTAATTGTGATGTCGCTTCTATCGATCTGACACCTTTACCTCTACTATCAAATGATATAGCGACAAACGCGTCACTACTAGCAGATACCCCTGTCACTGAAAAGTCGCTACTGGGTATTCCTCAATGGTTGACTCAAATTAATCACGATATTAACCGTGCACTTGAACGCGGTACCAATATTCGTCAATTGGTCGCGGCACGCTCTGGGGCTATCGACGAATTGCTGATTGCCGTGTTCAATTGGTTTGAGCTGGATAAAACAGATTTGGCATTGTTCGCGACTGGCGGGTATGGTCGCGGCGAGCTGTCGCTTTATTCAGATATCGACATTTTATTGCTCTCCCCTGATGAAATTGGTGCGGATGCCAGTGGCAAAATAGATCGGTTGGTGGCGCTATTGTGGGATATAGGGCTGGAGCCTGCTCTCTCGGTACGTAGTGTCAATGATGCTTTAGAGGCGGCGCTTGATCACACCATTGCCAGTGCCCAGCTAGAAGCTCGGCTACTGATTGGCAATGAGGCTTTACAGGATGTGCCCATTCAAATTGTCAATAAACAATGGTCGCCACGTGAGTTTTTTGAAGTAAAAATCGCAGAAGCTAAAGCGCGACATCTACAGCACAATGCCACAGAGTACAACCTTGAGCCCAATATAAAAACCGCCCCTGGTGGTCTGCGCGACATTCACATCATCGGCTGGGTGACCAAACGTTATTTTCGAGTGGGTAAGCTCTATGACTTAGTACAACAAAACTTTTTGACTGAAAAAGAATTTGATGAACTGAATTTTGCAGAAGGCTATTTATGGCAAATACGTCATTACCTGCATATATTGACTGGTCGCAACGAAAACAAGCTGCTGTTTGATTATCAGCGTGAGATTGCCCAGTTGATGGGTTATGAGACGCAGCCAGACGATCAACCAAATGCCGCGGTAGAGCGTTTTATGCGCGACTATTATCGCTGTGCCATGCAGATATCGACGCTATCTGAGATGTTGATCAATCACTACTACGAGACAATTATAGAGCCACAGTTACCTGATGATGAGCGTCCGAAAAAGCAGCCAATCAATGCCCGCTTTAACCAAATCGGTGATCAAATCGCCATGGCGCATCATCGGGTTTTTGCTCAGCATCCTGACTCTATCTTAGAGATGTTTTTACTAATGGGTCAGTACGGTATCAAAAACGTGCGCACTCATACGTTGCGTGCGCTAAAAATCGCCGCGCGTGGCATCGATCAAGTCTACCGTGATAACCCCACTCACCAAGCGCTCTTTTTAGCCAATTTAAAAGAGCAGAATTATCTGTTTCATCGCCTGCGTGCCATGAATCGCTACGGCGTTTTAGGCAGTTATATTCCTGCTTTCGCCCAAGTAACTGGTCTCATGCAATATGATTTATTTCACCGTTATACCGTTGATGCGCACACCTTATTTTTAATTCGAATTTTGCATCGCTTCACTGACCCACGTTTTTATGAAGATTTCCCATTGGTCAGCTCTATCTTTCAACGTATCGAGCGCAAAGAAATCTTGGTACTGGCAGCCATGTTCCATGATATTGCCAAAGGTCGCGGTGGCAACCATAGTGAGCTTGGTCAAACCGAGTCGTTTGATTTTTGTTTGGCACATGGCATGAGTGTGGCAGATGCCAAATTGGTTGGTTGGCTCACTCGCTATCATTTATTAATGTCGATGACTGCTCAGAAAAAGGACATCTCAGATCCAGAGGTGGTCACTATTTTTGCCAACTTAGTCGGTAATGTCACCCACCTCAATCATTTATACGTGCTCACCGTTGCGGATATGAATGCGACCAATCCACAGTTGTGGAACAGCTGGCGTGCCACATTGATGAAACAGTTATACTCACAAACTCGGCGCATTCTGCGCGCTGATATCGATGCACCCACTAACCGCCAAGATATGATCAGTGCCACCCGCATCCAAGCCTTAGCGATGCTCGATAATGTCAACAATCAACACATGAATCGCGATGAGGTCTTGAGGCTATGGGATGATTTGGGTGATGAATATTTCTTGAGAGAGATTCCTGAAGATATCTTATGGCATACCGAAGCCATTTTGAACCATCCGCCGATTGGTCTTGCCTCTAATGCGGATAGCCCGCCATTGGTGGTACTGCGTGAGCATCGCGAGCTGGCACTCGATGCAGTACAGGTCTTTGTTTACACCCAAGATCAGACGAATCTATTTGCCGTTACCATGGCTGTATTCGATCAGATGAACTTGGATGTTTTAGATGCCCGCATCATTACTGCTACCCGCGACTTTGCTTTGGACTCTTATGTACTGCTCGATCCTAGTGGTACACTATTGGTGGATGAGGACAGTCAAAAAGAGCTGAAACAGCGCCTAATTAATGCCTTTAAAGATCCTACTGTACTGAAGCTTACCAATAAGCGTATGCCGCGTCAGCTCAGACATTTTGAAGTGACCACGGTGATTAATTTTGAGTTTAATGAGGCGTCTGATCAGCATATTATGAGCTTAGAGACCCTTGATCAGCCAGGGCTACTGGCACGCGTAGGGCAGGTATTTTTGCAGGAGAAAATTGAGGTGCATGCGGCGCGTATCACCACTTTGGGCGAACGCGCAGAAGATATGTTTTATATCAGCGATCAAAATGATGAACCGCTATCTGCTGCTAGACTTGACGCATTACAATCCGCCTTGATGACCAGTCTCAGTGTACAAAGAGAGCAGCCTGCTGCTTACAGCAAATGTGATTGAACAAATGGGTTTGAAAAGATAGGTCTAAGATAAATATTCAGCGTGTATCATCAATTCATTGATAGTTCTGTGTTTGTAACGAATCATAGACCCATCAATGTATCGATGGCACGCTTTGTACTTTTTAACCCTTTAATATCAAAAGCACCTTTTATAAGGTGCTTTTATATATCATTTCGCTAGCGTGCTCATTGAGCTCATCATCCGCAAGATCTGGTGGCAAAATTTTTGCATCCACCTGCTGATAGCCTAGCATTAGACGCCCAGCATCGACTTCTTTTTGGAGCAAACACTGTAAACTGGCTAAATGAAAATGCCCATCAAGATACTCATATAAATATCTCAAAGAAATAGGCGACTTGGCATGTACATCGGGATAAAGGCTGTCTTCTGCCAAAACAATCATTTCATTGAACGCCTCTTCTCGCATCAACTCATCTTTATCGATTTTGCGTTGCAAACTATTTGCCATTCGACCTTTAGCTGCGAACATGGCCATAAAAATCGCGGTTTGCAAGACGAATAGAGCAATATATTGCCATAATGGCAGTAAAATACCGAGCAGATTGCTAAGCACCATCAGCACCATCGCCACGATCACATAACTGACTAACTGCCACAGTAACCACATCATCAAGCTGTTTTCACCATACCAAAACATTTTTCGTTCTTTATGACTGATTAGTTGCTGGCGCGCTTGCCACCAGTTTTGCTCTCGCTGCTTTAATAGCTCGTACAATTTAGTACGCTGTCGCGTATCATCAGAGTTTTCATGTTGCATATCTGTCGCGTTAAGATCATTAGCTTTTGAGATACTAGGCATATCAAATTATCCTTACCATACTCTATTATTAAGGCTGACAGCAGTTTTTTGTATTATTATAAGTTATCAATCGGCACGCTTTTCTTAGGATTTTTAAATCTGTGGCTGCTGCAATAATTACCTTAATTTGCCATTATGGCTAAGCCCTTTTGGCAGTAAGAGAAGAAAAAGACAAAAAACAAGAGAAGTGCTACACTGTTTGAATGTAATTTTTCTTTATAACTTTATTATTAATTGTCTATTATAGTTACCCTACCTATGAATCACAACTTAACGTACCTGCATCCTTACCCTTTCGCAAAGATGGCAACATTGCTTGCTGACAGTGTCCCAGCCCATGACTACAGTGAAATCAAGCTCGGTATTGGTGAACCAAAACATGAGCCACCAGCGTTTGTACTGGACGTACTACGTGAAAATTTGGACAAAATAAGTCGTTATCCAACGACTAATAGCATGTTTGAGCTGCGTCAAACCATCGCGCATTGGCTAGAAAAGCGCTTCTTTTTGCACCATGTCGATGCCAATACGCAAGTATTGCCAGTAATGGGCACACGCGAAGCGATTTTTAGTCTGGTACAAGCGGTTGTTGATCATAAGGTGAGCGATACAGAAAGTAGTCCGCTGTCTGTCTCTGACCCGCTATCTAGTGTTTCTCCTATGCCAGCTCCTACGATAGTCATGCCTAACCCTTTTTACCAAATATACGAGGGTGCAGCGATACTGGCGCAAGCCGAACCTTACTTTGTGCCTTGCACACTGGACGATGATTTTAAAGGTAACTATCGCGCTGTACCAAAAGACGTTTGGATGCGCACACAGCTATTGTTTGTTTGTAGTCCGAACAATCCAACGGGCTCGGTCATGATGATGGAGGATTGGGAATATCTCATTCGCCTGTCAGATCAGTACGATTTTATTATCGCCAGTGACGAGTGTTATAGCGAGCTGTATTTTGATACAGCTCCCATTGGCTTATTACAAGCCTGCGCTGCCCTCGGTCGTCATGATTTCAAAAACTGCATTGTCTTTCACTCTTTATCTAAGCGTTCAAACTTGCCTGGTTTGCGCTCGGGGTTTGTGGCAGGTGATGCCAATATTTTGCAAGCTTATCTGCAATATCGTACTTATCAAGGCTGTGCGATGCCGATACCACATCAACTCGCCTCGATCGCTGCATGGCAAGATGAAAAGCATGTGGCACACAATCGCGCTCTGTATCAAGAAAAGTTTGCCTTGTGGATGTCTGAGCTTGGTGCGTTATTAGACTTGCGAATGCCTGAGGCTGGATTTTACTTTTGGGTGAAAGTCCCTGAGCCGTTCGATGGTGATGATGAGCGGTTTGTCAAAGCACTGTACGAGCAAGCCAATATTCACGCATTAGCAGGGCGCTATCTGTCACGTGACATTGATGGCAAAAACCCTGGGCAAGGTTACATACGCATTGCGCTAGTCGCTAGTGTTGATGAGAGCCGTGAAGCAATAAGCCGTATTCGGAAATTACTAGGCGCATAAGCAGTCGCTTTATACGCAAAAACTTCCAAAAAAACAGCAGCCTCTAATAGCCACAATATTACTGTGGTTATTAGAGGCTTTTTGCTTTAATAATGCTATAGTAAAGTGTCTTTTATCATCAATTATCTTTTACTCAATATGCCATCAAGGATGATGCCATGCCCCATCTTGATTTTACCCAGCCGCCCTTTGACGTATTGAGTCTGGCTGAACGCCAAAGCATCAGAAAAAATACTCAAATCCGCTACCTTGCCAAAAATGAGAATCTTACTGCCGAAGAGTTGCAATATCTGTATGTGGTCATTAAAGGGCAGATTGAGCAATTGCTTGATAGTGAGTTTGTGGCCTCTTACTTGGGTAGTAACCACTCCGACCATCTCAATAATAACGACTGGTTCGACAGCCGTCGTCTGCCTGAATCATTGACTGAAAACAGCCCTAATACTGAAGTATTGCAGACCTATCAGTTTCGAGCTGCTGAGGATACCTTGCTACTCCAAGTCGCTGGTAGCGCAGTCGATAAAATCAGCGCCCAAAATCACCTCGTGCGCCAAATGCTGTCAGACAAATTGCCCGAACGGCTAAAAGCATTACAGCAACGCCGCAATAATAACTCCATAGTCTCTGCCAGCTACAACGACCAACAAGAAGTGCAGCAAATCATGTTGCAGCCCGTCATTGACGTCAATCTATTGCCAGTCCATATCGTCGATGCCAATAACAGCTTGTACGAAGCCGCTGCTATCATGACGAAAGCGGGGCTAAAACATGTACTGGTGCAACCATCAGACCACTTAAAAAACGTTGGAGATGGGCGATATGGTACCGATCATCTATTGGGTATTTTAACCGATACCGATATTTGCCGCGCCGTGAGTGACCAGCAAGATCCCGCCACTACTCCCTGCCAGCGCTATGCTAATTTCAATTTGCGTACCATCAAAGCCAGTGATGAGATTGGCGATGCACTATTGACCATGACCCGCTATCGCATTCATCGGCTACCAGTGATGGATCAAAACGGTGATGTCGTTGGTATACTGGGACAAAGCGATATGCTTGCGCATATTGGTCATCATTCACAGCTCATAAGTATCCAAATCGAGCAAGCAAAAGACTTATCGAGCTTAGATACCGCCGTCGAGCTTATCGGTCGTTACATTCGTGCCCAACATCAAAACGGCGTCAAAACCGGTAACATCAGCCGCATGGTACAGACCTTGAATGCACAGGTATTTACCAAGCTCTGGCAACTTATCGTGCCTGATGAGGTTATGACAAATACCTGCCTGATCGTGATGGGCTCCGAGGGGCGCGGGGAGCAAATCATGCGTACTGACCAAGACAATGCACTCATCTTACGTGATGGCTATACTCACCCTGATCTGGCGCAATTTGCGGATACTTTTAATCACCATCTAGCAGACCTCGGTTATCCACTGTGTGAGGGTAATATCATGATGACCAATCCTATGTGGCGACAGCCGCTCAAACAGTTTAACGCCCAGATTGGCTTATGGTTTAGAAATACGGATCCCATGCATGGTATTTATTTGTCCGCCATACTTGATGGCGAATACGTCTGCGGAGATGAGTCATTATTAACTCAGGTGCGCCAACATTTAAAGGTTGCCCACAGGCAGTCAGACCTCATGTTTGTACGCCAGTTTGCACGTGCCGCGCTACAGTTCGGTGATGTCAATCAGTGGTGGCAAAAATTCGTACCTTTGCTCGGTGGTAAACCCGTGTCAGAAGACATTGATCTAAAGAAAGCCGGTATCTTTCCACTGGTTCATGGTATTCGCACCTTGGCGTTAGAAAACGATATCTTAGAGCTGCCCAGTAGTAAAAATCGTCTTAAAGCTTTGGTACAAGCTCGCGCCTTGACCCAAGAGCGCGCAGATACTTTATTAGAAGCCTTGGAATTTTTTATGGCACAGCGCCTATCCGTCGCCCTATCAACCGATGATAAACATGCGCGGCAAGTAAATCCAATGACCTTGACCGCACTTGAGCGTGACTTATTAAAAGAGTGTTTGGCTGTTGTTAAAAGCTTTAAAAATCAGCTACGTCAGCATTATCAGCTAGAGCTCGCATAGGTACAACAATCGCATAAATGGATGAGCGACAAATATGAGTTGGCTAACACAGTTATCCTGCGCTTGGCAAAAAACGCAGCTGCAGCGTCCAGAATTGGCATCGATGTTTACCAAGCCTTTGGCTAAGCAGTGGGTAGCCATTGACTGCGAAATGACGGGACTCAATCCAAAAAATCACCATTTACTGTCTGTCGCCGCGATTCATATTAATGGCAATACAATCGATACGGGTAATGGCATGCATATCGTATGCAGACCACCTGTGATGCCAGACCGTGACACCATTGTAATTCATGGCCTGCGTACTGCCGACGTTGAGCATGGTATGAGCTACGATGAGATGCTGGCGCTACTGTTGCCATTTATAGGCAATCGGCCGATTGTGGGGTTTTGTACAAGTTTAGATACAGCGTTTTTAAACCCTATGGTCAAACGCTATATGGGCACAGCGCTGCCCAACGAAATCATAGATTTGCGCCATTTATATAGTCGGCGCAGGAGTGGTCAAACCCAAGGCCTCTCTAGTCAAGCGCAGCATCTGACCAATATTTTAGCCCATTATAATATACCCGAGCTAGGCGCCCACGATGCTTATAACGATGCGATCATGACTGCCATGGCATTTTTACATGTGCGCTAGCGTGCGTCCGTAGTTTGAAAATTCAGATAAAAACAGGTTTTCAACCACGCCTACCATCTACGCGAAAACGGCAACTCATGTTACCATAGGCTGTTTTTGCTACCTGATGAAAGATGCTCATGCGACCCACCTCCAAACTCCGTCACTCCTCTGCTCTTACTGCCAAGTTATCCCCTTTTTTTTGTTATCTGCGACCGTCGAAGCCGCCTACTAAATACGTACCTATCATGGCGTTATTAGCAACGGCGACAGTATTGCCAATCCATGCGCAAGCAGCACTACCAAAAGCCATCGAAGCAGCATTATCACGAGCCGATTTAACAGAAGCTGATATTAGTATTATCGTCACACCAGTTGGTGATAAAAACGCCAGTCGCCTGCCCGCTCCCATTCAGGTCATTGATAGCAGCAGCTCGGAACGCTCATCTAACCCCGCTCTTCAGCCAAAACCGACTGCCAATATAACTTCTGACATAACAGGCAATCCTCAAAAAGCCACGCAAAATAATAATCACAAAACCCAAAATAACCATTTGCGCCAACAAAGTACGCTGATTACTATTGAGCAGCGTACCATTGAAAAGCATGAGAAAAAACTGCATGCTTACACCGATGATCCTTACACTTATCAAAGCTTAGAAAGCATCCCAACGATATTGGGTGATAAGGCAAAAACAGCTGTCATTAACGACAACAACGCCAGTAACAGTAACAATAAAACTGGTGACATCAGTACTGATAATACCTCCATAAAAATTTCATTTTCACCATTACTGAACCATCAATCTGATGTCGCTCGCACGCCTGCCAGCACCATGAAACTCGTTCCCAGCTTTATTGCGTTAGATACCCTAGGCGCTGACTTTGTCTGGCATACCCGTGTCTATCATACAGGCCTTGTCATCGGTGACCGTCTGCATGGCGATTTGATTATTCAAGGCAGCGGTGATCCAAAAATGACCCACGAGCGTTTAAAACAGCTCCTTTATAAAGTACAGACGTCCGGTATTCGTCATATTGACGGTGATATTATCATTGACAGTGGCGTCTTTAACAATGTCAGTAAAGACCCTGCTGCCTTTGATAACTCGCCACTGCGTCCTTATAACGCCAGCCCTGATGGTTTTTTGGTGAATTTTAGTACCATCGGTATCAAAAGCTATCCATTAAACGATGACCAAGCAAATCTGACTTATACACCGCAATTAGCAAACTATGATTTGCCCAGCATAATAAATACGCGTTCGGCGGCCTGTGGACAAGCGCGTTATAGTCTCGCACCCGAGTGGCAAACAAAACAATTGATTTTAAATACTAATTTGCCAAACAGCTGTCAAGAGCACGCTTTTTATGTTGCTTATCCTGACGCCAAAGATTTTGCGGCACGCGTTATTGCCGCAAAATGGCAAGAGCTAGGCAATACGCTGAGTGGTGATGTCATCACTCAAGAAACACCTTACACTGCAGCAAAAAGTACCAAATCAATGCATGGTCTGGCAGCACTACCTATCTCACCGCTGCCTATTGTCAGCTACCCATCATTAAATTTGACTCAGCAGATTTACGATATCAATCATTTCTCAAACAATGTGATGACTGAGCAAGTGGCACTATCGATTGGTGTTTATGACAAACTTGATAATAAAACGGTCGATAAAGCTATTAATAATTCATATAGCTTGTATCAATTTGGCAAGCCGACTACAACGGGCTATCCTGTAGCATTGCAGACTATTAATCAATGGTGGCAGACCAATCTAAGCACACCGCCGCCCCATTTGACCAATGGTTCAGGACTCTGCCGCGACTGTACCATAACAGCCGCCAACTTAAGCGAGCTTCTAACTTATGCTTATAGCCATCCAAGTTTTAACGCTTACGTCAATTCGTTAGGTGTCGCTGGCGTTAGTGGCACCATTACCGCTCATAGTAAACGCCTACCCGAATCAGCAGCCATTGGTCGTGCGTGGATAAAAACGGGTACCTTAAACAATGTCACCTCGATGGCAGGCTATGTCAAAGGATTATCGGGACAGGATTATGTCGTGGTTGGACTCATCAATAGTGAGCACGCGCATAATGCTTATACGGCCAGACCCGTGCTAGATGCGATGCTTGATTGGACGGCGCAGCATTAAGTGTTTTTTACATCCTACTTTTCACCTTTATAAAGGTTCGCTTATGTCACGCAAGACAACCAATCTCAATAAACTCAAGACTCATTCAAGTGGCGAGCCGCTGCCGAAAAACCATGAGTCAGCGCAACCTAAATTGGCACAATATGTAGGATATTTCGCGATTGGCTATACGCTTGCCAGCGCAATATTTATGATGATTCAAACCAAGCTTGCTTTGAACTCGCAACTGGTAACGGTGTTATCTATCATTATCGGGGCTTATATCGCGGTTCATAAATTTGTCAAACATCAGCAGCGCGCATTGAATAGCAGTGAGATCAATCGCTTAATGTTTGGCGGCGTCGCTGTGGTCTGGCTACTGACTGTCATTTACTTCTTAGCCATATGGTTTTGGTTGTTTGATGCGGTAAATCGTGAAGTCTTACTGGAGATGGCCATTCAGCAGCCATTGCCATTGCTCTCATCGCTGGTGATGATATTGGTGCTGACATTGGTCAGTGCTCGCATCAGTCTTTGGGCGATCAATCACCTGCTTGATCCTAAGCGCAAAATTATGTGAGCCATGATAGCCTCAACCAAACCTCTACAAGGTGCTACAAATTTTTCTCCCTACTGATGCATAAAATCCGTTAGGCTAACTTGAGTGAGTAATATTTTGGGTGACTAGCGGTTTTATATTTTAATAGGAGAATTCATCATGGAGCTGATTTTTTTTGACAATATAGACAAGCTTGGACGCATCGTTTTGACGACTGTTATGGTTTACGTGTTAGTCGTGCTGGCGACCAAAGTCTCAGGTAAACGCTCTACCTCACAGCTCAATAACTTTGATTGGATCGTCACCGTCATGATCGGTTCACTTGGTGCCAGTACTATTTTGCTTAAAGACCTTCCCTTTGTCGAAGGAGTTTCATCGATTTTAGTGCTTTATCTATTGCAGTTTTTGGTCACCAAATACGCCTCTATCTCACCGCAATTTAGCAGCTTTATTTTATCAGAGCCGCGTATTGTTTTTTATCAAGGGCAGTTTTTACCAGATGCAATGCGCGCTGAGCGGCTAACTCGTCAAGAGATTGAATGTGCAATGCGCTCTGAAGGAGTGAATAGTTTGGATGATGTTGAAGCCATCGTTTTTGAATCTGACGCCAAGCTTACTATTATTCCAAGACCTAACCCGACTGATGCTGGCGATAATGACGAAAATACAGAAGATAGTGTCTCGCAAACCATACAGCCTTTGATGTAAGACCGATATAATATAAATGGCGAGCCATACATGTATGAATATCAAACTAACTATGATTAGAATTTGGTAAATAAAACTTGGACAAAGAACCAGTGTTTATCAAAAAACAGTAAAGCATAAAAAAGCGTCCTAAGAGTCTTGTTTGTTACGTTCATTCAAGCGTAGAATTCTTTTGCTACATTTTACTAATGACTAAAATTAAAGTGGTACTGGCTATGAAAGTAAGGATTTTAACCGTCGGTAATAAAATGCCTAAATGGGTACAGACGGGGTTCGATGAGTATTTTAAGCGTATCCAGCCTATGCTTAGCACAGAAATCGTGGAAATTGCTGCCGCAAAGCGAGCAAAAAACCCTTCTGATGCCAATTTGGCACAGTATCGTGAGCAAGAAGGACAGGCAATATTGGCCGCTCATAATGCATCAGGGCGTGAGCAACTATGGGTATTGGATGTCAAAGGTAAAGTCATTTCGACAGAAGGGCTGGCTGACAAATTAGCTGATGGCATGCAGCAAGGCGATGATATTGCATTGGTGATCGGCGGTGCGGACGGCATATCACCAGAAGTATTAGCCAAAGCCGATGTAAAATTGTCACTATCAGCGCTGACATTACCGCATCCGTTGGTACGTGTTGTGCTCATGGAGCAGTTGTATCGCGCGATGAGTATCAATAACAATCATCCTTATCATCGTGGCAATTAAGCAGTCATTAAACACTGCTATACTCTGTGCTAATATTTTGTACCAATATTCTGTGCTGATAGTTTATGGGCACAATATCAATGATAGAAAGGATTGAAAAACCACTGAGCGCCCTAATAAACGCTACATGAAATATCCAAAACGCGCGACACCTAACGCCTCTCATTCACTCCATCAGTCTGATGATTCCTACTCTCATTCGCCAACGCCGATCACGGCGAATGGTGTTTGGGCAGATGCACCTGCTTTAGGGTCGAATTTGGCTAAGCTACCAGCATTGTTTATCTCGCATGGCGCACCCACGCTTGCCATTGAGCAATCTGCCACGACCAGTGCACTGGCTCGTATCGGGCAAAACCTACCCAAGCCACGTGCCATCCTAATTATGTCAGCGCATTGGCAATCCGCCAAACTCGAAATGAGCAGTAATCCGCAACCCAAGACTTGGCACGACTTTTCAGGTTTTCCGCCTGAGCTATATGAGCTTCAATACCCTGCAGCTGGTCAGCCAGCGCTTGCTGAATCACTTGCCCAGCAGCTCACTGCACGCGGTATTACTTGTAGTGTCAATCCAGTGCGGGCTTGCGATCATGGGGTGTGGGCGCCGCTCAGGCACTTATATCCAGAGGCCGATATACCTATCGTACAAGTATCATTGCCGCAGCATTATGACAGTATCGCCTGTTACCAATTGGGCGCGCAGCTAGCACGCCTACGTGAGGAGCAAATCCTTGTGATTGGCTCGGGTAATATCACCCACAACTTACAAGCGCTACGCTGGGAAGCCGACAGCATAGATCAGGCCGCCAAATCATTCAAGCAGTGGTTGCTCCAGCAGCTCAAAATAGACATTCCTAGTGCTTTAGACTGGCAGCAATATCCTGACTATAAAGACATTCATCCGAGTGACGAGCATCTGTTGCCATTATTTTTTGCCTTAGGTACAGGTCAGCGGGTCTCTGTCGTTCATCAAAGCATGGCGCATCATAGCTTGGGTATGGATATCTATCGCTTTGATTAAATAGTACTTATCTAATCAAAGCGTTCAAACCTACTTCTCAAAGGCAGGTTTGGTAAATAAACCCGCACGCTCCATCTCACCTGCCACACTGAATAATGTCGCTTCATCATTCATACGCCCAATCAGCTGCATCCCAATTGGCAAACCTTTTTTACTCATTCCTACGGGTAATGACATCGCTGGCAATCCCGTAATATTACCCAATAGCGTAAAGGACATTTTGCCTAGTACAGGCTGACTAAGCTTTTCGATCATGCCCGAACTAAAGGCATACTTACCCATATCGATGCCCTTATTGAGCAACCCTGCGCTACGCATGAGCATTTCATCCATACGACTTGGTGGCAGTACACCATGCTTAACCGCAGGTGTCGGCACGGTCGGGCACAAAATCATGTCATAGGTTTCTAATAACAGTCCCGTTTGATACTGACTGTTATGCCAACCGTGTTTGGCATGAACCAAGTCCACTGCTGATAACGAACGTCCGAGCAGCGCCATATTGTAGGTTTGCGGTTCTAGGTTTTTGATATGAGCAGATCCAAACTCCCGCTCGATATTATCAATCGTAAAGGCGGTATGCGCGCACACCACCACGATAAAATCATGCCAAAACTGCTCGATATTGATATTTGGCTCAGCGGGTATTACTTGATGACCCATGCCTTCTAGCTGCTTAGCCGTTTGCTCTAATACAGCCAGCACCTCTTTATCCACCACAGTATTGGCAATCAATGGCTGTTGTTGTAAGGCAATGGTTAATTGCCTTGGTGCGCGCATCGCTGCTTGCAGAAACGTGCCGTCTGGCGGCGCAATGACATAAGGCGCACCAATCTCCGCACCACTCGTGGCATCGAGCATCGCGGCACTGTCACGTACCGAGCGCGTAATCACATGATCGGCAACTGCCCCATCCCACCCTTCACCAAGGTTAGGGCCTAATGGATTACGGCCACGGCTTGGCTTTAAGCCAAACGCACCGCACCAAGCAGCCGGAAACCGTATCGAGCCGCCGCCATCACCAGCGCCGGCCATTGGTACAATACCACTCGCCACTGACGCTGCACTACCGCCCGACGAGCCGCCAGAGCTGTAGCCTTTTTTAAAAGGGTTATGAGTAGCACCATGGGCTTTTGGTTCGGTGGTAATAATTAAACCAAATTCTGGCGTATTGGTTTTGCCAAAAGTATTCACACCTGTGGCTTTCATACGCTTGACGATTTCACTGTCGCTTTCAGAGATGATATTAACACTACGACTGCCCATCGTGACCGGCTCACCGGCAAAGCTAAATGACAAATCTTTGAGCAAATAAGGCACACCATTAAATATACCTGAGGGTAATCCCGCCTGTGCAGCATGATAAGCCCGCTCATCGAAACGATGGATGATGGCGTTTAATTTGGGATTGAGTGTATTGGCTTGATAGACGGCAGCATCTAATAACTCTTTAGCGCTGACTTCACCTGAATTGACCAATGCCGCCAATGCTATGGCATCATATTGGGTATATTCTTTAAACATAACTGACCTTCCTTGGAAATTAGTTTACTACTCAGCTTCTACAAGAATTTTCCTTACTTTTTCTTTAATTTCTATCTTATAATATTTTAAAGATTACACTATATTTTACGAAAACCTTAAAAGCACTCTTCATAAGGCTGATGTATGAACGCTTAGATTTTCTACAATGCGTATAAACTACCAATAGAGATTACTTTTCTACCAAAAACTTATAAAATAACCAAATGTTAAAAATGCTAGTAAACATAAGATAAAGATAGCTCCATTTTTTACTAAATGGAACTTTAATGGGAATAACACAGCATAATTATTTATAAAAGGACAAATGTAAGCATAAATCTCTTTATTGTTAACAAGGTAATATTTGAAAGCATTTTCAACTTCTGTAGGAGAGCTTCTCTCGAAAGAATTGTAATGATTCAGTCTACTAGACTTTTGTAAACTACCTTTATATCTATATTGATAGTTGATTTTCAAATTGTATAATTGTATGTCTTTTTCTGATTCTTGAGGAAATATAGGGTATATGCTATAGCTTTCAACTGTACATCTGACTCTAGGAAAAAATAGAAAAACAGTATCAAGGATAAAGCCTAAAACCATTAAAAATAGTAGAAGGCCACCTAAAAAAATACCTAAATAACATGCTATTAAAACAAAATGAAACATAAGCTTTTTTTGCTCTCCAATATATCGATAAAATATAGATCTCTTAATATTTACACACTGCACCATACAGCATTTCTAATAAATGAAGCTCAATGCTTGTTTTAATATAAAGTATATCAGTTTAATAAACAGCTGGAAGAGTACATACATATCGTCATCTTAATTTAAAGAAAAAAAAGCGAGCCACTTTCGTCACTCGTCTTTTTTATTGTCTAATAGAGTCTAAACACTACATTAATAGCTCACGCTTACCGCTTTTGCCCATTGAGCTGACCAATCCCGCATCCTCCATGGAATCTACGATACGTGCGGCACGGTTATAGCCGATGCTAAATTTACGCTGGATACTAGAGGCAGAAACTTTTCGCGTCTCCATAATAAAGGCCACGGCATCGTTATAAAGGTCGTCGTCCTCACCAGAAGCGTTAGCCGTACTACCACCGCCGCCCGGACTAGACAATTCAAAATTGCCTGCCATGTTGTCAATATAATCGGGTGCACCGCGTTCGCGCCACGCGTCGCAGACACGGTTGACCTCTTCATCGCTGACATAGGCACCATGCACACGGTCTGGCTCAATTTGCCCTGGACCTAGAAAGAGCATATCACCATTACCAAGCATATCTTCGGCACCACCACTATCCAAAATCGTCCGCGAATCTACTTTTGAGTTCACCCTCAGCGCTGCACGTACTGGAATATTGGCTTTAATCAAACCAGTAATCACATCGACCGATGGACGCTGGGTAGCAAGCATTAAATGAATCCCTGCAGCGCGTGATTTTTGTGCCAAGCGCGTGATAAGCTCTTCGGCTTGTTTGCCGACCTGCATAATCATATCAGCAAACTCATCGGCGACAATGACAATCATCGGTAAAGTTTTTAGTTTCGGTGCTTGGCTGATACTCACGCTGTCATTAGGTCGCCACAAAGGATCAAGCATCGGATTGCCCGATTTTTCAGCAGCAATGACCTTTTTATTAAACTCATTAAGCTTACGCACTTTCAGCAAACTCATCAGCTGATAACGGCGCTCCATCTCTGCCACGCACCATGACAAAGCACTGGCCGCTTCGGTCATATCGGTAACGACTGGTGTTAATAGATGCGGAATATCATTATAGTTGGCAAGCTCAAGCTGCTTTGGATCAATCAAAATCAGACGCAGCTCATTTGGCGTATATTTGAGTAGCATCGATAGTAGCATGGAGTTGACCAATACCGATTTTCCCGAACCTGTAGTACCAGCAACCAACATATGCGGTGCGCGGGCAAGATCAGTAATAATGGCATTACCACCGATATCCTTACCCATCGCCATGCTGATTTGGGCTTTAGGATCTTGGAATTTTTCGGTATTCAATAGCTCAATCAAGCGTACCATTTCGCGCTGCTTATTAGGCACTTCAATACCGATATACGGCTTACCCGGAATCACTTCGACCACACGCAAAGACGCCATGGATAACGAGCGCGCCAAATCACGTGAAATACCTGTAACCTTACTGGCTTTTACCCCAGCAGCAAGCTCCACTTCAAAGCGGGTGACGACTGGCCCTGGGATAGCATTGACCACAGCCGCCTTTACATTGAATTCTTGTAATTTAATCTCTAATAATTCTGATAATTGCTCAAGCTCGGCGATGGTGTAACTGGGCTTACGATCAGGGTCTGGCTTATCTAGAATAGAAATCTCTGGAATAGGCGTTAGGCTACTGCGATAGGCAGCCGTTTGCATCGAGCGTGATTTTTGACTGAAGGCGGCATCATCACTAATATCTGGCATAACGGGCGCATTATCATCCTCAGCGCTATCATCCTCTGGCATCATGTCAGTGATATGGTTGCTACTATCGCCATCAGGTACTGCAAAACTTACCATTGGTTTAGCAGCGGGTGCAGGTGTACTATTCGTTGGTGCAGCACCAGTTGTCGTCGAGACACTACTTTCTATCGTAGGAGCTAATTTAGGATTAGACGGTGGCGTATTAGTTGGCGTCATATCAGCGACTTTCGTGACTGGGGCAACCACGTCAACTGTGTTTGCGGCACTAGCTTCATTAGATATAGAAGAAGGCTCGGAATCGTCTGACGGTTCAGGCTCTTCATCAACCCATCTATCAATAAGGCCATTTATTACGCTATTAGATGAGTCTGTCGCAGGCGCTGTGGCTGCTGCTTGTCTGGGCAGCTTAGCCATATTGGCTGCTTGCACTGATTTTGCAGGTTGTCCTATTTCTGCAGGCTGTATAGCCGTAGATTTTGAGACATCAGCATGCTCTGCCAACCATGCATCGGCCAATATATCAACGGCCTCCACGTTATCCTCTAACTCAAACGATTTAGACTCATTATCCGTTTCGTCAGCCGTCTCACCGTCTACCAGCTCATCCATTGATGGCTGAGCTGTTGACGGCAAGCTCCCTGTTGATTGAGCTTCGGACATCTCTACGGTTGATATCACTGTGGATTCTGGTGCTGCTGTCTCCAACAACTCAGTACTGTTATCAGAAGATACAGAAGTAGTAGAAGCTGAATCAGCAGTGTTCATGTTATTAGCGCCATAAGCCATTTGCTCGCTGGCTAATAAGTCATTGATAGTATTGGCATCATTCCAAGCAAAGCTTGGCTCGACTTTACGGATAGCAGCCATGGCAGGACTTGTCGTCGTCGATGTATTCATCTCACTTTCTAGATTTTCAACAGTACTGCTAGGTGTCTCTACGGAGACAGGTACATGCTCATTATTCTCATGACTAGATTTAACAGCTGAATTAGGCATCGCCGCTTGTGTTGCGGCGACCACAGAGGCTTTAACGCTCTCAGCCAGTCCCGACGTTGCCAAGAACTCTGACAACACATTGCTGAACCGACCGCTGTTGTCCACGGCTCGAGCACTGCTAGCAACTTGCAACTCAAGTGGCAACTGTTCGTAATCGGCTGCGTCTTTTTTCGCATTACTTTTGGCTATATTTTCATCATTTTGCTTGGCATTAATATTTTCTGGCGTGGTTGACACGCTATCATGCATTCTACCTTTACGCTTCACACCTGAGCCAAGCCATGATAGCGCCTTAATCTTCTCATAAATCGCCAGCCAGTGAATATTAAAGGCAAAGGTCGCAGTAATAATGACGAATGCTGTCAAGAAAATCACACTCCCCCACTGCGATAAAAGCTGTGCCAAGCGCGCCTGTAATTCAAGCCCAATAATGCCACCAGCCACACCTTCTAGCCCTATCGTTCCTGGATTGGTCAATTGCTGCACTACAGCCACCAATTGCGCAAACAAAGCACTGGCACTTAATAATAAAAACACATAAGCGACCACACGCATCAGCCAAAACGTTGGCTTGTTGTCCCACCAAATAAGGATAGACTCATAAACCACAAATGCTAGCAGCCACCATGCGCCAAAACCAAAGAAGCTATAAAGCAAGTCAGATAACCAAGCACCCGATTCGCCGCCTACATTATTAATCGTGGTCATATCACTACTGATATGCGACCAACTAGGGTCATTACTGGTATACGTCATCAAAATAACAAATAGATAGACGGCCAGTATTAACCCAAGGAGGGTAAATATTCCCTTTTTTAAATACTCAATAAGCGGTGCTGATATCACGTAAGATCTGCCTTGTTATTAATACTAAATGGTCGCCAATGCATGACTAAGCCTAATCATGCTGACATAAAGCGCTGATAAAGGGTTGGATATAAAGTGCTGATACAAACGCACTTAGCAAAGTGTGCAGCAAGTATTGTCTATTATAAAAGCGATATACAATAGCCTTCTTTTTGCCTTTAGCGCACTTGGCATAACTTCTTATAATAACAAATACATAGGGATAGTGGCGACCGTCTTACAAAGAAAGCGTGCAATAAAATAAGTCTGTGTACGGTTTAGGCAAAAATCCATGTCACTCGCAAAATATAACGAACAAAACAAGGGCTGTTATGTTAGATAAGCCCTATAAAATACCAGCGGTTTCTAACCATAATATTTCAAGAAAAATATACTTTGATTGTAATCATACCTGTGTTTGTTTTAGCAAACTTGTACTTTTCGTCCAATGCCCTTATGTTATTATCACGCAGCGATTAGAAAACCCCATTAGCATCAATTTTGAAGACTGTTTTTTATTATATTGCTCACTCATATTTTTAACATTTATATTTAGCAAGGAATAACTCATGGCAACTGACAATACCGCTCCACGTCACGAAAAACTCATTATCCTAGGCTCAGGCCCTGCTGGCTACTCTGCTGCAGTCTATGCCGCACGTGCCAACCTCAAGCCTGTCATGGTCACTGGTATGGAAGTAGGTGGACAATTAACCACCACTACTGAAGTCGATAACTGGCCAGGTGATGCGCACGATTTGACTGGTCCTGCGTTAATGGATCGCATGAAAGCCCATGCCGAACGTTTCGGTACTGAACTGGTCTATGACCATGTCAATGAAGTAAATCTGAATGTGCGACCTTTTCAATTGACAGGCAATAATGGTAATTATACTTGTGATGCCTTGATTATCTCAACAGGCGCGTCTGCTCAGTATTTGGGATTAGAATCAGAAACCAAATTTAGAGGCTTAGGCGTATCAGCTTGTGCCACTTGTGATGGTTTCTTTTATAAAGACCAAAAAGTCGCCGTGATTGGTGGCGGTAATACTGCTGTCGAAGAAGCTTTATACCTATCTAATATTGCTTCTGAAGTGACGCTAGTACATCGCCGCGATGGTTTGCGTTCTGAAAAAATCCTCCAAGACAAGTTGTTTGAGAAAGCCAAAAATGGCAATATCAAAATTGAGTGGAACCATAAAGTTAAAGAAGTCGTTGGCGATGATATGGGTGTTAATGGTGTGATCATCGAATCTATGATTGATGGCACGACCAAACCACTAGACGTCATGGGTATGTTTGTCGCGATCGGTCATAAGCCTAATACAGAATTGTTCAAAAATCAGCTAGATATGAAAGACGGCTATCTTATTGTTAAAAGCGGATTAGAGGGTAATGCCACACAAACCAGCATCGAAGGCGTATTTGCCGCGGGTGATGTCGCCGATCATGTCTATCGTCAAGCGATTACATCTGCTGGTACGGGCTGTATGGCCGCGCTTGATGCTGAAAAATACTTGGATACCATTGGTGAAGCAACAGCGACTGACCATACTTATGCGTCAACACTGACTGCTGATAAAGAAGCCTAAATGGGTAATTTCTCTCAATACAACGATAAGAACATCACGCCTGAGACCTTAAAAAGTCTTGGGCGTTATGACTTTCCTCATCCTATCTCTGTCGATCCTGATGGTATTGGTATCGTCGCCGTCGGGGGAGATTTGGCACCCGAAACACTCATTTCTGCTTACGCGCAGGGTTTGTTTCCTTGGTTTAATGAGGATGAGCCTATCGCTTGGTGGTGTCCTGAACCGCGCTGTGTGATGGTGCCAACAGACTATCAGCCAAGCAAGTCCCTGCGTAAGCAAGCAATCCGCGAGCGTTGGCAACTGACACTCAATCAAGCATTTGATGACGTCATACATGCCTGTAGTTTGCCACGCAGTGATGGATTGCCTGAAGGTGAGCACACTTGGATTCATGATGAAATGATTGAGGCCTACACCAAACTACATGCTCAAGGCTTTGCTCATAGCATTGAAGTTTGGGATGATAAAGGACGATTAATAGGCGGGCTTTATGGATTAAAAATAGGTAGCATTTACTTTGGCGAATCCATGTTTCATATCGCCTCTAATGCTTCAAAGTTAGCATTTTGGGGTCTAATGCGCTTATGTGAACAAAGCCATGTGGCGCTGGTCGACTGTCAATTACCAAACGATCATCTGATGAGCTTAGGTGCAACTACATTACCACGCGTGGAGTTTCTCACTCGGTTAGATTCATTAATAGCTGGCGATGCCATCACATGGCAAAGTGACTCTCACAAACCGCTACCAGTATCACTACTTGGTAACGTAGAACCTTGGCAGCTCAAGTTATGATGAGCATTATGGCTACTAACAAGCATTTACCTACAGACCTATGAGACCATTATGGCATCCGACAAATCATTCTTATTAATTGGAACTCTCGCGACTAAAGCCAATACCACCAAAGATACCGTTCGTCATTATGACCAACTGGGCTTGCTAAAATCTCGTAAACGTCAAGCAGGATCACGCCTATATTCCGAATTTCATCCAGAGTGTGTAGAACGTATTGAGCTGATTAAAAGTGCACAGACAGTGGGTTTCACACTTAACGAAATCAAAGATGGTTTCGATGATTACTATAATGGAAAAATAGGGCTCGATGAACAGTTAAGCTTCACTCAGAAGAAGTTAGAGCAAGTTTTAAAACAGCAAGCCAATACTAGCATTATGATTGAACTATTGAGCGAACGAATTGCGGAGCTTGAAAGTATGCAAGCAAGCAGTGACTAAAACCTATATATTGAAATCCATAAAAAAGCATCATAAATCTCATCAAATGTTTTCTACTCATCTATCATTTTGATAAAGCCGTTTTACGGCATTGAGTGCCATTAATGATAAATACGTTTAATTATAAATGCGTTGCATGATTAAGGCATCGACTGCTGGTTGATGGGGAGTTTGGTAATACCCTTTACGCTTATGAATCAGAGCAAATTCTTGCTGCTCATATAAGGCTATCGCAGGCGCATTATCCGCACGGACTTCTAATAAAAGGCTCTCTACCTGACGAGTTTTCAATTCCGTATTTAATCTAGCAAAAATTTGTGAAGCGATACCTTGGCGTTGATAATCAGGATGAGTGCCAATACGCAAAATCTCTGCTTGTTCAAAAATCACTTGATATAGACAGTAGCCAATTACGTTACTCTTTTTATTTTGCTCTAGTGCATAAACTATCAACAGATTAATACTATCTTGCTCAAGCAGTTCAAGCAAAGTCTGATAGTTCCAAGCATCTTGTGGCTGGACTATGGCTTCGATACCCTCTACTGCTTGCAGCACTTGTTCAAAATCTGAGCTATGGGTTGTTAGACTTTCTATCACCACCATCATTTATCCTTTTATTATTATTTATACACATCCAAATACAATAGCACTTACTTTATCTCAAATATTTATCATTATGATATTGATTATGCAACTACCTGTTTTGCGCCCAAAAAAAAGCCACCCTCTAAGAGGATGGCTTCTTTATGACTAACTCATAAGCTCATTACTGAGACTTAGTGATTAGTTCAATACGTTAGCAACAACACCAGCGCCTACAGTACGGCCGCCTTCACGAATTGCAAAGCGAAGACCTTTG
>NZ_CAJHBC010000015.1:0-28045 GCF_904846535.1 Psychrobacter muriicola 2pS
ACTTATTATAAAAATACCATAGTCATAAATTATGAATTATATTTTTATTTTTATTCCCAATTTCTATAATAAATTTCATTATCCTTCCTAACCATGGTTTATTATTCATGATAACTTTGAAACAATTACGCTGCTTTGTGACAGTTGTAAAAACAGGTGGGTTTCTTCAAGCCAGTATTCAACTCAATTTAACCCAACCCACCGTTACCAAATCTATCAGTAATCTTGAAGAATATTTAGGCGTAGCTCTGTTTGATAAGCCTTTGACTCATAGAAAAAAGCGGCTAGTTAATTTAACGGAAATTGGCGAACACCTCTATATTCAAGCAGTTGATATCTTACAAAAGGCAGATAATCTTGAACAAACAGTAGTAGATTATCAGCAATTAATAGGTGGTAAATTGCGTTTGGGTATTTCACCGTTAGGCAGTGAAATACTAAGCAAAGCTATTTTTAACTTTTACCAAATGCATCCTAGTATAGAAACTTCACTTATCGAAGATGGTGCTGAGTCACTTAAGCAGGCCCTTCTAGAGGGGCAACTTGATGTGGCAACATTGATGAAGCCGATTGACGATGATTTTGACTACTTGTCGATATGTTGCTATCCAGTGGTGGTCGTAGCAAATAAAAACCGTATGGGTAAGCAAAAAACCAAGGTAACACTTAAGTCACTATCAAATGCCCCCCTAATTTTATTTACCTCCAATTCATCATTTACTCCGATGATTATAGAAAACTGTCAATCACTAGGTTTTGAACCTAATATTATTTGCCAAACCAATCAGTGGCACTTGCTTCTTGACATGGTAAAACAGGATATGGGCGTGACTCTTTTGCCTCAATATTATACTCAAAAGTTGGATTTAACAGGATTAGTCTGCTTGCCACTAACCCAACCTCAGTTAAAATGGGAGCTTGTCATGGCTTGGCGCCGTCATCGCTTGCTTACACCAAGTATGCAAGCTTGGCTTGATAACATAAGAAAAAATATATAACTAGGCCTTGATAATGCTTTGGCTGTAACAGGGCATAGGTTATACAAAACAGAGGTGATTGAATATTTGAAAGCAGATTTGCAAGGTTTAGCGAATGTACAACTTGCGACATTGAATTGGGTAGATCGGTTCAATAAAAAGCGTATACACAGTGCATTGGGCTATGTATCGCCTTTTGAGTTTGAGAGCCTTTCCTAAAAAGTGTGTAACTGCTTATAATCCACTAACCGGAGAATAAGCAATGACTACTCAATCTGACATTAAAAAACTGGCCGAGCAAATGGCTGGTAGCATGAAAAGCTTTGATGACATCAAAGACTTTCAAAAGCAGCTCATGCAATCTTTTATTGATACTGTCTTAGAGGCTGAGATGGAAGACCATCTTGGCTACCCCAAGCATGAAAAAGCAGATAAGCCTAACAAGCGCAATGGGCACACTAAAAAGACAGTCCGCAGTGACACAGGCGATCTTGAGATCTCCACCCCAAGAGACCGTGATGGTGACTTTGAACCTGCGTTAGTGCGTAAGCATCAAACCCGTATTAGTGGCCTTGATGATAAAATCATATTTCACTACAGGCATAGCCTTACGTCTTGCGCTTCGGGCAAGTGTCTCCCAGACACTTGCTGATCCTCGCTCATACGCCAAAGGTCAAACCACTACCGAGATTGTAGAGAGCATCAAAGAGCTCTATGACGTCGACATCTCAAGCTCTCTTGTCTCAAGAGTCACTGACAATATCTTAGACGACATCACCGCTTGGCAGAACCGGCCGCTGAGCAGTGTTTATCCTATCGTCTATTTAGACTGCATTGTCGTTAAGGTACGCCAAGACAAGCAGATCATCAACAAGGCGATCTATCTGGCCTTAGGAGTGGGACTTGATGGTAGAAAAGAGCTGCTTGGCATGTGGCTATCAGAAAATGAAGGTGCTAAGTTCTGGCTAGGCGTTCTCACTGAATTGCAAAACCGCGGGGTGCAAGATATCCTCATTGCCTGTGTCGATGGTTTAAAGGGCTTCCCTGATGCCATCAATACCGTTTACCCCAACGCTCAGGTTTAGCTGTGTATCGTGCATATGCTGCGCTATTCAATGAAGTTCGTACCTTGGACAGATAAGAAGGCCGTAGCAGCTGATTTAAAGGTCATCTACGGCGCTGATACGCTTGAGATGGCAGAGGCCAACCTTGAGCACTTTGATGAGGTATGGGGCGAGAAATACCCGCACGTGGTTAAGTCTTGGCGTAATAACTGGGAGGGCTTAACGGTATTCTTTGGTTACCCTAAAGACATTAGAAAAGTCATATATACCACCAATGCTATTGAGTCATTAAACAGCGTGATTCGGACAGCGGTGAATAAGCGTAAGGTGTTCCCATCTGATCAGGCGGCATTCAAGGTAGTCTACCTAGCAACCCAGCAGGCGTCTAAAAAGTGGTCGATGCCCATCCGTAACTGGACGTCTGCTCTGAATCGTTTTATGATTATGTTTGATGACCGTATCAGTAAGCATTTAATCTAAATGGCAGTTACACAGAATTCGGGATGGTCTCGATATATTTTAGAAAATACTACCCTTCGTGACCACTAATCCTTATTTAAAATGGACCCTTAGATATTTAGGCTAGTAGCACCAATGGTTTGAGTGGATAAGGTAGTTTTAATGTACTTAGCGAACATTCAACTTTCTAGTTAGGACTCGAATATTTGGCTGTAAGCTAAAGATGTTAATTGTTTAATTTTATGAAATATTACGCAATGTGCTTTGTAATGTACTTACTATGCATTTTCTATTCGTGTTTAGTACGCCACATAGTCATCGATACTCGTACTCAGCATTGTTCTCTTGATTAATTTTGATAACCGCATTAGATTAGGAATTGCTATCCTCAATAATTTTTATTACCTAGGATAGCTTCATCTATTTTCTCGTTATTCTTTAAACTGCCAATAGTAAATATCAACAGTATTTATTGCTACATCATCAATATGCATCTTTAAAAATTAATACGATATCTTCTTTTGTTCCCTTGCGTGGATTACTAAAGGCATTACCATCTTTTAATGCATTATCTGCCATGAGTTCAAAGTCTTGCTCTTTGACTCCTAATTCGCTGAGATGGCCAGGGATGGCGACATCGGCAGAAAGTCTAAACAAGGCATTAATGGCTTTTTCAGCCGCTTCTATCGCTGAACAACCTACTGTATTTTCTCCGAGAAATTCTGCGATATCAGCAAATTTTTGTACATTGGCGATCAAATTATAACGGCATACATGCGGTAATAATATTGCATTGGCAACACCATGTGGCATGTCATATAAACCACCGAGTTGATGTGCCATAGCATGCACATAACCTAAGTTACCATTATTAAAGGCCATACCCGCCAATAGCGAAGCATAAGCCATATTTTCACGGGCTTTAAGATCACTACCATTGGCGACTGCAGTGCGTAGGTTGTTAGCAATCAGTTTGATAGCTTGAATGGCAGCTGCATCGGTAACTGGATTAGCATCTACTGAAACATAGGCTTCAATGGCATGGGTTAGGGCATCCATACCAGTCGCAGCCGTCAAAGCACGTGGTTTACCAATCATCAACAATGGATCATTGATCGAGACCATAGGCAAGTTACGCCAACTGACGATGACGTATTTCAATTGGGTTTTGGTGTCAGTAATCACGCAGTGGCGTGTGACTTCACTGGCAGTACCCGCCGTGGTATTTACTGAGACGATTGGAGGAAGTGGATGGCTCAGAGTATCGATACCTGCATAATCGCCAATCTTGCCTGAATGTGTGGCCATAATACCAATAGCCTTACCGCAATCATGTGGAGAACCCCCACCTACGGTAACGATCATGTCGCATTGATTATCTTGGTAGCATGCTAGTCCGGATGTTACATCGGAATCTTTAGGGTTTGCCTGAACGCCAGAAAACACGCTGCTACTGATACCGACTGCATCGAGGTAGGCAATAGTCTTTTCAACAGCACCATCTTTGAGTGTAGCCAAAAATGGGTCGGTGACAATCAAGGCGTGTTTTCCACCTAATATCTGACAACGTTGTCCTACAACTTCTAAACAGCCTGGACCAAAGAAATTGACGTTAGGTACTAAATAATCATAAAAACGCATAAGTAAATATCCTTTTTAAATATGAATCAGTTTGATGGTTACTACATGGAGAAACTAGAAGAGTCCCATTGAATTGTCGTCATAACTGACTAAGAGATTTTTGGTTTGTTGGTAATGGTCTAGCATCATCTTGTGGGTTTCACGTCCGATACCTGAATTTTTATAACCACCAAAGGCTGCATGCGCAGGGTGTAGACCATAGCAGTTGGTCCAGACTCGCCCAGCCTTTATAGCGCGACCCATGCGATAGGCCAGACTAATATCTCGGGTCCATACCCCTGCAGCAAGACCATATTCAGTGTCATTGGCAATAGCGATGGCTTCATCTTCATCTTTAAAAGTGGTGACTGCGACCACAGGACCAAATATTTCTTCTTGGAAGATGCGCATCTTGTTATGGCCCTTGAGCAGGGTGGGTTGTAAATAGTAGCCTTCTTTTAGTGTATCTGATGGCACCTGGCTTTCACCACCAATTAAGACTTCCGCACCTTCATTTTTACCAATTTCGATATAGTCCAAAACCTTCTTAAACTGTTGCGCTGAGGCCTGGGCACCCAGCATAGTTTCAGTGTCGAGAGGATTACCCTGACGAATATTGCGGACTTTTTCTAAGACTTTTGCCATAAAAGGCTCGTAGATAGATTCATGGATCAAAGCACGCGATGGGCAAGTACAGACTTCACCTTGGTTAAAGAATCCCATCACCAAGCCTTCGACGGCTTTGTCAATGAATTTTGGATTGGCCTGCATAATATCAGCAAAGAAAATATTGGGAGATTTACCGCCAAGTTCCATGGTACTTGGAATTAGATTGACTGCTGCATGTTTCATGATATGCATGCCAGTTGGGGTTGAGCCGGTAAAAGCGATTTTTGCAATACGACGACTTGAGGCAAGCGCCTCACCGGCTTCGTTGCCGAAACCATGTACCAAGTTGAGCACACCTGCTGGTAGGAGATCGCCAATCAACTCTAACAGTACGGTCATCGACAATGGGGTTTGCTCGGCAGGTTTAAGCACGATGGTATTACCCGCGGCAAGTGCAGGTGCTAATTTCCATGCGGCCATCAAGAGTGGAAAGTTCCATGGAATAATCTGTGCTACCACGCCGAGTGGTTCATGAAAGTGGTAAGCTGCCATAGTTTCGTTGATTTCAGATGCACCACCTTCTTGAGCGCGAATACAGCCAGCAAAATAGCGGAAGTGGTCTGCTGAAAGTGGTACGTCAACGTCGAGAGTTTCACGAATCGGTTTACCATTGTCCCAAGTTTCAGTTACAGCTAGATATTCAAGATTGGCTTCGATTCGATCAGCTATTTTTAATAAGACCAATGAACGGTCTTGGACGGAGGTTTTACCCCATGCTTCTGCTGCGGCATGGGCCGCATCAAGGGCCAAGTCCACATCAGCTTGTTGAGAACGTGGAAATTCACCACAGGGTTCATTGTTTATTGGAGTATTGTTAATGAAATATTCGCCTCCTATAGGTTCGACGAATTTGCCACCGATGTAGTTGCCGTAGCGTGGCTTAATACTAAGTAAGCTATTTGCGTGTCCTGGTGCTGCATAAATCATGCTCGTTCCCTCTTGTTTTTGTCCCAGTATCCATACTGTTTACAGCAATATTTTCTACATTGCTTATTAAAGGACGTAGATAAAAAAGTATACATAACGATAAGATGATTATCGTTATGTATACTTTTAACGTAGTAATTTTGATTTGTCAATTCTTATTAGTGTAATGGCACCATAAGCAAATTATTAAATGAGAATTCTTCAGATATGTTTATGCAGGTATGTTTTTAAGAGTATATTTAAAAGAATACTAGTAATAAGCAATCAAGCCTGATATCAGATTAGCAGTGGGTACTGTAACAGCACAATCTGTAAAGATTTTAGTCTTGCATATTTTTCAACTTGAAAACCACCGTCTCAATTAAAGAGCGGTGGTTGATTAGAATATTATCTAGAGGCTTAAGCGCTTGTACTTTATATTTCGCCCATGTAAGAGGTCCTGTTTCTATTTAAACTTGTATTAGTGGACTTTCGAACTGAGATTAATATAGACGAGCTTTATGTTGGCATAGAAAACTGCTTCTCTTCTCGTATTGCTGCACTAGGCCAACGCTGAGTAACAGTTTTTCGGCGAGTAAAAAATCTTACACCGTCTGGACCATACATAAATAGATCTCCGAACAATGAGCGCTTCCAACCTCCAAAGCTTTGTGATGCTACTGGCACTGGTAATGGGATATTTACCCCAACCATGCCGACTTGGATATTATCAACGAAATAGCGAGCCGCTTCTCCATCTCTGGTATAAATACACGTTCCATTACCATACTCATGTTCATTTATAAGCTCTATAGCTTCTTCCATTGTCTGAACACGCATAATTTGAAGTACTGGACCAAAAATTTCTGCATCATAACTGTCCATCTCTTTTGTCACATTGTCTATCAGAGTAGGACCAACGAAAAACCCTTTCTCATGACCTGCTGGTGCCGCATTAGAACCATCAATGATTACTTTTGCTCCTTGGTTTGCAGCACTTTTGATATGCTCCAAAATTTTAGTTTTATGAGCCTGAGTAATGACAGGGCCAAAATCATTTTCTTTGTCCGAATAAGCACCTAGTTTTAGTTGCTGTATTGCCGGCTGCAATGCTTCAACCATTTTATCAGCAATATCATCACCTACTGCTACCGCAACAGATAAAGCCATACAACGTTCGCCTGACGAGCCAAATGCAGCCCCTAATAGAGAAGTGACCACATTATCTAGGTCCGCATCAGGCATGACGATTGCATGATTTTTTGCCCCGCCTAGAGCTTGACATCTTTTACCTTGGGCTGTTGCTGTAGTGTAGATATACTCAGCAATTGGAGTAGATCCTACAAAACTTATAGCTTCAATATCTGAATGATGTAATAGAGCATCAACCGCCTCTTTACCTCCGTTAACGACGTTAAGAACACCATCAGGTAAGCCCGCCTCTTTTAAAAGTTTTGCGATAAACAACGATGCACTTGGATCACGTTCAGATGGCTTTAGAATAAAGGTGTTTCCACAGACGATAGCCATAGGAAACATCCAAAGAGGAACCATAACAGGAAAATTAAATGGGGTGATGCCAGCCACTACTCCTAGTGGATGAAACTCACTCCAAGAATCAATATCTGGACCCGCATTACGACTATGTTCGCCTTTTAATAACTCTGGTGCACCACAAGCATATTCAACGTTTTCGATACCGCGTTGTAATTCACCGGCGGCATCATGCGAAATTTTTCCATGCTCTTCGCCAATTAGCCTGCAAATTTCATCAGCATTTTTTTCTAATAGCTCTTTGAATTTGAACATGACTCTAGCGCGTTTCATAGGTGGCGTTTTACGCCATGCTGGAAAGGCCGCTTTTGCAGCGATAACCGCTTCATCAATAGTTTTAGAACTACCTAAAGCAACCTGTTTACTTACTTCACCAGTAGAAGGGTTATAAATAGGTTGTGTTTGGCTCGCTTCATTAATTTCCTGACCATTAATAAAATGTCCGATAGTTTGCATAATATATATTCCTTTTATAGCATTTAGTTTATACGTAGATTAAAAGTAAGCTTTAGTTTTATTAGCTTGTCGAAACATCATCTGAGCTACTTTCTGCCCATAACAATGTATAAAGTTGAACCATTTCTTCCAAACTCGGTATTCGGGGGTTGTTGTTAGGTGAACCAGAGGAAAATGCTTGTTCACACATGGTATTTATTAGCGCATCAAAATCAATTTTTTGAATCCCAAATTGTTCCAATGTAGGCACTTTGAGCTCGATATTGAGGTTTTTCAGATAGGTAATCAAATTTATATTCGCTTGATTATCAGTATCATCAAAGCTCGCCACTCCTAATGCTCGTGCACAATCTGCATATCGTTCAGGAGTGCCTGATATGCCAAATTCAGTAATAGTTGGCAATAGCATCGCATTTGATAAACCATGCGGTACGTGAAAAAAAGCGCCAATCGGTCTGCTCATTCCATGCACCAAAGCCACCGATGAATTACAGAATGCAATACCAGCTAACGTAGAACCTAACATCATGGCTTCACGAGCATCCTCATCTTCGCCATTATGATAGGCCTTTTGTAGATTGGGCCCAATCAAACGTAATGCAGCTAAAGCCTGTTGATCACTATAAGCGTTACGTTTTTGACTGACATAAGCCTCTATAGCGTGAGTCATTGCATCAATGCCAGTATCAGCAGTGGTTCGAGGAGGGACACTCATAGTAAGGCTATAATCAATAATGGCGGCTATAGGCATAAATCCCATACCAACGCATAACAACTTTTCGTTATTTGTTTCATCAGTAATAATAGTAAATCGAGTAACCTCTGACCCTGTTCCGGCCGTAGTAGGTATCGCAATAATAGGTAAACCTGCTTCATTTACTTGACGAGGAAATTTATAGTCATTAATGACGCCACCAAATCTCCCTAAAATTGAAATTGCTTTTGCGCTATCTATAGGACTCCCGCCACCTAAGGCAATCAAACCATCATATTCTTGGTGTCGTACCTGCTGCACCCCTGACTTAATAGAGCTTTCAGTAGGCTCAGGCATAGTATCTGAGAATACATCAGCTGTAATCTGAACCTCTTTCAAAATGGTTTGTAGTTTGTCCACATAACCCAGTTTAACCATCATCTCATCCGTAATGATGAGAGGCTTTTTAATACCCAAACTATCTAATATGGTCGGTAGCTTTTGACATGCATCGCGGCCTACCTCCATGATTCTTGGGAGAAGAATACTATGTGACATACTTAACTATCCTTGTGTTGATCACTATGTGTTTAATCCTGTGCTAAAACGAACCTATCAATGTGCCTAAGGTGATTACTGCTATGAGAGCTAGTACAGGTACCGCAACAGCTACCACAAAAATATCTTTATAAGACTCTCTATGAGTGAGCTGACAAATTACGAGTAGAGTTATAACTGCACCATTATGAGGAAGAGCATCTAAACCACCTGATGCTATAGAAGCTACACGATGCATTAACTCGGGATTGATACCAAATTGAGAAGCTAACTGAAGATAGTTGTCCCCCATGGTATTGAGAGCAATACTTAGTCCACCAGACGCTGAGCCAGTAATACCCGCCATAACGTTTACGAAAACAGCCTCTGAAATTAGAGGGTTCTCCGGAGACAAACCTAATAAGAATTCTTTTACAATGATAAACCCGGTTAAAGTAGCGATAACTGACCCATATCCAACTTCAGATGCCGTGTTAAAAATTGGTAGCAATGACCCTAGCGCACCCTCACTGAGCGATTCTTTTAGGTCCTTCCAACGCTTCCAATTGAGCAGAATCATCGCTCCGCAAGACACTACCAAAGCTATAACAATAGCCCAAATACCAAGAACTTTAGATAGAGGAACAGCGCCAAACTCTTCAGTTGCTAGATAGCTATTATCCATACTAGGTAATAGCCATTTGGTGCAAATGAAGTTAATCAATATGACTAAGATGATTGGTAATAACGCTACAAGTAATGAAGGCTTGGCGCTATGATCGACTACCGCTAACTTATCATGATGATGTTGACCATAACCCTCTCCTGCATTTAGAGCTGTTTTAGTACGATAATTAAGCCAAATCATTCCGCCTACTAACATGATCAAGCCACCAATAGCACCAAGACCAGGGGCAGCAAAAGAATCTGTTTTGAAAAATGGCATAGGAATGGCATTTTGAATTGCCGGTGTCCCTGGTAAAGCGGTCATCGTGAAGGTCAAAGCACCCAAGGCGATAGCACCAGGAATAAGTCTTTTAGGGATGTTCAATTCGCGAAATAAAGCAGCAGCGATTGGGTATACAGCAAAGCCCACTACAAACAATGACACACCGCCGTACGTTAAAATCGCACAGGCCATGACGATAGATAAAACAGCTTGCTTCTTACCGAGTTTAGTGACGAGTGACTCTGAGATGCTAAGTGCGGAACCTGAATCATCCATCAACTTACCAAATATAGCGCCTAGTAGAAAAAGCGGGAAGAAGCTGATGATGTATCCACCCAGACCTTTCATAAATACTTGCGTATAGACGCCTAGCATCGTATTAGCCTCACCACTTAAAAGCACAGCAAGCATTGCTAGCAAAGGCGCTAACAAAATCACGCTATGACCACGGTAGGCCAAATACATTAATAAACCTAACGACAGCAAAATGGGCAATAAACTTATCATATGCACTCCCTGTGCTATATATGCATAAAATCCATTTCATTATTTTCACATAACGATAAAATTTATATCGTTATGTGAAAATAACAGAATATTTTTATAATGACAAGTCTTAAATCATTAAATATTATCGTTATAATGATTAGAAACATTAGAAGTCATATGGTTAGGGAGTGACAAAGATATGAGTAATACTAAAAAGAAGGGCTCAAGTGTTGAGCGGGTTTTGCAAATTGTGGAAATTCTGGCGAGATCGCAAAGACCAATGAGCGTTAGCGACTTAGCAGATACATTGGATGTACCTATACCTAGTATGTACAGGTTATTAGATCAGCTACAAAATATCGGGTTTGTACAATTGGACTTGCCTGGGAAGGTGACCTCTGGGAAAAGAACCTATAAGTTAGCTATGGACCTATTACAGAATAATCATTTTAAAATTGAAAGACTTGCAATATTACAGCAGCTTTCAGCACAAATAGGAGAAACCGTAGGCATTGCAATTATGAAAGACCTAGATGTAGTTTATGTAGATCGCGTTTTATCTGATTGGCCACTTCAAATATATCTGCCAGTAGGAACTCATGTACCGATTTGGGCAAGTGCAAGTGGGAAGTTATTCTTATCACAACTATCCAATGCAAAATGCGAACGTATCATTAATAAAATATCGATACATGCATTAACTACCAATACGCAAACAGATAAAAAGCAATTGATGCAGACTATTTCTAAGACACGGGATACTAGAGTAGGGATAGACAACGAAGAGTTTATTCCAGGCATGGTTGCTTGTGCTGTACTCATTCCTAATGATGAAAATAAAACGTTTGCTACAGTATTCACCCATGGTCCAACTGTAAGAAAAACTTTGGATGAGCTATTAGAATATGTACCTATTATGCGAGAAGCTGCTCTCGAGCTATCCGTTACTTTTAATCAGGACTATGAATAAATTATTAGCAATGTTTATTATTTATGATACCCGTCAACTCACCTTGACCTAAGCGAATAATTTTATAGAAACTAATTTGGGATATATTAATCAGACAGTACGAGGAATTACTATTCGTGGCAACAAACGTCAGTAATTGAAAATGGTATATTTTAGGTATACACCACTTAAGCCAGTCAAATAGACCGCTTAAAATAGACTGGATACAGTCGAACATGAAATGGTAAATTAACTATCCATTATTTATAGTAATAAGTGAACTTGCCAATTTAAGAATAGGTGGCCATTTGTTTAGGAATATTTAATTCTTTATTTTTATTTGTAAGCAGCTGATATATAAGGCTTTACACGCGAGGCAAGCAAACTTTGTTTACAGAATAGGCACTCTATTACTACGTAGCTGTGTTAAAAGAGGGGTATTTACCACCTTCAATTTCGATCAATTATGCCCACTTAAAACGCCCCTCGATCTTTATCTAAAGACATCACAGCGTCATATAAAAATCGATTTAATGCATTGAGGCTTCATTATAATCATTATATTGCATTCATAATCGCTTTTCTGCAAAATGGCTTATCTATAATCGCTTGAGCCACTCATGATAAACACCCCTACCTTAGACCCTATTGGCGCAGCATGGCTTATCCGTCATGCAAGCATCGAGCTGGTTGCCCCTTTATATGTCAGCAGTAGTATCGGTGGGCGCAGACAAACCTATAAAGACGGAGACGTCATCCATAATGCTTATCAGGAAACCGCGCGTCCACTGGACACGATCATTGCGCATTTACAATTTCACATGCGTCATGAAGTACTGAGTTTAGAGTTACTGGTTCGTCTATTTGAGCAGATAGGTGCTGATGACGTACAAGCATGGGTAAACGCTGAGCCGACAGGCAGCTATGCCCGTAGAATGGCTTTCTTGTATGAATGGCTCATGGATAAGCATTTAGAGGTACCAAGCAATATAGGCGGTAACTATGTGGATGCTTTGGATACCAAGAAGCTGGTTACTTCAAGCCCTGCGCAGGTCATCAAGAATGCTCGCTGGCGTATCAATGACAATCTAGCAGGAACCCGTCATTTCTGTCCGATGTTGGTGAAAACAGAGGCCTTTACGCAAGCGGCAGCACTCGATATTGCCACGATGGTTGACAAACTTAACGATGAATTTGGGCAAGACTTACTGATGCGAGCCTCCGTATGGATGACCCTACGAGAAAGTAAAGCTAGCTTTACTATAGAAGGTGAGGGAAAAGAGTTAAAACGTATTGAACGTTTTGCCGATGTGATGGCACGGCGTACCGGCACCGGTGACATTCCGCTTGATCCTGAATCATTGGCAGAATTGCAAAAAGAGATATTGGGTAGTAAAACGGTCATCCAGCAGTATGGTATCCGTCAATCCCCAGTTTTTGTGTCGCATACTCAGGTGAATGGCTTTAAAGAAATTGTGCACTATATCGCTCCACCTGCTGATGACATTGCTAATAAGTTAGGAGGGTTACAAGTATTTATGGAAAAGACCGAGGGACAATCAGCACTGATGCGTAGTGCTGTTGCCTCCTTCGCCTTTGTGTATATTCATCCGCTAGCTGATGGCAATGGCCGCGTACATCGCTTTTTAATTAATGATGTCCTCAGACGAGACCAGGTGATTCATGAGCCGATTATCCTACCTATATCACAAGCCATTGCTGAGCATCCCTCAGACCGTCATGCCTATGATAAGATTTTAGACCGTGTCTCTGTGCCGCTTATGAAGCAAATCCGTGATCATTACAGCTTTAATAAACAGGTGATTACTTACCCTGATGGTATTCGCTCAAACTTAAATTTTGAAAACACTCACCTTATTCAACCTGCATGGCGCTTTATGGATCTAACACCTCACGTTCAGTACTTATCTGGGCTGATTGCTCATGTTATTGAAAAAGAGATGCATAACGAGTCACAGTACCTAAGAAAGCATGACCATGCACGACTGGCGATAAAAGAGATTGTTGAGATGCCGAATAGCTATGCTGATAGAATCATTCGCAGTATGCTGCAAAATAAGGGTGCTAAAAGTAATAATCTACTGAAGGATTATTCGTTTTTGGTAAATGATGAGGTTTGGGACGATATTTTCTGTGTGGTTGTAAAAACCTTTAAAGATGAAGCAGATTAGGATGTGTTTGAACCGCCCCGATTATGTTGGAGGTAGATTTACTTGATAGTGAACTAAATTAGTTCTTATAATAATATGAGTATATGAGTATATGAGTATATGAGTATATGAGTATATGAGTATATGAGTATATGAGTATTACTCCGTTTCTTTAGCCATAACAGCTATCAGCTGACGCGAGCACTTAGCTGTAGCTTGTATTTCAGAATAGCTATGCCCAGATTTCAGGAGGCTAGCAATAATCTTACGTTTCTCGGTATCTTTCCTACGCCCTAAATGTTTACCTTCTGCCTTAGCACGAGCGATACCTTGTATCTGACGGTTACGTCTATCTTCATAGTCCTTTCTAGCAATAGCAGCGAGCATATCAAGCATCATTGAATTGATAGCTTGCAACACGCTGCTCATAAATTCAGTGCTGTTCTTAGATTGAAGCGCCATATATGAGGTTGGCAGCTCTCTTGATACGACTGCTAACTTTTTTTCTGATAGCATTCTTTTGAGCGTATCCCAATCAGCTTGGTTCAAACGTGCTAAGCGGTCAATCTGCTCAACCAAAATCACATCGCCTTCGTGGGCATCATCGATTAGCCGCATTAATTGTGGACGTATCAAAGTTGCGCTTGATTCGTTTTCGACATAGAAGGCTGCAATTTTGTGGCCATGATCATTAGCAAACTGTATGAGCTCATTTTTGGCACGCTTGGCATCTTGCTCTTTGGTTGACGCTCGTAGATACGCTCTAATAAACATAAACATAAACACCTAAAATAGTCTGTTATAAGTGGTTCCATTACATCAGTCTATTTTGAGTAGTCTGTTAATATGTTTGAAGGGTGAGATAGCTGGTTCCGCTAAGGTATACCCTAAAAAACTTCCGCCAGTTGTCTGATTAAAATCTCCCAAGTTTAAGTGTACGGGATTGACAGCAGGGATCAGTGTGTCTAAGGCTTCCTAGGTAGATTTGGGCAACTTGAGGTTTGGTAAATTCTAACGTACGGATTAAAACCACCTAGCTAGCCGGATATCCCTTGCCTTACTATTTACAGGTTCGGGTTCACAATAATTTTCACTGCTGATTCATTGTTGTGAATTAAAGTCTCAAAGCCTTTAGCAATCAAGTCATCCAATTTGATACGTTGAGTAATAAAGGGCTCAAGGTTCACTAAGCCATCTTCGACCAATTTGATGGTTTCTTGATGATTGTTTACATAACCAATAGTCCCACGTACATCGAGCTCCTTCATGACTACGCTATGTACATTTACGGAAGCTGGGTGGCTCCAGATAGAGACAATCACAACCACACCAGTAGGTTTAGTAAGTTCAACCAGCGAGTCCAATACCTTATTGACGCTGGTGCATTCAAAAGCCACGTCCACACCGCGGTTATCCGTAAGCATCATGACTTCTTCAGTCAAATCTACTTCAGTCGGATCTAAAATGTAATCGGCAATCCCACTTTCTTTAGCCTTCTCTTTGCGCTTGGTACTCAATTCAGTGAGAATGACGGTAATGCCTTTGGCTTTTAAAACTGCCGCCAATAATAATCCAATCGGACCACCGCCACCGACCAAAGCAACATCACCTGCTTTGGCGCCACTGCGCACAAAAGCATGATAGCCAACGGCTAACGGTTCAATCAAGGCTGCTTGATCTAATGGTATTTTATTAGAGATAGGATGTACCCAGCGGCGCTTGACCGCAATTTTTTCAGACAAACCACCACCGCGACCACCAAGACCAATGAAGTTCATATCTTTTGATAAGTGATAATTCTCACCAGGCGCGGTAGAAACATCATCAGCGATAATATATGGTTCAACCACGACATGCTGACCGATCTCAATATCATCAACACCCTCACCAATAGCATAAACGACGCCTGAGAATTCATGACCCATAGTGATTGGGGCAGACTCTCCTGAGATTGGGTGAGGATGACCGCAAGGGGGAATAAAAATAGGACCTTCCATAAACTCATGCAAGTCGGTACCACAGATGCCACACCAAGCGACATCGATTCCAACGGTACCCGACTCTACAGTAGGCTCTGGAATATCTTCAATACGAATATCGCCTTTGTCATAAAAACGTGCCGCTTTCATATAAATCTCCTTTGATTGTCATTAAAAAAATATTGGATGGTGCATCAAAAATTATGCTGGCATCAAACGTAGCCATAATGGATGATTGTAAATATTTGGCTGAGCAGATAAAAAATAGGCATAGATGCCCTAACCTCAAAATCATTATCCACTGCCAAAGCAAGATTGCAACCGTGAGCTACACACATATAAGCCTAAGAGAACGATATCAGATTTATGGCATTAAAAGGGCATAACATGGCAGTCAATTTGTAGTAGAAGCTGTCAAAAAGATAACAGACAACAATCGTAACTTGAGTGCAACTGTTCAGCAGCTCGAAATAGAGATGCAAACGTTATCTAATTGGCACAATAAAGCTAATCAAGGCAAACTTGCAGGAACTGAGCAGTATGATCCTAATCTTATGGCAGCTATTCAGGAAATAAAGCAGCTCAAGCGGCAGCTTAAAGTAGCTGAAGAGAAACGAGAGATCCTAAAAAAGGCGACAGCGTACTTCGCAAAGCAAAGCTAATCAGGTACGCCTTTGTCAAAGACAACCAGCACTTCTTTAGCATCACCACTATGTGCCGCGTGCTAAATGTTAAGCCATCAAGCTATGACGATTGGATAAATCGCGATATTAGTGAGCAACAGATACATTGTAACCAGTCTGAGCTACTGGTTAGAGCCGCTCACAGTGAAACTCGTGAGCGATATGATGCTGATTGACCTATGCTGTCAATCCCGCAGACATTAACTTAAGAAGTTTTATTTACTCAGCCTGATGATAATGATCAAACTACATTTGTCTTGGCATTTTATAGACCAAACCTTTTTGAATCTTAATCTAGCTGTGTTCAAGCTCAATATATTTAGTAATATTGATAATGGCATGAAATTCTTTTATAGCCTTGCTATACGCTAAATCATTCTTCAACGTACCTAAAAGCTCTCTATAGGGATATTATCGAAACAGTTGTACCGCTTGAACATCGAACCTTTAAATTAATGCTTGGCAAACCAAATCTACTGCCGTGCGCTTACTACTACATATAATAATTACACAATAAAACAAAAAGATAATATAACTTAACATTTGATAATTGAACAGTTGGTTAATATAAGGATTAAGAAGCTTAACATAAATAAGGGAAGCCTGTGAAACGTGCAGAGCAAGAGCGCTCATTACAAACTAAAAATAAGATATTATTAGCAGCCCTTACCGAGTTTGCTTCAACAGGTTTTGATGGTGTTTCAACGCGCGCCATTGCTAAAAAAGCAGAGGTGAACCATACCTTGATTAGCCATCATTTTGGTTCCAAAGAAGCGTTGTGGAAAGCCACGGCAAAATTATGTTTTGAGATTTACAGTGAACACAATTTTGAGAAGCGCAGAAACATGCAAGATGCTGAAGCTCGTACTTTAGTGAAAGTGCTGTTAAAAGATTTTATAAAGTTTTGTGCCAACTACCCCGATATTCATCATTTTTTGATACAGGCTAATCAAGGAGATTCGGAAAGACTTGACTGGTTTGTCGAAAACTATTTACGCACTATTTATGATGAAGAGCTGGATATTATTCGAAGAGCACAAAAACTAGGATTGGCTCCTCAAGGAGACAGTATGCATATTCGCTACTTATTACTGGGTGCAGCCACGTCTATTTATACCTTTGCCCCTCAATTTGCAAGATTATCTGGGAAAGACCCTTTTTCTGATGAATTTATTGAGCAGCATGTAGACTATGTTTTAACGCTTTTCACGACCTGCGCCAAAAAGCTATGAGATAGATCACAACGATCTACCTCGTAGCTTTTTTGCATTAAAGACAATTAATATTATATCAAGCCGTTATTTTGCAACATACATAGATATCGAGATTAAAAATGAGTTCAATCACTAGAAATATCTTCGGCACCATCAATAAAACTATTAATCATTGGTATATTCCACTTGTCGTTGGCATTATTTTTATTGCCACCGGGATATATACCTTTGTTTCACCACTTGAGTCTTATGCTGCGCTCGCTATTTTATTCAGCATATCTTTCATTATTTCAGGCGCTTCTGAAATTGCATTTTCTTTATTAAATAAGGAGGTACTTAATAATTGGGGTTGGTTTTTAGTCCTTGGGATTTTAACGTTAATTGTTGGTGTTCTTTTGTTTGTTAACCCGGCAGTATCGCAAGCTACCCTGCTTTTTTATGTGGGTTTTTTAGTATTGTTTCGTTCCATTAGTGCTGTCAGCCATTCATTTGAGTTAAAAGAATATGGCTTTTCTGATTGGGGGTATTTAACAGTAATAGGGGTTGTCGGTATTGTTTTCTCCTTTATCTTATTATCTAACCCTATACTTGGTGGCATGACAGTTGTTATATGGACTGGCTTAGCCCTGATAACCAGTGGCTTTTTCAGCATGTACCTTGCTTTTAAATTAAAAAGACTAAAAGACTTACCAAATAATATTTCTAATGAACTAAGAAGTAGGTTCAATTTAGTATCACAAGAAATTAATAACGTATTAAACAGTAAACAATAACTACATTCTCATTTGGTCACTGACCTATAAATATTTAAGTTAATAGCAGCTTCATTTTAAAACAACACTGAGTCATAAGACTCTTTAACCCACTAAGGGGATAATAATGAAAAAGACTAATGAAAAACAAAAAACTATCGACAGCTTTCCACATCAGCCAGATGCTAATAAAGCCTATCCACACCACTACCCACAAAACACCTTGCCGTTTGCTGACAAAATAGGCAACTATCAACGCAATATCGGTAGACCAACCGACGCTTATAAGGACAGTAAAGTCTATATCATCGGTAGTGGTATCGCGGGCTTATCCAGTGCTTACTACTTCATTCGTGATGGTAAAGTACCGGCAGAAAATATCACCTTTTTAGAGCAACTAGAGGTGTCAGGCGGCTCCATGGATGGCTCAGGTAATGCTAAGAATGGCTACATCATACGTGGTGGCCGTGAGATGGAATTTACCTACGAGAACTTTTGGGATGTCTTCCAAGATATTCCTGCAGTAGAGATGCCAGAGCCATACAGCGTACTAGATGAATATAGACTGATTAACGATGATGATCCTAACTATTCAATCGCTCGTTTGGTACATCAGCAAGGTAAAATCAAAGAAACGAATGGTGTTACTCTAAAAAAATCTGACCAATTAGCATTGATACGTCTACTACTAAAACGCAAAGAAGAATTAGATGATGTGCGAGTCAATGATTACTTTAGCGACAGCTTCTTTGAAAGTAACTTCTGGATACTTTGGAGCACCATGTTTGCCTTTGAAAAATGGCACAGCTTGCTTGAGTTAAAACTATATATGCACCGCTTTTTGCATGACTTAGATGGTCTGCATAATATGTCGATGCTAGTATTTCCAAAATACAATCAATATGATGGGTTTATCGTACCGCTACGTAACTATCTCATCGAAAAAGGGGTTAAATTCCAATACGATACTTCGGTGACGGATTTAGATATTGAGTTTAATCAAGCTGATGACCATGAATCTGTTAAGGGTTCAGCTAATGAGCCAACCAAAACGGTCAAAGCCATCATTGCAGAAGTAGGTGGTAAGCCTACCCGTATTACTATTACAGAGAATGATTATGTAGTAGCAACCACAGGCACAATGACTGATGATACACGATATGGTGATAACGATTCTGCGCCAAACCTAGATGCTATGTTAGACAATCAAGGGCAATCAAAAGGTTGGACGCTTTGGAACAATCTTGCTCATAAGTCCAGCGTCTTTGGTCATCCTGGAAAATTCAATGGTAATGTGAATGAGTCTGCATGGATGTCAGCCACACTGACTTGTAAGCCTTCTGCATTGGTAAATAAGGTTAAAGAGCTGTCTGTTAATGATCCATACTCAGGTAAAACAGCGACAGGTGGTATCGTCACCTTTACCGATTCTAACTGGGTAATGAGCTTTACTTGTAACCGTCAGCCGCATTTCCCTGATCAACCAAAGGACACCTTAGTACTTTGGGTGTATAGTTTGCTGATGGATAAAGATGGCAATTATATTAAGAAACCAATGCCAGAATGTACAGGTAATGAGATTTTAGCAGAGCTCTGCCACCACCTTGGTATTATCAATGAGTTAGACGGCGTGGTTGACAATACCATTGTTAGATCTACTTATATGCCATATATCACCTCACAGTTTATGGTACGTGCGCAAGGCGACCGCCCTGAAATTGTACCGCAAGGTTGTACTAATCTAGGCTTAGTAGGACAATTTGTCGAAACTAGAAATGATGTGGTATTCACCGTCGAAAGCTCTGTTCGTACGGCTAGAGTCGCGGTATATAGCCTACTGAATATCAAAAAACAGGTGCCTGATATAGATCCATCGCAATATGACATTCGTCACCTATTACGAGCGGCAAATACGCTAAATGATGGCAAAGGATTTATTGGAGAAGGCTTATTACGTAAGCTATTAAAAGATACCTATTATGAGCATATCTTGCCACCTACCCATCTAGATAGTCAGGAAGAAACGAAGCGTAATGACTCTATTTTCTCAGAGTATTGGGAGTCTATTAAAGGTATTTGGCATAAATAAGCTCCTTTAGACTGCAACGCTTGTGGTGGCTTAAACGCTCAGTCACCATAAGATAGTGAAGGTGGTAGATGAAACTCTAGTAGTGATCTGTAGCTTGTAGCTGGCTATTTTAAATAGCTAAGGCAGTTACAGTTACTATGATGATTTCTCTATCACCTTTTTTTGTGCTTTTGTAATACATGGATCATGTGAGCTACACAAGACAGTCCTGTAGAAACCAAAATGGGAGATCTTAATAAGAAAAATTAATGATAATAACCCCTGCTATTGATTTAGTCGCCATTAAATTCACACCTAATGCTAGGAGTTCGATGTCTGTATAACGCACTGAACATGTTCCAATAATGGTGTTAAATCACTACTGAACCGCCCTGAGATTGTCGGAGACTCAACATCCTGAGAGAATACGACAATAAAAAAATAAAACTACGCCCTTTGATCTTTATTTAAAGGCATCACAACGCCATATAAAAATCGATTTAATGCAGTAAGGCTTGATAATAACCATTATATTGCATTCATAATTGCTTTTCTGCAAAATGGTATGAGTATATGAGTATATGAGTATATGAGTATATGAGTATATGAGTATATGAGTATATGAGTATATGAGTATATGAGTATATGAGTAAAATTTGTTTCTTTCGACAATATAAGGCGGCAAACGTGCCAAGAAATTTAAACTAAGATCAATATGTCAGCTTTCATATGTACGTTTTAAAAAGATACATGAAGACATATCAAATTATCCCTTTGCTTCTTACTAATATAAGTACAGATATAGTATATACTAGTATAACATTCAACCTATAATGATAGGTCATATAACCAACATAATTAAACGTGGAGTAATTATTATGGACGTTGTGAACTACACTGATTTTAGAAAGAGCTTAGCAAAGTATATCGATAAGGTAGACACTGATAAAGGCCCGATATTAATTACAAGACAAAATGCTAAACCGACGGTATTAATGAGTTTAGAAGAGTTTAACTCGTATGAGGAAACACTGCATCTTTTAAGCAGCCCTACCAATGCCAAGCGTCTCAGACGCTCTATTGCTGATGCTAAAGCTGGTCGCTTGATTGAACGTGAGATTGATGCCAAAGATATGCCACTCACTTTTGATGATGAGGTAGACGCTTGATACTATCTTGGACGGAAGACGCGTGGGAGGACTATGAGTACTGGCAAAGAACCAGTAAAGAGAAAGTCAAACAGATCGGTAAGCTGATTAAAGCCATCAAACGTGACCCATTTAAGGGTATTGGCAAACCTGAACCACTCAAACATGACCTTGCAGGCTACTGGTCTCGTCGAATTGATCAAGAGCATCGGCTGGTTTATGAAATTCAAGATGATGCGATCATTATCGTCCAGTGCCGTTATCATTACTAAGCAAAGGTATAACAGCTCAAAAAGTGCCTGATTTATAATTAGGCACTTTTTCATAGTGATAGGTAGTTAGTTAATGTCCAGAAACGTTCTTTAATTCTTGAGACATCTCAGCAATCAACTGACGCGAGTACTTAGCCACGATTTGTATTTCAGAATAGCTATGGTCAACCTTTAAGAGACTTGCGATGATTTGACGCTTCTTAGTAACGGGTCTACGGCTTCTATGTTTATTTTCTGCTTTAGCCTAAGTAATTTAAAAATGCCCTAGATATTAAAAACCTAGGTGGTGTGTCAGAAAGTATGCTGGGGAATAAAGGAGGGTGACAGCCGAGGCAAGATGATATATTTGAGTAGATATCAGCTGCCCCGACTGTCACAGTCCCGGTTTAAAGAAACACCGATATTAACAACGTCACCTAAGGAAAGTAAACTTCATACCTCAGTCTTCTACACTATATAAATAGTAGCATATAGAGCTTTCTCGACTCATAAGATTTAAATAAACCCATAGTAATTATAGATATTAATAATATTTCGAGTACTATAATATTGAGGGATCCACTACCTAATAAGTTATAGTGCAGATTGTATAGGTTAACTGATCTCTAATATCGCTCTCAAATTCGGAACTGAATCTTTAACTTGATTAAAATTTGAACAATTCTTGAAGCCTTGAAAGCCCTATAGAATCAGAGAACTTAGCATAGATTTCTTATTGATTTTATCGCCAGCATACTTTTTAGAACACCACCGTATTTTTTGAGGATGTCTATGTCATACTCTATTCACGATGAGCCGCACCTAAGTAACCGGAGTCAATGGCTCAGAGCAGCGGTACTTGGCGCCAATGATGGACTCATTTCTACCGCCAGTTTACTGGTTGGTGTTGCCGCCGCAAACGCGAGCAGCCAAACCTTATTACTGACAGGATTGGCGTCACTGACTGCAGGGGCTTTATCGATGGCGGCTGGTGAGTATATCTCTGTGTCCTCACAAGCAGATACTGAAAAGGCTGATTTAAAAAAAGAGCTTTACGAGCTGACGCATAATCCTGAGCGGGAGCTTGTCGAGCTGACAACAATTTATAAACAGCGTGGACTTGATCAAGACTTAGCACACCAAGTTGCTGTCGCCTTAACTGAGCACGATGTACTTGAGGCTCATGCTCGTGACGAGATAGGGCTAACTGAAATCAGTCAAGCAAAGCCCCTGCAAGCTTCCATTGCCTCCGCATTGGCCTTTAGTACTGGTGCCATATTTCCTGTCATCGGCATCTTGGTGTTTCCAGCCCAGATCCTTGTTTGGTCATTGGCCGCGCTGACCATAGTCGGCTTAGTCCTACTTGGCATGGTATCGGCGCGCTTGGGCGGTGCACCCACTCTCCCTGCTGTCACTCGCGTCGTCGTGTGGGGTGTATTGGCCATGGTCGCAACATCACTTATTGGGCGATTACTTGGGGTGTAGCAGATTCAATTTAAAAGTATGACAGTTTTATTTTCAAATGACTAGAACGGTTTAGAGCCCAGTTTATTTTTAGCGCTCATTACTTTTTCGTAACGCATCCTAGAACGATACGTCTGTATCAGCGCGCGTTTGTAAGTAAAGACCTATTAAGGTATTCAAAAAGTGGTGGTGTGTCAGAAAGTATGCTGAGGAGATGAAAGGAGGGTGACAGCCAAAGCAAGATGATATATTTGAGGTTATGAAGACACAAATAGATATCATATGCCCCGACTGTCACAGCTCCAGTTTTTCGATACACGGCAAAAAAAGCTATGGCAAGCAGAACTATCAATGTAAGGACTGCAAACGCCAGTTTATTGGCGATCATGCCCTAACTTATAACGGCTGTCACTCTAGAATAGAAGATAAAATACGGCTAATGACAGTGAGAGGCTGTGGCATTAGAGACATTGCTATTATAGCCTCAGTTAGCATTGGTAAAGTGCTTAGCACCATAGGCTCATCTGTTTATAAGATTGCGCCTAAGAAGCGCTATTATGAACGCTTAGAGGTTGATGAGTTTTGGACTTACGTGTATCGCAAGAAGCGTAAAGTTTGGCTTATTTATGCTTATGACCGCGCTACCAATGAGATTGTCGCTTATGTCTGGGGCAAACGTGACCTGAAAACAGCTAAGAAGCTAAGAGCCCGTCTTAAACAACTGAAAGTCAGCTATGGCTCTATTAGCATGGATAACTGGGATAGCTTTATAACCGCATTCAAGCCTGACAAGAAACAAATCGGCAAGCAGCATACGGTAGGCATAGAAGGTAATAACTGTCGCCTTAGGCACCGATTGCGACGAGCCGTTCGAAAGACCTGCTGCTTCTCAAAGAAGTTTGATAACCACTTTAAGGTGTTTGATTTGGTATTCTTCTATGTCAATTATGGCTATGTCTGATGCCAGCATACTTTTTAGAACACCACCAAAACCTAATCTATATGACAAACAAAAAAATGCCTCTGGGAGTTGACTCCTAGAGGCATTTAGTTTTTAATGTAATTAACGGTTACAGTGTGCGTCAACACCCTGTAACGAACAAATAAGCATACGCAGTGCGTTATTTGAACAGCATTAAATGCCCGTGTAGGTGCATTTTATCCAAAATATGCTTTCATATCAACCTTATTCACTATACATTTTAAAAACTGCTTGTTCGCTCGTTACCTCCTTGTGCTGCTCTCTCTGTAATTGTTACCCGTCAAATGGGTGGCAGGCCTCAGCGACGACTGCGTTTGACATAAGGGTGAGCTCCCTACAGGGGTGACTAGACAAAGGATCAGAGCAACGCAATGAGTGGTTACTCGTGCATATCGTAGCGGTATATTGGGTTTAGGCCCTTGCTAGCGTATGACAGCACAGTAGCGGTTAAGAGCGTGTCTAGGCGGTGCTATCAGCCGTAATCTTAACAACCGTAGCTTGATACAGTGATACGGTCTTGATGACGCGATGGGCGATGAAGTCGGCATGACTAATCACATCAAATCCAAGGAATGCACTAAAGCGTTTGTGAGTATTTTTTTACTCATAAACGCTTTAGGGTGAGTGTTCCTTGAAATCTGCTCAAGGCTCCAAAATCAGCATAAATTCACTTAGGCTAATTTAAGTAGTATATAGCCCACTCGGCTATATACTATAAGAGTCCAGAGAAAAATTTAGAATAGTTATTATACAGCAGTCACTTATTCAGTGAGTCGATATTGTCATGGTTGATTCATAAGCTTAGTGTGAATAGAACGAGATCTATGCCTTGGGTAAACTACCTCCCAAACTTATAACTGTTCTTTATCTTGAAATCCTAATTAAACTGAAACCTCGAATACTTTTATTTAGTCAGCATCCAAAGTATTATCTTTGTTTTGAATAAGTATCAGAGCATCTTGTGCTTTCTTAAGTTGATCTTGTAACAGAGTCACTTGTTCTTGCTCCGATAGGTGATGGCTTGATAGCTCGCTATACTGCTTATTCAGTACGCTATGCTCAGCTTCAAGCTTAGCCTGTGTTTGGGTCAGCTGATCGTTGAGTCCTGATAGCTTGTTACGCTCAGCGACTATGGCCTTTAACTCCCCTTTGACTTCTGCTGTGTCAGTCGCTATCTCATTGCGTTCAGTGGTGACTTTCTTTAGCTCATCCTTAGTCGCGATCAGTTCTATTTGCAGACGTGAAATTTCTGCTTTATCGCTATGAGCAGTGGCTTCAAGCGCGGCCACTTTTGATAAGTTGACGTTAAGCTCTTTTGCTTGCTGATCAAAGCTGCTGCGCAGCTCTGCAAGTTGCGCTTGGGCTGCATCTGTTTTAGCTTGCTCAAGCTCAAGCGCGTGCTGAGTATCACTGAGCGTCTGTAACAACGTGTCACGCTCAGCAGTCACTTGAGCTGCGGTGATAGCGGCTGCCTCTGCGGTTGCTGTGACCTCATCGAGCTGCCCTAACAGATCAGCTTGCTCACTCTCTAGGGTCTTAACCGCCTCTTGCGCCTCGTCTGTCTCAGCTTGTGCCTTGGTCTTAATGCTCTCTAGGGCTTCACGCTCTTTCACCAACCGATCATTGGCGATATCAATAGCCGTTTGCCACATATCCGCACCAAGCGACTGTAAGCGCTCAGCAATGCCACTTGGCAGCTCAACCTGTCTTAGCTGCTCTTCTTCTTGATTATCCTGACGCCAAGACTTCATCGCCTCACTGATGGTTGTGAATGAACCACCGCCCAAAGCCTTACGCACCTCAGCTAATGTTGGCTTAATTCCTTGTTCTTGCAATTGGTCGGCAGTAGCATGAATTTGCTGAATAGTGATGGCCATGATAATTGTCCTTAACTTTGTATGAGTAGATATGTTGTATTATATGTATATAGTATAATACAACATACAACATACTACAATGCAAGATGTAAAAAAACCTCAAGTAATCTTGAGGCTATGGTCGTTAAATTATGGCTAGTGATCAGTTAAGTACTCTTCTAGCGCATTATTGATCATTTCTTGATAGTCACCACCTGTTTGCTTGGCTCTATCCTTAAACTTAGCAAGGATGCTTGGGCTGATGACACTGGGTTCCGTAGAGGACGCTTGCGTTCTGATACTGCCACGGATAGCACCTGACCAGTCGGTGGCTTCTGGAATGTCGGATAGATCAATGTCGTCATCGCTAAGCGTGGCTAAATGCTCTAAATCTGCTTGCTGCTTGGCGGTTAGTGGCGGTAACTCGTCTATGTGATAGCTAACTTTGTTCATACTGTCTCCTTTCACTCTTTGTGGCACGCCTAGCAGAGATAATGCGTATAACCTCGCCACCATCTATGTCTGTCTGCGTATGGGCTACTAATAAGACTGCTATGCCGTCTACTGTACCCAGCGCCTGCCACCGCTCCTCACCATTTTCATACCTGTCTTGCTGACGCAGGCATAAAGGATCTAAAAAACCCGGGTAGCTGCCTCAAATGATAAACGGTGTTTGCACTGATTGGTGATGTTTTTTTGTTCATCCCATTCAAATCTAATACTCATCTTTTCTCTCAATCAGTATGCTCTTTATAGATTGGCAATTCATCTTGACTGACAGCTGCTACTTTCTGATACTCAAAAGATAGTGGCACTTTATTGGTTTGCGCCACTTGGGTCAAAAATAATTTGATCGCTTGAGACGGTGTTAATCCATAGCTTTCAAATACCGAAAAAGCATTTTCTTTTAGCTCTTGATCGAGCCTAATATTATAATTAGTTGTCGTCATAACATCACTTTTGGCTTATTTATGTACATATAATATAAGCCATTTGTATAGGCTACGCTAGCTCAATTACTCTTTTTTTCTTTGCTATGATTTCTGCTTAGGGAACGTATAGCCTATCGCCAGTAAGTGCTTTTTGTGGGTCTTTAAAAAAGCCTCATCTCTTAATTGAGTGTGTAACCAACTAATAACCTCTTGAGTGCTTTTACCTGATGGTGCGTAACTGCCAAACGGTGCGTAGTTGGCCAACAAAGGGGCAAAACGATCAATTTGTTTAACGGTTAGAGGTGGGATATCTCTATCCTCATTATTCTGATTTAAGTCCTCCAGACTTTTTTTCTTGGTAGGCTTCGCTTTGACATTAAATTTTAGTCCCGTGACGGTGCGACCACGTTTGACGTTTTCATAGGTGATTTTAACATCTGATTTTTCTGTTATTTCTTCAACGCTTGGGTTTATGACTCGACTTTTTAGGTTGTTAATACGTTCGTAAGATTTAGAAAGAGCTAGCTCCTCTCTAATTTCTTCAAGTGACATTGTCCACGAGCTCATTGCCTCATGTTTTTTGGCCAGATGGTATATATCTATTGAATATTCACCCTTCAGTTTAAGTACATCTTCTTTTTTATATTTAGTGAATGGATTATTTTCATCAAAAACCTTCAACATCAGTAGCACTTCATCTGTAAAACATAGAGACACATAGCCATCTTCATATATTGATCTGATGACCCACTGTACATTGACACGGCTACCGCGTTCATTTCTATAGCTAAAAAATCGCCTCATCATCGTTTCACTAGCATCTTTTAATTGAGTATAAGCAGAATCCACTTGAATGTTGCAAGCCTCTGCAAATGCTTTCGCGGTTATCTCTATAGTGTCTTTTTCAGTGGCATCTATCAAACGCACTACTGAACTAGCAAGCAACAGCAACCGTTTTTCATCAAGTGTCATTTCATAAAACGCTTGTAGAATACGATTTTGCATAACAACCCAATTTGCAGGGTATTTCTTCTCATATAAACCAACTTGGTTAGTCATATCTACGCCTTAATGCTCAAATCTATCTAATTGTAGCATAATACCTGCTGATTGTAGCTTTTAACCTAGCTGATTGTAGCTTTTAACCTAGCTGATTGTAGCATTAACCTAGCTGATTGTAGCTTTATAGATCTTGAAGCCCTTAATTGGTAAGGTCTGAGAG
>NZ_CAJHBC010000016.1:0-15114 GCF_904846535.1 Psychrobacter muriicola 2pS
ACCCTATATAGGGTAATTACTTCATCCAATAAAAAAACGTCTGAGGGTTAAATCTATAATTTAGATTTAACCCTCAGACGTTTTTTTGCTTATAAAACAGTAGAAATTGTTGTCAATTTAGTCAGCTATATTCTGTATATGTTACACAAACTTACATTGTAAAATGTGGAATATTAGCAATTTTTTCAACATCAAAAAAGTATTTTTGGGGTTTTTAAGGGTGATGACAGGCTAAACAGCCTATGCTAAAGTCGGCTTTGTGTTTTGGCCAGCAGCTTGATTTGCAACAGCTTCGTAAGACTTCAATGATGTGCTGTGATCGCCAATAATCATTTTTTATATGAATAATATGCAGCAGAAGTATCAGTCACTATGACGTATATATACTTGAGTTGTTGAAATTTAATTGACTGCGCTGTTGTTGATAACAGACCATTTTGAATTAACCGTAGGTATTAGATTTATGAAACAGGCTTTATTGATTTTGTCAGTACTGGGTATGGGCATAGCACAAACGAGTGGTGCTGCTATCACAATCTCTCAAACAAATAATACCATCACCAATACTTCTGTGGCATCAAACTACGGTTCATCAAAAAACATCTATAGCACTAGCAGTGGTGCTTATGTTTCTAGTAATGACGAAATCAGTCAAGCTATTAGCAACCTAAGTGCGCAGGCTAAGCAAAAAGAGAGTCGGCTTTCATCATTAAACAGCCGCTTATACGCTGAAAAACAACAGCAGCAAGTCAATACAGTTCCTGATAGCAATTCAGCCCCCGCTATCGCTGCTGCTCGTGCTTCACGAGTGGCTCTATCTGGTAGCTCTGGATACTGTGCCCGTTACGTACGTAAAGCACTACAATCAGCAGGTTATGAGTTCACCCCCAATCCTTCAGCCTATCAGTACGCCACTCGTGGCACGCTTGATAAAGCAGGTTTTAGCAAAATCAGTAATGATATGCCAACCCAAGTAGGTGATGTTATTGTCTATGATCGCTCATCAAAGCGTCCACATGGCCATATCCAAATCTTTGATGGCGAAAACTGGATTTCTGATTTCCGTCAGAACAGCATCAGCCCATACAGTGGTGTCTATGCTTATACCACATGGCGTGATTCAAAATACGTGGATGACGCATCCGCATCAGATCGAAATATCTACCTTGCTATGAATGATAAATAAGACCTGATAAGTCAGCACAACATAGTTATTATTTCCTCCAACCCCAGTAGTGATCTTAATATCATTGCTGGGTTTTTTTGTGCTTAACATCAGGGTGTATTTAACCTTTCATGATTTGATCAGTTAGAAATGAACACTACTGATATCATTACTCATGACAGGAATTATCGACCAGCGCGTTTAAGATGCCACATGATACTGCTGGTGCACTACTTGCACATTTCTGACGCAAAACAGTCAAGTGCTGCTTTAAGTGCATCAATTCTTCCATTCGTATTTCTACAGCATAAATTTGCTTATCTAGTAATGAGTTCACATCACCACAGTCTTTATCAGGTTCCTCCCAGTATTCAAGTAAGATTCTTACTTCGTCTAAAGCCATGTCAAGCGTACGGCAGTGTAGGATAAATTGTAGACGTTCAATGTGCTCTTCATTATATAAACGATAATTCCCTGCGCTGCGAGAAGGCTCAGGTAATAAGTGCTCCTTTTCGTAATAGCGAATGGTTTCCACTGTGGCACCTGTGCGTTTAGCGAGCTCACCAATTTTGATTGTCATAACAACCTCTATGATTTAAATGATTAAAGTGGCTGTAAAGACTGGCGCTAGAGAAATTAAAATTACGAAACTGTAGATGAATAACCTTGACTCTAAAGCCACTAGAGGGTTCATAATATCATTATTCAAAGGGTAAATTATTATGAAATATCATATTGAAGGTATGGACTGTGCCAGTTGCATCGGCAAGATTGAAACAGCTTTGAAACGTATGCCTGGGGTTTCTGATGTTCAGCTGAATTTCGCTACAGAAACGCTAGAGCTAAATTTAGCCCCTGGTGCGCCGACTCAGGCTAGTGATATCGAAAAAACCATCAAAAGCCTAGGGTTCGGTATATCTGCCAATACTGGTCAACAAACTGTATCGGCTATTGATATTGACAGCGACAATCAGATGGCTCCGCAGGATAAGCGGTGGTGGCAAACTCAAAAAGGCAAACAGGTTGTTGGTCTCGGTATTTTGATGGGCAGCGCTTATGCACTGTCATTACTGTTCCCCGCTTATGGGATATGGGTGTTTGCCATCGCTGTGATTGTAGGCGTTTTTCCATTTGCACGCAAAGCCTTAGCACTGGCTAAAACAGGTTCATTCTTTTCAATTGAAACGCTGATGTCCGTCGCCGTGCTTGGCGCACTTATCATTGGTGAAGCTGAAGAGGCCGCAGCGGTTGTCTTTTTGTTCTCAATCGGTGAACTGTTTGAGAGTATCGCTGCTGATCGCGCTCGCGCTGGCATCAGAGCCTTATCATCGCTGGTTCCGAAAAGTGCGATTTTACTTGATGCTCAAGGTGGGCAGCGTAACGTTCCAGCGACTTCACTACAAGTGAATGACCTTGTGCTGGTGCGTCCTGGAGATAGGGTATCTGCTGATGGTTCCATTGTTCAAGGTGCGTCCAGCCTTGATGATTCGCCCGTGACGGGAGAGTCTGTTCCTGTTGCCAAGACGATGGGTGACAATGTATTTGCAGGGTCAATTAACATCGATGGTGTGCTCCAAGTGCGCGTAGAAAAGACAGCCGCCGATAACACTATTTCGCGCATTATTGATTTGGTAGAGCAAGCGCAAGCTTCCAAAGCACCCACTGCCCGTTTTATTGAGAAATTCAGTCGTTACTATACACCGGCTGTGATGGCTATTGCCGCCCTAATTATCATCGTCCCACCGTTAACCATGGGCGGAGATTGGTCAACTTGGTTATATCGAGGTCTAGCCTTATTATTGATCGCTTGTCCTTGTGCTCTTGTGCTCTCAACACCAGCTGCTATCGCCTCTGGTCTAGCGGTCGGTGCGCGCCGCGGCTTGCTGATCAAGGGCGGTAGTGCTTTAGAAACCATCGGCCAAGTGAAGACAGTCGCTTTTGACAAGACAGGCACTTTAACTGAAGGCAAACCACGCGTGACCGATGTTGTTGACATTACACAAGAGTATTCAAGTGTTCAAGGTCAGGATTCTCAGGATCAGGGTTCTCAAGGTAAAGATAAGGTATTGGCGCTCTTTGCCAGTGTGGAGACAGGTTCTAGTCACCCGCTTGCTGAAGCCATTGTCAGTCATGCCAAAGCCGCCAAAGTTGTCATACCTGTGGCTTCTAAAGCTTCTGCTACTGCGGGTAAAGCGGTACACGCAACTATCGCTGGGCGCGCGCTAGCTATCGGTTCGCCTGTTTATGCCGCAGATGAGGCATCAATTTCAGCCGAGCAACAGGCACAAATCGAGGCGCTGCAAAATGAGGGCAAGACCGTCTCAGTTCTTTTCGATGAGCAAAGTCGAGAAGTGCTTGGATTGGTCGCACTAAGAGACGAGTTACGAGACGACGCTCATGAAGGTGTGGCTCAACTTAAAGCGATGGGTGTGCGCTCCGTCATGCTAACAGGCGACAACCGCTTAACCGCTCAAGCACTTGCCAGTAATTTAGACGTGGAATGGGAAGCTGAGCTGTTGCCTGAGGACAAACTGCGCTTGCTTAACGAGATGAAGAATAACAGCAAAATAGCGATGGTGGGTGATGGTATTAACGATGCGCCAGCACTAGCAACCGCTGATGTTGGCATCGCGATGGGTGGTGGTACCGATGTGGCCATTGAGACGGCCGATATCGCATTATTGAAAAGTCGGGTTACAGACATGGCTCATCTGATTGCACTTTCGCGTGCCACCATGCGCAACATTCATCAGAACGTCATTTTCGCTTTAGGTCTCAAAGGCGTCTTTCTGATCACGACCGTATTCGGCATTACTGGACTATGGATTGCGGTTCTAGCTGATGCTGGAGCAACAGTGCTCGTTACTCTCAATGCGTTACGTTTACTGCGCTTTAAAGGAGCGCCTCCAATGGTAACTGCGCCTAAAGTAGTTAAATAAAACCCTTCGAAATCAATTAAAAACTAGAGATAGCAGCAGATTTCGGGGGTGGGTTCTAATAATAAAAATTCCACCGCTACAGTAAACTGCAACCGCATTAGAGTAAATAAGGTTAGACCGTATGTTGATTACAGAATTGGGCTATTTTGCCTTGCTTACCGCTTTTGTATTGGCGTTATTGCAGGTAATTCTGCCAACTATTGGTGTTATTCGTAACCAAGTTGCTTGGCAACGACTAGCCCCTAGCTTAGCTTGGGCACAGTTTGCCGCCATGATAACGTCATTTGGCGCTTTGATAGCAGGTTTTTATTATAATGATTTTAGCCTCAGTTACGTCGCGCAGCATTCCAATACGCTGTTGCCTTGGTACTATAAGTTATCGGCGACATGGGGCGGACACGAGGGCTCTTTGCTGCTATGGATGACCATCATGGCCACATGGTGTGCACTGGTATCATACTTTAGTCGCGGCTTGCCGTTATCAATGCGTGCGCGGGTACTAGTTATTTTGGCCGGTGTACAGTTAATGATGCTAACAATGCTGATATTTACCTCGTCACCGTTTGAGCGTACCTTACCCAATCTAGCGGTCGATGGCGCTGATTTAAATCCCGTCCTACAAGATTTCGGTCTGATTATTCATCCGCCCATGTTATATATGGGCTATGTGGGTATGGTAGTGCCTTTTGCATTTTGTATGGCGGCATTGTGGGAAGGGCGTTTAGATGCTGCTTGGACACGCTGGTCACGTCCATGGGCGCTCGCGGCTTGGGGATTTTTGACCATTGGTATTGCACTGGGCTCGTGGTGGGCCTACTACGAGCTTGGCTGGGGCGGTTGGTGGTTTTGGGATCCGGTAGAGAACGCCTCGTTTATGCCTTGGCTTGTCGGCTTAGCATTGCTGCATTCATTAGCAGTCACTGAAAAGCGCGGGGTGTTTAAAGCATGGACCATCATGCTGGCTATTTTCGCCTTTGCCTTAAGCTTGCTTGGCACGTTCCTGGTACGCTCTGGAGTCCTTACCTCAGTGCATTCGTTTGCCGCTGATCCGACGCGTGGTTTGGTTATCTTAGCTATTCTTGGCATTATCATCGGTAGTGGTCTATTGATGTTTGCCGTTCGCGGTTGGCGTTTAACCGTTGAAAGTCAATATCAGCTGATTTCACGTGAGTCCTTTTTAGTGATCAACAACGCCATCATTTTGATTGCAACCTTAGTGGTGTTGCTCGGCACCCTCTATCCTATTATCGCTGATGCCTTTGGTTTAGGACAAGTGTCCGTCGGCCCTCCTTATTTTAATGCATTATTTGTACCTTTAACGTGGCTGTTATTAATAGCTATGGGTATGGGCTCAAATATTCGCTGGAAAAAAGACACCCGTCCACTACTGGGTATAGGCATGGTCATCGCCGTTAGTAGCTTAGTATTAGCCGCCATTATTACTTACTTTGTTAATCCATCGTCTATGCTTAATATTGGTGTGACTTTAGCCGTTAGCTTTTGGGTACTGCTATGGATGGCAGTTGATTTTAAAGATAAAACTAAGAATGCGCCTAATCTTTTTAACGGTTTGCGGCAGTTGCGTCTGAGCTATTGGGGTCAACAGACTGCTCATATTGGCGTATTGGTTGCTGTCATTGGCATAGCCTTTACTAGTAGCTTGAGTATTGAGCGTGACGTAGCAATGGGTATTGGCGATACAGTCAATGTTCAAGGTTACGATTTTGAAGTAACTGAATTTTTTGAAATAAAGGGGAGTAACTTTGATGCAACGCAAGCTGAGGTTGTAGTGACTAAGAATGGCCAAGAAGTGGCAACGCTATATCCTGAAAAACGTACGTATATTATCAGCACTATGCCAACAACTGAGGCCGCTATTGACCCCAATCTTATGCGCGATGTTTATGTCGCACTGGGCGAACCTATTGCCGATGGTAGTAACCAATGGGCATTAAGGATTTATGTAAAACCATTAATTCGCTGGATTTGGTTAGGGGCAATTATCATGGCTCTAGGTGGATTAATTAGCATGCTTGATAAACGATACCGCATCAAAAAAGTTAAAGCTCCATTGCTAGTTACTGGTGATCTGGCTACTGATGGAGTCAATGAGGTAGCTATTGAACAGGCAATCTCAGCATCGACGATGTCGACACTAAAGGAGAAATAAATGACTATGTCGAATAATACTCCTGAGCAAAAAGATAGCCAAAACAGTAAGCAGCGTAACCCAAAGACAATGAAAAAAAAGCAGACGAAGCTATGGTTCTTAATTCCGCTTATCCTCTTTTTTGGTTTGGTAGTTATATTGTACATGCGCTTAGGTAAACCAACAGACATTGTGACCAATACCGCTCTTGAGCGTCCGGTTCCTACCTTTGAGCTGCCGTTATTAGCAGATACTACCCGTACTATCACCAATGATAATTTGCCGGATAAGCCGTTTTTACTTAATGTTTGGGGCTCATGGTGCCCAACTTGCGTTATTGAGCATCCGTTTTTAATGCAACTAGAAGAGCGCGGCGTTGATATCGTTGGTGTGAATTATAAGGATGAGATTGGTAATGCGCTCAGTTACTTAAACCGAGGCGGTGATCCATTTTCTATGTCTATTCAGGATTCATTGGGTCAGTTTGCTCTAGACTTAGGCATAACTGGTGCGCCCGAAACCTTTGTTGTGGATGGAGATGGCATCATTCGTCAGCATATTGTTGGTGAGGTTAATGAAGCCAATTGGCAACAGCGTGTTAAGCCGTGCCTGACCGTACTTAATGAGGCTAATAAGAACAACGATAGTCCTGATCTCATTCAGGTTGAGGAGATGTGCAAATGAACGTTATTCGAATAAGAGCTCCTCAACTAAAACCCAATATAGTTTTAAAACTAGCAAGCTTAATACTAGCGTGTCTGCTTAACATGACGGCAAACGCAGCTATTGACGTATACGATTTTGACTCACCACAGCAAGAAGCTCAGTATCGTGGATTAATAGAAGAGTTTCGCTGCCCAAAATGCCAAAATCAAAACCTTGCAGCCTCTGATGCACCGATTGCACAGGATCTAAAGCAAAAAGTCTATGATTTAATTAAAGATAGACGTAGTGATGCTGAAATACGCGTCTATATGCAAGAGCGCTACGGTGACTTTATTAGCTACAAGCCGCCTATGCGACCATCAACATGGATCCTATGGTTTTTTCCACCACTATTATTGCTCGTCTTAATTATTGGTTGGTTTTGGCAAAGTAAGCGTCGCCAAGTTGTTGCCCGTGGTCAAAGCGGCGTCACAGTGAACAGTACTGCTGCCTTGACCTCTACGGAAAAGGCTGAGCTTGATCGTCTATTATCGCAAGCTGAGAGTGTCGACCACGACATTACTAGCCTAGAGGACAAAAAATGACTCTATTTTCTACTTTTGGCTTATTTGTAACTCTAAGCTTGCTGATTGCTCTTATATTTGCGCTGATTGCTATTATGCCATGGCTACGAGCACCGCGTTTGCAGTCCAAACCAATAGACAATCAACTGCTAGATATTAATGTTGCAGTATTTCGCGAACGTTTAGCTGAGCTACAAACAGATAAAGACAGCGGTACTATTAATAATAGCCATTATCAAAATCAAAAGCTGGAGCTTGAGCGTCAGCTATTAGATGCGCAGCGTCAGATAACACCTATGGTCACCCCTGATGTCAAAAGCCGTTTAATTGTCGCAGCTTGGATCCCAATATTGGCTGCAATGGCGTATTTACTAATAGGCAATCGTACGCCCGTGTTTGATTTGTGGACAGCTGAGGACAAAGTAGGACAAGTGGCTGACGACCTATTGACAGCTAAAATTGACAAGCCGCCATCATGGGCGTTTGAAGATGGTCGTCAACTGATTAGCGCCATGCAAACCAATGTTCATCGTAATGCTGATGATCCTAATCGCTGGATGCGCCTATCCGAGCTTTTCTTATCTATGGAGGCAACTGATTCTGCGCTGGAAGCCTTATCTCGTGCCTATCGTTTAGCTCCTGAAAATGAAGAAATCGCCACCACTTATGCTCAGACTAGCTTTTTCGTTAATGAAGGTCAGTTAGACGCCAATATTCGCCGTGTATTACAAGCTATATTAGCTAAGAATCCGCAGCATGAACGGGCTCAAATGCTCATGGCAATGGGTGAGACTCGTAGTAGTAACTTTGCCCAAGCGCAAGGTTGGATTAAACGCTTACAAGGCAGCATTGTGGCCAAACCAGGTGATCATACTAAAGCTTTAGCAAGCTTAGATGAGTTAAGCAACTACGTTAGCACGCAAGAAAAGCAAGCGCTAGAAGGTATTGACGTGACAGTGAAAATTAACGCTAATTTATTACCGTTAGTGAAAGCTGATGATGTGTTGTTTGTTGCGATACGTGACGTTAAAGGAGGTCCACCGTTTGCCGCCAAACGTTTACCCATTAGTGTTATTGAGCAAGGTGAGGCCAGTATCCGCTTAAGCAATCTTGATGCGATGATGCCAGATCGCACGTTAAATTCAGCTCGTAGTGACAAAACTCAGTTAGCAGTCGTTGCTCGTATTAGTCATAGCGGTAATGCCATAGCAGAGTCAGGCGACTTATCGGGTAATCCGATAGTGATTAGTGCTGAACAGACTCAGGTTAATATTGAAATCAATCAACAGATTCCCTAATAAAAAATTATTACCGTAAGTTTCATAATACCAGAGCGGTAAGTGGAGCCGTTTTTAAAAGTGGCGCTATTAATAGTCGTATACTAAAAACATATACGTTTAACATTGTTCATTGTATAAACACAGATAAAGAAAACAACTATGACTGAATCTACCGACAGATTAGATAGTACTAAATTGAATAGCGTTGAATCGGCTAGTACTAATATTGCTGACAATAAAGTACCTATAGCTGTGAGTAGTACTCATCAATCAATTGACTCTAAAACCATGAATCATACGCCTAAAGCTATGTACGTAACCTCAGGCAACTCGATAACACCTAAAGGTAAGTTGAATAAAATGCCAAAAATGGTTGCCAATGGCAGTCGCGCTTTTATCTGGTATTTGTTGGCGATAATGGTATTAATACTTGATCAATGGACTAAGTGGTTGGCCCAAACCAAATTAGCGTTCAATGACCCCGTACCGGTCATTGAACCATTTCTCAACTGGACACTCGCTTATAACTATGGGGCAGCATTTAGCTTTTTAGCCGACGCTGGCGGTTGGCAGAAATGGTTTTTCTCAGGCTTAGCTTTTGTAATGGCTATCTTTTTAACGGTTTATTTAATCAAAGCGCCACGTGCAGCCAAGCTATTGTCCATGGGGTTAGCCTTAATGCTCGGTGGTGCGATTGGCAACTTAATCGATCGTTTAAGAATTGGTAAAGTGGTTGACTTTATCCATGTGCATTATGCTGATGTCTGGAATTATCCTATTTTCAATGTTGCAGATATAGGTGTCTGTGTCGGTGTCGCATTGATTATAATTGACATGATATTTTTAGAAAGTAAGCGTAATAAATAAGCACATTGATGCCGATTATCACAAACAAAATGAACTAGCGTCGTAGTCACTCTATACGGAAAAATACTTTTTATACTTGAGTATGTTTATAAAATGTGAACTGGAAGGTAATGTATGACTGGTATAGGTACTCACTCATTTTAGGTCTTAAAACCCAATACTTAAAAGCTCTGCGTAGAGCCATTATTATAGAGACATTGAATAATCCATAAATTCTTTATTGATAATAACAAAAGGAAAATATAGTGTCACAGGCTCAGCCAACTATTGAAAAAATTCACAGCCTTAGAAAAAAACAAGAGACCGCGTTAAAAAGTCTTACCCTTATAGGCTACCTAGAAGGCACCTCTTTCTTATTATTGCTCTTCATCGCCATGCCACTAAAATATATGCTGGATATTCCAGAAGGTGTGAAATACATCGGTATGGCACACGGTATTTTGTTTATTACCTATATCATAATACTTATAGGCTCAGCTATCAAAATGAAAATGCCTCTTTGGGCAATACCTGCGGGCGTACTCGGCTCACTCTTACCTTTTGGCCCATTTATATTCGATCATTTACTAAAAAATAACTTACAGAAAAGTGTAAGTAAAGAAGCCTAGAACAAGCTCTGCTACAAATGATACAAATGATACAAACGTATATTATTACTCAAGATTATTTTTCCTAACTAAATTACAAGCCGCCATCACTCATCATGGCGACAAATGAATAATATTGAGCAGAAATTAATCACAATAAAACTTTGATTCAGACCCAGTATGAATAGTCTTACACTCTAGTTACTTTTCCAACTTATCTTACATACTATCGACAAACCCGTCTTGTTTAAAAGCTAAACAGGTTTTGTCATCCGCGATGGATTTCCTGTTATCGTAGGGTATACCCCAAGGAAACCAGTTATTTTACCTTTCAAACCTATTAACAGACTACTTAAAGCAGACTGTTAGCATGGAACCATCTATAACAGACTTTTGAATTATAAGACTGGCTGCTGTGCTTTTTTCCTATCATTAGCCTATACCTAAAACGTAAATCCTCTAAACGATAATTTATCTATCAGTAGACTTGTTTCTAATATTAAATGATAGTAATATCTGTCTATTATCAATGAACATTAATTATTAAGTCTAAGTGATAGGGGTGGCGTTATGACTGTTCGTATTTATGTGAGAGCCAGTACTAAGGATCAAGACGCTAAGAGAGCCTTGTCTGACTTGATTAGCTTTAGCCAAAGCTATGATGATAAGCATGTTGAGTACGTTGAGCATTTCAGTGGTACGAAGCTTGATAGACCAGTACTCACTCTGTTACTCAATGACGCTGAGGAAGGCGATATTCTGTTGGTCGAAAGTGTGGATAGATTAAGCAGGCTATCTCAAGATGATTTTGCAATTCTAAAGCAGCGCATCAAAGACAAGGGCTTGCGATTGGTGGTGGCTGATCTACCAACTACGCATACGGTAAGTAAAGGCATGACAGGTGAGATCCTAACAGTGATTAACCATATGCTGATCGACTTATTAGCAACGATGGCAAAGCTTGATAACGATAAGCGTAGAGAGCGTATTAAGCAGGGGTTGGCGAACAGTGGTTATAAGCCCACTGGTAAGAAGCCTAATACAACGAAACACAATCGTATTAAAGAATTAGCCAGTCAAAACAATATGACAAAAGAGGAGATCGCTAAGGCGGTTGGTGTTGGGGTGGCTACGGTCTATCGGGTGTTAAAGCAGGGCTAACAGCTGAATAGTTGAGGTATTTTAAATAACAGTTTGTCTTTTTTATAGACACGATACTATTAGATACATAAGAACCAACTTGGAAGTTTTTAATCATGCAACCGACTTATTATAGTGTCTAACAAGTAATCTACAGTTTCGTCAAGCATGAACCGATGTAAACGTTAAATAACATTTTAGTCTGATTCATAACTTTTATTATTTCTTATTATTTATGGCACATCAGCTTGATTAGGTTTTAAAAGCTATTATCCTACCCAGTTTTTTGTCTAAGCCTCATAGATTCGAGAGTAGCTAGCCATATCAAAGGTAGGATAATCAGCGCAGAACCTATTAACAAAGTCATATTTGGTACTTCGTTAAACCATATGATTCCAACCACCACCGCCCCTAGTAAACCTGAGTATTCCGCACTAGAGACTTTGTACGCTTCAATGTGTCGGTACACCTGTACGCATATACCCGCATAAATCAAAATAAATACATTTGAACTGGCGGCCGTAATCAATGAGCGCCAGTCAAATGGCTGTCGCTCCCAAATAGCCAAACCAAGCGCGAATGGAATTCCTAATAAATTGGTCAAAAGTAGCGTTTGATAGACAGAATGATTTTGTGGAAGTTTACGAACTAAGAGATTGTTTATCGCCATGGTTACCGCTACTATAAGCGCAAAAACCGCCCCTAAATTGATCTGTTTCGGTTGTACAATAACGAGGATACCAGCAAAACCTAACATAGAGGCTGCGATAGTCGGAAAGTTTAATCTGTCTTTATAAAATAAAAAACCCAGTGGTAATACAAATAAAGGGGCGGCATAAAAAATAGCATTCGCAGTCGCAAGAGGCAGTGCTTGAAGAGACAGTACCATGAATATCACACCCAATAACCACACGTGACTACGAACAAAGTGCCATTTTATATTACTGAATAACTTGTTCTTTTTATTAATTAAGCAAAACGGCAACAGCATTAAAACCGCTGTGCATTGACGAAACAGGATAAATTGATATACCGCCGTCTCAGAGGGCAAGGCCTTTATCAAGGCGTCTGAGAAGACCGCAATGATATTTCCTAGTACCAATAGCGTCATGGCAAATGCAACACTCATCTTTGGCATTCTTAGCCTCCTCGCCCTACTCTAAATTCAGAAACTGTTAAAACCCCAATGGGTTCATGCTGATTTAACGATCTGTCAGGCAGTATATGCAAGTAACGCTATGATGTATAATGATATAAACCATACTTAGTATTAGCTGAGGTAATAATGGATTTGCCCCCATTGCGTGCCATACAATGCTTCGAATCCGTTGCACGACTTAACAGCTTTTCAAAAGCAGCAGAAAGCCTCAATGTGACACAAAGTGCCGTGAGTCACCAAATACGCATCCTTGAAGAGTATCTTGGGGAAGCAATGTTTTACAGGCAAGGCCGGACCTTTTCGTTGACAGAGGTTGGTGAGCGTTATTTCACAGATGTGAGTGGCGCATTGGGTCTACTTTCAGATAGTAGTCAGATTATTAAACATGGAAAACCTGGGCATATACGCTTAGCTCTGTACAGTTCAGTCGCAGTGAATTGGTTGATTCCTCGACTAGAAGACTTCTATAGACAGTATCCAGAAATAGAACTTACTTTAGATATGGTTAATCATCCCTCTGATTATAATGAGCAAAGGGCCGATTGTTATATCACCGTCGATCCTCCTCCACATGCTTTCATCAGTAAGTTTTTATTTACTGAAACTTTATATCCTGTTTGTGGTCAAAAGCTTTGGGAGAAAATAAGAGATAAACCCCTTCCTGACGCATTGTGGCGGCATCCAATATTGTCTGTGAGATATGCAGATACAAGCGTGAATACAGCAGAGGATTGGCTGCGGTGGTGTAAGGCAGGCGGATTTGAATTGCCAAGCGATATAAAGATAAATCATTTTAGTCATGTGCTACTAGCGATAGAAGCCGCAAGGTACAATCTGGGCATTACTCTTACCAATAATTATATGATGCAGGATGACGCCTATAAACAAAATATCGTTAAAATCCCAATGCATGAACTACTAACAGGGGATAAATTTTACTTCGTTTACAAGGAATTAAAGAAAAATAAGGATGATATTATTAAACTATGTAAATGGTTAGAATCTCAGTGTGAGTAAAGAAATCCTCTATCTTATTTGTTGTTACAAGAAAAATAATGATTTGTTAAGGGGTTTAAAATGATGATTTAGAAAATCCCGATTCAATAACTCATAAACACTCGTATCCTCAAAAAATAGTCATTCATTTTATCTGATATTCAAATAATATAAGTTAATAGGTTGAAGTTTAAAAGAAATAAAGCTCATTACATTTAGTTAAAGTCGAATTAACTTTAGAATAAAAACGGAAATTTATACGTTTTTTTATTGTTTATCTGTTAGTGATAATGGCTGTTATCATATCTATTCTTAATATAGATTAGGGTCTCTATATATATTTGCTTAAACTTGCCCGAATAACATTACGCCATGTATTAATGAAGGACCTAAGAATACCATAAACAATCCCGCTAAAATCATTGTTAAACTTGCTATAACGCCCTCATCCTCATTGCGCTGACTTGCCCGGGCTGTACCAAAACCGTGTGATGCATTACCAAATGCGATTCCATTTGCAAGATGGGAGCGAATACGAAAAAAAGTCAAGATCATATCCCCTAAAATCATTCCCACCATCCCTGTAATCAAAGTAAACAATGAGACTAAAGAGGAAGATCCGTGAATTTTTTCAGATAAGTCTAACGCAAATGGTGTCGATATTGAACGGGCCATCAAGCTATAGGTCAAGGTCTTATCAAAATGAAACAAACCAGCGAATATATATATGCTTAAGACCCCCACCACCATCCCGACAGTTATGGAAGCGGTCAAAGCCAAAGCATGTTGACGTATTAAACGACGATACTCATAAATAGGTATAGCAAACGCAACCGTTGCGGGGGCAAGTAGCTGCACAATCCAAGCTGTATCCTTCCAATAAGTATCATAAGAGATATTAAAAATAATCATTAATGAAAGCGTTACTACTGGAACCGTGATAGCAGGGTTTAGCCAAGATTTTCGATAGCGCACATAGACTACTCTAGCCATATAATAGGCAGCTAATGTCCAAATGAGACAAAGGATTGACCAAGTATTCATCGCAAATCCTCACGCATTATTATCATTTTTTAGGTTTAATTGGGCTTTATGAATCTGATGACGATACAATCTACGTTGCAAACGGCGCCCCATGATAAAGGTTAATGCTGAGCTTAACATCACCATCGCGGTACTCAAGATAATTGTCAGCATTAATTGCCATCCTTTACTGACAAACAGCGCCTTATATTGAAGTATTGACATCATAAGCGGGATAAACATTAATACTAATTCACCCAAAACAAATTTTGCACCCAGTCTGACCCAGTTAACCTTAATAGCACCACTCATTAATAATATCAGCATTAAAAACATTCCTAAGACGCCTGAGGATACGGGTAAATGCAATAATTCAACCAATATCTCAGCACAATACCAGACAGCTGCGATAATAGCGCATTGCATAAGGACATGAAGCCATGATTGGCGATAGAACTTTTGAAGTGTAAGTTTTTTTTCATCTACAAAAGATAGGGATAAGCGAATATTAGGATTGCGCATAATAATTCTAGATTGTTTATTAGAGACGGCATAGTGTTAAAATAACAGATTCTAAGAT
>NZ_CAJHBC010000017.1:0-10165 GCF_904846535.1 Psychrobacter muriicola 2pS
ATAGCTAAAAACAAAGCATTAATCTATATAGAACGTATGCGTATGGTTGAAGATAAAGTTTTGTTGAGTGAGAGAATTTGGTTACCTAAGAGTCGTTACCAAGCCTTTGCAGACTTAGAACCCGAAGATTTTGAGAATCTTCTCTATCCGTTTTACTACACAAAGTGTGGGCAGTTTGTGTCGTCTGCTGTAGAGACACTGTTTTTTGTAACTGATCACAGCGATCCTTATTTGGCCAATGCTAAGCAAGAAAACTTGGTTAAGGTATGCCGCGTTGCTAAGAACTTAGAAGGTGATCCCATTGAATATAGAGAATCATATGGACTGGCAGGAAAGTTTAGCTATGAAATTAATATTACATAGCGCTGAGTAAGGGCAGTGGTTAACTCATTTAGATGACATGAAAAGAGATTTTTATTAAATCTGCTTGATGGTAATAATTACATCACATCTGTCCTTTACTTTTATCACCTAAACTCTTCAGAATACTAGTCTCACAGTTCTGACCCCTGCCGTCAATCCCGTAGACTTAAGCCTGGGAGATTTTAATTACGCAGCCTGACGATAATAATCAAACCACACTTGTCTTGGCAATTTATAGCCCAAGCCCTTTTGAATCCTAGTCTCACTGCGAGCACATCTCTTGTCTTGCGTCGCTGCAAAGCAGTGCTTTGCCAATCGCTCGTCATTGTACTCAAGTTCAATATACTTAGTTATATCTCTGATAGCTTCGAATCTTGTTTCATAGTCTTGGTGATACACCAGCTCATTCTTTAAGACACCCCAAAAGCTCTCTATTGACGCATTGTCAAAGCAATTGCCACGTCTGGACATTGAGCCCTTAAATTTATGCTGCTTAATGATCTTGTGATACTCATTGCTACAATACTGACTGCCTCTGTCAGAATATAAAATCAGGTTTGAGCTTGGTCGTTTATTCTTAATTGCCATATTGAGTGCACGGCAAACTAAATCTGCGGTCATATGCTTGCCTATGGCGTAGCCGACGAGCTTTTTAGTATAAAGGTCTTTAACGCCCGCTAAGTATAACCAACCCTCATTTGTTCATGTATAAGTGATGTCACTGACCCAAGATTTGTTAGGGTGATTAGTATCAAATTTCTGATCGAGCAGGTTTGGATAGACCAGGTTATCATGATTAGAGTTAGTAGTGATTTTAAAGTGCTTGTGACAACGGCATTTGATGCAGCACTTTTCTTTGATTCGTCGGACCATGTATTGACTGATATGATAGCCTTGCTCTGCAAGATGAGCATGCAAACGATCAATATCATAGCGCTGTTTAGTCTCGCTATGAGCCCCTTACAAGCAGTTCACACTGATTGCGATGAATCTGCTGATCACTGATACCACGATTTATCCAGTTGTAATAGCTTGATGAATTAACATCTAATACGTAACACATGCAGGTGATACTAAATGTTTTCTGATTATCCTTGATAAAAACATACTTCATAAACTGTATCTGGCGAAGTACGCCGTGGCCTTTTTTAGAATATCTCGCTCTTCCTGAGCAACTTTGAGATCACGTTTGAGACGTTTACTCTCTTCTAGTATAGCCATGAGCTCAGTATCATATTGCTTGGTGCCGATAAGCTTGCCTTCATGCGCTTTGTTCTGCCAGTTAGATAAGGTCTGCATGGCTATGTCTAGCTGCTTTGCAGTCGCTGAAACATTGCCGTTGGTGTCTGCTATCTTTTTGACAGCTTCTGCTTTAAATTCAGCACTGTAGCTTTGCATTTTCTTGGTCATGATAAACTCCTCATAGAGTTGGTAGTTTACCAAGTTTGGTCCTACATTTTCTTCAGCATAGCATAGCATAGCATAGCTCAGTCTCAGTATTCATTCAGGTGATCTTATCAGCACAAGAACCCTGCCCATCAAAACGGCAAGGACGGTGTCGTTAAAGCAAAGTCATCAATCCGCATGAATCCTATAAACCTATCGTAGTTACCTTAATAACGCCTCAGCAGTTTTCGTAAATAACAAAACGAAGTGAATAGAAGAGCATCTTATTGCTCACATTGGTGTTGCCTTTTTTAGAACACAAAAGGTTATTCATTATAGTTCTACTTAATAGCTGATTAGTTACAATAAAATTGAAAGAAAATACAAAACTAAAGGAATAGATATGTCTAAAGGAACCATAGGTATCGTCGGGTTAGGCCGTATGGGTAACGGTATGGCTCAGTCTTTGCTTCGCGAAGGTTTTAATGTGTTCGGCACGGACATAGGAGAAACCCAACGCCAAGCTGCCAAGGAAATCGGCGTAAATGTTGTTGCAGATATCAAAGCGCTATGCGCTGAATCTAGCATCATCATTCTATCTTTGCCTATGGCAAAGCATGTCCAAGCAGTGATTAAAGGCAAGGATGGCATCATCGACCATGCTCAGCCCAAAACCTTAATTATTGACACCTCTACCTCAGAACCAGAAGTGACGCGAGCACTCGCGATAGAGCTGGATCAGCTAGGCCATCAATTATTGGACTGCCCTGTTAGTGGCGGCCCGGCGGGCGCTGAAGCTGGCACTATGGTCATGCTTGCTGGCGGCGAAAGTAGCGCTCTTGAACGTGCAAAGTTATATCTGGATGCCTTAAGCTCAAATGTAGTCTACATGGGCAAGTCTGGCAATGGCCATGCCGCTAAACTCATCAATAATCTCCTATGTGCTGCACATCTTGTAACCACCGCTGAAGCAGTCACTCTGGGTACCAAGGCAGGACTTGACCCTAAAGACCTTATTGCTGGTCTGAATGCGGGCTCAGGTCGTAGTGCAATCAGTGAAGTAAACTTCCCTCGCTGGATTCTCAATCAAAGTTTTGATTCCGGTTTTACGATGCAGCTGATGCGTAAAGACGTACGTCTGGCAAAAAATATGATTGGTGAGATGGGGTTAGCGTTGCCTTTGGCGCAGCAGGTAGCTGAGATTTGGTCGCAAAGCGAAGCAAACATACCTGATCAGGATGATTTTAACTGCATCGTAAAAAGTGCTGGCTTAGGAGAATAGATGATGAGTTTTATCGTAGAAGGAAATGGCGAGCAGCAAGTTGAAACCTTACTTAATGAACTGCTGGGTACTTCTGAATTTGGCAGCTGGATCGATGGAGAATTGGTTGCAGGTCATGGAGACAGCATCGATCTGACTAATCCAGCAACCGGTCAGGTGTTTTTAAGCTATCGTGATGCGGGAAAAGATATTGTTGCTGAAGCAGCTGCTGCTGCCATAAAAGCTCAAAAAGCATGGTGGTCGATGACGTCCAGTGCAAGAGGTCAGCTAATGTGGAAGTGCGGCATGAAAATACGCGAAGCCACAGAATCTCTGGCACGCCTAGAATGTATCTCTGCAGGTAAACCTATTCGTGATTGCCGAGTTGAGGTGGCAAAAGTTGCTGATATGTTTGAATACTATGCTGGCTGGTGTGACAAGATTATGGGACAAGTTATCCCTGTACCAACCACTCACTTAAACTACACTCGTCATGAGCCGTATGGTGTGGTGACGCAAATCACCCCTTGGAATGCACCTGTATTTACCGGAGGTTGGCAAATCGCGCCTGCTATCTGTGCAGGAAATGCCGTCTTACTAAAGCCGTCTGAGTTAACCCCACTCAGCACAACGGCACTCGTTAAAATCCTTGAGCACGCAGGTATCCCGTGTGGTTTGGTCAATGTCATTAATGGATTGGGACACACCACGGCATCTGCTGCCATTGCTCATCCAGCCACCAAAAAAGTCGTTTTTGTTGGCTCACCAAAGACGGGCGCGCTCATTGCTTCAGCATCTGCGCAACGTGTCATTCCTTGTGTACTGGAGCTGGGCGGAAAGTCAGCCAATATTATTTTCCCAGATACTGATCTTGATCGTGCGGTAGTGGGCGCACAAGCTGCCGTGTTTTCTGCTGCTGGACAGAGCTGTGTATCGGGTGCTCGATTATTGGTCCATCGTGATATCTATAAAGAAGTCGTGGAACGCGTTGCCTCGGCCGCCAGTAAGTTGCCCGTGGGTTTGCCATGGCATGAAGGCACGATGGTGGGACCGATCAATAATCAAAAACAGTTTAACCACGTACACTCGTTAGTGTCGGACGGTATTGCTGAAGGGGCGGTTGTTGCCGCAGGCGGAAAGGCAGGTGACATTCGTGGTGGTGAAAATGGTTATTTTTATCAGCCAACCGTTCTGGCCAATGTGAAAAATGATATGCGAGTCGCGCAGGAAGAAATTTTTGGACCTGTCGTTTCTGTTATTTCATTCGATGAAGAAGAAGAGGCGGTAGCGATAGCAAACGACAGTCGGTTTGGTTTAGCGGGCGCGGTTTGGACGGCTGATGTCGGCCGTGCGCATCGGATGGCTGCTCAAATAAATGCCGGAACATTTTGGATAAATAGTTATAAGGCAATCAACGTCATGTCGCCATTTGGTGGTTTTGGTGAGAGTGGCTATGGCCGATCGAGTGGCTATGAGGGTCTACTTGAATATACACAGACCAAAAGTGTCTGGGTCGAAACAGCAAAAGATTCTGCTATCCAATTTGGTTACTCAATTCAATAGTACGTAAGGAGAAAACAGATGTTAATTAACGAAACCCTACTAGGTGAAGTAAAGCAATGGCGTCAGCAGATTCATAGTCAACCAGAGCTTGGTTTTAAAGAGTTCAAGACCTCATCATTTATTGTTGATAAGTTAAAATCCTTTGGAATCGAAGTGCATCAAGGGTTGGGCGGCACGGGCGTTGTCGGTACTCTAAAGAACGGCTCAGGCCCGACTATTGGCATACGAGCTGATATCGATGCGCTACCAATAAAAGAGCAAAACGATATTGAGCATAAATCTACTCATGAAAACTGTATGCATGCCTGTGGTCATGACGGTCACACTTCCGTTCTGCTTGGTACGGCAAAGCATCTGAGCCAACATAAGAATTTTAGCGGCACCATTTATTTTATCTTTCAACCTGCTGAAGAAGTCTTAGGCGGTGCAAAGGCGATGATTGACGATGGATTGTTTGATAAGTTCCCTATGGACGCCGTCTACGGGTTGCATAATTGGCCAGGCCTACCTGTGGGAGAGATTGCGGTCAACAACGGACCGATGATGGCATCTTTTGATACTTTTGAGATTACTTTAACGGGTAAAGGCACTCATGCAGCGATGCCACATTTAGGGGCTGACCCTATAGCAGCAGGCGCGGCATTGATTACTAATATTCAATCCATTGTCTCTCGTCGAATATCTCCCCTCAAATCAGGTGTTATTAGCGTAACGCAGATGAATAGTGGTGATACGACTAATGTCATCCCTGATTACGCTATTCTAAAAGGAACGGTTCGTAGCTTTGATATGGACGTACGCCAGTCCATGCAAGACATGCTCACAGAAATGGTTACAGCGCTACCACCTTTATATGGTGTTACAGGCGAGATGGATTACCATATTCGCTATCCAGTCACCACTAATGACAGTCAAGCCTATCTTGAAATCAAAGAAGCTGCTACTAACGTGTTGGGGGCTGATAAGGTAAATACTGATGTAGAACCCTCCATGGCCTCTGAAGACTTTTCATTCATGAGTCAAGTCGTCAAAGGCGCTTATTTTTGGTTAGGTGTTGATGGTAATAGTCCCTCCAAACCACTACACAATGCGTCTTATGATTTTAATGACGATGCTATTGAGACCGGTATTAAAGTATGGGTATCTTTAGTGGAGTCTCAACTACCAAAAATGTCTGCATAAATTAAGTAGTAACAACACGTAGAAATCATTAAGTAGAAACTATAAATTGCAAAGGGAGTTGCTATGAATAATACCAGTGTGCTACCAAGTACAATGACCAAGTACTTGTTTGATTGGAAGCTACATTTATTAGTGATTGTTACATCACTACTTGCAGAATGGATAGGGATCATCAAGATTCCAATTGGCATTGGTACACTAGTCTTACTGCCTTTATTATATGCATTCATATTTACCCTACTGTTAAACCCCAACGTTATACCATCAATGAAAGCGGTTATTTCCAAAGACCGAGCAAAATTTGCAAGCTATGCGGTTCTCTTAAGTATCATGCCTTTTATTGCAAAGTTTGGTGTTGGTGTCGGTCCTAAAGTAGAAGAAATAATAGCCGCAGGTCCCGCCCTTTTACTACAAGAATTAGGCAATGTAGCTACTGCCCTTATCGCCTTACCTGTGGCTGTATTGGTGTTTGGCATGGGGAGAGAGGCTATTGGTGCCACTCACTCAATTGCTCGTGAACCTAATATTGCGCTCATTGCTGATAAGTATGGACTTCAAAGTCCCGAAGGTATCGGCGTAATGGGTGTCTATGTGATGGGTACGTTGTTTGGCGCAATTTACTTCTCATTGATGGCGGGTATTATTGCCTCTATGGATATCATGGATATCCGTGCATTGGCGATGGCTTGTGGTATTGGTAGTGGCAGTATGATGGGTGCTTGTTCAGCAGCGCTCGCGGAAACCGTACCTGAGCAAGCGGAGACTATTACTGCCTTTGCAGCGACTTCTAACCTGTTAACCTATGCCACAGGGCTATTTGTCAGTTTATTTGTTGCCCTGCCATTCACAGAGTTTTTATATAAAGTTACTAGCAAGTTTAAGAAAAAGAATGATAGTACCGCTGCGACGCAAACAGATCCTGATCTAAAAATACCAGAACAATCTATTTTATCAGTATGGCAGTCTTTATCCCTGTTAGCGGTTATCTGTATCGTTCTATTACTCAGTAATTGGGTAGGACAAGGCGTTGATCCAATCTCTGCGCTACCTGCCATGTTAATTCTGTTCGCTTGTTGTATCGTTGGCGTCTTATTAAAGGAAGTCATTCCTGTCAATGTCCCCGCTATTGCTTGGATATCAATTGTGGCTATTTTGATATCTCTGCCACAGTTTCCAATGAGTGAGTATGTCTTAGTAGAAACAGATAAGTTAGGCGTGTTGCAACTTATTACTCCCGTACTTGCCTATGCAGGGTTTGCAATCTCTCAGATGGAAGTGAATTTGTTTAAAAAATCCGGATTTAAAATCGCAGTGGTTGCTTTACTCACCTTTACGGGCACTTTCTTGGGTTCTGCCATAGTGGCCCAAGCTTTGCTGTAAAAGGCGTCCATTGGTATTGATCACGTCACTGACAAATCGTCGGTGCTCGGCCTGATGGGAATGTATAGTTAAAAAACAATAAAAGCGCTACGGTACTGCTCATATTAATTTTTGCAGCCTCTGTCTGCGCAGGCACAGCAAGCCAGAAAATTGATATGAGCAGTGCATGATGTATTGATATTACTTCTCACTGACTATAGCCTGCTTATAAATCTTTCATCCATAACTTTAGATGCTGTAGTAACTCATGCGGACCTTGTGATAGATGACGACCCAACCGCGTTACGAGATGAGCTTCACCGCTTGCCAGTAAGGTATTGTCTATAGAGATTGCGATCAAATGACCGTCTTCGACTTCTTTGGACACGACAAAATATGGTAGAAAGGTAAACCCCATATTTGAGCGAGCAAAATTCTTTAGCACGTTGAATGAGTCGGTGGTTAGGGTAGGGTTAAATCGAATCTTTTGTTGAAATTCAGCCATCGCTACTAACTGGCGTACGCCAAAACGATTTTCGGCCAGTCCCACTGGGTATTCTAAAAGCTCTTCCAATTGCATCGGTGTATTTCGATTGGCTAATGGATGGTCAGGCGAGACAATCACATACATTGGTTGACAACTAACAACCTGTGAGCGGATGCGCGGATGACTGCTAGAATGGAATACTAGCCCAATATGCGCTTCGTCCTCCTCAACCTGACGAATCACTTCGTTTGATCCACCCGTACTGATTGACAGTGTTAGCTCCGGATATAGACGGGAAAACTCAGATAATGGGCCAAGCATCAAATCCCCAATAAAACCATCGCCCACTGCTAGCTTTATATGACCTCGCTGTAATCCCAACACCGCCTGTAATTTTGAAACACAAGCTTCTTCAGCAGAAAGTGATTCTCGATAAAACTGCAAGAGAATACTACCAGATTCTGTCGGCGTTACCCCTTTGCGGTGCCGTTCAATAAGCGTGCTCGCTAATTCTTCTTCTAACAGAGATATTTGTCGGCTGACGGCCGAGGGAGCAATATTGAGCTTATCTGCAGCAGCCCTGATTGTACCCATCGTTACCGCTTCATAAAGATAAGATAACCGCTTTCCATTAATCTCTGCCATTACTTGTCCTTGTGTTCCTCTTAGCGTCATTGAATAAGTGCAGCACTTTGACTCACGCATGTAACAACCTCTACCATGTCAAAGTAGGTCAACGAACTGCTATAAATGGTTGTTAACTTGTATCTACTTATTTTAAAGGGCTACAGGTGTTATCTATTCATTATAAAGTAATTACTATTAATATAAATTAAAACTTAACACGTTTTTGGGCACCATGTTTTTTTAGTATTTTCACCTCTACTCTGTCTTCGATAAATCAATTTATAGTAGTTTCCCTATCGTATTTGCTTCTGTTACTTGATCCTACACTTTATTAAATAAGCAAATTCAAAATTGAAATGCGTTGAATGGACTGTTTAATCCATGCATAATATGCGGAGAATAATAACATTAATTACCGCATGATTTGAGGCTCAAATATGAAGCATATTACCTATATTCATGAAAGATCGGACTGGACTAAATGGCAGTGGTCGGATAAAGAGTTATTACCTCTCGTCAGTCGTGTGCGAATACTACAAGGGAGGTTACTTGGCAAACTCTCAACCTTAGGCTTTGACTTAAATGTCGAAGCTCAGCTTGATGCGGTGACACTGGAGATCGTTAAAACATCCGAGATTGAGGGTGAGTCATTAAATAATGAGCAAGTAAGGTCTTCTGTCGCGCGCCACTTAGGAATAGATGATAAGGGTATGCTAACTGCTACTCGTGAGATAGATGCGGTAGTAGAGATGATGCTTGAGGCAACTTATCATTATGAGAAGCCGTTATTGTTAGATGACTTATTAGGATGGCATAGGGCGCTATTCCCAGATGGCTATAGTGGGCTTTATCGTATTAAGGCTGGCGCGCTTCGTGATGACAGTCAAGGACCTATGCAAGTGGTCTCTGGCGGCTACGGTCGCGAGCAGGTTCATTTTATTGCCCCTAGTGCCGATACGCTATCAGAGGAATTGGACAAGTTTTTATCTTGGTTTAACACTTCACCAAATGAGCAGGACAATATAGATCTTGTCATCAAAGCAGGTATCGCTCATTTATGGTTTGTCACGTTGCATCCCTTCGATGATGGGAACGGAAGATTAACCCGTGCTATTACGGAAAGAGTGCTAGCGCAAAGTGATGATAGTGATCAACGATTTTATAGTATGTCCGCACAGATTCTCACACAGCGCAATGATTACTACAAAATATTAGAGCGAACGCAAAAAGGCGATAGTAATATTACTAAGTGGTTAACTTGGTTTCTGCAAACTCTAGAGCAAGCATTACTATCAGCGATAGAGACGACAGATAGAATAGTCAGCAAAGCAAATTTTTGGCAGACATATAGAGAGCAAGCGTTGAACGTGCGCCAAGTAAAAATGCTCAATATTCTACTGACTGACTTTTATGGCAAACTCACTACTAAAAAATGGGCGACTATTACGAAATGCTCAGCCGATACTGCATTGCGCGATATCAATGATTTAGTAGAGAAGGGTATGATGCGAAAATCTGAGGCTTCGGGTCGTAGTACGAGTTATGAGCTAATCTTATATGAATTCATATAAAATTAGCTAAGCGGTCTATTAAAAGCGGTTCCAGTATAGAAGTTTATTTTAGGTGGTCTATTAATTGTTTATGAGGTCTATTTGGGTGGTTCCGCTGGGATATACTCACATGAGACTGAATACTAAGCTGTGTGCACTCGAAATTTCCTGACGATCGTATGAACTTGCATTATCTGTGATTATTTCGCTATACAGGTATCGACCTATCTACTGTATTCATTACAATCCAAACATTTTAATACGCTCACTAAATTGCTGTTATCTTTTTTCAAATATAGGCTTAACAAGAACACCAAATAGTATTTTAGCAATTAATCCTCACTGCTTACGCATTGATATAAATATAACTAACTCTCGAAATGAGAA
>NZ_CAJHBC010000018.1:0-5462 GCF_904846535.1 Psychrobacter muriicola 2pS
GGGGTTAGATATGAGTCTGTTGTTGTTATTATTGACTTCAAGGTTACTTGTCGTCGACCAACATAAACCTAACTGAATCAAGGTTTAAGGTGATATCGAAATATTCTTTCTTTATTCTAAAGCTTTCGCTTTACAAGATAGATTAATTAGAGCTTTCATACAAACCACTTGGGTGTTGTATGGTCAAGCCAAACGAGCAATTAGTACAGGTTAGCTACATGCATCGCTGCACTTCCACACCCTGCCTATCAACGTCGTAGTCTTCAACGGCTCTTTAGGGAAATCTAATCTTGAGGTGGGCTTCCCGCTTAGATGCTTTCAGCGGTTATCCCATCCGAACGTAGCTACCGGGCAATGCCACTGGCGTGACAACCCGAACACCAGAGGTTCGTCCACTCTGGTCCTCTCGTACTAGGAGCAGATCCTCTCAAATTTCCAACGCCCACGGTAGATAGGGACCGAACTGTCTCACGACGTTCTAAACCCAGCTCGCGTACCTCTTTAAATGGCGAACAGCCATACCCTTAGGACCTGCTTCAGCCCTAGGATGAGATGAGCCGACATCGAGGTGCCAAACACCGCCGTCGATATGAACTCTTGGGCGGTATCAGCCTGTTATCCCCAGAGTACCTTTTATCCGTTGAGCGATGGCCCTTCCATACAGAACCACCGGATCACTAAGACCTACTTTCGTACCTGCTCGACTTGTGGGTCTCGCAGTTAAGCGCGCTTTTGCCTTTATACTCTACGACCGATTTCCGACCGGTCTGAGCGCACCTTCGTACTCCTCCGTTACTCTTTAGGAGGAGACCGCCCCAGTCAAACTACCCACCATACATTGTCCTCGGTATTGTTATACCTGAGTTAGAACCCCAACATGACCAGGGTGGTATTTCAAGATTGGCTCCACCGAGACTAGCGTCTCGGCTTCAAAGCCTCCCACCTATCCTGCACAAGTCAGGTCAAAGTTCAATGTAAAGCTGTAGTAAAGGTTCACGGGGTCTTTCCGTCTAGCCGCGGGTACACAGCATCTTCACTGCGATTTCGATTTCACTGAGTCTCTGCTGGAGACAGCGCTGCCATCATTATGTCATTCGTGCAGGTCGGAACTTACCCGACAAGGAATTTCGCTACCTTAGGACCGTTATAGTTACGGCCGCCGTTTACTGGGGCTTCGATCAAGAGCTTCGCTTACGCTAACCCCATCAATTAACCTTCCAGCACCGGGCAGACATCACACCCTATACGTCCACTTTCGTGTTTGCAGAGTGCTGTGTTTTTAATAAACAGTTGCAGCAGCCTGGTATCTGCGACTGCCAACAGCTCAAGGAGCAAGTCCTATCACCATCAGCAGCGTACCTTCTCCCGAAGTTACGGTACCATTTTGCCTAGTTCCTTCAGCAGAGTTCTCTCAAGCGCCTTGGTATTCTCTACCTGATCACCTGTGTCGGTTTAGGGTACGATTCGTTTATAACTATTGCTTAGAAGCTTTTCCTGGAAGCATGGTATTTGCCACTTCACTGTACAAGTACAGCTTGCTATCAGATCTCAGCCATGTAACAACCCGGATTTACCTAAGTTGTAAGCCTACATCCTTTCACCTGGACAACCAACGCCAGGCTGACATAACCTTCTCCGTCCCTCCATCGCATTATAAACAAGTATCGGAATATTAACCGATTTCCCATCGACTACGCCTTTCGGCCTCGCCTTAGGGGTCGACTCACCCAGCCCCGATTAACGTTGGACTGGAACCCTTGATCTTCCGGCGTGCGAGCTTTTCACTCGCATTATCGTTACTCACGTCAGCATTCGCTCTTGTGATACCTCCAGCATGCCTTACGACACACCTTCACAGGCTTACACAACGCTCCCCTACCACTTGAAAACAAATTCAAATCCGCAGCTTCGGCTCCTAGTTTGAGCCCCGTTACATCTTCCGCGCGGGCCGACTCGACTAGTGAGCTATTACGCTTTCTTTAAAGGATGGCTGCTTCTAAGCCAACCTCCTAGCTGTCTATGCCTTCCCACCTCGTTTCCCACTTAACTAGGAATTTGGGGCCTTAGCTGGCGGTCTGGGTTGTTTCCCTCTCCACAATGGACGTTAGCACCCACTGTGTGTCTCCCGGATATCACTCATCGGTATTCGGAGTTTGCATCGGTTTGGTAAGTCGGTATGACCCCCTAGCCGAAACAGTGCTCTACCCCCAATGGTGTTCGTCCGAGGCGCTACCTAAATAGCTTTCGGGGAGAACCAGCTATCACCGAGTTTGATTAGCCTTTCACCCCTATCCACAAGTCATCCCCTGGCTTTTCAACGACAGTGGGTTCGGTCCTCCGGTGTCTGTTACGACACTTTCAACCTGCTCATGGATAGATCACTCGGTTTCGGGTCTATGCCCTGCAACTAAACGCCCTATTAAGACTCGGTTTCCCTACGGCTCCCCTAAACGGTTAACCTTGCTACAGAACATAAGTCGCTGACCCATTATACAAAAGGTACGCGGTCACCCTAATAAATTAAGGCTCCCACTGCTTGTACGCACACGGTTTCAGGTTCTATTTCACTCCCCTCACAGGGGTTCTTTTCGCCTTTCCCTCACGGTACTGGTTCACTATCGGTCAGTCAGGAGTATTTAGCCTTGGAGGATGGTCCCCCCATCTTCAAACAGGATTTCTCGTGCCCCGCTCTACTTAATATGTTAACTCTAATGTTTCGAATACAGGACTATCACCTACTACGGTCAGCTTTCCCACGCTGTTCTTCTACATTAGAATTAATCGGCTTCTCCCCGTTCGCTCGCCGCTACTAGGGGAATCTCATTTGATGTCTATTCCTAAGGGTACTGAGATGTTTCACTTCCCCTCGTTCGCTTCTTGTACAAGTACAAGATACCTAGCTTATGCTAGGTGGGTTTCCCCATTCAGAAATCTCCGGATCACAGGATATTGCCGCCTCCCCGAAGCTTATCGCAGGCTGTCACGTCTTTCATCGCCTCTGACTGCCAAGGCATCCACCATGTGCGCTTCATTACTTGACCATACAACCCCAAGTAGTCTTGACTTATAAATAAGCTTTGACTTCAAAGTGTCATAAGATCTAATTATGATAACGATATCACCTATGTTTATACGCTTGATTCAGTTCTCTTTACTTTTTTTAGCAATCAACCCCTGGGATAACAACTGATGTCGTTAAGAGGTCGATTACTAAGGTTAGGAAGTGCGCGTGAACACGCCCATCCTAACCCAGACTCATATCTATGTTTTTAAATAGTCTCTATGCTCTCGTCGAGTCACAGATTCTGTATAAAACAGAAAGAAGTAATCTTGCCAATAAAGGCGAATCACTTGTTTCTATTTATACTATTAGCACTTAAAGCTTACTTGATTCGTTTATAGTGGTGGAGCCAAACGGAGTCGAACCGTTGACCTCCTGCGTGCAAGGCAGGCGCTCTACCAACTGAGCTATGGCCCCATTATAAAATGGTGGGTCTAAGTGGACTTGAACCACTGACCCCCGCGTTATCAACACGGTGCTCTAACCAGCTGAGCTACAGACCCAATTACGCTTAGATAAACGTAAGCTTAAACTAAAGAACAACTTGTTGTGAATTCTTGCTGACCGAATGCCATCTATAAGGAGGTGATCCAGCCGCAGGTTCCCCTACGGCTACCTTGTTACGACTTCACCCCAGTCATCAACCACACCGTGGTGAACGCCTTCCCGAAGGTTAAGCTATCCACTTCTGGTGCAATCAACTCCCATGGTGTGACGGGCGGTGTGTACAAGGCCCGGGAACGTATTCACCGCGGCATTCTGATCCGCGATTACTAGCGATTCCTACTTCATGGAGTCGAGTTGCAGACTCCAATCTGGACTACGATAGGCTTTTTGAGATTCGCATCACATCGCTGTGTAGCTGCCCTCTGTACCTACCATTGTAGCACGTGTGTAGCCCTGGTCGTAAGGGCCATGATGACTTGACGTCGTCCCCGCCTTCCTCCAGTTTGTCACTGGCAGTATCCTTAGAGTTCCCGGCTTAACCCGCTGGTAACTAAGGACAAGGGTTGCGCTCGTTGCGGGACTTAACCCAACATCTCACGACACGAGCTGACGACAGCCATGCAGCACCTGTATTCTAATTCCCGAAGGCACTCCCGCATCTCTGCAGGATTCTAGATATGTCAAGACCAGGTAAGGTTCTTCGCGTTGCATCGAATTAAACCACATGCTCCACCGCTTGTGCGGGCCCCCGTCAATTCATTTGAGTTTTAACCTTGCGGCCGTACTCCCCAGGCGGTCTACTTATTGCGTTAGCTGCGTCACTAAGTCCTCAAGGGACCCAACGACTAGTAGACATCGTTTACGGCGTGGACTACCAGGGTATCTAATCCTGTTTGCTACCCACGCTTTCGAGCCTCAGTGTCAGTATGATGCCAGGAGGCTGCCTTCGCCATCGGTATTCCTTCAGATCTCTACGCATTTCACCGCTACACCTGAAATTCTACCTCCCTCTCACCTACTCTAGCCTAACAGTTTCAGATGCAGTTCCCAGGTTAAGCCCGGGGATTTCACATCTGACTTATCAAGCCACCTACGCTCGCTTTACGCCCAGTAATTCCGATTAACGCTTGCACCCTCTGTATTACCGCGGCTGCTGGCACAGAGTTAGCCGGTGCTTATTCTGCAGCTAATGTCATCGTCCGTGGGTATTAACCACGGAGTCTTCTTCACTGCTTAAAGTGCTTTACAACCAAAAGGCCTTCTTCACACACGCGGCATGGCTGGATCAGGGTTTCCCCCATTGTCCAATATTCCCCACTGCTGCCTCCCGTAGGAGTCCGGGCCGTGTCTCAGTCCCGGTGTGGCTGATCATCCTCTCAGACCAGCTACAGATCGTCGCCATGGTAGGCCTTTACCCCACCATCTAGCTAATCCGACTTAGGCTCATCTAATAGCGAGAGCAGTAAACTGCCCCCTTTCTCCCGTAGGTCGTATGCGGTATTAATACGAGTTTCCCCGTGCTATCCCCCACTACTAGGTAGATTCCTAAGTATTACTCACCCGTCCGCCGCTCGACGCCTGATAGCAAGCTATCATCGTTTCCGCTCGACTTGCATGTGTTAAGCCTGCCGCCAGCGTTCAATCTGAGCCATGATCAAACTCTTCAGTTTAATCTTGCTATGAAGCTCTTTAAAGAAGCTTCTAAACTTGGCTCATTTAATCTGGCAAAATCGCTAAAAATTATGTTCGTAATGAATTAACTTTGAGTTTTTCTGCTGTCTTAAATGATAATTTTTATAGTTAATAATCTTTCCGAAAAGAAAAGATAGTCAACTTTATTTTTTAGCATTCTGAATCAGCAAAAATCCACACAAGTTGTTCTTTAGTTATGCTTTTAAATAGTGCTCAATCACTGTCGTCCAGTAACTGATATATAGGGTATTGCTTTCACTGT
>NZ_CAJHBC010000019.1:0-5280 GCF_904846535.1 Psychrobacter muriicola 2pS
CTTATATACTTATATACTTATATACTTATATACTCAATACATACTACAGGGATCTGTATTTATGAAGGTAATCGCGGTATTAAATCAAAAGGGTGGTAGCGGTAAGACTACCATCGCAACGCATTTGGCTCGTGGCTTACAACTAAAAGGTCATAGTGTTTTGTTGGTGGATAGCGACCAGCAGGGCAGTGCGCGTGACTGGAGAGCGGTTGATGAAGACAATCCGGTACCAGTGATCGGGCTTGATAGACCAACACTTGATAAAGATTTAAAAAGCGTTTCTGATAAAGATTACGTGGTGATCGATGGATCGCCGCAAGCTACTAGTCTGGCTATTTCTGCTATAAAGGCGGCTGATTTTATATTGATTCCGGTGCAGCCGAGTCCTTATGATATCTGGGCAACCAGTGATTTGGTTGATTTAGTACAGCAACGTATTGAGATGATGGATGGCCAACTAAAGGCGGCCTTTGTCGTATCACGCGCCATTCAAAATACCAATATTGGTAAAGAGGTGGCAACCGCGCTGCTTGATTATAATCTTCCGGTATTAGAGACCAGAGTGATGCAGCGAGTTGCTTATCCTAATAGTGCTGCCCTTGGTAAGACAGTATTTGATACCGAATCGCCTAATAGCAATGCGATACAAGAGATAACCGCATTGGTCAGTGAGATTCAAATATTTTTTGGTGAGGAGTAGGTCATGAGTTTATCAGCAGGTCGCCCTAGTAAGAACGTTAAGGATCAGTTAGCTCTATCGGATGTGACGGACAGTCCCAAAAAGACGGTACGCGTGAATTTTAATCTAGATGAAGATAAACACATTGCGCTCAAACGGTACGCGCTTGAAAGCCGAAAAACGGTTACTGAGCTGTTGACTGAAATGATTGATGAAAAGTTGGTTGAACGATAGATATAAAAAATCGGATTTTTTATACCTAAAAAAAGGATATGTATAAAAAACTCAAAAAACTATATATATCATCGAACGCTGTGTACCTTTCTAGTATCATCAGATGCTTGTTTTCTTAAGCCAGACGTAGAAGCAAGCTGCAAAAAAAATGCCCATGGCAAAACAAGCACTGTTTCCTATATCAGTACCATATAATAGAACCAAAAACGGTTAGCAGTGCTAAGGTATATTGCCCTTAATCAAAGCGTACTCAATAACGATTTAAGTTACACAAAATATAAGGGGCTTCTAGCCCCATCATTATTCTGAACCGCCCCGAGATTGTCGGAGACTCAACTTTCTGAGAGAATACGACAATGAAAAGACAAACCTACACTCCTGAGATTAAAAAACGCGCCGTTCGCATGCTGATTGAAGCATTAAACGATTACACCTCTATGTGGTCAACCATTCAAGTTATAGTACTGAAAATAGAATCTACTTTTGGAACATTGTGGTCATGTCATAAAAAGCGCACTAATGAAACCATACTAACCAACATTCAAGACTAAGCTACACATACTAAAGAGCTTGAACGTGAAAATAAGAAGCTTACGTAAGCCAGTTAGATTACAGTAAAAGCCGCTTTTTTCGCCCAAGGAGAGATAGGACATACAATCCAGTTGTGGCTCAGTTTATTGATAACAATAAGTGTGTCTACGGTATTAGAGCAATATTGACTGTGCAATATAGAAGATATGCAATAAAATTATTTTCTACCTTTAATAAAATGCAGCAACCTAAACAAGGGTAAATTATGAGTAATTCAGATAACCACAGTCACCAAGCTCCAAACCCTAAAAATATGAATAAGGCTTTCTATATTGGAATTGGTCTAAATTCTGCATTTACGCTCATCGAGTTCATAGTGGGCTACTCAACTAATTCATTAGCTTTAATCGCAGACGCTAGCCACAACTTAAGTGATGTTGCCAGTTTAATAATCTCGTTAATTGGAATGAAATTAGCACAGAAAGCATCTACTACGCTTTATACCTATGGCTACAAAAAAGCTTCTATAATGGCTTCTCTTATTAACGCCATATTGTTAGTTACAATCGTTATAGGTATTGCGTATGAGGCCTTGGGTCGATTTGATACCATACCGGAAGTTGCAGGAAAAGTTATTATTATTACAGCTCTAATAGGTGTATTTATAAATACTGTTTCTGCTTTTGCATTCTACAAAGGTCAAAAAGACGATATTAATGTTAAAGGTGCTTTCTTGCATCTAATGGTAGATGCATTGGTCTCTGTAGGTGTCGTTATCTCGGGCATTATTATTTACTATACAAGTTGGAATATCGTTGATCCTCTAGTTAGCTTGATTATTTCAGTCGTGATACTGTTATCGACTTGGGGTCTACTAAAAGAGAGTATCAAGCTTGCTATTGACGGAGTACCTCAAAATGTTGATCTCAGTAAAATCACTGCTATCTTAGAGAGCTATAAATTTATTCAAAACTTTCATCATCTGCACATCTGGGCCTTGAGTACCACTGAGAATGCTCTGACAGTTCATATCGTACCGAAGAGCGATGTGACATTAGAAGAGACTCTTATTATGAAAGAAAATATTAAGGAAGATTTGGCGCATCAGAATATACAACATGCAACTATTGAATTTGGTATTAAGGCAGATGACAATCAAAAATCGCGTGCATTAAATGAAAGTATCAACTAAAAGATGATAGACCGTATATAGCTATCTCTTTTTAAGTATGAGGCGCGTGCTTTATGTCGACATAATTTTTTCAATCAGTTCTTATGTGATCAATAGTTTAAAACTTTTATATTTACGTGCGTTAGGACGTTACCTAGAAAAAATAAAAAACTTACGCTGATTAAATTATTATAATTAAGTTTACTATTACCCTCGTCCTCTAAGTGTGGTTAGACCTTTGCCAAAATAGCTTAGTAGTAATAACAGAGTTATTATTATCAAGATAGGATAATTTCCCATAAGCATAAAGGGAGTGTTACCAACCCGTGCCTGTATCTCACCACGTAGTACAGTACGCTCAAACTGCGGTGCGCGTTCTACAATACGACCTTTATGGTTAATGATAGCGGTAACACCAGTATTGGTCGCTCGAATAAACCAGCGCCCGTTCTCAAGCGCGCGCATTTGTACCATTTGCAAATGTTGCAATGGTCCTGCTGAAGTGCCAAACCAGGCATCGTTAGAGACCGTCAACAAAAAGTCAGTATCGATGGCATTTTTACGCGTGGTATCTGGATAAGCTACCTCATAACAGATAGCCGTCCCTATATTGTGTCCACGCACCTGTAGCGGTGACTGCTGATCACTACCGCGACTATAGCTCTTAATATCCTGACTACCGGCCAAACTTGGGAAAATATCGAGCACGCCTTCAAATGGAATATACTCTCCAAAAGGCACCAGACGCTGCTTCTTGTATAGGCCTTCCGCTTCTACACCTCGAGCAATCACGCTATTGTAAAATGGGGGATACTTATCCGTACTGGCATTGAATGCCGCTTTATCCTTATAAGGGATACCAGTTATCCATGTCGTATTGGTCGCATTAGCCATTTCTATCATTTCACTAATAAAGCCCGCAGCCTCATCCTGAAACATCGGAATAGATGATTCAGGCCACACCACAACATCACGTCCCCACTCAGTGCGCGTTAACTTCGCATAAATCTTTAGCGTTTCTACTTGATATTGAGTCAGCCACTTTATATCTTGTGAAATATTACCTTGAATCAATGACACTGACAGATCAGGTGTGCCCTTAGGTTTTGTCCATTGCGGATTGACCAGCCATAATGATGTGCTAATGGCCAATAACAGTACAGAAACGACGGCATAACTACTGCGCCGAAGCAGTAGCTCTACTAAACTTGCAGCCAATAGTATGGCAACAAAAGAGACGGCAAAAACACCAGCAACGGGTGCTAAGGACGATAACCAATACTCTTCAGTAAACGCATAACCAACAAACAGCCACGGAAAGCCTGTGAATAACCAAGTTTTTAACCATTCTTGTAGCACCCAAAGAGCAGCAAATGAAAAGGGTTGTTTGCCTACCATACGGTTAAAGGCTAGTGCTAAAAATCCATGAAACAGTCCCATACCGAGACCCATCAATCCAATCATAATCAATGCGAGCCACGTTGGAGTATCGCTATAATCATGGATAGCTGTATAGAGCCAAAAGCCGCCGACGCACCATAGCCCCATACCGTAAGCTTCACCGATAATAAAAGCGCGACGACCACTCATATTTGGCACCAACAGCGCATATAAAATCGCTGGTGACACTATTGCTAGCGGCCAGAACCCATAAGGCGATAATGCAAATAAAAAAATAGCCCCTGCAAGCCATGCTGCTACTAGCGTAAGCCATAGCGGTAATTGATTTAAGTGAGTACTCAAACGCTTTTGTAGACTAATAGTAGACAGGTGCATCGCAAATTATCCAAAATTATGAGCCTTGAATTTTTAATCAAAATCCAAAACTCAGATAGACCCGTTAATACTACAGGCAGCATTTCAAAATAAAAACTGCTTATGATACCAGTCCGCACTGCTCAATGTATAAATTTACGTACCCCGTTTGATGGGTTATTATGCTACATTACCAAACGATATGAAGTGTTACTTGACCTTCTATAGCTCACAATATCTACAGTACATGAGAGAGCACTATGACCCCCTTAAAAATAAAATCCAGTCTTATATTCAATCGTCATCTGTCTAAGGGGTTGCGTGGTACGCTGGTGTTACTTGCCGCCTCATCACTATTTGCTTGTAGCCAACCGAGTAGTGGCGTATCTGATGCAAACACAACATCAGTAACAACCGAAAATGCAACAGCTATCACTTTAAAGGAAGATGAACCAAACGCTAAAAGTGCTCACATGATGACAAGGTCAGTAAGTAAACCAGACCTACTAAAAAACGTCTCAGCTACGGTCTATAAAGATGCCAATTGCGGCTGCTGTAAAGAATGGATAAGTCATGCAGAAGATAATGGTCTAAGTGCAACCGCGCAAGATGTTGCGGACTTAGCCGTATTTAAAGAGCGCTACAGCGTTCCAACTGAGATGCGTTCTTGCCATACTGTAGTCACTACTGATGATTACGTCTTTGAAGGTCATGTACCTGCTAAGTATATGGCGCAGTTCTTAGAAAATCCGCCAGTACAAGCTATGGGTCTTGCCGTACCTGGCCACAGGTGCTATGAAAACGCTTGAGAATAATGACCGAGTGGCATACTCTTCCAACTATACGCCTATCATTTTACAAAATTATGACTCGTTATCATGTATTACACTGCACTAATCTAATCAGAAGA
>NZ_CAJHBC010000020.1:0-5240 GCF_904846535.1 Psychrobacter muriicola 2pS
ACATCATAGTAAAAATCGCATCGCCTTTTCTAACTAGCGTATATCCATCATGATAGACGTCCTGTATCAAAGACAGCATAATAAACTGCCTATTACTAGGCAAATTGCGCTATTGGATACCAATTTGAGCTACTAAAAGGAATACTTTAGCCGCTCATATTCGTTATAATCCGTTCACCAATCAAAAACTACTAATCGTTAATGAGGAAACCACTATGGTGAAGTGTCACTTATCGACCATCATGGGCGAAAGACGCCTTAAAATTGCCGATGTCGCAAGAGATACTGGTATCAATCGTGGCACCATTACTCGCATGTATCATGAAGAAGCCACCCGAGTTGATCTAGATATCATCGAGTCTTTATGCACGTATCTTAGAATCAATGTTGGTGATTTATATGAAATCATAAATGAGGACAGCAGTGAATCACCTGAGTGAACACCTTCGCTCATAAGACATTATCACCTTTAAAAGTATAAAAAGACCTATAGAAGGTCATTTTCTCTTGCAATAGATTAAAATATAGGTATAATTTGACCTGTAGTAAGTCATTTTATCCATTATTTATACACAATAATCTACAGGAGAATACCAATGAATAACAATCTATCTCGGCTCAACAGCTGCGCTTGGTTTAGTGAACAGACTAAAGCTTTAGCCTCTCAGCTGTTATTCAGCTTACAAGTACAGCAAGGCGTACAACTGGCATCATTACTTGGTGTTGACGCTATTCTTTATAATGATGAAGCGATTTATGTCTGGGTGCAACGACAGATAGATGACGGTCTTATGATTGATGATTATGCGTTAAGTACCCTTGAAACTGCTTTTATAGAGTTGGTCACAGCTCATACTGACCAAGCAGCCTAGTCACTTTAGCTTATATTTACAGACTTCTTGTTTAACAAGAAACAATAACCCTTAAAGCCAGATAAAGTGTCATTATCTGGCTTTTTAATATAGACAAAGATAACGACAATCAAACAAGCCTTTTTTCAGTCTTATATGTTTCAGAAGACGCACTTTTGGGCAATATAGCTCGCTATTACCATACGTCTTTACTCAGTCGGCTTTGCACGCGGCACCCCAGCTATTTTATAATAAACAAAGCCTCTCTCATCTCTCAAAACACTCTTACTGTCTGCTCTAACGCACCAGCTGATTGCATCAGGCTGCTCTTTATTAACATCACAAGCCAAAATAAACTGCGCACTTTGAGCATTATTAAAGGCCTGTTTCCAACCCGTTTCAAGCTCATCGATGCCGCGCTGTAGCTCTGCTTGCTGGTATTTCATCTCTGCAATCTCATCAAAGCTTGGCACATACCAAAATACCAGAGCCACCAAACTTATTATCACAGCCATCGTACCCGCTGCGACAGCGGCTGCAATCCTTTTAATACTCATAGTCTCAATGGACTTATGAATTTTGTCCAAGTCTTTACTAGCTCTAGCCTCGACCTGCTCAATCCGCGTTTTGGTGGTGGTCTCAAAGGTCTCAATATCTTCAATAATCTGCTTATGACCAGCTTGGTACTGATTGGTGAATAGGGCTAGATTGTCCGCGCTTGCGCTAAGTTTATCAGCAACTCCTTGCATGGTACTGATTTGTACCTCTATGCTATCGTTTTTAGCAGTGACGACCGACTCTACAGCCGTATCAATCTGCTGTTTCATATCGGTGATGATGCCCGCTATTTTGTCATCATAACGACGCGGCATCTCATTGTCAGTAAAAGCAGTCACTGCCGCTTGTAGCTGCTTTAACACGAGTTCTTGATACTGGCTCAATGCCTGCGAAGTCGTGCTTGCGCTACTACCTAATTCTTCAATGGCAGAAGACACCTCATTCACCTTGCTATCAATACCGCTAAGCGAACGCTCAAGCCGCCTCGCTACCGCATCATCGGCTCGCTTAATCAGCTCACGCAAGGCCCCAATGACCGGAGTCAATGAAGTCACTAGGTTAACAAGTTGATCGTGTATGTCTTGCTCATTGCTATTGTCTTTATTCATGGGGTACTCATTATTATAATGCCGCCTAAAATGGGCGTGGTGAGGAGTAGCGGCGTGTTTGTGCTTGTTCATGCGCTTGGATGGCGTTCTTCGTTTTTTGCAGGTGATCTGTCACAGTTTGTGTGAGCGTTGCCCCATCTATGGTGATAGCAGGAACGTGCTCAAAGCGCTCATTGATTTTCGTTAACACCTCGACCTTATCTTGATTGTCAGGCAAGCGCTCAAGCTGTTGCCATAGCGTCGTTGCTGCCTTCTGCACCTGCGTTGCAATTTTTTTAGCATCGGTGTCTCGTAAACTTTTTTGTAGTGTCGTAAAGCTGTCAGTGTGTTTTAGAGTAGTGAATATAAATGCTTGTGCGGCAACCGCCTCAGCCGCGTTGATCACTTCGATCGGTGCATCAACGGCCTTAAAATCAAGGGTATTAACGCGGTTACGCACCCGTACCACTAAATTGTCAAATCGATCTCGATATGCTTTGGTCTCATTGATTCGCTGACGCTTAAGAGATGCCTGCTGCCGCCTCTGTTTTAAGGTTTCTCGCCGCCTGATCAAAGCCTCCTCTCGTGCGCGCTCAGCCTCTTTCTTAAGCTTTGCTTGCTCATGCGCTTTGTTGAGCTGATATTGCAGCGCCATAGTACGGCTGCGCCAGTCCTCAAGCCGATCTGCATTCAATTGAGTAGTCTTGGTACTTATGATTTCATCGTATAAATCATCATCTTGCACGATCACCGCCTCACTTTGATCCAGTAAGGCGATACGCTGCTCATAAAACGGTGATAAGCGCTGATAAGTCTTTTTACTGGTATTAATTTGCTGCTTTAACTGTTTGATGTCTTCATTATTGGTGGTCTTAAACGCTTTAACATCAGCGGCCAATGCCGTCAAACGAGTGTCAGCATCCGCGTCTATCTCTACCGCTTTTAACGTACTGAGCGCCTCACGTTCTTTTTCAAGGTACTTAAAGCGCTCAACGTCCAGATCTGCAAATGCAGCAAACTTATGATAAGTATCCATGTTATTGGTGATATCTATCTCTTGTAGATCCGCAAACGCTTGATCCCACTGTAAGGATAAGTCGGATTTTTCAATATCAATCTCATCAAGAGCTTTAAAGCCAGTCGCCAGTTTATTCAGCTTTGCGGCAAAGGGTTTTAGCGTGGCCTTCAACCCTTTGTAGTCAGCAATGACTTCATTATTAAGCGGGATCAGCTTTTCTAGCATCGCTTTATTATTCAGCACTATTTTATCAATCTGTGACAGTTGCTTCTCAAGACTTGTAACGGCGCGGCCTGTTTGTAGGGTATCATCTTGTCTAAACTCCTCAACCAACACTAAAGCCGTCTTTAGTGCCTCACTTTGCTCTTTTGTGCTTATCTGCCTGGCAAGCTCAATCATTTTTTGGCGGGACGTGCTGTAATCCTGTCCCACCTCCTCGGTGAACCGCTGGGTACTCTTAATGTTTTTATCAATAGTAATAATCTGTTTAGACTGGTGCGCTAACTCTTCATGCAGCGCATCAATGGTTGAAAATAAGGCGCTGCGTACCATCTTTTTTTGACTCACAAAGTCGGCTGAGATTGCTAAAAGCTCATCAAGTGCGTGATCATTGGCCGCATCACTATGCGTCTGACTGTTACTTTTAGGGATAGCGGGTTCAAGTTCAACGGCAGGATCTACAAATCGGATATTACTGAGCTCAATTCGCGCAAAGGGTTTACGCTTTTTATAATGTATTGTGACGCCGTTAACCTCTTGTTCATTGCTTTCTAGGTCAATACGTCCCTTGTCGTCGTACTCAATTACTAAACCATTTTTTTCAATGTAAGCATTGATCTCATCAATCGTCTCGTTGTATTCGTGAATCACTGAACGATTGCCTTTGAGAATATCCTTATATAGTGATTTACCCAGTTTCATTTTTGGCAAACGATTGATGCCCAGCTCACGGTAGGATTTCTCACTAATGGTTTTATTCTTAGGCAGTAGCTCATTGGCCATATCCGCCCAAAGGGTGCGTTGATATTTAAGCTCATCGCCGCGTCCGTTTAACCCCTTAGATAACCGCTCCTCCGTTGACCACTGCAACCAATTCTTGCGTGCTGATAAAGCATAACCCTCAACATCCGCTACTATCTCACGGCTTGAGAGTAAAATATGGGCATGAAAGTTACGACTGGTCAGCTCAACCACTTCAACCTCCCCCACATGTTTCTCGTGACTGTGGGGCCGATGAATGGCCACATCGACAAGCACGTTATAGCGATCAGATAAGGTTTGAGCGTAGCGCTCGACCAGAACTATACGCTGATCCGCGGTGATCCCATCAGGAAACATCACATCAATCTCAGTACCCAATTGCGCGTTTTTACGAGTCTCAATGCGTTCGATATCATTCCAAAAACCCTCACGTGTCACTGCTAGATCCCCAGCAAGAGTTGGCGTTATCAACGCCGTATGCACCACATTTTTCTCAACAACTTGCGTGTATTTAGTACCATCACTGTCCACTAAATTTAAGATTTTGTCTTTAGCTTTACTGGTGTAATCGTGGACGACTCCTGACTGTTCATCAACCAGTTTTGAGCCAGAATTATAAGCCGACTTTGCCACCACGCTATGATTTTTCGCCTTACTAACGGCGCTAACCGACAAATGAAACCCTTTATTATTCATAGCAAAAAAACCGAACATTGAGAGATGATTTTTTGGGGGTTGTAGGGGGTTCGCCCCCTGCCGAACGACGGAGTTTATGTAAAAAATAGTACCCCTTGTGGGTCTTTTTTACATAAACTCCTAAGTTCGCTCTTAACAGAGGGTTAAAATACTACTGCGCCCACGAAACGATGTGGTCTTGTGTATTTTACTACCTTGCATACCTATGTATGTACTGCTAGGATCAACTCTATCATAGTTGGCTAAAAAAAGGATGAGGTAATGTCAGTAATATCAGATGATTTATTCGCAAATAAGATTAAGCAATTACAGGCTCTTAAAAAAGAGATTGATCAGGACAGGCTTGAAGCACATAAAATATTGGGGGAGTGGTTGGCCAACGCATTAGACGATGATGATAATCATGAACTGCAAGCTATTTTTTTAGACGCACACGATAATGAAAAATATGCTCGTTTGAAAAAGCACCGTGAATTTTTAAAATCAATCGCTCATAAGATTCAAAGTGAAGCTAAGGAAACACCAAGCAGCTTTACACCACCTAAAAAC
>NZ_CAJHBC010000021.1:0-4109 GCF_904846535.1 Psychrobacter muriicola 2pS
CAAGTCACAAGTCACAAGTCACAAGTCACAAGTCACAAGTCACAAGTCACAAGTCACAAGTCACAAGTCACAAGTCACAAGTCACAAGTCACAAGTCACAAGTCACAAGTCACAAGTCACAAGTCACTATTTATAAGACCAAATTTTCTGAGAATTGACGAGCTGTATCAAGCAATTCAAAAAAAATAGCTGATTATTTTCCAATACAGAAACTACCAAAGATTTTGCCCAACAAGTCATCCGCACTAAACGCTCCCGTAATCTCACCCAAACTGTTCTGAGCTTGGCGTAAGCTTTCAGCGACTAACTCTCCTGCTTGAAAGACCGTTAACTGCTCGTGCGCCTCTGCTAAAGAGTCGGCTGTGCGCCTAAGTGCATCTATATGACGTGTGCGAGCAATTAGGCTGTTTTCTGGCGGATGAAAACCGACCTTAGCACACAAGGCTTCGACTAAATTATCGATACCAGCGCCTGTTTCACATGAAACATTAACTTGTTCGTAGCCTCTATCTTTGATTTCAGCTTGCGTTGTAGAAGCCGATTTTTCACTACTATTATCGCTCAATAGATCACTTTTATTAGCAATAATTAATAAGAGTTTGGCCTCTGGTAACTCGCCAAATAGTTGTTCTGCAAGCTGTAGTGGTGTACTTTCTTCTTCAACATCGCGAGTCACATCGTAAACCATCAGCAGCATATCAGCTTGGGTAATGGCTGTACGCGCACGTTCAATCCCAATACGCTCTACCGTGTCTTCTGTGTCGCGCAGACCCGCCGTATCGGTAAGATGAAGTGTCAAACCGTTGAGCACCACGGTCTCTTGCAGCGTATCACGAGTCGTACCTGCAACGTCAGTAACGATAGCGCGCTCTTGCCCTGCCAGACGATTCAGCAAGCTTGATTTACCGGCGTTTGGCCTACCTGCTAGGACAACATGGATACCATCACGTAAGAGCTGACCTTGCTTAGCGGTCGCCAATACTTGCTGTATCTTGTCTTGCGTTTGCTCAAGTTTACTTTGTATCACACCGTCTGATAAAAAATCCACGTCTTCCTCATCAGGGAAATCAATCGCAGCTTCAACATGCAAACGCAGATGAATAAGCTGCTCTAATAGCTGATTAATCTTCTGTGAGAACTCACCACTCAGGGAGCGAATGGCACTGCTAGCAGCAGCGGCACTGGTCGCATCAATAGCATCAGCAATAGCCTCTGCTTGCACCAAATCCAATTTATCATTATCAAAAGCACGATACGAGAACTCCCCTGCACCCGCTTGTTTTGCGCCCAACTCAAATACTCGTGCTAACAGTTGGTTTTGTAGAATCATGCCACCATGCCCTTGCAGCTCAATCACATCTTCCCCTGTGAATGAATGCGGGCCTTTAAAGTACAGCACTAATCCTTCATCGATGACTGTACCATCAGCCTGATAAAAACGACAAAAACTGGCCATACGTGGCGTAAAAGCAGACTTACCCGTTAGCGTACAGGCAATCTCATAAGCACGCGCACCCGACAGACGTATAACGCCGACGCCACCACGCCCAAGCGGTGTGGCAATAGCAGCAATCGTGGCCAATCCAGATGCTTTAGGTGGTTCAGATGAATTAGGTACGGTTGACGCCATCTCTAGGGAATCCACAATTACTCTCAATAGCTAAAAACCCCATTATAGACGGCTGGACACAGCCTGACAAAACAAACTTTAAATAGCCATACTTTGCGCTTATTTTATTTCAAGTAAGTGCGAGGTGATAGAAATATCACACATAAAAAAACCACCGCCGTAGCGATGGTTTTTTGTCAATTAACGAGCTACTTAGTCCAATACTTTAACAGTACGACGCTTTTGCTCTTCTTCGACTTTTTTATTGACAATATATTGCTGAGTCATACTGAACAAGTTGTTGACTGTCCAGTAAAGTACGAGACCCGCTGGGAAAAACAACATGAAGGCAGTAAAGATAATGGGTAGGAACTTCATCACTTTCGCTTGCATTGGATCAGCTGGCTGCGGGTTTAGCTGCTGCTGTACAAACATCGAGGCACCCATCAGCAATGGCAAAATAAACCAAGGATCCATCGCCGATAAATCCTGAATCCATAAAATCCAAGGCGCATGACGCAACTCAACACTTTCAACCAACACCCAATATAGCGCTAAGAAGATAGGCATTTGCATCAAGATGGGCAAACAACCTGCCATTGGATTGACTTTTTCTTCTTTATAAATAGCCATCATCTCTTGCGACATCTTCATACGATCGTCGCCATGCTCTTCTTTAAGTGCAGCTAATCTTGGCGCAATAGCACGCATCTTCGCCATTGAGTAGTAGCTCTTGTTTGAGAACCACATCAGAGCAATTTTGACTAAAATCGTCAATACAATGATTGACCAACCCCAGTTACCGATGACTTTATGAATACCATCCAAGATAGCAAATAAAATCTTCGATATTGGCCATAACAAACCATAATCAACCGTTTTATTAAGGCCTACTGCCACGTCTTTTAGCTCAGACTGTACCTTAGGACCAGCGTATAAGATGGCATCTAATGTCACTTGTTTATTCGGCGCGACATTGACAGGCTGACTGTTAAAACCGATGAAATAATCATCGCCTGCTTCACGGCTAAAGAAAGTAGCGGTAAAGTTTTCAGGTACCCATGCTGATACAAAGTAATGCTGAACAATGCCAACCCAACCTTTATCGCTACTAACAGCTAACTCACCATCGTTAAAGTCTTTAAATTTGAGCTTATTGTATGGATCATCAGGAGTACCCCAAGCACCGCCTAAATAAGTTGCCATACTGAGCGCACCTTTATCAGACATACCTGGATCTTTACTATCATCACGTTTCAACTGGGCAAATAATTGACCTTGCCAAGGTTGTGTAGAGGCATTTTGTATTTGATAGCTAATATCAATCGGATATTTGTTTTGTGTAAAGGTAAAGGTCTTGGTAATGGTCACGCCATCTTTTTTATAAGTGAGCGGTACTGATAACGTCTGTTGCCCTGCTTCCATGACATAGTTATTAGCAGTATGGCTATATTTGGCACGGCCTTCTGCAGTATCAATACCATCTTTACCAATAAGACCAGACTGAGCCACATACACACGATTGCTATTATTTTCCAGCAATACGAAAGGCTTATCGCTATCGAGCGTTGCGTCATACTGCTTAAGAGCAGCATAAACAATATCGCCGCCTTCTGGGTTGATTTTTATATCATAGCGATCGGTGGTAACCGTGATTAGACCAGTGTCTTTCGCAGGCGTTGCTGTCACAGTATCACTAGCCACTGTATCGTTATCAGCAGGCAGTGTCTGTACCGGAATATCACCTGCTGCACCGGTTGTCGAAGGGATGTCAGCACCTACTGAAGTCGTAGTTTCTGGCACCGTATCTACAGCTGGTGCATCGGCATAATCATCTCGCCATGCCAAAATCAGCAGATAAGCGGTGATTAACATCGCAATGATGATCATCACCCGAAATATCTTTTGCATAAACCTTTCCTAGATTAAAAAATTAGGGAATGAAAAATTAGGGCATGTGTCATGACTGTACAGCACAGTTATCCCATGTGTGACAACAGTATTGGTAGTCATTTACATAAAATGTGCATCATTTTACTAAAAATCCGCCTTAAATGATACCAAGAGTGTGGATAACTTGTGGGTAACTAAGTAGATATCAACAACTTCCCAGTTGATAACTTACTCTATGTTAGTTTCATCATGTGGTTCAAGCGAGACACATAGCCTTTACTATCTCTAAAAACATATAAACCTTGAGCTTTGACACTAGCTAGTGCGGTAAAAGGTAAATATTGATAATAATAAGCAGATAAAGGTAGCGGCACAAAATCAATGCCGTGCCCGCCCAGAGGATGACATCTGCCAACACGTTTTAATAATAACCAACTGCCAGCCCAGACTCCATGCCATGCCAAAGCTTGTTTACCATAATTCGAGCAAGTAGGGTAATAGCGGCAACGAGCAGGTAATATAGGACTTATTACCTTTTGATAAAAAATAATTAAATAAATAATTATCTTATAAAATAAATTATTTATATTTTTTAATAAAAAATTCA
>NZ_CAJHBC010000022.1:0-2230 GCF_904846535.1 Psychrobacter muriicola 2pS
ATAATAAGTTAATTATGTAAATATAGCTATTTACTTCCAGTGTACTAATTCCTTACCACCGCTTCACTCTCTAAAACAAACAACTGATTAATCAACATAAACTCTCGAATATCATCGCCTAGATTATGATGGGGCTCTTGATGTGCTCGATTGTTACGATAAGCCATATAGACACTCGTAAACAGCGATGCTCTGCCTTTAGATTCACCTGAATCCAAGTTTTCCCAATACAAGACGGAATCATCACCTTGGAATGCTTTTGCAAACAGCTTAACGCCACTTTCATTATTTAAGTCTGTACGCGCTTTGACGATAGATTCCAGCTTTCGGTATGCACCCATAATTGCATTGTCTGGATTCTTATCAAAATCCAAGGCTAGCTCTATCAGGCGTGGGTCAAGCAATGCCATAGGAATGGTAAGCGGAAACTCACTAAAAATACTGCGCTCACGTTCCTTGTGAATATAAGCAGAATCATACCACCTAGCAGGACGCACTGGCTTGATACTATTGATATAGTCTAAATCTTTCACGGTTAAACTTGAATTGGATATATGTTCAAAAATCGATTTTGAAATGATGTACTCATTAATACTGTCTGCATAGTTAAGTAATAAGTTTAAGACGAATGCATATCCTTTTGGTGCCTCTCCATTATAGCCAGAAGCAAAACCACCTTTAACGATGACCTGAATATCATATCTGAGGGTTAGCAATAGCGCATGTGAATAAGTTTCTTCAACAGTGAGTATTTTCACGTCTTTTATGTCTTCACCAGCATGTATAAGCCGTATGACTGCCTCTTTGCATATTTGTGTGATACCGCTGTCGCCTAGATACTGAATACCTGCAAATTTAGCTTTCACTTTTTTTCATTCCTTACCTCAATTACTGAGCGCAGATTGCTACCGCAGTTAATGGTGCAATGTATCTTATTATGGCGCAGCGACCGTAAAAACGCCACGGAGAATACTGGCACACTTTTTAATTTAAATTAAAGGAAATTTAGATATAAAGTTAACGACGACCTACTCTCAAATAGACCAAGCAAAAAATTCTATGTATTGGACATTTACTCTCAAACTTTTTATTCCACTTATAACCCACCTGTGATATCTAAGAAATTGCCAGTCGAAAAGGAAGATTTATCTGACGCCAGCCAATAGATGGCTTCGGCGACCTCCTCAGGCTGCCCGCCTCTTTGCAGTGGAATCACAGTTTTAAACCGCTCTACTCTTTCTGGCTCCCCGCCATCAGCATGCATATCTGTGTAGATCAGCCCTGGACGAACACAATTAACCCGAATGCCTTCAGCCGCAACTTCTAATGACAACCCTTTAGTTAAAGTATCTATTGCGCCTTTCGATGCGGCATAGTCGATGTATTCATTAGGAGAGCCTGAGCGCGCTGCTCCAGAAGAGACATTCACAATCACACCTCCTAGACCGCCGCGCCGAGTAGACATGCGTTTTACCACTTCTCTACAACACAAAAAATAGCTGGTGACATTGCTTGTGAGTATGGTGTTTATTCTGTCGGCAGTCATATCTTCTAAACGAGATTGTTTTTTTAAAATACCGACGTTGTTCACGAGTACGGATAGTCTACCCAGCGCTTTATCGACAGTAAAGAACATGCGGATGACGTCTTCTTCAGAAGCAACATCGGCCTGAACCGTAATGCACCTTCCACCATCAGCAGTGATCGTTTCAGCAAGTTTTTTGGCTGCATCTGCATTAGATTTGTAGTTGATAGCGACGGCATAACCTTGCTTGGCAAAAAGCATCGCTGTGGCAGCACCAATGCCCCGACCACCGCCTGTGATGAGTGCTACTTTTTGAGTACTCATAACGCTATCCTTAATCTATCATTTTATACATGAATTCGAAGTGACGCATAACGCTCATATTTTAGGCTGATTTATAGCAATAAGAGAAGGCTTTCTATCGAACTGCGATGATTATACTGTTTTTCAAAACCAACTTTCCAGTGATGGGTTTTTAGCGGTTACGCGATCAGAGAAGTAGCATTCTTTAGATAGACATAGCACTTTTTTTACACACAAAGAAAAGCCCCCAACGAATTAACGTTGGGGGCTTTTACTTAGAATAGAGAGCTGACGATGACCTACTCTCACATGGACGAATCCACACTACCATTGGCGCTATGATGTTTCACTTCTGAGTTCGGGAAGGGATCAGGTGGGGCCATCATGCTATTGTCGTCAGCA
>NZ_CAJHBC010000023.1:0-1951 GCF_904846535.1 Psychrobacter muriicola 2pS
CTTTGCTGACGACAATAGCATGATGGCCCCACCTGATCCCTTCCCGAACTCAGAAGTGAAACATCATAGCGCCAATGGTAGTGTGGATTCGTCCATGTGAGAGTAGGTCATCGTCAGCTCTCTATTCCTGAATCGCCCCTTAACTTAATTGTTGAGGGGCTTTTCTTTGTGTGTTTTGGTTGGGTTTAACGTAACTGTTATCTATATCAAATAAATGCCAAGTCGCTACGGTGTCTCTCTGGCTAGATGTACTATTTATATAATCTACGCTCGATAGTATTGTATCGATTATAGTTTTCTCCAACTGTAGAATAGCTCACCTATAGCTAGTCAAAATTAAATCTCTAAAAATATTATGTCACTCTGCTTTCAAGGACATGACCTCAATTTAATCAATTTCGATCTACATAAATTTGTGTACATTTATTGAATATATTACTGGCTTACTCATCCAAAATGATTTGACTTATATCATTATAGCTGCTAATTTTAAATAGTATGTTTATTACAGGTTTATAAAAATAATGTTTTAACTTTGTAGATAACTCATTATTTTTTAATTTAAAGTACTAAATATCAGCTTTACTCCTACTCTTATAATTATCAAAAGGAATTGATAATGAAGCTAGCTCCTCTTTTTTCAATTGGTGCCCTAGCGGCTGTCAGTCTTTTAGGCTGTTCTAACCAATCCGCTGACACGACTGATGGCTCATCAGCCAACTCTCAAGAAACGACTGTTTTACGCTTCTCTCACTTTTGGCCAGCAACCTCATCTATTAGCACAGAGGTCTTTGAACCTTGGGCCAAACAAATAGAAGCAGATTCTAATGGTCGTCTAAAAGTAGAATTGTATCCATCTGCAGGTCTTGCTAAAGCAGATGTTACCTACGAATCTGCTGCTAAAGGTACGATAGATATTGGTTCACAAGCACATGGTTATACCAGTGGTCGTTTTCCTTTAACTCAAATCACTGAACTTCCTGGTTTATCAAACTCAGCGACTCAGATGGGTTGTATGCTACAGACTCTTTATGAGGATGGTACGCTTGCTAGTGAGTATGAAGACTCACATCTACTATTCATGTATGGCGCTGGGCCTGGCTCATTGCATACTACGGATAAATTGATTCGGACTCCTGAAGACATGAAAGGTATGCGCATCCGCCGCCCTTCTGCGGTCGCAGGTGACATTATCGAAAGTGCTGGCGCTTCACCAGTAGGTCTACCCGCAAATGATATGTATACCTCTCTACAGCGTGGGGTTGTTGATGGATTAAGTTTCCCATGGGAGGCCGTAACAGCATTTAAAATTGACGAAATCACCAAATATCATACTAACATTCCTTTTTATAGTTCGGCGCTTATGGTCACTATGAATAAGGATAAATATGACAATTTACCTGATGACTTAAAGCAAGTCTTAGATAAAAACTCAGGAATGGCATTGGCGAATAAAGTTGGTGAAGTATTTGATAAGCATGACCAAATGGCTATACAAGCGGCTAAAGATAAAGGCGATGAAATTGTTGAAATCCCTGATCCACTTAATGATCCAGATTGGAAAGGTCCACTCGAAAAGGGCACTAAAAAATATTTAAATGACGTTAATGCTTTGGGTTTAGATGCTGATGGTGTCTATGCAAAAGCCAAAGCTGCCAGTGCCGCCTGTAAAGTGGTATAACCCATTGGAGGTGTCACATGGCATTTTTAGTCAAAATTAGTACCTTCATCTCCAGATTATGCCAGCTTATCGGCGGCATCAGTCTTATTATTATCGTCCTCACCACCATGCTAGACGTCGTCGCCCGTTACATCTTTAAACTTACTGGTGGTGAGTTTGGCTTTACCGTCAAAGGCAGTGTAGAGATCGTCTCCTACTTTATGCTTTTTGCCCTACTGGCCGCCTTTGCCGCTTTTGTCGAACGCTCGCAAATCATCGTCGACGTCTTTA
>NZ_CAJHBC010000024.1:0-1309 GCF_904846535.1 Psychrobacter muriicola 2pS
TGAACCGCCCCGGGATTGTCGGAGACTCAACTTTCTGAGAGAATACGACAATGAAAAGACAAACCTACACTCCTGAGATTAAAGAGCGCGCCGTTCGCATGCTTATTGAATCAGCAAATGACTATCCCTCTACCTGGTCAGCTATCCAAGCCATTGCCCCTAAGATTGGCTGCACACCTGAAACTCTACGCTCGTGGCATAAAAAGCACATCGATCAAACTATTCCTGCAAATGTGCAAGCTCAAAGTCAAGAGCAGCGTATTAAGGATCTCGAGCGCGAAAATAGAGAGCTTAAGCAAGCCAATGAGATCATCAGGAAAGCTGCCGCTTTTTTCGCCCAGGCGGAGCTCGACCGTCCACCGAAATAATGGTCGATTTTATTGATGTTAACAAGCAAGAATATGGGATCGAGCCAATCTGTAGAGTACTACCGATTGCCCCGTCAACCTATCACCGTGCCAAAGACTTAGAAGAGTGCCCTGACAAGCGCTCACTGCGCAGTCAGCATGACGACTTCTACATAAGCGAAATCAAACGCATCTGGCAGGACAGTAAATGCCGCTATGGTGCGCGTAAGGTCTGGCAGCAGATGAAAGCGGATAGCATAAAGGTTGCTCGATGTACCGTAGAGCGTTTAATGAGAAAGCATGACCTACAAGGTGTCTGGCGCGGCAAGGGTAAGATAACCACGAACAGCCGTGACGACCAAAAGCGTGCTGACGACTTGGTCAATCGCAACTTTAATGCCTATCGCCCTAACCAGCTATGGGTTGCAGACTTCACCTATATAAAAACGACTAGCGGCTGGGTTTATACCGCTTTTATTATTGATGTGTTTGCTCGTGCTATTGTGGGCTGGACAGTCTCTAATCGCATGAACACCGATATGGTGATGGCGGCATTGAACCAAGCCATAGCAGATAGAAACAATCCCAAAGATGTGATTCATCACAGTGATCGAGGGGTTCAGTATTTATCCATCCGCTACACTGATAAGATGGCTGACTGCGGTGTGATTGCTTCTGTCGGTACAACAGGCGACTCTTATGACAATGCACTGGCTGAAACGGTCAATGGACTTTATAAGTCTGAGGTGATTGAGTATTTAAAAGAGCAATGGCAGGGCGTGAATGATGTTGAATTGGCAACCCTCGAATGGGTGGACTGGTTCAATAAAACACGACTGCATAGCACGATTGGTTATGTGTCACCTTTTGAGTTTGAAAAGCGGTATTATGATAATTTAATCCTGTCAGGTATTGCTGCCTGACTCAAGTAATACACTCTCCGATATAGTCGGGGCGGTTCA
>NZ_CAJHBC010000025.1:0-776 GCF_904846535.1 Psychrobacter muriicola 2pS
GAGATAGAAGCAAAGATACCAGAGGAACCAATACCTGCAATACCAAGACTTCCCCTCACCCCACCAAAGATAGTTCGTGTAGCTTCAAACAGCTTCCCTGCCATCCCTGAATGAGTGGCAAAGACGCCCATTAAAATAAATAAGGGAATGGCACTAAAGTCATATTTGGCTAGGACATCTACCGGAATATCTTTGAGCATTTGCAGTGCGCCACTGGGTGCAGTCACTGCACCAAAACCAACCAATCCAACACCCAACATGGCAAGCGCCACTGGAACTCGCAGGACAACAAGCAAGATCATGACGATTAAGCCGATAGCTCCAATAATTTCTGGACTCATGCGCCTGTCTCCTCGGCGTCAAAGAATTCGCCTGTTTTAAAGATGTTGATGGATTCGATCAGTGAGCGGATGGCCAGTAAGGCGCTTAACAAAGCACTGATGAGGTAGATTGGCATCATGGAGATACGAAGATCTTGGGTGACTTTGCCAAACTCCATGGCGTCGATGGCGCTCTCATAGAGTCCCCATGCAAAGACGATGCCGATGGCAAAGAAGCCAAGCATAAAGACACCCATCATGTAGCCTTTGATAGACTGGGGCATCTTCTGGGTAAAGACGTCGACGATGATTTGCGAGCGTTCGACAAAAGCGGCAAAGGCGGCCAGTAGGGCAAAAAGCATAAAGTAGGAGACGATCTCTACACTGCCTTTGACGGTAAAGCCAAACTCACCACCAGTAAGTTTAAAGATGTAACGGGCGACGACGTCTACCAGT
>NZ_CAJHBC010000026.1:0-721 GCF_904846535.1 Psychrobacter muriicola 2pS
GAAAGCTTTAGAATAAAGAAAGAATATTTCGATATCACCTTAAACCTTGATTCAGTTAGGTTTATGTTGGTCGACGACAAGTAACCTTGAAGTCAATAATAACAACAACAGACTCATATCTAACCCCTTTGCTGACGACAATAGCATGATGGAACCACCTGATCCCTTCCCGAACTCAGAAGTGAAACATCATAGCGCCAATGGTAGTGTGGATTCGTCCATGTGAGAGTAGGTCATCGTCAGCTCTCTATTCTAAAAAGAGCCATCCCTAGCGGGGTGGCTCTTTTTTTTATCTTTTATTCCTAGTGACCTACGCAGCAAATCCTATTGAAAGGATTTGCTCTTGCGCTGCCTAGCAAAGCACTGCTTTGCCTTAACGGCGCTCAGGTCATCGTCAGCTCTCTATTCCTGAATCGCCCCTTAACTTAATTGTTGAGGGGCTTTTCTTTGTGCGTGTGGGTTTGGTTGGGTTTGGTTGGGTTTTGGCTGGGTTTTGGCTGGGTTTTGGCTGGGTTTTGGCTGGGTTTAACGATTAAATATGGCTCAGTAAAATAATCATAAAAAAGTATTGATTCACCTTTATCCAGTCCAAAACCCTCGTAGACTGCCACCCTTTTCGAAAGGCAAGTGGTTTGGAAGCTTAGATAATCAAGCTATTTCACACTAAATAGAAATTACCTCTTGACTCAAGATTTAAAGCGTCTATAATACGCCCACACAA
>NZ_CAJHBC010000027.1:0-585 GCF_904846535.1 Psychrobacter muriicola 2pS
GACCTCGGTTCATTGCTTGATATTTATTCATCATCACAGTAGCTACTCGAAATCGCCTAATTGAAGGTACAGCTGGATCGTCTACTAATTAGCGAAAGGTTAGGAGACGGTTATCGGCTGTTTTAAGCGTTTTAGGATAGCTTTAGCTACCATCGTATCGGACAGAGCGTAAAACGTATATAAGAGTGGTTTCTAGGCTTTTTAGCAACGGTTTGATAAGTGTTTACAGATGTGTCGATAATGGCTACTGAAAATGAAGACAAACTATCTACAAAAAATGAGACTGATATTGAGAATGTGAAAACAGGGTTGTCCAGAATGACAGACGAAGATATTCAAAATATCTTTGACCGTGCTTTTGAAGATTTTCAAAGATCAAAGCTTAATCCGAACTATGAGAATAAAGATTGATACCGAGTAAATTGACCATAGCGTTTTGAGCTACTGATCAGTTTTATAAGTGATTGGTCGCTCATATTATCATCTCAAATCCGTCAGTTCTTGAGCTTTTTTCCTATTATTTAATATAAAAACATATTTTTTACTTTTAAAGATTTTTAAAGACTTTTAGGACGCTCTCAGACT
>NZ_CAJHBC010000028.1:0-548 GCF_904846535.1 Psychrobacter muriicola 2pS
ATCGAAATCGTTGGTATCCGTGACACTCAAAAAACCACCTGTACTGGTGTAGAGATGTTCCGTAAACTGCTTGACGAAGGTCGTGCAGGCGAAAACTGTGGCGTACTACTACGTGGTACTAAGCGTGAAGACGTACAACGTGGCCAAGTACTAGCTAAGCCAGGTTCAATCACTCCTCACACCAAGTTTGACGCAGAAGTATACGTACTGTCAAAAGAAGAGGGTGGTCGTCACACACCATTCCTAAACGGCTATCGTCCACAGTTCTACTTCCGTACCACTGACGTAACTGGCGCAATCCAATTACAAGACGGTACTGAAATGGTAATGCCTGGTGATAACGTTGAGATGGGCGTAGAGCTTATCCACCCAATCGCTATGGACAAAGGTCTTCGCTTTGCAATTCGTGAAGGCGGCCGTACTGTAGGCGCTGGTGTTGTTGCTAACGTATTGAACTAATCACTAAGTCTCAGTAATGAGCTTATGAGTTAGTCATAAAGAAGCCATCCTTGTAAAAGGGTGGCTTTTTTTATTAACAGTTTCATCCT